>VBEG01000042.1 GCA_005882115.1 Chloroflexota bacterium
GACGACGCTCGCCACGGATTTCAGGGTCGTCGTCGCGCCCAGCTCTGCCTTGCAAGCGGAAGGGTTGGCTGTGAAGACAGATATCGCGCCCGCCCGGGCGCCGTGGCTCAGCAGCTCATCCCATTCGGCGCTGAGGCGACTCGCCAGGGCGGCGTCCGAGTTGGCGAGCACGGAAAGATAGACATCGAGTGGCCCGGATCCGAGACATGGGTTGACCGTGGCGGGCACGTCGGCGGATTGAAGGATCGCCGCGGTCGGAGCCGCATGCGGTGATGGGCTCGGCACAGGGCTGAAGACCACATGAGTTTCGTTCTGGCATGCGCCCAACAGCACGATGGCCGCGATGCACGCCGCGAATCGGGTCACGGGGGGCGCAGTTTAGACTGGGTAAGACCTATCGCGCCTGTAGCTCACCGGACAGAGCGTTCGGCTCCGGACCGAAAGGCAGCAGGTTCGATTCCTGCCAGGCGCACCAACAAGTCGTATTCGAACCGCCACAGTCGATCGGTCGCCGGCGCCCGAAACGGCCAGCCGGATCACAGCCGGATCACAGATTCCTGCGGAGCGAGGAGGTCATGCAATCCCGTTCATTCCCCCGTCCCCTGGCGACGACGACTCATTGCATGATCCGGTGACGCCGCCGGACTTGGACGCTGAAAACACGGATGGAGTTCGGCTGCACGCTTTGATCAAGCAACCAAAAAGCGTCGCTGGTCGTCTCCCGCCTGCGCCCATCCGCGATCGGTTCGTGGCGAAGCTGGACGAGGCGAACACGGCGACCGCTGGCTCGCCGATTGCGAACGCGCTGTTGCAGGGGGCCTTATCCATCGCGGGACCTGTGGGTGCTGCCATCAGCGGCGCGCTAAGCGGCCGGGCAGCGCAATTGGCCGAGAAGAATACAAAGCAGCTTTTCTTGACGGTGGGCGAATACACCCGACGATTAGACGAGACGAAGATCGACCGTGAGTTCCTTGACTCAGACGAGTTCACCAGCTTGCTGATTGACATCTTGACGATGAACGCCAAGAGCTACGAGAAAGAGAAAATCGACCTATTCAGCAGAATATTCATCAACGCCGCGATGCGCGATCCGATAGCCACCCCCAAAGAGGGCTTCGTGAGGATCATCGGGGACCTGAGCACGGACCACATCAGAGTGTTCCAGTTCGTATGCGTACGGACGAAGAACCCGGACCCGCAGGAGGCAGAGCAGACTGTTGGCCGGGTTCTGGGGCCGGACATTGCCTCCTCCACCGGGCTGCCCGAGCACCGTGCGATCGCCTACGGGTACGAGCTCGTGCGCTATGGCGTACTGAGGGACTGGGGTCTTGGCACGTTCGACTACGAGCCAGGCGCCTTCGCACTCACCGACTATGGCGAGGAGTTCGCGGCGTTTCTTCGTGACCCTTTGGAAGAGCACAGCGCCGAAAATTAGATGCGGACGCGAACGCCTCGACGTCGTTGACCCGATGCGCGATTCGAAAGTGTTTGATACCAGGCTTGGTCGCGTTATCGCTCTCCGACTGCCTTTGCCTCTGCGACTGATGCGAGCCTGGCCCAACTGAGCAGCGACCCGAATCGCGCGGCTGCGTTTGCCCGCATCTTTGGCGTCACGTGCGCGTAGAGCTCGCCAACGCGAGGCGCCGGAGTCGAGCATTCGCCTGCGTCGCGACCTCAGCCAAGCGCAAGCGCCACTCTGGAGCCGGCCGAATGGCGCGCGCGATGGGTGGAGCGCTTTTAGCCGGACGACTCGCACCCGATCTCGTCCAGGTCTGCGTCATTGCTCACAGCCGGGGCAGGAGGTTCGTCGCCGCGACTGGCCGCGGATACCGCTGCTTCCGCGCCCAGTTCGGCCGTGCAGCTCGCGTGGCTGGAATGCGACGTTCGAGTGGGTACGAGCGGAGCGTCGACAGGTTCCCAAATCAGCGAGGGGACCGACCCGCTCAGTCTCTTCGCCCCTTCAGGGGCAGCTTTGCCTATGGAGTGGGCAAAGATGGAGGCAGATAATGCGCGGCACGATGGAACGCAGGACCACCGAGCGGCGGTCGGGAGCGGATCGTCGCCGCGCCGAACGGAGGTCTGGTACAGAGCGTCGAGTCGGTCTAACGCGCAGCGACGCAGTCGATGCCAAAGAGCGCAGAACAGCGCTGCGTCGCAAGGAATATCGCCGCAGTTTGTTTAACCGTCGCGCGGCGACATAGACGGCCGGACCCTCAGGCCACTCGCGGCCGTCCTGATCGCTCTTGTGATGGGTTGTGCGCGGTGCCGCCCTTCCACCACCGGGCGCCGATCGCCCCGCGCGTAGACATCCACCGGAGTGGCCTTCGCTCGTCAGCCCTGACGATTCCGAGCCGGGATCACATCGCCAGTCGGCTGGACGGGTGCTGCTGTCGTTCGGTGGCCGCTCAGTCTTCCGCGCGGCAGGCGAGGATTTGTAGCCAACCCTTCGGATGTTTTGTTGGGGGCGACGTGTGGGCCGGACGCCCCCACCCGGACCTTATGCCGGCGATCGCGGCCCCGACAATCCGACCCGTTAACTAAAACCGACATGAACCATCGCTTACTCAAATGCCCACGACTGAGTGGCTTGTCACGCCTGAACAACAGGCGGCCAAACCGCCCAAGCCGCTCGCCAGTCCCGAGGGCTGCCACCCACGTGGGTACATCTCCGAAGTTAAGGGGCGGCGAACGTTGGCGTGTTGGCCAGCAAGCAGATTTCGGGCGTCTTAACAACTCCGCGAAGGTTCTTATTGTGTAAGGCTGGGTGCAAATCAAATCGGGGGCTTGTGACAATGCAGACCAAGACGAACCTGGCTCGCGTGAACGGAATCCAGCTCGGCTACCAGGAATTCGGCAACGGCAAGCCGCTCGTCCTCTTGCACGGCGGTTTCGGATCGGTCGAGATGTTCGGGCCGAATATCGAGCTCCTCGCTGCGGGCAATCGCGTCATCGGTGTGGACCTTCAGTCCCATGGCCGCTCTCCGGCCGCGGATCGACCGATGAAATTCGAGGCCATGGCCGACGACATCGCCGCCTTGATCGAGAAACTTGGCCTCGAGCGAGTGGCGATCATGGGCTTCTCGCTTGGTGGCGCGGTCGGACTGCGGACGGCGATCCAGCACCCAGACCTCGTCGACCGCCTAGTCCTCGTGTCGACTGTGTTCAAGCGGGATGGTTGGTATCCGGAGATGACCGCCGGCATGGACGCGATGGGCCCGGAGACCGCTGAATTTCTCAAGCAGAGCCCGATGTATCAGGCGTACGAGCGGATAGCGCCACGAGTAGAGGATTGGCCGGTCCTGGTCCACCAGCTGACGACCGCGTTGAAGGTCGACTACGACTGGTCGGCAGAAGTTTCTGGCCTGCAGATGCCGGTCATGATCGTGATCGGTGACGCCGACGGTTTACCGCCCGCGCACGCTGTCGAGTTCTTCCAGCTTCTGGGTGGAGGCTTGCGGGACGCCCACTGGGACGGCTCGGGCATGACTCATCACCGGCTGGCAATCCTGCCTGGCTTGACGCACTACGACATCAATGTCGCGCCGGCCCTCTCCGCGGCCGTGATCCCGTTCCTCGACGGCGCGTAAAGCGTGGATCAGGCCACTCAGGCGGTGGTCGACGAGCTGGTCGGCAACGCGCACGGCAACCTCGAGCGTGTGCAAGAGATCGTCGTCAGGCAGCCCGACCTCATGAACGCCAAAGCCTCGTGGAACGAGACGCCGATCGAGGCCGCCACGCAGATGGGCAATCGCCCGATCATCGAGTTCCTGCTCGATCACGGCGCGCAGATCGATTTCTTTACCGCGCTCGCTCTCGGGCGCCTCGATGAGGTCGACAACGAGCTGAAGGCACATCCCGACCGCGTGCATGAGCGCGGCATTCACGATCTTCCGGCGCTTTACTTCGCCGCCATCGGGGGCAACCTCGGGGTCGCCGAGCGTCTGCTCGAGGCCGGCGCCGACGTCAACGCGCGGGCGCAGGCCGCCGCGCCGATCCACGGCGCGGTGATGGGTGGCAGTCCTGACATGGTGCGTCTACTCCTGGACCAGGGCGCCGATCCCTCACAGACTGACTACGCCGAACGCGACGCCCGCGGCCTCGCGTTGGCGATCAACCGGTCCGACATCGCCTCGCTTTTCGACTGATCGGCGCGTGTCAGACGTTGACGCCAACCGCGCCGGGCACATCACGGCGCGGCAGCGTTTCAGGTTGCTTCGCGGAGTTGGGTCCCTTCTGTTCATGACCGGCATCGGACTGGTCATCGCGATTGCCTTGGGTCCGAACCTGCTCAACGCATTCGGCGACCTGGGCATCTTCGGCGGCTTATTGGTGACGATCTTCTTTCTGCTGTGCGTCGCCATGACGGTCGGCGGCGGCCTGGGCGTCGTCTTCGTGCTCGGCGACGCGGTTTTGGGGAGGGTCAGCTCGGTGACAGGCGCACCCACACTCAGGCGCCTCGCAGTGAGGACCAACTCTCTCGCAAGGCCGTTTCCGAGCACTTACGCGTACCCAGACCAGTACAAGTACGACCAGTACAAGTACAAAGTGATGGTCGGCGACAAGGAGTTCGACATCGACCCCAAGCTCGCCGACCACCTTGGGCGCGACTCCCAGAAGGTCCGCGTCTACTTTGCCGCCTACTCGGGCAAGTTTCTGAGCCTCGAGCCTCTGGCGGCTACCGCATCAGGCGGCTAGTTGGACTCGGGTACGTCGAGCCGGTCGAAGGTCTCCTTGTTCACGAACTTGTACAGCTGCAGCGGCTTCCCACCCTCGTGGACTTCCGCGATCACGGCGTAGCGCTCCTGTCGCTTGCCGCCGCTCGTGGTCCGCACGCTGCGTCGCTTCTTCAGCTGGTTGTCTGGAATTTCGACTTTCTGCTTCGTCTTGAGGTTGAAAAACTCCACTGCGGCCTCCTGTGAATTGAACTGACGCCGACCCACGATACACACTCGCAAGGCGCCGCCGCATTCGGAGTAAGTTGAAGTGGTGATCTCGAAGGCCGACTTCGGTCGCACCGGCCACAAAAGCACGAGGGTGATTTTCGGCGCCGCGTCGCTGGCTCATGTCTCGCAAAAGGTCGCCGATCAGACTCTCGAGGTGCTGCTGCGTCACGGCGTCAACCACATCGACACCGCTGCGAGCTACGGCGATTCAGAGCTGCGGATCGCGCCGTGGCTGAAGCGCGAGCCGGGGCGGTTCTTTCTCGCGACCAAGGTCGACAAGCGGGACGAGACGGGGGCACGCGAGCAGCTGAATCGATCGCTCGATCGCCTCGGAGTCGATCACGTCGACCTCTGGCAGATGCACTCGCTGGCGGATCCCATCGAGTGGGACCAGGCGCTCAGTCCTGGCGGAGCGCTCGACGCGGCGCTGACCGCGCGCGAGGAAGGTCTGATCAAATGGATCGGCGTCACGGGCCACGGCACGCAGATTGCCGCCACACACCGGCGAAGCCTCGATCGATTCGACTTCGATTCGGTGCTGCTGCCTTGCAACTTCATCACGATGCAGAACGTGTACTACCGCGAGAACTTCGACGCATTGACGAAGCTGTGCGAGGAGCGACATGTCGCGGTCCAGACGATCAAGTCGATCGCCATGCGGCCGTGGATGGAGAGCGACCACACTCGCACCACCTGGTACCAGCCACTCGAGCAGCCAGACGATATCGACCTGGCGGTCTGGTGGGTGCTGGCGAGGCGAGGCATTTTCTTGAACAGCGTCGGCGACGTCGACCTGCTCCCGCTGGTCCTCGACGCAGCGAGCCGTTTCCACCAGCTGCCCCAAGACCAGGCCATGGAAGCGCTCCTCGAGCGGTCCCACTCCGTCCCTCTGTTCGTCTAGGCCCGCTCGGTCATGCGATAGCCGCGGGCGGGTTTCCAGGACTCGATCACGAGTCGGTCGCGCGCCTCGTTCAGCCGCGTGATCACGACCTCATCGATGTCGATCCAAAACGCGTGCGCATCTCCTTCGGCCGGTGTCTCCAGGGCACGGCCCGCAATCTTCGCCTCGCCCCGCCAGCTCCCGCTTTTCACGGGATCGTGCGTTGGCCCGTGAATCGCGATGCGCCCATCGCGGAGCAGGTCCATCGCCTTCACCGCCCCCGGCATCGACCCAATGGTGAGCTGACCGCCGGCGAACTGGACCTCGGTGCCGCTGATCCTGGGCGACCCGTCGCGCCGCAGGGTCGCCATCGTCAGATGCTTGCGCGAGCGCATCAGCTTGCGCACGCGCGACGCAAACTCAGGCTGTTGCGCTTCGAAGTCTGCCCAGCCAGCCATTCGGAAAGAAACTACGCTGGAGGCGCCCATGGCAGAGCTCGGCCCGCCGGCCGCGAGCGCTGAGAACGCCTTCGCGGCGCATCTCTTCGAGGATCTGCCCGCGAGGTACGACCTCCTCGCCGAAGTGCTTTCTCTCGGCCAGAACGCGAACTGGCGCCACGAGCTGGTCCAACACATCGCGCGCATGAAGCCTCGCCGTGTACTCGATGTGGCGACCGGCACCGCGAGCGTGGCGATCGCCCTCGCCAGAGCGACCGGCGCCGACATCGTCGGGATCGACATCAGCGAGCCGATGTTGGAGGTTGGCCGGAAACGGGTTGACGCCGCCGGGCTGGACCGCCGGATCAGGCTGCAGCACGCGCGAGCCGAGCAGCTGCCATTTCCGTCGGCTTCATTCGACGCGGTCAGCTTCACGTACGTGCTGCGCTACGTGGCCGACCCCGCGGCGACCCTGCGAGAGCTGGGCCGCGTGCTCCGCCCGGGCGGCGCCATGGCCGGCCTCGACTTCTACGTTCCGCCCGGCGCGCTCTGGCGGATGAGCTGGCGGCTTTACACTCGCGCCCTGATGCCGGGGGCGGGATTCGTGCTCGGCGGCCGCGCCTGGTGGAAAGCAGGCCGCTTTCTGGGCCCCAACATCGAGGCGTTCCACCGGCGCTGGCCCATGGACCGCCTCTTCGAGGCGTGGCGCGAGGCAGGAATGGTCGACGTCGAGGATGAGGTGATGAGCCTTGGCGGCGGGCTTGTGATGTGGGGCCAGAAGCACCATGCCTGAGGAGGCTCGGATCCTCGGGCCGGCGTATTACGCGACGCGGGCGAGAGGGTGGAGGCGCGACGTGTGGGCAGTCCTGCACCCCCCATATACCGCGTGGCATCTCTCGTATGTCGTAATCGGTGCCGGCCTGGCGCCGTCGCTGGACGTGAAGCGGCTCGCCGCCACTGTCCTCGCTTTCTTCCTCGCGGTGGGGATCTCCGCGCACGCGCTCGACGAGCTTCGTGGGCGGCCGCTGCAGACCGATCTTCCGGCGAAAACGCTGTGGGCGGCGGCGATCCTCGGCCTCGTCGGGGCGGTCGGGCTTGGTCTGGCTGGAGTCTTTGTCGTGGGACCTGGCTTGCTGCCGTTCATCGCCGCCGGCGTTCTGTTCGTCTTCGCCTACAACCTCGAGCTGCTGGGCGGCCGCCTGCACGGCGACTTCTGGTTCGCCCTGTCATGGGGCGCGTTCCCGGTCCTCACCGCGTACTTCGCCCAAACCGGGCGCCTTTCCTTCGCTGCGGTGGCCGTTGCGGTTGCCGCCTACGCGCTTTCGTTCGGCCAGCGGGCCCTGAGCACGCCCGCGCGCCTGCTGCGCCGCAAGACGAGGTCGGTCACCGGCACGCTGACCCTGCTCGACGGGTCGGAGACGAACCTGGACGAGCACGCGCTGCTGCGACCCCTCGAGGTCGGATTGAAGGCATTCGCCTGGGGCGTCGTTGCCCTCGCGGTCGGGCTCGCCGCCATGCGCCTCTTCTAGACCGGGAACACCCCGTGCTTGCGGTCGACGCGATGTGCCACGCGTGTCGAGTAGGCGCGGAAGCGAGCGATCAAAGTCTCGCGCAGGTGCTCGGGCTCGACCACGTCGTCGACGATCAGATTCGAGGCAAGTTTGTAGAGGTCGACGTCCTCGCGATACTTGTCCTCGAGCTCTTTGCGCTTTGCCGCGCGCTGGTCCTCGGGTAGCTCGGCGAGCTTGTTGTAGAAGACCGCGTTGACGGCGGGCTCGGGTCCCATGACCGCGATTTGCGCCGACGGCAACGCGATGACGGCGTCCGAATCGAAGGCTGGTCCGGCCATCGCGTAGAGCCCGGCGCCGTATGCCTTGCGAACGATGACCGAGATCTTGGGAACGGTGGCTTCGGAGACCGCGCTGATCATCTTCGCGCCATGGCGGATGATGCCCCGCTTCTCGACGTCGGTTCCAATCATGAAACCGGGGACGTCGGCGAGAAAAAGGAGAGGGATCTCGAACGCGTCGCACAACCAGATGAAGCGCGCCGCCTTGTCCGCGGAGTCATTGAACAGCACGCCGCCTTTTTGCATCGGCTGGTTGGCCAAGATGCCGACTGCCTGTCCGTCGAGACGTGCGAATCCGGTGAGCAGCTCCTTCGCGAAGAGCTTCTTGATCTCGAGCCAGCTGCCTTCGTCGATGATCGCGTCGATCAGCTTGCGCATGTCGTAACCGCGGTTCGGTTCATCGGGGATGAGCTCTGCGATCGGCTTCGACGGAGCGCGCGCGGGCTTCGCATCGCAGGATCGTGGTTTTTCACCGGCGCGTTGCGGCATGTATCGGAAATAGGCTTTCGCGAATTCGATCGCTTCTTTGTCGTCCGCCACGAGCGCATCGCCCAGCCCGCTTTCGGTGGCGTGCATTCGTGCCCCGCCCAGCTCTTCCAGCGAGACCTTCTCCCCGACCACGACCTCGACCATGCGCGGCGACCCGAGGTACATCGAGGCGTTGCCCTCGACCATGACCACGACATCGCAAAAAGCGGGAATGTAGGCGCCGCCGGCCGCTGACGGACCAAACAGCATGCAGATCTGGGGCACCGCGCCCGACAGCTGCACCTCGTTGAAGAAGATGCGCCCGGCATGGCGGCGGCCGGGGAACATCTCGATCTGGTCGGTGATGCGGGCGCCGGCCGAGTCGACCAGGTAGAACAGCGGGACGCGAAGCCGTGCCGAGGTCTCCTGGATGCGGATGATCTTCTCGACTGTTCGCGCGCCCCAGCTTCCTGCCTTCACAGTCGGGTCATTGGCCATCACGGCGATCTGGCGGGCCTCGATCGTGCCCAGGCCGGTCACCACGCCGTCGGCCGGCAGCTCGTTCGCGATCACGTTCGCGAACAGGCCGTCCTCGACGAACGAGCCTTCGTCGAGCAGGAGATCGAGCCGTTCGCGGGCGGTCAGCTTGTTCTGCTCGCGCAACTTGGGCAGGTAACGAGTCCCACCCTTCAGAGCTTTGTCGCGCAGCTCGCGCTGCCGGGATGTCACTTTCCCTTGAAGTCCGGTTCGCGCTTCTCGAAGAAAGCCTTGATCCCCTCGCGCGAATCCTCTGTCTGCGAGACGAGCAGGAACTGGCCGTGCAGGTAATGGAGCGCGGCGCGGAAGTCCATGTCCTGCTGGCGGTACAGCGAGTCGCGTCCGAGTCGCATGGCCACGGGCGATTTCTTGGCCAGCGCCTCCGTGATCTCGTTCACCGTCGAGTCCAGGTGCTCATGCGCGACCACGCGATTGATCACCCCGAGCGATTGCAGCTGCGTCGCGGTCCATCGGTCGCCCAGCATCTCCATCTCGAGAAGGACTTTGCGCGGGATGCTGCGAGACAGGATGGCCTGGATCATCATCGGCCAGATTCCGACGTTGATCTCGGGCGTGCCGAAAGTCGCAGTGTCAACGGCGATCAGCAGATCACATGAGCACGCGAGTCCGAGCCCACCCGCGAGCGCGTGGCCGTTGATTCGGCCGACGATCGGTTTGCCGAGCTCCGCCATCAGGATGAAGAGGTCGACGAACAGGTCCCGGCTGCGGAACTTCTCCAGGCTGGTGGTGTCTCCGTCGAAGCTCGTCAGGTCGGCGCCCGCGCAGAACACGCGGCCGGCGCCGGTCAGGACGACCACCCGGACTTCGGGCTCCTGCTGGCACCAGCGGAAGGCGGCCGCCAGGTCGCGCAGCATCGTCGCCGAAAGCGGGTTGCGCTGGTCGGGTCGGTTCAGCGTGACCGCCGCGATGTGGCCTGCGGTGGTGAGCAGCACTTGCTCGAGAGCTGGTTTTTCGGCCACGGGACTAGCCTAGAACTCCGAGCCCGATCGCGACCCCGACCAGGATGAGCACGCCGCCGCCGATCTCCTCACTCCACTCCGCGGCCCGCTTGCCGAGAAAATGCCCGACCTCGAGCCCGACCAGGGACATCACGATGCTCACCACCCCGAAGGTGACAGCCGCCAGCCAGATGTCGACGGGATAAACGGCCAGCGCAAATCCCACAGCCAGGTTGTCGATGCTGAGCGCTAGCGCTGTGATCAAGAGGCTGCGGGCGGTCATCTCGGTGTGCTGGGTCTGGTCTTTCTTGATAAACCGCTCTTGGAAGATGGTGTAGCCGCCGGTCAGGATCAAGATGGCGCCGCCTACATACTTCCCGTAGCCGCCGAACAGCCACGCCACCTGGTGCCCCAGGAGAAGGCCGAGCGCCGGCATCAAGGCCTCGAAGAAGCCGAACGCCAGCCCCACTCGAATCCGTGTTTTGACGTCGATCCCGCTGAGGCCTATCCCGATGGCCCCGGCGAAGTTGCTCAGCCCGACCGAGACGCTGACCAGGCCCAGACTGAGGATCGCGTGCACGCGGGAATTGTATGGAGGCTATAAAAAGGGGCCTGGCGACAGTCGGTTAGGCGATATGACCGCACTCCTTAACAAAAATACTTTGCTTGCCCCATTTGGGCCTTCCACAATTGCACCGAACCTGCCACCGATCCTGTCACCCAAAGTTAGGCCCGCAATCGCTTAAAGCACACAACCCGCCCGCCCCAGAAAGAAATGAAGGTCAAGTCCCGCGATCTTGTGGCGACCTCGCTCGCCAGCAACCACGACTCGTCGATGGATCTCGACAAGCCGATTTTCACGCTCAGCGTCGCCTCGGAGATCCTCGAGGTACATCCCCGCACTTTGATGATGTACGAGCACTTGAGCATGATTCAGCCCAAGCGCACCGTTACCAATCGAAGGCGCTACTCGCGCCGGGACGTGATGAAGCTACAGGCGATCCAGACCCTGACCCGAGAGCATCACGTCAATCTCGCTGGCGTTCGCTACATCCTCGCTCTGCTCAAAAGGCTGCAGAACGCTGGAGTAGACCCCCCGGAGGACCTGAAGAACCTGGACGTGACGCAGCTCGACGTCTGAGCAACCACCTGGTTTGAAGGAAAGGCAACAAAGAGGCAAATGTCAAAGAAGAGAAGGCGCTTAGAGATCAAGGTCGATCCGATTCCGGCGATGTACATGGAAGAGACTGCTTCGTGCCCCGTCTGCGGCCGCGACGCACAGGCGATCGGGCGCCGGCACGTTCAGATCGTGTTTCGCTGCGACGGCTGCAAGGTCGTCTTCAAGCGAAATCGCCACTGGCCATACATCTACTAGGACTTCGCTGCAGGCGGTCGGTTTTCCGTGCTGCGCTCGCGCCTGCGTTGCAGCGCGGCCGCCAGAAACCCGTACCAGCCCAGACGCGGCGCGCCGAGGAGCTCCCAGGCGCGCCCGAGGCCGATCGCATAGGCGCCGAGGAGCAGCTCGAGGAGACCCGACAGCGCGCCCGTGTCGGATGGAACGAGCCACATGCGGATGCCGATCGCCATCTCGTAGCCGTAGATCAGCGCGCTGACCGAGAACAGGATCACGCCACGCCGGACGGCGTTTTCCGCACGCCAATGGGGGATGAGCAGCAGCAGCCCAAGTGTTTGCAGCATCGACGGGACCGCTATCACTGCGACCACGGGACCGATCGCAATACCAGGGATCAAAGCCGCGAGCGAGATGAAGAAGATGTTCGCGAGCGCGCTGAATGCGCTCAGCGCCTGGGCCTGTCGGGCAGACTCGGCGTTGGGCCCGAAGATCCGCTCAGGGTTGATCGAGATGGAAACGAACAGCAGACCGATGAGCGCGGAGCTCACGGTGGCGCTCGTTACAAAGAAGCTCTCGAACTGCGCCGGCACCATCAGGCGCAAGTTTGAGCCCTCGACACTCGTAGGCTTTGGTAGAGAGATGAGGCGATCTGTAGGGCGTTCAGCCTTCTACGGCGTCATGTTGGGCCTGGCCACGGCCGCGGTGGCCGAAGCTGTTCGGCCGCGTGGCGGAACCACCCTACTTCTCGACTGGGAGGAGGTGCGCCGAACAGCGAGGGCTCGACTCGATAATCCGGCCCTCGACCGCGGCCAGCTCGCGTCCGCGGCAATGGGTTACCGCGCCCTCGCGGACAAGCTCGAGAGTCCACTACTCAACTTGGTCGGCGGGCTGCCCAAGGGGGCGTCGTTCCCACAATTCGAGGCGATCGACCGAGAGGGTTGGATCGACCTCAATCTCACGATCTTGCGCCGTGCCGTCGACCCGGTTCTCGAAGCCGGACGAATGCCGAACTCGCTGATCGTCGAGGTAGGCAAGGCGGGCGTGGATCGTTACGTCGGGTCTATGCTCGCCTTCCTCGGCCGCCGTGTCCTGGGTCAGTACGATCCGCAACTCATGGCCGCCGAGCCGATGGGCGGAGAAGGGTTGTACCTCGTCGAGACGAACGTCGTCGACTGGCAGCGCCACGCCAACCTCCCCGAAGAAGACCTCCGGCGCTGGTTGATCCTTCATGAGATGACGCACGCGTGGCAGTTCGCCGCACACCCCTGGCTGCGGAGATACATGGAAGAGTCGATGAGGGTGTTGATCGAGTCGGTGACGAAGAAAGGCCCAGCCATCGCCCGCTACGCCGCCTTCGTCGGAGTCTTGCCGGCGCAGTGGCGCGTGATGCGAAGGGTGCAGGGCACGATGTCGGTGGTCGAGGGCTACAGCAACCTGGTCATGAACCAGCTGGGTCGCAAGCTGCTTCCCGGATTCGATCGCATCGAGCAGGCATATCGCGAGCGAAGCACCGGCAAGAGCGCGCTCGAAGTCTTGATCTGGAAGCTGACCGGGCTCGACCTCAAGCTGCAGCAGTACCAGCGCGGGGAGGCGTTCTGTCGGGCGGTCTTCGACCAGCATGGAATCCAGATCCTCAATCGCGTCTGGGACGGCCCCGATTCGATGCCGCGGCTGAATGAGCTGGCGAACCCTGGAGCCTGGTACCGCCGAACCTCTGCTTAGCCGCCGCGCGGCCACCTCCTCCATAACCGGGGAGGAGTTCGAATCCCTAGTCGCGCAGCTCTTCCTGCGCAGTTTCCTCGCTGATCGGCATCACGGCCACCGGCAGATCGCTGATGTCGAAGTAGCGCACCGACTTGTTGAGCCGCTTGGCGATTCCGACCTGCACCTTCACGCCCAGCGACAGCCTCCCGAACACCCACACCTCGTCCGATCTCGACAGCAGGTTGTTCATCGCCTCGCGCACCACGTCCTTGTCGACCGTGTGCATGAGGTAGTAGTCGAACAACATGAACGGGCTGACCGGGACGAGGCCGGAATCCAGAACGAACTTTTGGATGTGGGCGCGCCAGTAGAAGCTCTTGTTGGACATCGCGACGTAGACCAGCCGCTTCGGATGCCGCAGCGTTTCCTCAGCCTGGTCTCGGGCGCTGGGCTTGGTGGTGGGCTGAAAAATGCGCTCGAGGATGTCCTCGGCCGCCTTGCCGGTGATCGCCATCTAACCCCTAGTCGAAAAGATGATTAAGTGGCGGCTATCGTATCAGCCGTGCCCGCAAGCTCCCGTTTCGACCTGTCCGGGCGCGTTGCCCTTGTCACGGGCGCCAGCCGCGGCATCGGAAGCGCGATCGCCGAGTCACTGGCCGAGCACGGAGCCCAGGTCGTCCTCTCGAGCCGGAAGCAGGCCGACCTCGACACCGAGGCCGAGCGCATCAACGCCCTCTACGCCGAGCGCGCCACGGCCATCGCCGCCCACGCTGGGCGTCCGGAAGACCTCGAGCGCCTCGTCCACGCGGTCATGGAGCGCTTCTCGCGGATCGACATCCTCGTCAACAACGCGGCCACCAATCCCTACTTCGGGCCGGTGATCGGCGCCGAGCTCAGCGCTTGGGACAAGACCTTCGAGGTCAACTTGCGCGGCGTGTTTGTGCTGACCAAGCTCGTCTACGAAGCCTCTATGGAGGCACACGGAGGCGCGATCGTAAACGTGGCCAGCATCGGCGGCCTGCGACCTGGAATCGGACTCGGCGTCTACAACGTGACGAAGGCGGGTGTGATCATGCTCACGCGGCAGCTCGCGCGCGAGCTTGGCGGCAAGGTCCGCGTCAACGCGGTCGCCCCCGGCTTGGTCAAGACTCGTTTCGCGGAAGCGCTGTGGGGCAACCAGGCGATCCTGGACCGGGTGCTCGCTCAAAATCCGATGAGGCGGATCGGGCTGCCCGAAGAGGTCGCCGGCGCCGTCCTGTTCCTGGCCTCCGACGCCGCTAGCTACGTGAACGGTGAGGTGCTTGTGGTGGACGGGGGCGGCGGCGAGGTTTAGCGTCGGGCTCGCTCTCCACGAGAGCCCCGTCGACTTCGCCCTCTCCGTTCGATGAGGCGACCTGGCGGCTGTGGATGAAGTCTTCGAGCTCCTTCTCGTACTGGTACACGCGGTGGTCGGGCTCATAGCGCAGCACGCGCCGGTGTTGGATGAAGTCCTCGAAAGCGGCGCGCGTGTCCCGTGCCGCGCGGAATCCGAGCTCGCGGGCCGCTTTGGTGGTGGAAAGCGTCCGTCCCCAGCGCAGCAGGTCCAGCAGTTGTGGTGACAGGAACGCGATGCCTGCCTGGCGGATGGCGAACGCGGCGAGGCCAAGTCCCATCGGCGGCAGCAACGGGGCGTGCAGCTTGCCGGCGGAATCGAGAAGCGTCGACAGCGGCTCGTTCCCGGCGGGGGCGATGTTGTAGGCGCCACCCGGCCCGCGCTTGGTCGCTAGCACCATTGCCTCGATGGCGTCGTCGCGGTGAATCAGCTGGAGCGGCGGGTCGTAACCGATCACCGTGGGCACCACCTCCAGGTCGAGGTAGCGCGCCAGCGGTTGAGGCTCGTCGGGGTTGAGGCTGTTGCTGAACCGCAGGGCGAGGATCGTGATGTTCGGGTTCCGCACCGCAAAGTCGCTCACGTAAGACTCGACCTCGACGATGTCGCGCACGAACTGGTGACGCGAGTTGCTGTCGAGCCGGTGATCTTCGCGGAGGCCGGTCGGCAGGTCGAAGCGCGACCCGTAAACGTGACCTGAGGACTTGAGAACGAAACGGCGCACCGGGCTGCCCGTGCCGGCGCAACCCGCCAGCAGGTTCAACGTGCCGATGACGTTCATCTCGTGAGCGCGCGCGGGGTCCATGTCGAAGGAGTCGATGCGCGTCAGGGTGTGTACCACGGTGTCGATGCCGACCGCGCGGACGAGTTTGCCGATGAGCGAGTGCCTGATGTCGAGCTTCAGGTAATCCGCGCGGCCGAGGTCGTGGCGGGGCTCGCGGATGTCGATGCCGATGACCTCGGCCACGTCGGGGTCCTCGACCAGCCTCTGGACCACGAGCGCGCCCCACCATCGCGCGACGCCGGTGACCAGGATTCGTCTCTTTCGCGACGGCACTCTTCCAGTTTATGGGCCTGCCGACCAGCCCCTCCGTCGGCTTCGCCGACACCTCCCCATGAATGGGGAGGAGTTCAACTTCAATATGTGCGTTTGATGACGTCGCGTTCCATCAGGGCCACCGCCTTCGACACGGTTTCGAGCAACGGGGATTTCGCCTGCCGCAGCGCGAACTCGAGCTGGCGCAGCAGCGAGTACAGCGCCTTCATCGCCTTGATCGCGTCGCCGATGTCGACGTTCGCCGGAAGTGGGATGCGATCCAGCGGCTCGCCCGCCGACCAGCGGTAGGCAAAGTCGATGTAGTCGTGCGATGGAGCTCGCAGGTTCGGTTCATCGAGGTCGCTCTCCATGTCGGCGAAACGGAAATAGAGGGAGCGGACCAGCCGGGCGGTCTGCGCGATCGCGGGAGTGGGGTACCGGCGCTGCCCGCGTGACTGACGGTCTCCCCTTCGTTCGCGGTCCTCGGCGGCCAACATGACGATCACCGCGCACAGCTCTTCGGGGGTCAGCCCTTCGAGCCAGCCCAGCCATACCGCTTCGGCCACCAGGATCGTGTTCTCGCCGTATACGCGCGCGGCGAACAGCCCCTTGTCGGTCGGCTTGTTGCTCTTCAGAAAGCCGGTTTCGGACAGGATGGCGGAGAGCCGGCGAAGCTTGCGCGGGTACTCGTCCATCTGGCCCGTGGCCTCGCGCTGCCCGCGGTCCAGCTCCTGCTGCAGGGTGCGGATCTCGCCGTAACGCTGCAGCAGCTCGCCGAACCGCGGCGAGCGAACCACTTTGAGCTTGCGCTGCCGGTCGAGCAGGCCCTTGGCCTCGACCTCCAGCCGCTGCGCGATGCGCTGGGGGCCGCTCATGGCCCGCGTGCGGCGCCCGCCGCGCCCTCGGCGCTGCGCGCCTGCCTCGCGCCGGAGCCGCTTCAGCTCGATCCGGATGGCTCGTCTCCGTTCCTCGATCTTGAAGTACTGCGCCACGTCCTCGAGAGAGATCTCGGGGTCGTCCCACATGCGCCGGGCGTCCGCGAGCTGTTCCCGGACATTGGCCAGCCGCTCGCCGGCGTCGGAGGCCGCGAGGCGCTTCTGGAACTGTCCGAACGACCGCTGCATGAGTGCCTCGGCCTCCGCCGGCGTGTACACGCGCAGCAGGTTGAGGGCCATGTTGTAGCTCGGCAGAAACTTGGATTCGACCACAAGCGTCGGGCCCATCGCCACCTCGTAGATCGTCCCAACCTCGACGTCGGCTTCTTTGAGGATCGCGCCGTGCCCGATGACGTCGATTCCGCGCCGTCCCGCGCGACCCATTAGCTGCGTCAGCTCTCCAGTGGTCAGCGTGGAGAAGTTGACGCCGTCGAATTTCGTGAACGACGAGACCACCACACCGCGTGCCGGCATGTTGATGCCCAGCGACAACGTCTCGGTCGCGAACACGACCTTGATCAAGCCGCGCTGGAAAAGCTCCTCGACCATCTCCTTGTGGTAGGGCAGGAGGCCGGCGTGGTGCTCGGCCAACCCGCGGCGCAGCAGCCTGGCGTCGACCATGCGGCGGAACAAGGCCTCTTCGTCCTGGTCCTTCAGACCCTGCAGCCGTTCGGCGGCGACGCGATCGATCGCCTCTTTCTCGGCGGCCGTCGTCAGGTCGAGCTCGTGGTAGGCGCATCGCTGCAGCGCTTCCCTGCAGCCGCGCCTGGAGAAGATGAAGTAGATCGCCGGCAGCATCTCGAGGCCGCGCAGCTGCTCGATCACGTGCAGCAGGTCATTCGACGGCAGCCCGCGGTAGCCGCCGATCCTGTACGAGGCCTCCTCTTCCTGTGCCGCCTTGCTCCAGGTCCGCTGATCGATGCCACCGTCTGACTTGAAGAGCGGATAGAACCGGTTGTTGATCGCGAGCCACATCTTCAGCTCGACCGGGCGGACGTTGTGGAACACGGTCTCCATCCCGCCGCGGTTCTCGGCCATCCAATCGGCGATCTCGCGGTAGTTGCCGATCGTGGCCGACAGGCCGACGAGCTTGATCGTCAGCGGCGCCTGGATGACGATCTCCTCCCACACTGAGCCACGAGGGAAGTCGTCGATGTAATGGACTTCGTCGAGCACGACGTAACGGACGAGGTCGAGACGTCCGGGATCCTCGTAGATCAGGTTGCGCAAGATCTCGGTAGTCATCACGACGACGGGCGCGTCGTCGTGGATCGTGTTCTCGCCCGTCACCAGGCCGACCAGCGATTCGCCGTAGGCGCGGACGAAGTCGTGGTACTTCTGATTGCTCAGGGCCTTGAGAGGTGTCGTGTACAGGACCTTCGCCCCTTCGCGCAGGGCGCGAAAGATCGCGTACTCGGCGACGATCGTCTTGCCGCTCGAAGTCGGGGCGCTGACCAGCACGCCGCCCCGGCCGCGATCTAGCTTCTCGATGGCCTCGCGCTGAAACGGGTCGAGGCTGAAGGGCAGGGTGCCCTCGAATTCGGCGATCAGTGGGCCGGAGGCCTCCTCGCGTACGGCGTTCATAGTTGGATCAGCTCGGTCGTGACGTCGGTGATCCGCGCCCCGTCACTGTTTGCTTCGATGAAGGACAGCGCCGCGGCGAGGACCCTGTCGGCCTGGCGGCCGTCCCCGCTGACCGTGGCGATGGCCAGCTCGGCGAGCTGCCACCGGTCGAGCTCGCCGACCTCGGCGGCGGTCACCTTCAGCTCCTGGCGGAGTCGGCGGAGCAGCCCGCTGACCACCTGCCGCTTGGACTTGAGCGATCCGGAGTCCGGCAGGTGCAGCACGACACGGGCGACGCCGATCGCCACGTTGCAGGCCATCACGATTTGTTTTTGACCATTTACCGCTACTACTCATAATCATGGCTTGACGCTTTGCAGCGGCCCGTCGCTCAAGGCGGGCGCTCAGGGGAGGTAGTAGATGAGCCGAGATGAGGATCCACAAGACGGCGGTTTTGCTCAATTCGAGCGGTTCCTGGAGGAGTGGTCCCGCCGCGACTTCCTGAAACGCACCGGTGGCGCGGCAGCTTACCTGGCCTTTATGGCCGGCGGCGCAGAGCTCCTGGCGGCGTGTGCCGGCGGAGGCACCACGAGCCAGACCCCCAAGAAGGGTGGTCATGTCGTGGAGGGCAACTTCAGCGACATCCGGACCCTCAACTCGATGCTCAGCAGCGACACGGCGTCCAACCAGGTCATCGGCCTGATGTTCGATGGTCTGCTGAACCAGAAGAAAAACGGTGACCTGATCCCCGCTCTGGCCTCGAAGCTGCCAGACACGTCGAGCGACGGCCTGACGTACACCTTCAAGCTCCGCTCGAACCTCAAGTTCTCGGACGGCCATCCACTGACGTCGGAAGACGTCAAGTTCACCTACCAGATCGCCTTCGACCCCCAGTACAAGGCCTTTGCCTCCCCTCGCCGTGGCGACCTCGAGAAGTACATCGCGAGCGTCGACACACCCGATCCGCTGACCGTCGTCATCAAGACGACGCAGGTGTTCGCGCCGTTCCTCGGCGCGCATGCCGAGTACGGGATCCTGCCCAAGCACGTACTCGGCAGCCTGGACGGCGCGGCGCTCAACTCGGCGGACTTCAACAGCGCGCCTACGGTCACCAACGGCCCCTTCAAGTTCGTCAAGTGGGACAAGGGTCAGCAGGTCACGCTGGAGCGCAACGACAACTACTGGGCCGGCGCGCCCTACCTTGACCAGTACATCTACAAGGTCCTGCCTGACTCGGTGGCCGTGACGAACCAGTTGAAGACCGGGGAGATCGACATCGGTCCGGTCGACCCAGGACAGTACGACGCCCTCAAGACGACCGATTCGGTCGTGCTCACTGAGTTCCCTACGCCTACCTTCACCTTCTACGCCTACAACCTCGACCCCGCCAAGCCGGCAGGCAAGCTGTTTGCCGACAAGGCGGTTCGCCAGGCCCTGCTCTTCGCACTGAACCGCCAGCAGATCGTCACCGCTGTCTTCTTCGGCCACGGCCAGGTCGCCAACTCGGTAGAGCCGCCAACGTCTTGGACGTACAAAGAGAAGCCGAAGGTTCTCTACACGTTCGACAAGGCCATGGCCGAGTCATTGCTCGACGGCGCCGGCTGGGCCAAGGGCCCGGACGGAATCCGGGCCAAGAACGGCGTGAAGCTCAAGTTCACGATGATCACCAACGCAGGCAACAAGCAGCGTGAGTCGATGCTCCAGGTCATGCAGCAGTCATGGCATGACATCGGCGTCGACGCCACGCCGTCCCTCATCCAGTTCCCGCAGCTGGTCACCCAGATCGTCGACACCAGGACGTTCGACGTGTTCCTGGTCGGCTTCAACTGGAGCGTCGACCCGGATGAGGCGCCGCTCTACCACTCGCGCAACACCGCGCCTGGCGGCTTCAACGGTGCCTTTTTCAAGAACGACCAGGTGGACCAGATCCTCGACCAGGCGCTCGGTACGCTGGACAGGAGTAAGCGCAAGGAGCTTTACGGGCAGTTCCAGGACATCATGTCCGACGAGGTGCCGTCGCCGGTCATCCTTTTCAACACCGGCATCTGGGGCGTCAACAAGCGCGTCCAGGGCACGGACTTCGGTCCGTTCAACCAGTTCCAGTTGCGGGCCTGGACCAACAAGATCTTCGTCACGGACGGCAAGTAAATGAAATGGAGGTAGTAGAAGAGCCGCCGGGCTTTACAGGTAAGAGCTGATGCTCGCCAAGTACATCGCCCGGCGGTTCCTCGCCTCCGTCATCGTCGTGCTGGGCGTGACCGTGATCACGCTCCTGCTCATGAACTCGACCCGCGGCAGCTACGTCCCCGGGATCGATCTGAACCCGGCCCTGCGTCCTGAGGACATAGCGAGGCTACGCGCGAACCTCGGCCTCGATAGGCCCTTCTACGAGTGGTACATGTCGTGGATCTGGGCGGTGCTCCACGGCGACTTCGGCCGGTCGATGATCGACGGCAGCCCGGTGATGAGTCACATTCTCGACCGGCTCCCGAACACCCTCGAGCTCACCGGCACCGCGATCGTGATCGGTGTCCTCATCTCGGTCCCGCTGGGCGTCATCGGCGCCCTTCGTCGGGGCAGCAAGACCGACCACGTGTTGACGGTCGTGTCCGTGGCGGGATTCGCGGTACCTCAGTTCTGGATGGGACTGATGCTCATCCTGATTTTCTCAGTCACGTTGCAGCAGCATGGTCTTCCGTGGCTGCCGTCCAGCGGGGCGTTCAGCGCGTATGCAGGTGGTGACATTCTCGACCGGATCCTTCACCTGATCCTGCCGGCAACGGTGCTGTCTTTCTTCTATTTGTCGGTGTGGTCGCGGTTCATTCGTTCGAGCATGTTGGAGGTGCTGTCGCAGGACTACATCCGCACCGCGCGAGCCAAGGGAATGAGTGAGCGGCGGGTTGTCTACCTGCACGGCCTCCGCAACGCGCTCATCCCTCTCATCACCCTGATCGGTCTCGAGCTGCCCGGTCTTGTCAGCGGCGGCCTGGTCGTGGAGGTGGTGTTCGGGTGGCCGGGGATCGGCAAGCTGGCGTTCGAGCGGGCGCTGCAATACGACTACTCGACGGTGATGGGCGTCACCTTCTTCGCCACCCTGCTCGTGATCGCGGGCAACCTGCTGGCCGACCTGCTCTACGGCGTGCTTGACCCCAGGATCCGCTACTCATGATCGGCCCGAGCCGCGTTGCCGAGCTCGACGTTCCGGCCGCCGGAGTCGAGACCGGTGCGGCGCGTCCGGCGCAAAGCTACTGGAACGAATCGTGGGAACGCCTGCGCGCGAACCGCGTCGGGATGGCCGCGGGCCTGCTGATCGTTGTCTTCGCCCTGATCGCGCTCCTGGCGCCGCTGTTTTCGCTCGTGGTGACACACGTCCAGCCGCAAACCATCAACCTCGATGACACCTTCTTCCGACCTGGTCTCCGCCACCTGCTGGGTACGGACGAGCTGGGACGCGACACGTTGACCAGGCTGATCTGGGGCGCGCGCGTCTCCCTCGGGGTCGCCTTCCTTACGGTGGCGATGTCGTTGAGCGTGGGCACGACGGTGGGCATGGTGGCCGGTTACTACGGCGGCTGGATCGATGACGTCTTGATGCGCTTTGTCGACATGGTGCTTGCGATCCCCGCCATCTTCCTCTTCATCCTCATGTCGATCCTGTTCCGCCCCAATGCCATCACGCTGGCGGCGATCGTCGCCTCGGTAGGTTGGGGCAGCGTCGCGCGACTGGTGCGAGGCGAGGTGCTGTCGGTCAAGCAGCGCGACTTCATCCTGGCGACGAGGTCGATCGGCGCCGGTGATGCGCGTTTGATGGTTCGACACCTCCTTCCCAACGTGCTGCCAGTGCTGATCGTCGCGGCCAGCCTGGGCGTCGGCCAGATCATCCTGATCGAGGCCGCGCTGGACTTCCTGGGCCTCGGCATCCAGCCACCGACACCGAGCTGGGGCAACATGCTGACGAACGCGCAGAGCTACTTTTTCCGGTCTGGATTCCTGGTTGCGTTTCCAGGCATCACGATCTTCATAACCGTGCTCGCCTCGAACATCTTCGGCAACGCCGTCCGCGACGCCTTCGACCCGAGACTGAAGTCCTAGCGCGGTGACGCAGCCGCTCCTCGAGGTCCGGGACCTGCACACGGTCTTCTCGACCAAAGAAGGCACGGTGAAAGCGGTCGACGGAGTTTCCTTCGACCTGACGCCTGGCGAGACGCTAGGCATCGTCGGGGAGTCCGGTTGCGGCAAGTCCGTGACTGCTCTCAGCGTCATGCGTTTGCAGCGGCCCGGCAAGATCGTGAGCGGCAAAGTGATGTTCAAGGGCCAGGACCTCACCAAGCTCAGCGAATACGAGATGCGGGAGATTCGGGGACGGGAGATCGCGATGATCTTCCAGGACCCGATGACCTCGCTCAACCCCGTGTTTCAGGTCGGCTGGCAGGTCGGCGAGCCGACCCGGTTGCATCACGGGTGGGGCGCCAAGAAGGCGCTGGCATCGGCAGTAAACATGCTGAGCAGGGTCGGTATCCCTTCGGCGGAGTCGCGCGCCAACGACTACCCGCACCAGTTCTCGGGCGGCATGCGGCAGCGCGCGATGATCGCGATGGGGCTCACCACTACGCCGCAGGTCCTGATCGCCGACGAGCCGACCACCGCGCTCGACGTGACGATCCAGGCTCAGATCCTGGACCTCCTCCGCCACGTGAACCGCGAGTTCGGGACAGCCACGATCCTGATCACCCACAACCTCGGCGTCGTCGCGGGTATGTGCGAGCGGATCATCGTGATGTACGCGGGCAAGGTCGTCGAGTCCGGGCCTACGAAGGACGTGTTCGCCCATCCGACGCACCCGTATACGTGGTCGCTGCTGCGTTCGATCCCGCGGCTGGACGCGGAGAAGCACGAGCCGCTGAAGCCGATCGAGGGCGTGCCGCCCAACCTGGCCGATCTCCCGACCGGCTGCGCCTTTCACCCCAGGTGCGTGTTCCGCGTCGACCGATGTACGCGCGATGTCCCAGCCTTGCTGCGAGTCGGCGAGTCACAGCTCGCGGCGTGCTGGGTCACCCAGGCGGGGGGTGAGCTGACAGGTGCATGAGACGTCGGTCAAGGCGCTGTCGCGCGCGTGGACCACCAACGAGCCGCTGGTCTCGATCAGCGACCTGCGTGTGTGGTTCCCGGTCGCCTCTGGGGTCATGCAGAGAACCATCGGTCATGTCCACGCCGTCGACGGCGTCGACCTCGAGATCAAGGCCGGCGAGACCTTGGGCCTGGTCGGCGAGTCCGGCTGCGGCAAGTCGACGCTGGGCCGGGCGGTAACCCGCCTGCTCGAGCCCACCGGCGGTACGGTGCGGTTCAAGGGCGAGGACATCACACACATCCGCGGAGGACACCTCAGGGCGCTTCGCCGCGAGATGGCGATGATCTTCCAGGACCCCTACGCGTCCCTCGACCCGCGGCAGACGGTGGGCGACATCATCGGCGAGCCGATCGACGTGCACCGGCTTGCCAAAGGAAAGGAAAGGCAGGACCGCATCCGCGAGCTGCTGCGCGTCGTGGGGATGAACCCTCGCTACGCGGACCGGTACCCGCATGAGTTCTCGGGCGGTCAGCGACAGAGGATAGGCATCGCTCGGGCCCTCGCCGTTGAGCCGACTTTCATCGTGTGCGACGAGCCGATCTCCGCCCTGGACGTTTCGATCCAGGCGCAGATCATCAACCTGCTTGAAAACCTGCAGTCGAAGTTCAAGCTCACGTATCTGTTCATCGCGCACGACCTGTCGGTGGTCAAGCACATCTCGAACCGCATCGCGGTGATGTATCTGGGCAAGGTCATGGAGGTTGCGCCGGCGTCCCAGCTGTACCGGCGTCCACGTCATCCGTACACCGGCTCGTTGATGTCGGCGATCCCGATCCCCGACCCGGCGATCGAGCTTCGTCGCGAGCGATTCATCCTGCAGGGCGACGTGGCCTCGCCGGTCAACCCGCCGTCGGGGTGCCGCTTTCGCACCCGCTGCCCCAGGGCGCGCGAACACTGCGCGGAGGAGACACCGCCTCTCGAAGCGTTCGGCAGCGACCAGTGGGCGGCCTGCTTCTATCCACTAGATTGAGGCGGTGGTGGCAATCCCCACGAATTCCGAGGCTGCGCCGTGAATTCGCGGGAGCCCCTCACCAAGGGGCGGGAGGCTCTGGCGCGGGAGCTGGTCAAGGCCTCTTATCTGAAGGGCGACTTCGTGCTGCGGTCGGGCCGGCGTTCCAACCGCTATTTCGACAAGTTCCTGTTCGAGACCGATCCGGCGCTCCTGAAAGAGCTCGGCCGCCACCTTGCCGAGCTGGTTCCCAAAGAGACGCAGCGCCTTGCCGCGCCTGAGCTTGGGGCGGTCCTACTCGGAGGCGCGGTCTCGATGGAAACCGGACTCCCCCTCGTGCTCGTGCGCAAGGAACCCAAGGGCTACGGCACGGCCAAGCAGCTCGAGGGACGGTTCGAGAGCGGCGATCGGGTCACCGTGATCGAGGACGTCGTCACCACGGGAGGCGACTCGCTTCGCTCCGCGCAGGTGCTTCGCGATGCAGGCCTCGAGGTGATCCATCTAGTCGTCGTGCTGGATCGCGGAGAAGGTGGCGAGGACAACATCCGCGACGCGAAGATTCCTTACACGCCGCTGTTTCGCGTGCAAGACCTGCAGCTTGACTGAGCTTCTGTTCCGGGGCGGGACGGTCCACACGGCGGATGGTCCCAAGCAGGCCGACGTCCACGTCACCGACGGGGTGATCACCCGCGTGGAGCAGCGCCTTCCAGTCCAAGGCAGGGTGATCGACGTGTCGGGGATGTACGTGCTGCCTGGCGGCGTGGATGTCCACGTCCATAGTCGCGACCCGGGGTTCCCCGACAAAGAGGATTTTGCAAGTCTTACCGCCGCTGCTGCCGCCGGAGGGATCACCGTCGTGCTCGACATGCCGAACACGGTCCCGGCGGTCGACACCGCCGGCATGCTGGAGTCGAAGGCCGCGATGGCGCGCAGCAAGGCGCGCGTCGACTTCGGCCTGTGGGGCCTCATCCGGTCGAGCACCAAAACGGATCAGCTCGAGGCGATGGCTGCCGCGGGCGCGATCGGTTTCAAGGCTTACCTGGCTTACTCGTTCAGCGTGAGCCGCAAACAGGTCCTTTACTCGCCGGGCACCGACGACCCGGACCTGGAGCCGCCCGCGGACTATGGCACGCTCGCCCAGCTGGCGCCGGCGGTGGCCCACCTTGGCCTTCCCCTGGCGATCCACGCCGAGGACCCCACGGTACTGGCTGCGTTCCGGCGGCCCATCTCGAGCTACGAGGACCTGCTCGCCTCGCGTCCGCCCGAGGCTGAAGCTGTCGCCGTCTCGGCCGCCGCGGCGGTGGCGCGAGAATCCGGCGCCCATCTGCACATCGCGCACCTGTCCAGCTCGTTGGGCCTCCAGGCGGCCGAGGACGCGATGCGGATAGGAACCACCTTGACCCTAGAAACGTGCCCTCAGTTCCTGCTCCTGACATCAGACGACTTCGATCGCGTCGGATCGGCGATGAAGATGCTTCCGCCGATACGAACCGCCGCTGACCGCGAGGCGTTGGTCGATGGCCTCGAGCGCGGCGCGATCACGATTGTCGGCACCGATCACGCGCCCCATACGGATGAGGAGAAGTCGCTGCCCTTCGAAGATGTGCCTGCCGGCAGTCCGGGTGTGCAGACCCTCTACCTCAGCTGCCTGCAGATCGCCAAGGACCTCGGTGACGTCTGGCTCGCGCCCCGCTGGGTCAGCGAGGCACCGGCTCGTCTTGTGGGCCTGGAAGGGCACAAAGGCGCCATCGCTCCCGGCTTCGACGCCGACCTCGTGATCGTCGATCCCAAGGCGAAAACGCGCGTGCACGCGGAGCAGATGCGTTCGCGGCAGCGCCACGGCGTGCTCGAGGGCATGGACTTCGATTTCGCGATCAAAGACGTCTACCTGCGAGGAGAGTCGGTCGCGAACGGGGCGCCGGCTAGGGGGCGCATGGTTCGACCCGCGATGGTTGTCGGATGAGTTTTCGGGTTATCGCGCTCGCGGGTCTGGTGCTCCTCGCCGGTTGCACGAGTGGGGGTGGGAGCGCGGGCTCGTCGCCGTCCACGACGCTCAGCCCGGAGCCTTCGCCTCTCGCAAGGCCGTCAGGTCAGCTGGACGCCGAGGTCTCCATGCCACCAGGCTTTCCATCCGACGTCCCGATCTACACAAAAGCGCGGCTCACGGCGAGCGCCTCGTTCGTCTCCAGCGGCCAGGTTTCGTGGGGGATGGAGTGGGAGACGCTCGACAGCGTCGCGAAGGTGAAGACGTTCTACTCGGTCAAGCTGAACCAGGGCGATTGGACGATCTCGGTCACAGGCTCCGGGAGCAACACCTTCGCCGCGACCTTTTCGCGCAAGAGCAACCCGCACGTCCTGGGCACGCTTGCGTCGAACGGTTCTTCAGGGGTGACCAAGATCCTGATGAGCCTGATCGCCCCCGCCTAGGCTCTCGCCCGCGCGCCTCCGAAGATCGGGTTTTGAGCCCACTCGCGCTCGAGGCTTGTCGCGGGGCCGTGGCCAGGATAGAGGGCGGTGGCCGGCGCCAGCCGCAGCAGCTTGGTTTGGATGCTAATCATCTGGCGCCGGAGGTCCGTCTCCGGCATCTGACGGCCGATGCCGCCGGCCAGGATCGTGTCGCCGACGAACGCGTGGTTCGCGATCACGAAGCAGACGCTGCCAGGCGTGTGCCCTGGGGTGTGCAGGACCTCGACCTTGAACTCGCCGAAGTCGAGCTCGTCGCCGTCGATGAGGTAGCGGTCCGCCGAGCGGAGGAACTGCTTCGCGTCGGCGGAGTGGATCCCGGTCTCCCCGCCGGCGATTGACTTCAGGTCGTCTTTGCCACCGACATGGCCGGGATGCCCATGTGTGGCGAGGATGTACTTGATCGTCAGGCCACTGGCTTGCTCGGCGATCTTCTCCGCGGGCATGCCGGGATCGATGACCACGGCCTCTTTGGACCTGGCGTCCGAGACGACGTAGCAGTTGACCTCACGGTCGAGCTTGACCTTGACGATGGAAAGCTTTGCCAACAGTCACTATTTACCGCAATGGAGCGCACGGCGGTGGTCGGATTTGCGGTCGTACTCCTGCTTGTATGTCTTTTCTGGATCTACGGGTACATCAGGCGCCGGTCGAAAAAGCGCTACTAGCCCCTCCGGCCCTTCGGGCCGCCTCCCATGAATGGGGAGGAGTGGCTTAGCTACCCTTACTGGTCGACGACTGCCTGGATCTTCTGCCGCAGCCCGTCTAGCGTGTCGAACCTGTCCAGCGCCGGTTTCGCGCGCGCTCGGTCGGGATACTTGGCGATCTGCACGGCTTCGAGCAGCAGCTCGATCTCCTCAGGCGTGAAGTTCAAAGTCTTGATGACGACCTCTTGGGGCCGGCTCCCCGGGCGGTCGACCGTTTCTTTGATCACATCGTCGGTGTCGGTGACCACTTGAGGCCGCGTCGGTCGGAACAGATCTTCGGAACCGACGAGAGATGCGCGCTTGAAATTCGGCATTGGTGAACCCCTTAATCCGGTACCCGATGATCTTCCATGACTTTGACCGCCAGCGCGCGATACGCCTTCGCACCGTCGGACTCGCGGGCGTACGTAAGGATCGATTGACCCGCCAGCGGTGTCTCGGCAAAGCGGATCGAGTCGGTCACCCAGAAGTCATACACCTTGTCGCCATATTTTTCTCTCACCGCTGCGAGCACTTCCTGCGAGTGCAGGGCTCGGTGCTTGTACAGTGTCGGCAGGATTCCAATCAGCTCGAGCCGCGGGTTTAGCCTGCGCTTCACACGTTCCATGGTGACGAGCAGCTCTTGCATTCCTTTCAGCGCAAGGAACTCGGCCTGCAACGGGACGAGTACCTCGTCCGCGGCGACAAGCGCGTTGATGACGATGAGGTCGAGCGACGGCGGGCAGTCGATGATGATGAAGTCGTAGCGGCGCTGCACGGGGTCGAGCTTGTCGCGCAGGATGCTTTCCCGGCCGATCTCGTTGATCAGCTGGTTTTCGGCGCCGGCCAGCTCGATGTCCGCCGGAATGTAGTGGACGCCCATCTGGGCTGCTTCCTGGACAACGTCCGTAACGGTGGTCTCCGGGTCCACCAGAAGGTGGTAGATGGTCTTCTCCAGCTCGCCCGACGGCTTCATGTACAGGGTCAGGTGACCCTGGGCGTCGAGATCGATGAGTAGGACGCGTTGGCCCAACTCGGCGAGAGCGGCGCCCAGGTTGACGGCGGTGGTCGTCTTGCCAACCCCGCCCTTCTGCATCGCTACGGCGATCGTTCGGGCCAAAAGTCGATGCGAGTCTAACTGAATACGGCCGGTTTGACCCGTGCGGCTTAGCTGGGGGAGGCGACGTACCCGTCCTCTAGAATGCTGCCCGACCCGTGATCATCGACATCGTCATCGTCCTGGTAGTGGTGGTCGCGTTGATCACCGGTTTTCAGCGCGGCGTCATTCAGCCGCTGATGGCGGAGATCTTTTTCTTCGGCACGCTCCTCGCCGTGTTCCGATTCCACGACCAGTACACGACCGAGATGCAGAAGCTGCTGCACCTCACGCCGGTTCTCAGCGTCTTCCTCGCGCTCATCATCGCGGTGGTTCTGGGCGCGATCGGCGGCGCCATCGGCGGCATGTTCCATCGCATGGAGGCGATCCGAGGCGTGGATGGTCTCCTTGGGGTATTCGTCCACGGCGCGGTCACGGTGGTCGTCATCTACCTCGCCGTCTCTGCGCTCGTCACCCTCGACAACGCGTTTCAGCCTACGTTGAAGAGCGCCAACCTCACGTTGACGCAGGTGAACCAGCTCGAGAACCAGATCCTTTCGAATCCGATCACCGCTGCCCTGGTGTCCAAGTCTGACCTGGCGGCGCTCAAGGCGGCGGCGGCCAAAAACAACGCAGCCCACCTCGACTCGGTCGGCGGAATTCACCAGCTGCAGCAGATCTACACCGACTTCTTGCAGCCGCAGCTGCATGGGTCACGGATCGTTCCGTTCATCCTGGGCTTCGGCAAACATCTGCCGTTCATCGGGCGCGTCGGGCCCGAAGACCTCAAGCCGGTTCCGACTCCCAGTCCAGTGACGTGTCCATCTCCGTCCGTAAAGGCCACGGCTTCACCGAAGCCCACTACCTCGCCCAAGACGACGCCTACGCCGGTGCGCTGCCCGACTCCGAGCCCGACGAAGTAACTTAGACAGGTGCTCGAGCTGGGGCTGACCTCCGATCAGGAGCAGCTTGTCGACACGGTCCGGGTTTTCTGCGCCCGCGAGTTCGCGCCCAACATCGCAGCCAATGACCGCGCCGGGCATCACGACCCCGAGATCTTCGCCAAGCTGGCGTCGCTCGGTCTGCCGGGCGTGTGCTTCCCGCAGCGTTACGGCGGCTACGGCCTCGACTACCTCTCGTTGGGCCTGGTATGCGAGGAGCTGGAGTACATCGACACCGTCTACCGGACGGTGCTCTCCGTGCACGTCGGTCTCGTCGGCATGGGGCTCTACACCTGGGCCACAGAAGATCAGAAGCAGCAATGGCTCGTCCCGATGGCATCGGGCAAGAAGCTCGCCTGCTACGGGCTGACCGAGCCCAACGCGGGCTCAGACGTGGCCTCGATGCAATCGACCGCCAAGCGTCGTGGCGATGGCTACGTGCTCAACGGGCAGAAGGTCTGGGTCTCCGACGCTGACACCGCGGACTTCCTGCTCGTGTTCGCGAAGACGGATCCGAAAACCGGCTATCGTGGCGTCTCGGCGTTCATGCTCGACCGCGAGGCCTGCGGCAAGGCCTTGCGCACCGAGCCGATCGAGGATCGTCTGGGAATCCGCGCCGGCGATGTGGGGTCGATCTTCATGAGCGATGTCGAGGTGCCCGAGGCGAATCGAATCGGCGACGAAGGCGACGGTTTCAAGATCGCGATGAGCTGCCTCGACAACGGGCGCTACACCGTCGCGGCGGGCGCAACCGGCACTGTCCGTGCCTGCCTGGATGCGTCGGTCAAATACGCGCGTGAGCGGAAGACCTTCGGCCAGGAGATCGGGCGCTACCAGCTCGTCCAGCAGATGATCGCGCGCATGTCGCGCGACTACGAGATCTGCCGGCTCCTTTACTTCAAGGTGGCCTGGATGAAGAACACCGGCGCGCGGCACACGCGGCAGGTTTCGATGGCCAAGCAATATGCGACCGACGCCGCATTCAACGCCGCACACGACGCGGTCGAGGTGCATGGCGCGTACGGATACTCGGCCGAGTATCCTGTCGAGCGTTTTCTGCGGAATGCGCGCGCCCCGATCATCTACGAAGGCACGCGCGAGGTGCACACGATCCTCCAGGGCGAGTACGCCCTGGGCTATCGCGAGGACCGACCGGTCAAGAAGTCGCTGCCGCCGTACCAGCCCGATTGACCATCGCGGCGGTCGCCGCGCCGCAGCGTCGACTCAACCACCTCGACTTCATCGTCCTGTCGCTCTACTGGGTGGCGATCGGTTACCTCTGGAACAGCCTGACCGCTCTGATCCTGCCGGACATGATCATCCAGTTCGTCGGCCGCGAGCACGAGGGAGTCGCGGCGAGCCTGCTCAAGGGGATCGGCACCGCGATGGCCATCATCTGGCAGCCAATCGTTGGAGGGATCTCCGACCGCACGGTCACGCCATGGGGCCGCCGGCGCCCGTTTATCGCCGCGGGGACGATCGGCGACCTGCTCTTTCTCACGGGAATCGCGCTGGCCGGCAGCTACTGGTGGCTCGTGCTCTTTTACTTCCTGCTTCAGTTCGCATCCAACACGGCACAGGCTCCATACCAGGGACTGCTGCCTGACGTCGTGCCCGGCGCGCAGCGTGGCGAGGCGTCTGGTTACTACGGAGTCGCCAACCTGGTTGGCATCGCGAGCGGCACGATCGGCGCCGGTCTCCTGCTGTCGCACTTCGGCCGCACCGCCGCCATCGCCTCTATCGGAGTGGTCCTTTTGACGACGATGCTCGCGACCGTGCTCGCGGTACCGGATCGCGTCCACCCGACCGAGTCGCAATACCGCAGCCTCAGACAGCTCCTGAGCACGACTTTCGGCGTCCCGCTGCAGCACCGCGCATTCCTGTGGCTGATGGCTTCAAGGCTGCTGATCTTCATGGGCTTCGGCGGCCTGCAGAACTTTGCGTTCTTCTACTTCGACAACGTGTTCTTCCCACACGAGCCGAAAGCGACCGCCGCCGCGACGTCGACGCTGCTCGGCATCTCGATCGCCGTCGCCGCGCTGGTGACCTGGCCGGCCTCCCGCCTGTCCGACCGCGTGGGCCGCCGTCCGCTGATATTCGTGGCCGGGCTGGTTGGAGCAGTCGGCACCCTCGTGCTCGTCTTCAGCCACTACCAATGGGTGCCGGACTCGGTCGTTGGCCCGCTTGCCAGAGCCCTCCGTGTGCCGGACCTCGCCGCGCAAGCCACGCTCACCGGCCTCGTGATCGGCATCGGCCTGGGGATGTTCTTCTCCGTGGACTGGGCCTTCATCCAGGACATCATCCCGGCCGACCAGGGCGGCCTCTACATGGGGTTCTCGAACATCGCGACGGCCGGCGCGGGCATCATCGCCGTGTTCGTCGGCGGGCCATTACTCGACGCCTTCAACGCAGGCCCGAAAATTCTTGGCCTGCCGGGCGGATTTCCGGTGATCTTTGCGGTTTTCGTCCTTTGGTTTGTGATCGGGTCGCTTAGCATCCTCAAGGTGCCCGAGAGGCGAGTGGTGTGAATCTGGACGGACTTCGCCCATGGGCGGGGCTGGTGGGAGGGACACCTCCTGATGTCGTCGTCGCGGGCATCGCTTACGACGGCTCGGCTGTCTACCGGAAGGGCGCCGCTTTGGCGCCGCAACGGATTCGCGAGCTGTCAGCGGTGATGCCTCCGGTCACGGAGGAGGGTCATCTGCTGACGGGCCTCCACGTTCAGGACATCGGCGACCTGGACCCGGGTCCCGACATCGAGTCCGGTTGGATGACACCTATGCAGCGGCTCGCCGCCGTACCGGCCGAGTCGTTCCTGACGGTGCTCGGCGGAGACCACTGCACGGCAATCTCGACGTTGAGCGCGCAGATGCGCCGGCACCCTGGCCTGTTCGTGCTCTGGGTCGACGCGCATCCCGACCTGTGTGACTTCTCGCGTGGCGGTCGCTGGACCTGCGGATGCGCGTTGCGCCGCGCGCTCGAAGCCTCCGGCATCGAGCCATCTCGGATCGTGATCGCCGGCGGCCGCGACTACGACCCCGAAGAACTCGACTTCATCGCCAAGAACGGCGTGCTGCTGGTGTCGGCCGTCGAGATCGCACGCGACCTGCCGGCTGCGGCGGGCAAGATCGCGGAACGGCTGGCCCGCCACAAGGTACACGTCTCGTTTGACATCGACGCTCTCGATCCCGCCTACGCGCCGGGCACTGAGATTCCATCCGCGGGCGGCCTGTCGAGCCGCCAGGCGCTGGAGCTGCTGCGCGGCGCGACGGAGCGGTCGCGCCTGGTCGGCTTCGACGTGGTTGAGGTCTCTCCGCCCTTTGACCACGGGGACATCACCACCCTCGCCGCGCTAAAGCTGATCTTCGAGGTGTGGGGCATGGTGAAGAGCGCGCGCGAAGCCGGCGCGTACGAGATGCGTGGAAAGCGCTGATGTAGTCATCGTGGGCGGCGGCGTCATGGGTTGCGCCCTCGCCTACCAGCTTGCGAAGCGGAACGTCGACGTCGTCCTCCTCGAGCGCGCGACCCTCGGGTCTCAGTCGACCGGCAAATGCGCCGGCGGTGTGCGGCAGCAGTTCTCGATGGAAGCCAACGTACGGCTGCAGCGCATGTCGGTGCGGATGTTCGAAAACTTCGAGTTCGAGACCGGACATCCGGCCGACTTCCGTCAGATCGGCTACCTCTTCGTGCTGACCCTGCCGCAGCACATCGAGGACTTCCGCCACAACGTGGAGATGTGGCAGCGCGTCGGCTTGACCGAGGCGCGATGGGTCGACCCTGACGAGGCGGCGCGCATGGTGCCGGCGCTAAACGTCGAAGACGTGCTCGGTTGCACGTTCTGTCCCAGCGACGGCATCGCGAGCCCGGCCGATGTGACCGCGGGTTACGTGTCGTCCGCTCGCCGCCACGGCGCCCGGCTCAAGGAAGGGGTGGAGGTTACCGGCATAGACCTCGCCGGCGGGCGGGTCCAGGGCGTGCGAACGTCGGCCGGCGACATCGCGACGCGCCTCCTGTTCAACTGCGCCGGCGCGTGGGCATCATCGATCGGGCGGATGGCGGGCCTCGAGATCCCGGTGCTGCCCTACCGTCGCCAGGTCGCGGTCACCGGCACGTTTCCGACTGTGCCGCGCACTAATCCGATGACGGTGGATTTTCAGACGTCGTTCTACTTTCATCCCGAAGGCGACGGCGTGCTCATGGGGATGAGCGACCGCAGCGAGCCGCCCGGGTACGTCACCGAGGTGAACTGGGACTTCCTGGAGAAGATGTTTGTCCAGGCGGAGCGTCGCGCCCCGCCGTTGGCGGGCGCGGGGATCAAGACGGCGTGGGCGGGGCTGTACGAGACCACTCGGGATCACCAGGCGATCCTTGGGCCCGTGCCCGAGCTCGAGGGCTTCTGGTGCGCCGCGGGGTTCAGCGGGCATGGGTTCATGCAGGCGCCGGCGGCCGCGCTGCTGCTGACGCAGCTACTGCTCGATCAGCGCTCCGAGGTCGACATCAGCCCGTTTGCCTTTACCCGGTTCGCGAAGGGCTCACTCGTCCATGAGAAGAATGTGATCTAGCGGATACCCCACCCGGCCGCCCCATCCCCGGCTCCGCCGAGTACTTCTCTGTGAGACTGGTTTGGCGCCAGTGACCCGAGGATGTGGCTCAGTACTTCCTGGGCGCTCCCAGCGAGCTGCCTT
>VBEG01000078.1 GCA_005882115.1 Chloroflexota bacterium
TAGCCGACGGCGGGTTCGGACGGATTCATCACGTTGATGTAAAGCAGGTCGGGAGAGCTGTAGTCGACGTTGTGATTTCCCGCGATCGCCTTGAGCGCCGTCAGCTTGTCGCGCAGGGTCGCGAACTCCTCAGGCGTCAAAACGCGGCCAAAGTAAACCTTCCAGCCTTTCTTCGCGATCATCGTCAGGTTGCCGCACGAGTCGAAGATGAATCCCGCGACGTCCTGGCCGACGAGGGTTGGCATCGCGCGCTGGATGTTGACGAGCGCGGTGAGAAGCTGCGGATCCAGCGGCCGGTCGCCCGCGCGCGGCTCGTTCCCCGCCGGGCCCTGGACATCGACCAGTCCCGCAGCCGTCGAGGTCGCCCCCAGGACGACCGCCTGGCTCGACATGAAGTACAGCTTGGTCGAGGTTCCTGCGTGGTAGGCCGCGACCGGCTCCCACTCGCTGACCTGGATGACCACGGTGCCCAGCAGCTGCGGCTGCACATCGACGCTGCGCACCCAGACCTGCTTCATGAGGCGGTCATGCGCGGTGACTACGTCGACCGAGATCACCGAGGTATCGCCGGAGAGGCCCGCGTCTTGGGCGACCTGGCTCGAGGTCAGGTGATGCGCGCCGGTCACCTGCACCGAGCTGATCGCCAGCGCGGGTCCAAACCAGAGCCAGACGAGCAGAGCCGCCTCCAAAGCCGCGACAGCGATCGCCAGGGCGCGCCAGCCCCATGGCACGTCGGGCTCGCGCAGCGCCCTCTCCGAGCGCGTCCACAGCTGGCCGCGCAGCGGCTCCGTACGCTCGATCCCGTTCGGCCATGGCGCCCGGGGCATAACAGAGCTGCGGCGGCGGAACTTCACGATGCCGCCTTCACTGTGCTGTCGGACCCACGTGACGCTGGAATCGCCCGACGGCATGGTCGACCAGTCGCTGACAGAGCTCGTCGAAGGAGATGCCGGCGGCGCGGGCCGCATCGGGTAGCAGCGACAGCTCGGTGAGCCCGGGCACAGTGTTCACCTCGAGCATCCAGGGCGTGCCTTTCCCGTCGACGATGATGTCCACCCGTGCCATGCCCGAGCATCCGAGCTCGGTGAACGCCCTCGCCGCGGCGTCTGATGCTGCCGCTCGGGAAACTTCCGGGATCCTGGCCGGGATGATGTGGTGCGACTTGCCGGCCGTGTACTTCGCGTCGTAGTCGTACACCGGGTTCTCGCTGACGATCTCGAGCGTCGGCAGGACCTGGAGGTCGGGCGTGGCGAGCACCCCGATGGTGATCTCCGTACCCACCGCGAAGCGCTGGGCGAGCACCCGGCGGTCGTAGCGTGCCGCGAGGACGAGCCCAGAGGCGACCGCGTCGACGTCTTGGGCGATGGTCAGGCCGATGGTCGACCCCTCGCGAACCGGCTTGATGACCAGCGGCAGACCCAGCCTCGCGGCAAGGCGCTCGATGACGTCGGCGGCGATCCCCTCCTTGATCTCGAGCTCTTCGAACTCGGGCACGTGCAAGCCGACGCCGGCCATGACCTTGCCGGCCCGCGACTTGTCCATGCAGAGCGCAGAAGCGAGCACTCCCGAGCCGGTGTAAGGCAAGCTCAGCAGCTCGAGCATCCCCTGCACCGTGCCGTCCTCTCCGAGCCGGCCGTGAAGTGCGTTGAACACGCACTCGAAATTGCCGTCCCGCAGCGCGTCCCACGTGTTGCCGTCGAGGTCGACCGGCGTGACGTCGTGGCCGCGACCGCGCAAGGCTTTCGCGACCTGCTCGCCCGAGCGCATCGAGACCTCGCGCTCGGCGGACTTCCCGCCTCTCAGCACCGCGAGCCTCACTACCTCATTTCCATTGGCCGACCATCTCGACCTCGGGCTCGAGCTGGACACCGAAGCGACGCTTGACCTCGACCATCACGCGTTCGATCAACCGCTTCACGTCGGCTGCGGTGGCCCCGCCCTCATTGATGATGAAGTTGCCGTGCAGTTCCGAGACAACCGCCGCGCCCTCGCGCGTGCCTTTCAGTCCAGCGGCCTGGACAAGCCTGCCTGCCGAATCGCCTTGCGGGTTCTTGAACACGCTGCCGCAGTTCTTGGTCTTGATCGGCTGCGTCTCGTTGCGCTCCCTGGTGAGCTTGGACATGAGCTGCTTGGCCTCTTCCCCATCACCGCGCGTCAGCTGCACGGTGGCGGAGACAACGAGTGCGCCTTTCAGATCTCCATCGCGCAGCGCGGACGTCCGGTAGCCGAACTTCAGCGCCGGCGGCTTCCATGTCTGCTTGCCCGCGCCTGGCATGAAGCCATCGACCTCGACGAGCACCTCGCGGATCTCCTTACCCCAGCAACCGGCGTCCTGGTAGACCGCTCCGCCTAGGGTGCCGGGGACGCCGATCGCGAACTCGAAGCCCCGTAGGTTGGCGTCGGCGACGATCCGCGCGAGCCGCATCATCTTCAACCCGGCGCCGGCGCGGACGCGGGTGCCGTCGATATGGTGCTCGCGATTCACCACGCGCACGACCAATCCTTCGACGCCGCGGTCGGCGACGAGGAGGTTCGTCCCAGCGCCCAGCAACAGATAAGGAATGTCGCGCTCGCGGCAACCCTCGATCGCTTTCTCGATGGCCTCGGGCCGCGCAAGCTCCACGAAAAACTCGGCTGGGCCGCCGATGCCGAACGAAGTCCGCGAAGCGAGCGCCTCGTTCTCGCTCACGCCCGGCAGGTCGTGGAGCCAGGCGAGCCTAGACTTTGTGCGCCAGCTCATCGCCCAACTTTTTGATGTCGCCCGCGCCCATCAGCAGCACCAGATCGTCCGGCCCGACGATCTCCTTTAGAGCTTCCTTCGCTCTTGTGAAGTCGCCGACGTAAATCGCCTGTGGGACCTGGTGCGCGAGGTCCGCAGCCTGAACGCCTGAGACGTTGTCCTCGCCGGCGCTGTAGACGTCGAGCACGTAGACGCGGTCCGCGCCCTCGAACGAACGCGCGAAGTCGTGCATCAGGGCGCTCAGTCGCGAGTAGCGATGGGGCTGAAAGACGACGAGAAGCCGGCGGTGACGCAGCTCGCGCGCCGCCTCGATCGTCGCGCGCACCTTGGTCGGGTGGTGCGCGTAGTCGTCGTACACGGCCGCGCCCTGGAAGGTGCCCAGGAACTCCATTCGCCGGTGTGCGCCTGGGAAGGTTTGCAGCGCCCCCGCGACGTCACCGAACGGGACCCCGATCTCGAGAGCCACAGCCGCGGCGCCGGTCGCATTCTGAATGTTGTGCCGGCCCGGTTGGCGCAGATCGATGTGGCCGAGAAGGTCCGCGCCACGATAGATCGGAAAAGGACGCGTCGGCTCGCAGCGATAGGTCGCGCCCTGCCGGAAACCGTAGGTGACCTTGCGAGCCCTGGGCTTGAGCTCCCGCGCCAGCTCGTCGTCCGCGCAGAGCACGGCGAGGCCCGTCTCGGGGATGGCCTCAATGAACCACTGGAACAGGTCGCGCACCGCGGATACGTCGCGGAAGTGGTCTGGATGGTCGAGCTCGATATTGGTCACGATCGCCCGCTGCGGGTGATGCAACGTGAGCGTGCCGTCGGACTCGTCCGTCTCAGCGACCAGCCACTCCGACTGTCCGGCCCTGGCGCTAGCGCCGTCGCCGACCAGCACAGTCGGGTCGTAACCGGCCATGACGAGGATGTGGCCGATCATGTGAGTGACGGTGGTTTTGCCGGCCGTTCCGGCGACGGCGATCGAGTTCGTCTCGCTGATCAGCCGAGCGAGCATCTCGGCGCGGCTCACAACCTGGACGCCCATGGCCCTTGCGGCGTCCAACTCCGGCGATTTCTTGATCGCGCCGCTGTAGACGAGCAAGTCCTTACCCAGGACGTGCTCGGGGTCGTGACCCACTCTCATCTGGACGCCCGCTTCTTCGAGCTCGGCCGTCGTCTCCGATTCCTTGATATCGCAACCGCTGACGTCGTCCCCTCGGGCGAGGAAGACACGCGCCAGCGCCGACACACCGGCCCCGCCGGCGCCCATCAGGTGAACTCTCATCTGCGGAGGTGGGCCCGGGGGGCCGGCGGAGAGATTTGGAGATCCAGGTGGTCCCAGCGCAAGGCAGGGGTGGCCCGAGGAGGAGCGCATATGGACATGCGCGACGACGAAGGGACGGGCGCCCTAACGCGGCGATGGGGCCGCATGGGCTCCAAAGATCCCGTTGGCATGCCCGGGCTCACCTCCTCACCACTTCGTGAAGCACTCGTAGAACGCGCTGCGCGGCATCCCGACGCCCGGTCGCCGCGGATGCCTTGGCCATCGCCCGCACGCGACTCGCGTCGAGGCTTGCAATCGCGCGCACGAGGCTTTCGCCGGTGAGCTCTTCGTCGGCGATCCGGAGGGCCGCCCCGGCCGCGACCATCGCGGCCGCGTTCTCTTCCTGGTGGCCGCCGCCAAAGGTGCCTGGCACCAGGATCATCGGCAGGCCGACCGCGGCGGCCTCTGAGATCGTGCTCACGCCGGCTCGGCTGACCACGAGGTCGGCGCGGGCCATCAACGCCGGCATGTCCTCGGCGAATGCCACCCCGCTGTAACGCTCGCGGGCATGCCGCTCCACCCCATCCTTGCCCTGCTGCCCAGCGACGTGAATGACCTCTTCAAACCTCGCGCACAGCTCATCGAGCGCCGCCCACGTGGCCTCGTTCAAACGCCGCGCGCCCTGGCTGCCTCCGGTCACCAGCAGGCGGCGCGGAGGAATGTCGGGTGTGCGCGGCTCGAAACCTTCACGCAGCGGGACGCCGGTGAGCACGGTCCTGACGTTGCGCAACCGCTCCTCTGTGCCCGGCAGCGTCGTGCAGACCGCGGCGGCGTTCGCTGCGAAGTACCGCGTGGCCAGCCCCGGCCTGACGTCCTTCTCGTGCAACACGTAAGGAATCCGGCGCATGCGCGCCGCGGCCACCGGCGGCGCCATCACGTAGCCGCCCATGCCAAGCACGACGTCGGGCCGAAACCTGTCCACGATGCGGAGCGCGGACCGGAGCGCCAGCGGGACGAGGACGGGAAGAGCGATGTTCTTCCAAGGCGCGTCGCGGTCGAGCCCACGAACCCTGACTGTCTGCAGCTCGAAACCGGCTGCGGGCACAAGCCTCTCTTCGGGACCGCCAGAGCGCCCGACCAGAAGCAGCGCACCTCGGGGTTCCTCAGCGCGAAACGCTCGCGCGACCGCGAGCGCCGGAAACAGGTGACCTCCGGTTCCGCCGCCAGCGATCAAAAGTCTCATCTGAGGACCGATTGTTTCGCAACGCCGAACCCGACCCGTGGCGGGCGATGCTCAGCAGAAGGCCAACCGCGGCGAGGGTCGTGGCGAGGGCCGTGCCGCCGTAGCTGAAAAACGGCAGCGGGACTCCCGTGATGGGCAGGGTGTTGGTGACGGTCGCCATGTTCATGAGCGCCTCGAAGGTGATCCAGGTGGTGATCGACGCGGCGAGCGCCATGCCAAACCGGTCCGGGGCACGCAGCGACGCGCGATAGCCGCGAATCCCGAACACCAGGAAGCCCAGCATCACGAGCGTCGTTCCGATCAGGCCGGTTTCCTCGCCCACGATGGCAAAGATGAAGTCGGTGTGGGCCTCGGGCAGCCAGCCGTACTTCTCGATGGAGTGGCCGATCCCCACGCCAAACCAGCCTCCCGAAGCAAGCCCGTAGAGGGATTGGGTGGCCTGGAAGCCGGCGCCGAGCGGGTCTGCCCACGGATTCTTGAACGCGACGAGCCGGGACATTCGGTACGGCTCGAGCAGGGTGACGGCGACAAACGCCAGCGCGAGGGCTCCCGCGATCAGGATCAGGTGCCGCAGCCGGCCGCCACCTGCCCAGTAGGCGCTGACGAAGATGCCGACCATGACGATCGAGGTGCCCAGGTCCGGCTCCAGCAAAAGGAGAACGAGCACGCCGGCCAGCATCGCCGCGAACGGGACGAAGACCTGGTTGAAGTCGCCCATACGCTGCGCGTTGCGGTCGACCCAGTGCGCCACGAACACCGCGAACGCGAGCTTGCCGAGCTCGGACGGCTGAAATGTACCGAGCGGCCCGGCGTCGAACCACCGCCGCGCGCCGTTGACGCTCACGCCCAGGTGCGGCACGAGGACCAGGAGCATGAGCAGCCCGGCCGCGACCGCTCCGGCCGGCGCCAGCCGGCGGATCCGCCGGTAGTCGATCCGGCCGAGGACGAAAAGCGCGACGAAGCCGATCAGCAGCCACGCCGCCTGACGTTCCGCGTAGTAGAAGGTCGACTGGTGCTGGTTGTAGGCGAACGCGACGCTCGCGCTCGTGACCATGACCAGGCCCGCCCCACACAGGGCGACGGTCGTGAAGAGAAGCAGCCGGTCGGGCTGCGGCCTCGTCGGAGACGTCGAGCTCATGCCGCGAACCGCTGCCGGACAAGCTCTTTGAACTGGTTGCCGCGGTCTTCGAAGTCCTTGAACATGTCATAGCTCTTGTAGGCGGGGCTGAGCAGGACGACGCTTCCCTGGCGAGCCATGCCGGCGGCGATCAACACGGCCTGTTCGAGCGTTTCGGCCCGGATGACCTTCGGATGCTCGCGCAGCGCCTCGGCCAGCTCGCCGGCGGAAGCGCCGATGAGAATCGCCGCCTCCGTATTCGCGAGTACGTCCTGGACCCATTCCCGAAGGTCGAAGCCGCTGCCATACCCGCCGGCGATCAGGATCACGGGTGCGCCTGGAAACGCGCTCAACGCGACGCGGCCCGCGTCGGGGTTGGTTGCCTTCGAGTCGTTGTACCAGCGGACGCCCGCCCACTCGCCCACGAGCTCCAGCCGATGCTCGACACCCTTGAAACCGCGGATCGCCTCATTGATGGCGTCATCGCTGAGTCCCGCGATGTGTCCTACCGCGGCCGCGGCGAGGGCATTTTCCATGTTGTGCCGGCCCGGCAGTGGCATCGGCGGGAGCGGCTGGTGCTGGTCGAACCAAACGACCTTGCCGGCCGCGCGCGTGGACAGCGCGCTTACCGTCGGATCGCGGCTGTTCAGCAATGCGTAGTCGGCGTCCTCGATCGCCCTCGCTTTGAGGTCGACATATTGGGCGAGGGTGCCGTGGCGGTCGAGATGGTCGGGTGTGATGTTCAGGATCACGGCGACGTGCAGATGCGGATGCTCCACGGACTCGAGCTGGAAGCTGGAGAGCTCCAGCACAACCCAGTGCTCGGGCGTGATCTCGGCGAGCCGATCGAGGACCGTGTCCCCGATGTTGCCGCCGACGACGACCGGGCGCCGGCCCGCCTCCAGGACAACGCCGGTCAGCGCTGTCGTGGTCGTCTTGCCGTTGGTGCCGGTGATGCCGACCACGGTGCCTTTGCAGAGACGAAGAAACAGGTCGATCTCGCTCGACACCGGTATGCCTTTGGCGCGCGCCTGGTTCAAGAGCTCCGAGTCCCACGGCACGCCGGGGCTTGCGTAGACGACATCGACGCCGTCGAGGACCCGTTCGTCGTAGCCGCCCACACGGAGATCGACACCGGGCGGCAGCTGCGCGATGGTCGACAGCAGCTCGCTTGACGGTTTGCGGTCGGCGAGTCGCACCGCCTCACCTTCCGCGGTGAGGTGCAGCGCGAGCGCGACGCCGCTTCGCGCCGCGCCGACCACGAGGGCGGTCAAGTCAGAAGCCGCACGAGAGCGATCGCCGCTAGCGCCGAGATCAGCCCCGCGCCCCAGAACGAAAGCGCGATGCGGTTCTCAGACCATCCCTCGTGGTGGAACGTGTAGTGGATCGGGGTCATGGTGAACACGCGGCGTCCGCCGCTGGCTTTGAAATAAGCCACCTGAATGATGACAGACAGCGTCTCGAGTACAAACACGAGACCGACGATCGGCAGCAACAAGAGGATGCCTTGCTGGATCGCCATCGCGGCGAGCGCGAAGCCGATCGCCAGCGCGCCCGTGTCGCCCATGAAGACGCGCGCCGGGTAGCGGTTGAAGACGAGGAAGGCGACCAGCGCGCCGCACAGCGTCATCGCGACGGCCTTCTCGCCGGCCGGCGCGCCGGGCAGGAACAGCGCCGTGGCGCCGACGGCAATCACCGTGAGGCCGCCTGCAAGGCCGTCCATGCCGTCGGTGATGTTCACCGCGTTTGCGGTGGCGACGATCGCAATCACCGCCAGCGGAAACACAAGCCACGGCGTCACCGGTAGAAAGAGCTGCGGACCACCCTGCACCGTGGCGAGCCACGCCACCGGCACCGCGAGGAGAAGTTGGAGCGGAAACTTGAGCCGCGCGGGGATGCCGCGTGTGCCGACACGGAGCTTGCTCCGGTCGTCGGCGAAACCGATCAGCGCGCCCGCGATGAGGCCCGCGACCGCGGGCAGCGCGCCCGAGTGGCCGGCGATCGTTGCCAGCGCCCCGCCAAGAATCGCGAGCGCGACAAAGAGAATTCCGCCGCCTGTGGGCGTTCCGGCCTTGCGCTGGTGGGTGTCGGGCAGCTCGTCCTGGATCACCTGTTCCGACCGGACACGGCGCAGAGCGCGGATCGCGAACGGGTAAAGGACGAACGCGATCGCAAATCCGACGACGAATGTGCCGACGTCGAAGAGCGCGGCTCTTCCGATCAAGCGGCGGTCAGGTCCTTGACCAGCTCGTCTAGACGAACACCATGCGACGCCTTGACCAGGACGCGGTCGCCGGCGGTCGCGTTGCGCCTCACCCAGTCCGCAGCTCCCGCTCCATCCGGCACGAGCTCCGCGCCGGCGGCCTGCGCCATCGGCTTCGCCCGCTCGCCGTCGACGACGCAAACCGCGTCGAAAACTTCAGCCGCCCTCTCGCCCACTCGCCGGTGGGATTCCTCGGACAGGGACCCGAGCTCGCGCATCTCGCCCAGCACCGCCAGCAGACGTCCGGCGCGCCTGCTCTCCGCGAGGGCATCGAACGCCGCGATCATCGATTCCGGGCTCGCGTTGTACGCGTCGTCGATGATCGAATAGCCACCGGGCGCCGGGATCTCTTCCAGTCGATGCTCGACTTTGACGCCGGCGAGCGCGCTGGAGCCGGCCTCAACGGAAACGCCGGCGAAATCACCGGCCGCGAGGGCCGCGGCGGCATTGAGGGCCTGATGGCGACCGGCCATTGCGAGGCGCACCTCCACGCCGCGGACCGTGAACTGCGATCCGCCACCCTCGATTGGCTGAAATCCCTCCACCCGGTAATCGCCGCGATCGTTGCCGAAGCTTGCGACGCGGGCCGACGTCATCTGAGCCAGTAGGGGATAGAAGTCGTTGTCAGCGTTGAGGACGGCGAGGCCTTCTTCAGGCAACGCCGCCACCAGCTCGCCCTTGGCGCGCGCGAGCTCCTCGCGCAAGTTGAAGAACTCGATGTGCACGATGCCGACGTTCGTGATGACCCCAATCGCCGGTTTCGCGAGGCCGGCGAGCCGCCTGATATCGCCCGGCCGCTGCATGCCCATCTCCAGGACGAGCGCGGAATGGTGGGACTCGAGGCTGAGGATCGTGAGCGGCACGCCGGTCTCGGTGTTGAGGTTGCCCTCGGTCTTGTGCACGTTGAAGTGCTGAGCCAGGATCGCCGCGATCATCTCCTTGGTCGACGTCTTGCCGTTGCTGCCCGTGACCGCAACCACCAGCGGCTGCACGCGCCGGAGCGCGTGCGAGGCGAGCGCGTAAAGCGCCGACCATGTGTCCGGGACGAGGACTTCGACGATGCCGGACGGAATTTCGGTCTTTCGTTCCACGACCACCGCCGCGGCGCCTCGCGCGATCGCGTCATTGACGAACTCGGCGCCGTCCATCTCCTGGCCGCGCAGCGCGAAGAAGACACCGCCCGTCTTCACCTCGCGCGAGTCGGTGTGGAAGGTCGAGAACGTTTCGCCGACCTGGGTGCCGCCTACCTCGCCACCCCCGGTCGCCTCGAGGATCTCGAGGAGACTCAGTCTCATCTAGATAAGTAGAACTGTTAGGGCTTGTCGGGTGTGATGTGCCAGCTGACGACGAGCGTCTGCGCGATCTGCTTCCAGATCGGCTCGGCGGTCATGTAGCCGTCGTTCAGCGTCCAGTCGTTCTCGCTCCCGGGATAGTGCGGCTTGCGCACGACGACGAGCATCGTGAACCTCGGCTTCTTGGCGGGCAGGAATCCGACGAACGAGGACCACACGTCCTGCGTGTACTTTCCGTTGACCGGGATCTGCGAAGTGCCGGTCTTGCCGCACTGGTCGAGCTGAAAGCCTGGGATGCGAGAGGTCCAACCCGATCCGTGCTGGACGACCATCTGCATCATCGTCGTCATCTTGGCCGCGGTAGCGGCGCTGATCACCTGCCGCTGGGGCTGCAGCAGCACAGGGTTGAGGTGCGTGCCGATGCGCTCGACGACGTGCGGTTGCGCGTACTTGCCGCCGTTGGCAACGACATTGATGGCAGCGAGCATCTGGACCATGTTCACGTCGATGCCCTGGCCGAATGCTGTCGTTGCGTATTGCGAGTCCTGCATCTTCGCCGCTGAGGACGGCGCGATGTGGTTCTCGCCCGCGACGTCGATGCCGCTTGGCGTGGTGAGCCCGAAGGCCTCCAGGTTCTTGTAGAAGGCGGCGTGGCCTTCGGCCAGCATCGCTTTCATCGCGCCGACGTTGAGGGAGTGTTCCAGCACGTATGTGTAGTTGACGTTGCCGTGGTTACGTCGGTCCCAGTCGTAGATCCGGTAACCGCCGACATTGAGCACGCCCGGGTCGTTGATGACAGTGCTGGGTTCGATCGCGCCGGCGTTGATCGCCCCGGACAGGGTCACGACCTTCATCACGGAGCCCGGCTCGTAGACGTAGCCGAGCACGTTGTCCTTGAAGGCCGCTGTGTTGGTGTGGTTGAAGTTGTTGGCGTTGTAGCTCGGGGAGTCAGCCCACGCGACGATCCCGCCGGTTGTGGAATCCATGATCAGGACGCTGCCGCTCTCCGCACGGTCTCGCTTGACCCCTTCCATCAGCGCCTGTTCGGCCGCGTACTGGATGTTCGCGTCGAGCGAAAGCACGAGGTCCTGTCCATTGACGGGGTCCTGGTGGGTATGCGTGCCGAGCACGATCTCGCGGTTGGCGAGGTCGCGGTAGCTGGAGATATAGCCCGGCGTGCCGCCGAGGGCCTTCTGGTAGTTCGCTTCCAGGCCATAGTTGCCGTCGCCGTTCCAGTCGACAAAGCCGAGGAGGTTGGCGGCCAGCGTGCTGCCTGAGCTGATCCCGGGCAGGTAGGAACGCTGGGTTTCTTCTTGCAGCCCGACGCCAGGCAGCTTGAGCGTGCGCAGCTGATCCGCTTTCGCCTTGGCGAATCGCCGCGCTATGTAGGCGAACTTCACGTTGGACTCGAGCGTGGTCTTCACCTTCGCCCTGTCGACGCCGAGCACGGTTGAGAGCCCTGTCGCCACAGGGTCTCGCTGCGTGGCGGCGATCTGATCGGGCGATACGAAAGCCGAGTAAACCGTCGTGTTGACGACGAGCTGAGTCAGGTTGCGGTCGAAGATCGCGCCGCGCAGCGCCGGCAGCTCGACGAGCTCGCGGTACTGAGCCTGCGCCTGCAGCGTGAGCTGGCCGTGCTGGGCCACCTGCCAGTAGGCGAGCCGTGTCCAGACCATCCCGGCAAGCACCACCGCAACAAGGAGCATGGAGACGACACGCAGCCGCGCCGAACCGACACGCTCGACCCGTCCGGGGCGTCGCGAGGCGAGCGCCCTCGTGCTCAAACTATTTCTTGGTCGACGCCATGACGTCGCGTGTCCCGGCGACGGTGTTGGCGATCACCGCCACGGCGCGCAACCACAGCGGAGTCGTATCGACGGGCGATGCGCCGACCGCTGCCGACAGGTCGACCGCAACCTCCTGCCCGGTCACGAAACGCGACGGGATGACGCGCTGCATGCCGCTCTGAGCGGCGTGCTGTTGCACCTGCGCGGGTGCATGCATCGTGACCTCCTGATAGCGCAGCTGGTCCTGCTCGGCGATCAGCTGACGCTGTTGGTCCTGCAAGCGGGCGATGTCATATGACGACTGCGTGATCTGCGCGGCGATCGCCAGGTAGAAGAGCACGACGATGACGACCGCGCCGACACCGACGTAGGCGTGGCCGAACACGTTCAGCCGCAGCCTTTCGGCGGCGACCGAGCCTGCGACCTGCACGAAGCCACGCGTGCGCCGTCGCCGCCGTGGCGGGGCGGTGACGTGGGGCGCAGCACCGGTCGTGCCGAGGCGCCGTCTGGCCAGTATTCGGGTCGATGTCAAGACGTGAACTTCATCCTTTGCTGTGTTGCTTGCTGTGGCGCCCCTCCGGCGGCTACGCCGCGACCTCCGCATGAACGAGGAGGAGTGATTTCAAAAATGCCTGGTGGCCGGAGGGGTTAGACCGGCCACCAGGACTTGGTGGTTTCAAACCGGGAGTTCGGCAAGGGCACCCTCCCCTTTCATGGGGAGGGATCTGGGGTGGGGAGCTTTTCCGCGACCCGGAGGCGGGCGGACCGGGCGCGGGGGTTGGCGGCCACCTCTGCTTCGGAGGGCCGCACGGGATGCCGGGTGATGACGCGAAGGGTGGCCCGGTGGCCGCAGGTGCAGACTGGCTGCTGGGGTGGGCAGATGCAGTCTTTGGACTCGACGTTGAAGAATGACTTGACCAAGCGGTCTTCCAGGGAGTGGAAGCTGATCGTCGCCATACGACCACCGGGTTTGAGTGTTGAAAGAGCTGCTCTGAGTCCTGATTCGATCTCGCCGAGCTCGTCATTGACCGCGATTCGAATCCCCTGAAATGTCCGCGTCGCGACGTTGATGTCGCGAGGCCAGGCCCTCCGGGGTATCGCGGCCTCGACTGCTTGCGCCAGGTCGCGTGTGGTGCGGAGTGGGCGCCGCGCCACGACAAACTGCGCGATCCTGCGGGCCCATCGTTCCTCCCCGTACTCGCGGAGGATGCGCTCTAGCTCGGCCACGTCGTACTCGTTGACGATCTGCGACGCCGTGAGCGTCGAGTTCGGGTCCATGCGCATGTCGAGCGGTCCCTCGGCGCGAAAGCTGAAACCGCGCTCGGGATCGTCGACCTGGTTGCTCGAGATTCCGAAGTCGAAGAGGATCGAGTCCGCTTGCCGGAAACCGTTGTCTGCTGCGATCGAGCCAAGCTCGGAAAACCGTCCATGCACCACGGTCGCGGACTGACCAAACGAACCCAGCGTTTGCCGCGCCGCCTGGACCGCCGCGGGATCGCGGTCGATCCCGAGCAGCCGGCCGCCGGGGGTGATCCTCTCCAGGATCTGGCGGGCGTGGCCCGCCTGCCCGAGGGTGCAGTCGATCGCGACCGCCCCCTCTCGGGGCTGGAGCAGCTCTATTACCTCTTGTGAAAGTGCTGGAACGTGCGGACTAATGTCCGGAGATCACCCTGTCAGCGAATTCGGTAAAGCGTCCTTGCGCGTCGGCGCTGTAGTTGTCCCATCGGGCCTCGGGCCAGATTTCCACCCTCGAGCCGGCCCCGATCACCACCACCGTCGACGGGGTCTCGATCCCCGCCAGGCGACGCTGCTCCGGCAGAAGGCTGATCCGTCCCTGGCCATCCGGCTCGAACGGATCCGAGAGTGGGTAGAGAGTTCGCGACAGGGCGCGATGGTCCGGGCCTGGAAGTGGGCTCCGCAGCTCGTCGCCGAGCGCCGCCCACAGGTCCGGCGGATAGATCGCCAGCACCTGGTCCTGGCCGACCGAGACGAAGCTGCCGTCTTTGAGCTGCTTGCGAAATGAGGCTGGGATCGCCAGCCGCCCTTTGTCGTCCACCCTCACCCGATGCGCTCCAGTGAACACTCATCGGGCCTCCCAGTAGCTGAGCCGGCGCCGCTGACTGCGGGCGCAGAGACTGCAGCCGCAACCATGTAGCTCGAGTGGGAGGCGGTTGCCATGCTTGTCGAACCGATGGTTGATACCGACGTGGATCGAGTGCTCGTCTTGGCCATCGCGGCTGCGGGGAGAGGTGGCGTAGAGGAGGTGTATGGCGTGCCTTACCTGGACGTAGGGTGCGACGTATGGTTCGATGTCTGCCGGATTCACCACTTCTCCCCACTGATCACCGCGATTCGCCGCAGACAGTAACAACGTCGGTTAAGCCTGTCAATACCTTTACCACAAGATCTAGAAGGCCCTTACAGGCCATGTGCGGGCCTTGCCCCGATATATTGGGTCAGGCCCGCCGGATACCCCTAGATGCAGTAGCGGATTGTGATATTGACGAACATTAGTTTGGTAACATGCGCGACGGCAGCCAGGAGTTGCTTACTTCTCTTTACCCGCTTCGCTTCAGCAAACCGAGCGCCTTGGCACGCCTTTCCGCCCAGGTGAAGACAGCAAATCCGAGCGGTATGAGGACCACGCCCATGCCCAGCAGGATGCCCACGGTGGGGATCTGGTCGGCCGCCGTGGCACCCTCGAGCAGGCTGCGCCGCATACCGGCGAGCGCGTAGGTGAGGGGGCTGATGAAGCCGGCGGCCTGAAGCGGCCAGGGCAGGACCGTCAACGGGTAGTAGACGCCCGACACCAGGAGCATGAAGCCCTGGACGGCGAACGACATCTGCTCTCCCTTTTGAGGCGACAGCAGGGGCAGCACCGAGGTCAGGATCGCCAGGCCGATGAGCGGCGCCAGCGAGGCAGCGAGCACGACGAGAGCGCCGGCGATGTCGGCATGCGAGAAGTCGATGTCGAAGATCGCCACCGCGACCAGGAGCACGATGAACGTACGCGCGAGACCGTAGACGATCGCGAAGAGGCAGATGCCCATGAGATGGGTGATCCGGCGCACCGGCGCCATGAAGGTGTACTCGATGGTGCCCTCCCAGCGTTCCCAAGCGATGGCGTAGGCGGCCTCCATGAAGACCAGCGACAGGTAGCCCCAGAGCAGCGCGCCGATCAGCAGGTAAAGCTGCGCCCTGCGCAGGTCGAAGGAGCCGCCGGACACCCCCAGCGACCCCAGGCCCGAGGCGAGGAAGCCGATCGACAGCACACTGACGATGCTGTAGAAGAGCCACACGACCTCCCAGACCCAGTAGCGCTTGTAGACGTAGAGCTGCCGCTCGGCAAAGCCGAACAGGGCGCTCATCTCGGATCCGCGCAAGCCGATCATGTGACTGCCTCCTCTGCTTCCTCTGCCTCGAGCGTCTTCCCCGTCAGGTCCATGAAGACGTCCTCGAGCGTGGCGGCGCCGTGCCGTGCACGAAGCTCGTCAGGCGAACCGTCGGCGAGCACGCGGCCGCCGTCCAGCATCAGCACCCGGTCGCACAGTGCGGACGCCTCGTCCATGTCGTGGGTGCAAAGCAGGACCGTGATCTCGCGCTCGGCGCGCAGCGTCTCCAGCACGGCCTGGACCTCCTTCTTGGAGCGCGGGTCCAGCCCCGTCGTCGGCTCGTCCATCAGAAGCAGCGACGGCGCCGTGAGGAAGCTCCGCGCGATGGCCACCTTCTGCTGCTGCCCGCGCGACAGCTGTTTCATCGGCTGATCGATCACGTCCTTCGGCAACCCCAGCAGCTCGAGGATCTCGACCACGCGCCGCCGCGTTCCCCGTGAGGTGTTGCCGTAAAGGCGTGACGCGTAGACCATGTTCTCCCAGGGGCTGAGCTCCTTGAAGAACGCCGCCTCGACCGACACCCGGTTGACGCGGCGACGAACTTGGAGCGCGTCGGTCACGACGTCCCAGCCGAACACCATTGCCCGCCCGGTGTCAGGTGTCAGGAGCGTGCCGAGGATGCGGATGAGCGTTGACTTCCCACTTCCGTTCGGCCCGAGGATGCCGGTGACTCCACCTGCCTCGACGATCAGGTCGAGCTCGTGCAACGCCACCTTCTCTTTCTGCTCGCGTCGCCACCAGGGCGCGCCGGCATCGCGCTCGCGCCGCTTGAACGCTTTGCGGACTCCCTGGATGTCGATCGCTGGAACGCTCATTGCTGTCTCCTGAAACCCGAAATGGACAAAAGAAAAGGACCGTGGCGGTGCCCAACAACCGCACGGTCCTCAACCCCTCGAAGGCTTGACTTTCTGGTTTCTAGGTTTCGGCTATGAGACCAGCGTCAATGGGTGCCGGCGGCAGGCACACGTCGCCGCTTTTCAGCGAAGACGACCAATCCAATGCCTGCCATACAACTGCACCTCGAGAAAATGGACACACCCGGATGGGTGTGCGGACCGACTCAGACTAACCTGACCCGGGCTCAGCCGTCAAGACCAAGTTGCGTGATCACAAAGGCCATCACGAATGCCTCCTCGCGCCACGACTCATAGCGGCCTGACGGCCCCATGTGCCCGGAACCCATCTGGGTCTTGAGCAGGATCGGCTGGTCAGCGCGATTCACCGTGCGCAGCTTCGCGACCCACTTCGCCGGTTCCCAGTAGGAGACGCGTGGATCGTTCAGCGCGCCGGTCGCGAGGATCGCAGGGTACTCGGTCGAGCGGACCTGGTCGTAGGGCGAGTAGCTCTTGATATAGCGGTAGTAGTCCGGCTCTTTCGGATTCCCCCACTCGTCGTACTCGTTGACGGTCAGCGGCAGCTTGTCGTCGAGCATCGTCGTCAGCGCGTCGACGAACGGCACCTGCGCGACAGCGCATCCGAACAGCTCTGGCCGCATGTTGACCACCGCGCCGATAAGCAACCCGCCCGCGCTGCGGCCGCGGATAGCCAGCGATTCAGGGGCCGCATAGCCATCCGCGATGAGCTTCTCGGCGCACGCGATGAAGTCCTCGAAGGTGTTGCATTTGCGCAGCAGCCGTCCCTGCTCGTACCACTCCCTCCCCATCTCGCCGCCGCCGCGCACGTGTGCGATTGCAAAGACGAACCCCCGGTCGAGCAGGCTCAGGCGCGCGGGGTCGAACATCGGGTCGTTCGAGTGCTCGTAGGCGCCGTACCCATAGAGAAGCGCGGGAGCGCGCTCCTCGCTCTTGTCACGGCGAAACACCACTGAGATTGGAACCTTCACCCCATCGGTTGCGCGCGCCCACAGGCGCTCGGTCACGTAATCGTCTCGGTTGTAGCCGCCTCGGACCGGCTGTTCTTTGACCACGGTCCGCACACGCGAATCCATGTCGTAGTCGACCGCCGACCAGGGTGCCGTCAATGACGTGTAGAAGAACCGCATCACTCGGCTCGAGTAATCGGGGTTGGAGCCTGGAAACGCGGTGTAAGCCGCGTCGGGCTGCTCGACGATATGAAGGGCTCCGCTCATCGTGTCGAGCACCTCGAGACGCTGCAAACCGTCTGAGCGCTGACCCAGCACCACGTGGTGCTGATGGACGTCGGTGAGGTTCAGGCGTACTCCAGGGCGTTCGGGCACGACTTCCGTCCATGACGCTCGACCCGGGCTTGCAATCGGTGCGGCCATCAGTCTGAAGTTGGTTGCGCCGTCGTTGGTCAGCAAGAGGAATCGGTCTTCCTGATCGTCGACCGAGTACTCGATGTTGTCGCGACGTGGCTCGATCAAAACCGGCTGCGCATCCGGGGCGTCGCTGGGCAGGAAGTACGTCTCGCTGCTGATCTGGCTCGAGGTGTTGATGAAGATGAACCGCTCACTCTTCGATGGCTCAACGCCAACCTCGAATCGCTCGTCGTCCTCCTGGAAGACGAGCACGTCCTTCTCGCTCGCGGCGCCAAGCCGATGCCGCCAGACCTGGTACGGACGCATCGCAGAGTCGGGCCGGACGTAGAAGAAGGTCGTGTTGTCGGCGGCCCAGGCCGCGCCGTAGTAAACGCCCTGGATGACGTCCCCCAGGTCCTGGCCGGTGTTGAGGTCCCGGAAGCGGAGCTCGTGCAGCTCCGATCCGTTGACGTCGGCCGCATAGGCGAGGAGATTTTCGTCCGGGCTCCGCTCGACGTAGCCGAGCTCGAAGTAGTCGTGGCCTTTCGCGAGCTCGTTGGCGTCGAGAATGACCTCCTCGGGGGCGTCCATCGTCCCACGGCGCCGGCAGTAGATCTCGTAGTCGAGGCCTTCCACCGTCCGGGTGTAGGTCAACCAACCCTTGAACAGGGTCGCCGCGGAGGAGTCCGTCTCCTGGACCCGCCCGATGATCTCGCGGTACAGACGTTCTTGGAGGTCGCCTGCGCCCGCCGTCACGGCGTCGGTATAGGCATTTTCGGCTTCGAGGTAGGCGATCACCTCCGGGTCGTGCTTGTCACGCAGCCAGTAGTAGGGGTCGACGCGTCGGTCCCCATCGGCCTCGAGGACCTGGGGACGCACGGCAGCGACCGGCGGGCGGGCAGGGGTGACCTTCACCCGCTCCACTCTAGAGATGATCTAGCGCGAGCCGCCCACCTTGAAGGCATTACGGATCAGCCGCTTGACCTCGGGCCGTTCGGCGTCGGACGCCGAGCGGAGGGTGACGAACCGAGTGTCCTTTCCGCTGCCCTGCAAGAGCCCACTCCCGTCGTCAAGGTCGCGGCCCCTGTAGAAGAACAGCGTCGAGTGATCCGCGAACGTCCCTACCCCGACGACGTTGGAACCGTCGACTGCGTAGCGGGCGAGCTTCCACATCATCCTGCTCGAGCGCGGCTGCTCCATCGCGTACGAGATCTCTTCCGCCTTGGGGGCGGCGTCCTTGACCGCACGGATCGCCGCTCGCACTATCGGCCGCACGCGAGCGGGAACCTTGTTCACCTGCGCCGAAACGCTCGGCGCGGCCTCTGCCCTGCTTGCCACGTGAGCAGATTAGTCTGAGGCGGTGAGGACGCGTCGCTACGGCGCGATCAAGCTCGGATCGCAGACCAACGTCGCTCTGCTCGGATTGCTTGCAATCGCGTTTCTCACCGGCTGGCTCGCGTTTGCGTTCGGCACCGCGCCGGCACGACTCTCCTTGATCGTCCACGCGACCGGTGGTGTCGCGATTCTGCTTCTGCTGCCCTGGAAGTCGATGATCGCGCGCCGCGGCTTGGCCCGGCCCAGAGGGGGACGGTGGGCATCGATTGGGCTCGGCATGCTCGTCCTGCTCTCGATCGCGGCGGGCCTCGGGCACTCAACCGGTCTTGTGCTGAGTTGGGGACCGTTTTCATCCATGGAGGTGCACGTCGGGGCGGCGCTGGCAGCGATCCCGCTGGCGGTGTGGCACGTGGTTGCTCGCCGCGTCAAGGTGGTCCGCGCAGACCTCTCGCGCCGAACCTTCATGAAAGGGTCTGTTGCCCTGGGCGCGGCGGCTGTGTCGTATGCGGCGAGCGAGATCCTCGTCCGGGCCGCCACACTGCCAGGCGGGGCACGCCGGTTTACCGGTTCGTACGAGGCCGGATCGTTTCAGCCCGCGGTGATGCCCGTTAGCTCATGGATGTTCGACGCGATCCCTGTCCACGACCCGGACGCTTGGACACTGCGCACGCCTGGCCGGGAGTGGAGTCTTCGCGAGCTGGCGACCTTCGACGATCGCATGATCGCAACCCTCGATTGCACAGGTGGCTTTTACTCGACGCAGGAATGGACCGGTGTTCGGCTCGACCGGCTGCTGCCCGACATTCGCGAGTCGAGCATCCGCGTCGTCTCGAGCACTGGCTATGACCGCCGCTTCCGAGCCGGCGAGGCCGGCTCTTTGCTGCTCGCGACGCGCTTTGGAGGCACGCCGCTCGATGCCGGCCACGGGTTTCCCGCCCGCCTCGTCGCTCCCGACCGCCGTGGATTCTGGTGGGTGAAGTGGGTCGTCGCGATCGAGGTCGACGACGTGCCGTACTGGTGGCAATCGCCTTTTCCGGTGCAGTAAGACTTTGCCTGCGCTGACGCTGCCCGCCGCCGTCGACAGGTTCCTGAGAAAGCCGAACGCCGCCGTGATCGGGTGCATACGACCCGATGGATTTCCCATGACCGTGGTCACCTGGTATGACTGGGAGGGCGGGCGCGTCCTGGTCAACATGAGCGAGTCTCGCAAACGACTGCGGTGGATTCGGCGCGAACCGAAGGTGAGCCTCACGGTGTTCGACGACGACTGGTACCGCCACGTCAGCCTGTACGGCCTCGTCGTCGAGATCCGGGACGATTCCGGTCTCACCGACATCGATCGTCTCGCGCTCCGTTACACGGGAAAGCCGTTCGGCAATCGCACCGGCCGCCGGGTCAGCGCCTGGATCGAGCCTCGCGGCTGGCACGGCTGGGACCATTCGGGCGAGCTCGCAAGCCCTCACACGTAGAGAGTCAGGCGCGCGCTCGATCCAGATCGACCCGCTCACCGCGCATGGGCACCCCTTCCCGCCGCAGCAGCTCGGCCTGGACCTTGCCTTTCGGAATCGAGCCGTCCGCTCGCACGACCCGATGCCACGGCAGCTCGAGGTGAGTCGTGGCCAGGATCCGGCCGACCAGACGAGGCGCTTTCGCGTCGATGTCGCCGTACGTCTGGACGTGACCGACCGGGATGTCGCGAATTCGCTCGACAATGCCCGCGAGACGGGATCCGCCAAGGGGCGGTCCGTCTCCTTGCATCACCCGAAGCTCAGCGCGCGCTGAAGCGTCGGCGGCCCGCCGGCCGGCCGCGTCGCCCTTGACGCGGCGACGAGTCGCCTCTGACGACCGAGCGGATATGCGCTTCATCGAACAGATACGACCATCCGCCATCTTGCGCGAGGAGCGCTGAGTCGATGGTGCGGAGCGCCGGCGCGCCTTGACGGCGCAGCTTGTCCCATTTCTCGTGGTCCGTCGCGGTGATGAATGTCAGCGCCCGCCCGGCGTTCCCATTGCGTGCCGTGCGTCCGACACGATGGGTCATGGCGTCGGCAGTCTCCGGCAGCTCGTAGTTGACGACCAGACCGACGTGACTCAGGTCGAGGCCGCGGGCCGCGACGTTGGTCGCCACGAGAACGTCGGCTCGGTGGTTGCGAAACGAGTCCATGACCCGATCCCGCGCGAATTGCGCCATGTTGCCCTGCAGCTCGACCGACCGGTGACCGAGGCGCAGCAGGTCGCGGTTCAACTTGTGCACGCCGTGCTTGGTACGGCCGAACACGATGGCGCCGCGGTGCTTCCTCAAGATGTCGCTGAGCAAGTTCAGCTTGGCCCCAGACTCGGTCCGGATCAGGCCGTGCTCCAGGAGGGACTCGCCCTCCGTGACGAGCTTCACGCGAAGCGGATCACGGAGATGCTTCTGAATCATCCGCGAGACCCACTCGGGCATCGTCGCGGAGGCAAGCACCGTCTGCGGCGAATACGTGAAGCCGATGATTCGCTCCACGTCGCGCGAGAAGCCGGCGTCGAACATCTGATCCGCCTCGTCGAGGACCATGTACTCGACGCGGCTGAGCGAGAAGGCCTTCTTTTCGAACAGGTCGAGGATCCGGCCCGGGGTGCCGATGAGCACGTCGACCCCCGCTCGCAACGCCAGCATCTGGGTGCGGTAGCCGACGCCCCCGTACAGAAGCGCCGTGCGCAGCCCAGAGTCGAGCTCCTTGAACACGGAGTCGACCTGGATGGCGAGCTCCCGCGTCGGCGTCACGATGAGGCCCCGCGGGCCAGGTCTGCCGGGCTGGAATCGCTCGATCAGCGGAACCAGGAAGGCAAGCGTCTTACCGCTGCCCGTCGGCGATTGAATGACGACGTCGCGACCGGCGAGGAGGGCGGGTATCGACTCCGACTGAACGTCATTCGGCGATGTGATTTTCTGCCGGCTCAGCGACGCGAGAACGCGCGCGTTGACACCGGCTTCGGCAAATGTCTGCAACGAAGCTCCAGGGTGCCTCTCTTTTCTTCTTATTTGCCGCGATCTACAGGCTCTGTGCTGTGACAGGAAGAGAGGACCCGAGCGGGCGACGCACGAATGCGTCGAAGCAATGTTACCCGATCGCGGGGCAGCCCAATCCTATGAGACCGCCGTCAGGGCTTGCGAGCCCGGATGTAGGCACTGCCAACCTTGCCGTCGATGCCGGGAGCATTCTCGGTCGCGTGAATCTCGAACTCGGCGTTTTCGAAGCCCGCGCCGACGAGCGCCGCTCGGTATTCGTCGATCGGAATCGTGCCCGAGATGCATCCCGCCCATGCGTCGAGGGCTTGCTTCACCGTTGGGTCCAGCGGCTCGAGCTCGACCATATCGGCGACCGCGAACCTGCCTCCAGGACGAAGCACCCGGAACGCTTCCTTGATCACGGCGCCCTTGTCCTCGGCCAGGTTGATCACGCAGTTGGAGATCACGACATCGACCGATGCGTCGGGCAGGGGAACATTCTCGATCGTTCCTTTCAGGAAGGTTGCGTTCGTGACGCTCGAGCTCTCCTTGTTGCGATTCGCGAGCTCGAGCATCTCGTCCGTCATGTCGACGCCGTAGGCGTGGCCGCCGGGCGACACGCGTCTCGCAGATAGCAAGACGTCGAGCCCGGCACCCGACCCCAGGTCGAGCACGATCTGGCCCGGCTCGAGTTTGGCCAGCGCGGTGGGGTTGCCGCAGCCGAGGCTGACCGACTCGCTCAGACCGATGGCCTTCAGCTCATCGCTCGCGTACGAACCGCTGCATCCGCAGTCTGGGCCGTCCGCCTGGCAACATCCCGCGGCAGGGAAAGAGCCCGGCGCGTTGATCACCGCGATCTGCTTGGCCGCGTTCGCGTAACGGGACCGGACTGCCTCTCTAACCTCGCTCATTCGACTTCTCCTTCCAATCGATGACCTTCGATGGGTCGAGCCTAGCACAAGCCATCGACGAATGTCTATGGGTCGTGTAAGATTGCGTTCGTGGCGATCAAGGAGCTGCCGATGGTTCGGCAGCGTGGGACGTGTTGCGCGCTGCCGGCGGTCGATGCGGAATGGGCCGAAGAGCGGTCGGGATTGCTCAAGGTGCTCGGCGATCCAACCCGGCTCACGATGCTCGCGGCCCTCTGGAAGGCGCAGCAGCCGATCTGCATCTGCGATTTCACCGCCGACCTGGAGCTGAGCCAGCCGACCATCTCGCACCATATGTCAAAGCTGAAAGATGCGGACCTCGTGGAGTCGGAGAAGGACGGGATCTGGATGTATTACCGCCTGCGGCGCGATCTCGCGCCGGCCACACGCCGGCTGCTTTCGCAGCTGGTCGAGGGCGGAAGTTGAGCGAGATACCCGAGGTCCTGTTCGTGTGCGTGCACAACGCGGGGCGCTCGCAGATGGCGGCTGCGCTGCTGGACAGCCGAGCACAGGGCAAGGTTCACGTGCGGTCGGCGGGCTCCGAGCCGGCGGACCGGATCAATCCGGCCGTCGTCGAGGCAATGAGGGAGATCGGCCTCGACCTGAGCAAGCAGTTCCCGAAGCCGTTGACGAATGAGTTCGTGCGAGAAGCGGACGTCGTCGTCACCATGGGCTGCGGCGATGCCTGCCCCATCTACCCGGGCAAGCGATACCTGGATTGGGAGCTTCCAGATCCCGCGGGCAAGAGCGTCGAGGAGGTCCGCGAGATCCGCGACGAGATCGGCCGCCGCGTGACGGTGCTTCTCAATGAGATGTCGGCCGTCAAGTCCCCAGACTGACCTCCCAATAAGCTTTCGCTTGAGGCAGCGCACAAACCGTAGTGGCGAGCTGGGAATGGGTTCGCTGGGTGAATGCAACCCAAAACCTTATACGCGCAAACGACGGGTCGAGGTAAGTATCTCGAAAATGAAAAGCGGGAAGCGACGGCCCTGCTGTTTCAACCTTGCCGCATGCACGACCGGAACCTGTCAAAGAACAGCAGGCTTATTGAGTCAGCGTGATTTGTCTTCCGTCCTCGAAGCCTGTCAGGTCGCGATAGCGCTGGTAAGGCCAGCTCGACGTCTCGTCCGCGACAGTGGCGATCTGCGCCAGAGCCTTGATCGCTTGGCGCGCCTCGTCAAAGATCACGTCGTACGAGCCGCCAGACAGCCATAGCACCGCATCGTGTTGTGCCGCGGGCATAACGAAGTCGTCGGCGCCGACCAGATCGTCGTCGAAGCCGACGAGATCATCCGGAAGACCGTTCGGTGCGAGCGCGCGCCACAGCTCGGTCTGAATCCCGACACGAGGTTGACGCCGCCGATCGTCGTGCGGGGCTCGCGCACGTCGGCAAGCGCGGTCACCAGCTCGCTGGAGTCTCGATCCTGCTGAAGGTCGAACTCTAGGTATGCGTGGGATGGGTTTCCAAGCGCAAAGATCCCACTCTGTGGCCCGTTCATCGCTCCTCCCGCTCCACTGCCTCATGGCCTCGGGGCTTACCGCGACATTAGACATTGAGGCCGACTGCGTACTAAATGCGTACTGGTACGCCCAATTTACTGTCTCCCAACTCGCCAGGCCTCGAGCCCGGTCCGACGATGCACACCGTTACAAGGTCACGCGCTCTCCTGACGCCGCGGACCTTTCGATGGCGGCGATGAGCTCGTGGCGCCGGACAGCGTCAGCGAAGTCCGGCACGGTGTGAGTGCCGTTGTCGATGTCTGCCGCGAACGCCGCGTAGGCACGCCCGACGTTGAAGGCGGGCATTCCTTCCAGTTTCGTGAGCGGGGGCCATTTCTGTGTCAACACCGTGGGGATGTCAAGCTCGGCGGGCTCGTTCCGACCGTGAGCTCCATGGACGGTCAGGGGAAAGATCTCAGGCAGTGCGGCGTCAGCCGTGATCCGAAGGGTTCCGTCGGTTCCGTTGATCTCCCATTGGAACCCACTACCGCCGGCCACT
>VBEG01000075.1 GCA_005882115.1 Chloroflexota bacterium
GGCCAACCCGGACCAAATCGCCCAGGTGTTGCTCAATCTGTTTCAGAACGCCGCCCGTTACACACCGGAAGGTGGCTCAGTGTCGATTCGCGCCGAGGTCGAGCACGGGTCGGTCGTGGTCAGCGTCACCAACAGCGGTGAGGGCATCCCGGCGGTCGACCTGCCTCACGTTTTCGAGCGCTTCTACCGTGTCGAGAAATCGCGTGACCGTTCTCGAGGCGGGGCGGGGATCGGCCTGGCGCTGGTCAAGCAGCTTGTCGAAGCGACGGGCGGTCGGGTTGGAGTCGAGTCGGGCCACGGTGTGACCAGATTCTGGTTCAGCCTGCCAACCTGAGCGAAGCAGATCAGCAGCCGCGTCGAACGGCGATCGGCTTCATCGGGTCTGGGGTTTGGGGAGCGCTGCGGCTCGATAACCGACTCCGCGTACCGTGCTTATGTAACGCGGCGCCTCGACATCCTCACCCAGCTTGGCCCTGATCCGTTTGATGGCGACATCAATCGCCCGACCCGTCACCTCTCCGCCCAGCCCGTAGACAGACTCCACAAGATGCTCGCGCGAGAGCACCCTGCCGTTGGCCCGGATCAGGGTCACGATCAGACGGAACTCGAGGTCACTCAACGCGACGATGCGCCCAGCGCATAGGACTTCTCGTCTCTCGAGGTCGATCTGCAGGTCGCCGTGATGCAAGACCTCGGTGGGCAGGTCCCCCGGCGAGCTTCGGCGCATGAGGGCGTTGACCCGTGCCACCAGCTCGGCGGGGCTGAAGGGCTTGGACAAATAGTCATCGGCGCCTTCGACCAGCCCGGTGATGCGGTCGCTGACGGTTCCCCGCGCGGACATCATGAGAATGGGTAGATTGTTTCGCTCGTCCCTGAGGTGGCGGGCCAGAACCAAACCGTCCACTTGCGGCAGCATTACGTCCAGCACCACCAGGTTCGGACGGTGCGCCTCGATCTTGCGCAGCGCGTCCTCTCCATCCACCGCTGTGACCACCGCATAACCGGCCCGCTGTAGGTAGGCCCGCACCAGTTCAAGGATTTTCGGATCGTCATCGACAACCAATACCGATCCTGTCTCCATGGCCTCCTTCGATGGTACGGGTCTTCCAGCAGCTCTCGTCGCGTGTAACCGGCGTGTAACACGCGCTCTTGATACTCGGCGAGAGCTCATGGCCACCATTGGAAAACGCTGAGGTTGAATAGATGAAGTTCCAATCAGACCGCCCTCAACTCTTCAGGGGCGTTGTCGCCCTCGGTGTGATGGCACTCGCTGCCGCGTGTGGCTCGAACAGCCCGAGCTCAGCTGCAACCACTGCCTCACCGGCCGCGTCTGCAGCCAGCGGGGTGGACCTGGAACAAGGAACGGCAAAGGTGATGGGTGCCAACGAGACAGTTCTGACCTCGCCTGATGGCTTCACGCTGTACTACTTGACGGTCGACACCACGACAGCGCCCAAATGCACCGGAGCCTGTCTCACCAATTGGCCCCCGCTGCTTTCCAACGGGAATCCCAGCAGCATGGTGCCGCTCACAGGAACCCTGACCGTGGTGATGAACGCCAACGGCGACCAGGTCTCCTACAACGGTCATCTCCTGTACCGGTTCGCGGGCGACAAGGCCAAGGGTGACGCCAAAGGAGAGGGACTTCAGGCGTTCGGCGGCGTATGGAAGGTTGCCACGCCAGGTCTCACCGTAGCGGGATAGGCGGGGCAGGCGAGTCGCCGTCGTTAGACCCATGAGCATGCGACGAGTTGTCGTTCGCGGTTTCGGTTCCGGCGTGGTCGCCGGACTTCTTCTCGTGGCGTTGATGTATCTGGCCAAACTCGTCATCGGCACCACACCACTGCCACAACTGCTGCAGCAACCCATCCTCGCGGTGATGCCGGGCTTTGTCTTCGGGTTCCTGATCGACACCCTCCAGCACGCGGGCAAGGTGGTTGAGGAGGCGGGCCTGATCGTCGGCATGATCGTTGGACTTGGGTTTCTTGGCGGCGCGTGGGCCTGGGCGAGGAAGGTCTGGGCTCGGCCACCGCACGCTGTCTGGTTCGCAGCCGCCGGCTGGGCGATTGTCGCCTTCGTGCTGCTTCCGATATCAGGGGACGGCTTCCTCGGACTCAATGAGGGGCCGACCGCGCCTCTGGTCTGGGGCTTGTTGTTCGCTGCGTACGGCGTGGTGCTCCAGGTGGGCGCCGATCCCGCGACCGTGACGCCGGTCCGGGCAGATCCAGGGCGGCGCCGCCTGTTGCGGCTGATGCCGATCGGAATCGCGGCGTTGAGCGCCGGTGGGCTCGTCCCGCTGCTGCTCCCGCGCTGGTACCAGGCGGTCTTCAAGGCACCTGAGGCAGGGTTGTCGGGAGCATCGCCGGAGCTAACGCCGGTCGAGAACTTTTACGTCGTGTCGAAGAACTTCAGCGACCCGGTCGTCTCAGAGCAAGGGTGGGCCTTGAAGGTCGGCGGGCTTGTCGACAACCCGCTACACCTCTCAATGGCGGACTTGAGCGCTCTGCCGAGCGTCACCGAGTACGTAACCCTCGAATGCATCAGCAACAACGTCGGAGGATCGTTGATGAGCACGGGACAGTTCACAGGCGTCCGGCTTCACGATCTCGTCAGCATGGCGGTGCCGCAGTCAAACGCGACGCACGCCCGTTTCAAGGCGCGAGATGGCTACACGGAGAGCTTGCCCTTGAGCCTCATATCGAGCCAGCCGGAGATCCTGGTCGCGTATGCGTTGGACGGCGCACCGCTGCCGACCGGTCATGGATTCCCAGCCCGCATCCTGGTGCCAGGGCATTACGGAATGAAAGGGCCGAAGTGGCTTGACTCGATCGAACTGGCGAGTCAGGACGATGGCGGCTACTGGGAGTCTGAGGGCTGGGACAGGATCGCGCTGGTCAAAACCACAGCGCGATTTGACGTACCGAAGGACGGCGACATCGCGAAGGCCGGGGAAGCGGTCCGTCTCATGGGCGTGGCGTTCGCCGGTACCCGCGGGATCAGCAAGGTCGAGTACAGCACCGACGGCGGCAAGAACTGGTTGGCGGCCGACCTCGGAGCGCCACTCTCCAGCCTGACTTGGGTGCTGTGGGACACAACCTGGATCCCCCGGCGGCCGGGGGCGTATGTACTGCAGGTCAGGGCGGTGGACGGAACCGGGGTGCTCCAGCAGGCACCTGCGTCCGCAAGCTATCCAAGCGGCGCCTCCGGTTACCACACAATCCGCGTCGGTGTATCCGGATAGCTGACGCTCCTGGATCAGTATGAGCATGCCAACGTGAACCGGGCGCATATGATGGCTAGAACGATGCCCGCGAATGGTGACTTTGTGGTTGAGGTCGATGCCGCAGCTCGTGCGTGGCTTGACTCGCATAAGTCTGAGGAGCCACGCGTCATCACCTACGACGTGCATCGCTGTTGTGGCGGCGGCAAGATCTGTGATGTTCGGGTGCGAGAGACGGCGCACAGTGACGACATCACCAACTACGCCGCGGCCGTCTTGCCGGACACGACCAGGCTCGTGATCGATCCGAGAGCGGCCGGGCGGCTGCCGTCGCGATTTCGTTTAACCGTCCGGGGGCTCGGTCCTCTGAAGCACCTCGATCTCGACCTATCCGGCGAGGAGTGGGGAGCGCTTCTCTACGACTGAGTCGACGGCCTTTCCTCGATGATCGTCGATCCCCTTTCAGATTCCTTGGCGATCGGCGTGACGCTGGCCGGCGAGAGTCGCCAGCGAACCCGGACCTCGTCGCACACCCGACGGGCTCGATGGCGTTCTCGTCCTTCGCCGGATCCATCCGGATCAGACTTCGGAACTGAGGTGAAGTCGCACGACCACGAACCCCCGCCGCCGTTCGCGCTCGAGAGACTCTGCAAACGGCCGGCCATCGGATCCAGGCCGGATGCCGGTAAACACCGCAATGGCTGGGTTAATGGCAAGCATTCGACCCATCACTGCCGACAGGGCCACCGGTTCTCGTATCACTTCGGGAGTTACCACGTGCCACGTCCCTTGCAAGCGCACCCTTGCGGTGCCGCTCGTCAGGTTTTTCCACCAAGCACCCCCTCCTGGCACGAGTAGGTTTGTGCCCTCGCGC
>VBEG01000079.1 GCA_005882115.1 Chloroflexota bacterium
CACGGCGAGGGGCCCGTAGCTCAGTTGGTTAGAGCGGCCGACTCATAATCGGCTGGTCGGTGGATCGAGGCCACCCGGGCCCACCATAAAAATTGCGGGGCGCCGCCGTTGACGTCACAACATGGGCTCATGGCCACGCTGCTCACCGATTAGGCGAGACCGCGTGTGGTGATCGCCCCGGTCGGTGGCGGCCCGACGCTGGTCACCGGCCTCGGCAGCAACCCGGGCTTTGTCACCCCGACAACGATCTGGTACGCAGGCCAGGCCGCTTGCCCGCCGAGCGACCAGTGCGGAGCCGACCTGACCGGGCTTGACGGCACGGTGCATGCTTGCGACGTCACCAGTAGCCGCGATCAGGTAGTCGTCTGCCGCACCGGCGAAGAGCTGATCAAAAACGGCTCGCACTGCTGCGGGCCGCGCCGCCGACGATGATTCGTACGCCAATGGACCTGGCGGGGTCGGACGATTGAATCAACTGGCAGCTTCGATAGCGCGTTCTGATTGCGTGGAAACATGGACACGCCCTCGTACGGTGGTTCCATGATTCAACACGGAAGCGATATCAAGAGTCCCTCCCACCACGTCGACCCGGTCGCGCATACCCTGCAGACCAGCTCCTGAGTGAAGGGAGGCGGTGTCGAAACCGCGCCCATCATCCTCAACCGAAAAGACGAGCTCGTTGCCTTCCTCGGCGAGACGAATCCAGACCGTCGATGCCTGGGCGTGCATGACCGCGTTTTGAAGAGCCTCTGTGCAACAGAAGTACACAGCGCCCTCAATGTCAGCAGCGTATCGGCCCACGCCCTCGGTCGAGATGCGAACGTCAACGGGACCAGCGCGCGCCCTCGCGCGTAGCGCGCCGGCCAAACCCTGGGCTGTCAGGAGAGGCGGGTACACACCGCCTGCCAACTGCCTGACTTCCTGAAGAGCTTCTTCCGCCTCTTCCTCGAGCCGCTCCAGGGCTGTGCTGGCCGCGACCTGATCTCGTTCCAGCAGCGTCCGGATGTGGCGAATGTTTACCTTGAGGCCGAACAGGTGTTGTTGAGCGCCGTCGTGGAGGTTACGTTCAATCCGACGCCGCTCTTCATCCTCGGCGGTGACGAGACGACGGCGAGAGTCCTTCAGTTCGGCCACACGTGCCATCAGGTCCGCGGCGAGGCCAAGGTTGCTGAGGACGAGTCCTGCCTGGTTGGCGACATCAGCGAGGAGCCTGTCATCGGAGGCTGACAGCGCCCTTCCCGATGGCACCGCAATCGATATCGCGCCAAGCAACTTGCCCTGATTTTGAACCGGTAACCATCTCCGTCCGCCGCCCTGAGGGACCGACAGGTCCGGGGTTTCGTGCGCGATGTCGGGAGGCCAACCTGCCAGCAGGCTCAACTCGCGGTCCGCACGGAGCCAGAATGACGCCGAGCGCACACCAACCGCGTCGCACACGGCTCTCGCCATATCACCGAGCAGCACTTCGCTTGGGACAATCTCCGCCACGCGCCTGCTCAGCACCGCGAGGGCGTCATAGGGACTGGCTCGCCGACCAAAGGCGAGCCGATTTGCCAGGTTCTGGACGCGCTGCCGCGCTGGTTCGAATGCAAGGGCGACCACGGCGGTAGCCAGTAATGAAAGCATGAGGTTCAGGTTGTTCCCAAAACCAAGCACGGCCCCTATTCCAACCACTGCCAGTAGGTAGACAGCCAAGGTCACGGTCATCAGCGTTCCGTAGACAAGCGTTCGATTGATGACGAGGTCGATGTCGTACAGACGATATCGAAGCACTGCGAATGCAACGGAGACCGGGACGGTCAAGAAGGCGAGGCCGACGAGACCATCCAGCCAGGGAAAGTTCGCGTCGCTAGAGGCAGCGTCTGCGACTGTGGCCCCAGCAAGTGTGGTCACCAGCAGCGCAAGCGCTGCGCCGACCCATTTGAGCTGCTGCCGGCGCTCGCCCGTCGCCTTCTTCAAGCGGATGAAAACTGAGGTCAAAGCGGCAATGGCGATACCAATCAGCATCCACTCGGCCGCGTCTCCGACCACCCCCAGGTACCCGTTGGGGTCTGGCACAGCGAGCGGATTGCGCAGCTTCAAAGCCGTCAGGAGATCGGGGTCCAGGGCCTCGCCTGCGACCCCGACCAATGCGGTCAGGGCAGCGGCCCACAGCAGCCAGCCCCAGCGTTTGAAGGGCCTGCCCTCAGGAAAGAGCATTGGCAAGTAGACCACCTGCAGCATGAGCCACGGCAGCTTCCCCCAGCTGGCGAGCCAGGCCAGCCACTCCACCCCGAGCAAGCCAGGATTGCCGTTGGCCAGACTGAGCAAAGAGTAGGAATGACCCAACTCAACCAGCGCTCCGAGCGCGGCAGCGGTGCACATCACCCAGCCGATGAAGTTGCTGGACCGACGTGACGCAATCAGAGCCCCGGTTGCCGCCAGGACCAAGAGATAAGCCGGGGTTAACAGCCATGCCGGCCCCGGCTGGAGTTCTTCGGGGAGGTTGTTGACGGGGGTTAGAGCGACCAGCACCGATGTGCCGACCAGCAACGCCACAGTTAATCCGAAGATCGTCCGGGCTGTGAATCCTGAGAGCTGCCGGGTCAACTTTCGCCCGAAAGGAACATCAGGACCGCGGTCACGCGTCGATGGATTTCCTTTTCTTCGGACAGCCCAAGCTTCGAGAAGATGGCGTTTATGTGCTTCTCCACACCCGCGATCGTCATGCGAAGGGCTGCAGCGATTGCGTCGTTGTTCCTGCCTTGCGCCATCTCCGACAGCACTTCGCGTTCCCGGCTCGTGAGCTGGGCGAGCGGCGAGCGTTTCGGACGCGACCTCGCCCGCACCAACGACTCCACCACCTGTGGGTCGATGACTGAGCCCCCCCTGGCCACCTCACGGATGGCCGCGGCAAGCTGATCTGGTTCAAGGACCCTGTTCTTGAGGAGGTACCCGCGGGCCCGAGCGCCTCGCTCGAGCAACTTGAGCGCGTATTCGGGCTCGTCGTACTGGCTGAGAACCAGAACCGGGACATCGGTAGGGTTGTCCCGGAACATCGCCGCCGCACGAATGCCCTCGTCGGCACCGTCGGGTGGCATCCTGATATCGGTCAGAACTATGTCTGGGTGGACCCGGCCCACCCCTTCCAACATTGATTCCAGATCGCCGCAGACGCAGGCCACCTCGAGGTCTGGTTCCGCCTCCACTATTCGGCGGATGCCCTCACTGACCAGGAGGCTGTCCTCAGCAATGAGCACGCGGATGGTGCCCGGTAGCCCACTCATGCTCACCCCGTCATCAGGGTGAAGTTCCCTCCCCTATTCCGAAAGCAGGAGCACCTTACCTGAGCAGTCAGGCGGACCCTACTTGTGACCGTGAAGGATACACCCTGGTGTCGCGATTCGACGGCAGCCAATATGGCGAAACCGACGCAGCCTGGGTCCGATCGGCAGAAGAGGTGGTGGCGAAATGCGAGCGGTCATTGTCAGACCCGGCGCGGAAAGAAGCCGGGTCGGACGGGCCCTGCGCTCGGGGCGACGGTGCCAGCCCAACTATTGCTCAGATTCGCCTTCGGAATTGCCGCTATCGCGAGCCCATTTCCACCACCGGCTGACCACTGATGACGAGCGCCGGCGCTCGCTCGACCAGCGGGGGGCTTCGTGATGCGCCGCCTCCTCGAGCTGAGCCTTAAGTTTCGAGTCCTCGTCGCGGGCGTGGCCGCCACAGTCCTCGTGCTGGCGGTGGTGCAGCTTCCAAGCGCGCCGGTGGATGAGCTGCCGGAGTTCGCTCCGACTCAAGTGGAGATTCAGACCGAAGCGCTCGGCCTATCCGCGCAGGAGGTCGAGCAATTGATCACGGTGCCGATCGAACACGACCTCCTCAACGGATTGGCGTGGCTCGACCAGATCCGTTCCGAATCGACACCAGGCCTCTCTTCGATCGTGTTGATCTTCCAACCCGGGACCGATCCCTTGAAAGCTCGTCAGGCCGTGCAGGAGCGGATGTCGCAAGCGTTTGCGTTACCTCCGGTGGGCAGCCCGCCGGTCATCGTGCCGCCAAGAGCGTCGACAAGCCGGGTCATGATGGTCGGGCTCTCGGCCACGGACATCTCGCTGATCGATCTCTCGGTGCTGGCCCGATGGAAGATCAAACCGCGGCTGATGGCCGTCCCGGGTGTGGCGAACGTCACCATCTGGGGACAACGCGACAAGCAGCTCCAGGTCCAGGTCGACCCCGCGCGACTGCACGAGAACGGGGTCACCCTCACCGACGTCATCAGCACCACAGGGAACGCGCTCTGGGCGTCCCCGCTCAGCTTCGTCGAGGCCTCCTCGCCCGGCACCGGAGGCTTTGTCGACATGGCCAACCAGCGGCTCTCGATCCAGCATGTGCTGCCGATCGCGAACGCCGAATCCCTCGCGTCCGTGACGATCGTCGATGACGCAGGACGGACCCTTCGTCTCAGCCAGGTCGCGACTGTGGTGGAGGATCACCAGCCGCTCATCGGTGACGCCGTGCTTTCGGGCGGGCCGGGGGTGATGCTCGTGGTCGAGAAGTTCCCAGGCGCAAACACGAAAGAGGTGACGAGCGGTGTCAAGGAGGCGTTGGATGCTCTCCGGCCGGGCCTCTCAGGCGTCGTGATCGACTCCGATGTCTATCAGGCGCAGTCGTTCATAGACACCGTGCTGCGGAATCTGGCCATCTGGGCGCTCGTCGGCGGCCTCCTCCTCTTGGTGGTGCTGTCCGTGGCGCTGTTCTCCTGGCGCCTCGTGGCGATCGCATTGACGACCATCCTGCTGTCTCTCATCACCGCCACCTATGTGCTCTACCTGCTAGGTACGCAGTTCAATCTGATGATCCTTGCGGGCCTGGCGGTCGCCCTCGGGTTGGTCATCGACGACGCCCTGGTCGACCTCGAGAGGTATCGGAGAGCGCTCCGCGACGCGCGCGCATCCGGCAAGGACGCCTCCCCGCTGGATGTCCTGGCTGGGGCTGCGAGCGCGGTTGGCACACCGCGAGTGTTCGCGACCGTGATCATCGTCGTCGCCCCGCTGCCGCTGCTCTTCCTCGGGGGCGTCGCCGAGGCATTCTCGAAGCCCGCGATCCTTTCTTACGTGGTGGCCGTGGCCGCGTCCACGGCGGTCGCCCTGACAGTTGCCCCGGCGCTCGCACTTCTTCTGCTGCGCAACCATGAGGCGGAGCCGCGTCCACGTCCGCTGGATCGCCTCGCGGGTCGGCTGTTCGACCGTTCGGTTCCCTGGTTGGCCGGCCGCCCACTGCTGGCGATCGGCGCCGTCGCGATCCTGTCGGCTGCGGCCCTTGTGGCGGTGCCGAACATCAGCCAGCAGTCGCTCCTTCCGTCGCCGCAGGATGGCAGCCTGCTCATCCACTGGCAGGCTGAACCGGGAACCTCGCTGCCCGAGATGACACGGATCACTACCCAGGCGACTCGCCAGCTTGCCGCGATTCGCGGCGTCCGCGCTGTCGGCGCGCACCTTGGGCGCGCGATCACATCCGACCAGGTCGTCAACGTCAACTCAGGCGAGATCTGGGTCACGCTCAAGGACTCGGCCGACTACCAATCGACCTTGAAGGCGATCCAGGGCGTGCTCGCCAACTATCCGAAGATGGCGAGCCACGTGGTCACGTATCCGCAGGACCGCGTTCGGGAGGTCCAGTCTGGCGCGACGGATGCGCTCGTGGTCCGGGTCTATGGCTCAGACATGGGCCTGCTGCAGCAGAAGGCTGAAGAGCTGCAGCGGCGAATCGCCAAGGTGCCCGGCGTCGTCGATCCCAAGGTGCAGGTTCAGGCCCGGCAACCGACGCTCCAGGTCGAGGTGAACCTGGCCGCGGCGCAGAAATACGGGCTCAACGCGGGTGACGTTCGCCGGACTGCGACCACCTACTTCTCGGGCCTGACAGTCGGCCAGCTATATGAGGAGCAGGCGGTGTTCGACGTGGTGGTCAAGGGCACTCCGGCGACCATCTCGTCGCCCGGGGCCCTCACCAACCTGTTGATCGATACACCGTCGGGCGGCCAGGTGCGGCTCGGCGATGTGGCGACGATCCGTTTGGTGTCTGAGCCCACCTCCATCACCCACGACTCGACGCTGCGCAGCATTGATGTCACCGCCGGAGTGGCGGGCCGCGGTCTTGACGATGTGCTCAACGAGGTCAGGGGGCTCGTCGAGAGCACGCCGATGCCGCTCGAATACCACGCGGAGGTCCTCAATGGACCCATCCAGGCTCGCAGCCAGGCGCTCCAGCTGGCTGGTCTGGGGCTGGCGGCAGCCATCGTGATCCTCCTTCTGCTGCAAGCGGCGCTGAACAGCTGGCGACTCGCCGGCCTCGTGTTCTTGACGCTGCCACTCGCGGCCGCCGGCGGCGTTGTGGCCGCTCTGCTCGTGGGGGGTCTCATGTCGCTGGGGGCGGTGATGGGCTTCTTCACCGTGCTCGGCCTTGCGGCCCGAAACGGTGTGGTGCTGGCAGGCAGCTTCAGGAGTCTCCAGACGGACGGCGAGCCCATCGGCCAGGAGACGGTCGCGCGCGCCACCCGCGAGCGAGCCGGCCCGATCGCGCTCACTGCGCTGGCCACGGCGGCCCTGCTTCTACCGGCGGCGCTGTTTGGAGATATTCCGGGGGCCGAGGTGTTGAAGCCACTGGCGGCGGTCGTGGTGGGCGGACTTGTGACTTCGACCGTACTGGCCCTGTTCGTGTTGCCCGCTCTGTATCCGCGTCTGGCGCCGCTTGCTCGACACGAGCTGGCGGTCGCCCCTGCCATCGGTTGATGACATGAGCACGCCGGGTCGCCGGATGTTGGTGGTCGCTTGGGCGCTCACGGCGGCTTTCATGGTTGCGGGATGCGGAGCGGCGCGGCCGCCAACGGCCGCCAAGCCCGCCGAGGTGGTGCCGATCGAAGGCACCGACCTGAGCAGGGTGATCCTGACGCCGGAGGCCGCCGACCGGATCGGGATCAAGACCACGCCGGTGCAGATCGTCGCCATCGCTGGCGGTGCGAAAGGCATCGCGATTCCGCTTGCGGCGGTGGTCTATGACCCTGACGGCGTGACCTGGGTTTACACCCAAGTAGAGCGGCTCACCTTCGTCCGCGAGCGGGTGGTCATCGCATCGCTCAAAGGGGAACTCGCGATCCTGCAGTCAGGGCCTTCTCCAGGTGTCGAGGTCGTGACCGTGGGCGCCGCCGAGTTGCTCGGAAGCGAGTACGGCGTGGAGGGTGAGTGACGTGAGGGACGGGCGCACCCTGATGCGCTGGATCGTCCAGGCGAGCCTTCGTTTTCGCTTCCTGGTCGCCGCGGGAGCGGTGTTGCTGATCGCGGTCGGGACCCTGCAGATCCCCAATATGCGAGTCGATCCCTTTCCCGAATTCGCGCCGACTCGGGTTGCGATCCAGACCGCGTGCCTGGGTTTATCGACGGCTGACGTGGAGGCGCTCGTCACGGTTCCGCTCGAGCAAGCCCTGAACGGAGTCAAGGGTCTGCAAGACATGCGGTCGAAGTCGGTGCCTCAGCTGTCGTCGATCGAGCTGATCTTCAACCAGGGCACGGACGAGTGGGAGGCGCGGCAGCTCGTACAGGAACGCCTCGCGACGGTCCAAACGCTGCTGCCGACCTGGGCGGCGCCCCCCGTCATGCTCCCCCCAGTGTCAGCGACGAGCCGGGTCATGCAGATAGGCATGTCGTCGAAGGACCACTCCCTGATCGCGATGTCGATGATGGCTTACTGGACCATCCGGGCGCGCCTGCTGCGCGTTCCTGGCGTGGCCAACGTGGCGATCTGGGGCGAGCGGCTGCAGAACCTCACCGTGCAGGTCGATCCGAAACGCATGCAGTCGCATGAGGTCACGCTCGGCGCGGTCATGGAGGCCACTTCCGACTCGGTGGATCATGGCCTGCTCAAGTTCACGACTGCGTCCGTCATCGGCACCGGCGGGGCAATCGACACCCCAAAAATGGCACGTCGGTCCCGATCGGCGATGTCGCGGAGGTCAAAGAAGATCACCAGCCTCTGATCGGGGACGCCGTCATCGGCGATTCACCGGGCCTGCTGCTGGTGCTCGAGAAGCTGCCCTGGGGCAACACGCTGCAGATCACCAAAGGCGTGGAGGAGGCGATCAAGGCGCTCGAGCCAGGCCTCCCCGGCATCACATTCGACACCCACATCTTCCGGCAGGCGAACTTCATCGAATTGGCCATCCACAACCTGACGCAGGCCATGCTGTTGGGCTTCCTGCTTGTCGTGGTGATCGTTCTGGGTTTCCTCTTCGAGTGGCGCGTCGCCGTGATCAGTCTGCTAACGATCCCGCTGTCGCTGCTGGCGACGATGCTGGTCCTCTACTGGCGCGGCGAGACCGTGAACACGATGACCCTGGCGGGGCTCGTCATAGCGCTCGGGTCGGTGGTTGACGACGCGGTCATCGGTGTCGAGAACATCCTGAGAAGGCTGCGCCAGCATCGGCGGGCCGGCAGCGCCAAGTCCACGGCGTCCATCATCCTGGAGGCGTCACTCGAGGTTAGGCGGTCGATCGTGTATGCGACTTTGATCATCGTCGCCGCCGCCGTTCCGATATTCCTACTCGAAGGTCTGACCGGCGCCTTCTTCAGGCCGCTCGCGGTTTCCTACTGGCTGGCCATCCTCGCGTCCATGGTGGTCGCTCTCACGTTCACCCCTGCGCTGTGTTTGATACTTCTGCGCGAGGCGCATGTCGAGCGCCGCGACTCCCCGATCACGCGGTGGCTGCAGGGCGGCTATACGGCCCTGCTGTCACGCATCGTCCACCGGCCGGGCAGGGCGTATGCGGCCTTTCTCGCACCAACCTTGATCGCCGTGATCATCGCGCCGCAGCTGGGGACGAGCCTGTTCCCCGAGTTCCGGGAGCCGGACTTCCTGATCCACTTCATCACCACCCCCGGCACATCAGCCGTCGAGCAGCAGCGCATGATCGCGCGACTCAGCGGCGACCTGCGGTCGATCCCAGGTGTCCGCTCCTTCGGCTCTCACATCGGGCAGGCGTTTCTGGGTGAGGAGATCGCCGGCGTCAACTTCGGGGAGAACTGGATATCCACAGATCCAAACATGGATCGCGACCAAATCGTCGAGGAGATCAGCGCGGTCACGGAGAGTTACCCCGGTGTTTACCGCGACGTGCAGACCTATCTCAACGAGCGAATCGAAGAGGTCCTTACCGGAGCCAAGGAACCGATCGTGATTCGCATCTACGGATCCGACCTTCACGTGATTCGGGCGAAGGCAGATGAGAAGGTCGAGGTCGATCTGGCCAAAGCCGCGGCTTACGGGCTCAAGCCTGGTGACGTGCGCAGAGCCGCCTCGACCATGGTCGCCGGCGAAGAGGTCGGCGACATCTTCCGCGACGGCAAGGCCTACGACGTGATGGTCTGGAGCACGCCCGAGACGCGCTCCAACGTTGCCAGCATCAGCGACCTGCCGATCGATACGCCGTCGGGGTCGGTTGTCCGTCTGGGTGACATCGCCAACGTGACCATCGAGCCGGAGCCGAACGTGATCGAGCGCGAGAACGGATCCCGTCGCATCGACGTGGCCGCCAACGTGAGCGGCCGCGACCTCGGCTCAGTGGTCTCGGACGTCAAAAAAGTGCTTGCGGGCGTGCAGTTCGACCGCGGCTATCACGCGGAGCTGCTTGGCGAGTACAAGGAGCGGCAGGACGCCCAGAACAGGTTGTTCGGCCTCGCGATCGTCGCCGGCATCGCGATTCTTCTGCTGCTGCAGACCGCATTTGCAAGTTGGCGTCTCGCGACGCTGATCTTTCTGACGCTGCCGATGGCGCTGGTGGGCGGGATCCTGGCTGTCTTCGCGACCGGTGGGGTCGTGTCGCTGGGTGGGCTGCTTGGGTTCTTCACAGTGTTCGGCATCGCCGCGCGCAACGGCATCCTGCTGGTCAACCACCTGCAGCATCTGGAGCGCTTCGAAGGCGAGACGTTTGGGCCTTCACTGGTGCTGCGCGGCGCGCGGGAGAGGCTCGCACCCATTCTGATGACCTCCCTTGCGACGGCGCTTGCGGTCGTGCCCCTCGTCGCATTGGGCGACCGGCCGGGCCACGAGGTCGAGTATCCGTTGGCCATCGTCATCCTGGGCGGACTTGCCACCTCGACGCTCCTCAACCTCTTCGTCGTCCCGTCGCTGTATCTGCGCTTCGCCAAGCGCGGCCCCGAGCGTCCCGCGCCCGCGGGCGCCATCGCCTAAGGAGGAGAGATCCAAGTGTTTGCGTCGACACGGCTCCAATCGGCCCTGGTGGCCTTGCTGATCACACCGGTCGCGCTGCTGGCATTCTCCGCTCCAATGCCGGTGCGTCAGGCCTCGGCGGCGACGGCGACGGACTGCAGTCCGGCGGCGCTCTACCCGGCGCGATTCCCCGCCCAACCCAACGTGAATAACCGATTCCTGCCCTACGTCCCTGGCATGCAGTTCGTTTTGAGCGGGACGGTCATCGAGGATGACGGCACCGCGCACCCGCATCAGGTGGTGACCACGGTGACCGACCTGACCAAGGTGATGGCCGGTGTCCGCACGATCGTGGTCTATGACGTGGATGTCCAGGACGGGGCCGTCCAGGAGTCCGAGCTTTTCTTCGTGGCGCAGCGCAGCGACGGTTCGGTGTGGACGCTGGGCGAATACCCAGAGGAATGGGATGGCGGCAAGCTTGCTGGAGCGCCGAGCACATGGATCGCGGGAACCGCCAGGGCCCGTGCGGGAAAGGCGATGCTGGCACAACCGAAGGTCGGCACCCCGACTTACCTCCAGGGCTTTTCGCCTGACATCCAGTTCAAGGATTGCGCAACGGTCGTCAAAACGAACCAGCACGCCTGCGTTGCGACCGGCTGCTACAGCCAGGTGGTCGTGGTCGACGAGTTTGCGCCCTTCGACCCGGAGGGCGGACACCAGCTGAAATACCATGCCCCGGGAGTCGGTGTGATCAAGGTCGCGGCCGCCGGTGGAGTCGATCCGGAGGCGCTCCAGCTGACCAAGGCGGCGAAGCTCTGTTCCGCCGAGTTCAACCGAGTACGGAAACAGGTGATAGAGCAGGACAAACGCGGTTATCACGTCGCGAGGACGATCTACAGCGCGAGCACTCACGCGGAGCAGACGCTCAGCGCACGGACCTGTTGATCCGTCGCAGCCGGACCGGACTAGGGTTGGTGTATGGCGCGGTGGGTCGTGCGCGTCGAGCGCGGCGGGCCGTGGGACTGGTCGCGCGATATGCGCGAACAGGACGGATGGGACGAGCATGCCGCCTATATGGACGCGCTGTTCGAGGAAGGATTCGTGCTCCTCGTAGGGCCCCTCGAAGGCGGGCGGGATGTGCTATGGGTCGTGGAGGCTGACTCCGAAGAAACAATCCAGAGGCGGATGGCCGAAGACCCCTGGTCTCCCAACGGGATGCTGAAACCCATCCGCATCGAGCGGTGGGACATCGTGCTCGACAGCCTTCCCAAGCGCGATCGCGTGCAGCCTTAACATCGCTTCGTGATCACCGCCGTCTTTGGCGATGCCGTGCTCGACCCGGCGACAGGAGAGCAGACACGCGAAGCGGTGGTGCTGATCGAGAACGGTCGTGTCACCAAGGCCGGACGGCGCAACGGCACGCAGGTTCCCCGCGACGCGACGACGATCGAGGCCTCGGGACTCACTCTGCTTCCGGGGCTCATCGACTGCCACGTCCATCTGACCAACCTCGGCGAGGGCCTCGACTTCGCGCGCGAGCTGACGACGCCGCCGACGCTCGAGCTCATGCGCGCGGTGCGAGCCGCGCGGCGCACCCTCGACGCCGGCTTCACGTCGGTCCGCGACGCGGCGGGCTCGCCGGCCGGCATCCGGATGGCGATCGACGCCGGCTACTTCCCCGGCCCGCGCATGTTCGTCACGGTCAGCGCCCTCAGCCAGACCGGCGGCCACACCGACTCTCATTTCATGTGCGGCGCGGACCTCGACATCCCGCTCCCCGACCGGCCGTACATGGTCGTGGACGGCGTCGAGGCGATGCGCTTACGCGTGCGCGAGGTCATCCGGGCCGGGGCGGACTGGATCAAGCTCTGCACCTCAGGCGGCGTGCTCTCGCCGGGCGACCAGCCGCATCACTCCGCGCTGACGCTCGAGGAGATCAAGGCCGCGGTCGACGAGGCCGCAACGCAAGGCCGCAAGGTCATGGCGCACGCGCAAGCCAACGCGGGGATCAAGAACGCGTTGAAGGCGGGCGTGGCGACGATCGAGCACGGAATCTGGCTCGACGGGGACGCAATCGAGATGATGCTCGACGGCGGCAACGCGTTGATCCCCACCCTCGTCGCGCCTCACTGGGTCATCCGGCACGCCGAGGCGGGGAAGATGCCCGCGTACGCGATCGACAAGGCTCGCGCCGTGATCGACGACCACAAGGCGAGCATCCGCCAGGCGATCGAGTCCGGGGTCAAGATCGCGTTCGGGACCGACACAGGCGTCGGCCCGCATGGCTCCAACGGCGAGGAGTTTCTGTTGATGCGCGACCTGGGCATGGAGCCGATCGACTGCATCCGCTCCGCAACCACCGTGGCGGCGAACACGATCGGCATGAAAGGTGTGGGGAGGCTCGAGCCTGGCTCGTGGGGTGACCTTATCGGCGTGCCCGGCGACCCGGTGGCGGATCTTTCACTGCTGGCCAAGCCCGAGAACGTTCATCTCGTGCTCAAAGGCGGGGAAGTCATCAAGTCATCGCAGAGGTCCATGGCGTGAGACTCGACTGGGCGCTGCTAGCGAATGCCGCCGAAGCCCCGCCCAACGGGCTCGTCTACATCCTCGGCGCGGGTTTCGACACGCTCATCCGCGACCAGTACCCGACACCGTTCGGAGGCGTGATCGTGCTTCGCCTCCAGACGACGCGCCTGGAGACCGAGCGTCCGCACAAGGTCGAGGTCCATGGCAGCGACGAAGACGGCAAGCCCGTGCTACAGCAGCCGATCGTCCTCCACCTACCTGCGCGTCAGGTCCCGGCCGAGTATCCGCATGGGTGGGACCTGTCCGCGAGCATCGTCATCAACCTCACGACCGTGCCCATCGAGCGGCCCGGCTTCTACAACTTCGAGATTCTCATCGACGACCAGCAGGTCCGCACTCTGCCCTTCCGCGCGGTGAAAGCGGCCACGGTCCAGACTGTTTGACCCAGGCGCTCAGCAACTTCGTCGCGTCATACGGGCTGGTCGCGGTGTTCGTCCTCATGGCCGCCGAAAGCTGCGGCCTGCCCTTTCCGAGTGAGGTCATCATGCCCACCGCGGGACTCCTCGCCGCGACCGGGCACATGAACCTCGCGGCGGCGATCGTCGTCGGCGCGTTCGCCAACCTTGTGGGCTCACTTGTCGCGTACGTACTCGCCGCGCGATTCGGGGAACCGCTGCTTCTCGGGCCGGGCCGCTACGTCGGCATCCGGCGACACCACCTCGAGCTGGCGGATGGATGGTTCCAACGCTGGGGTCTGCTGGCGGTGTTCGTCGGCCGGGTGCTGCCCGTGATTCGCACGTATATCTCATTTCCGGCGGGGCTTGCGCGCGTCGAGCTGACGCGGTTCTCAATCTTCACGTTTGTCGGCGCGCTGCCCTGGTGCGCCGCGCTCGCGTACGTCGGGTACGCATTGGGCCGCAACTACGACCGGATCAGCGGACCCGTCGAGAAGTCGGCCATCGTCATCGCCCTGCTAGTGGCGCTGGGCCTGGTCGTCTGGTACGTGCGAGGACGGCGCGAATCGAGCCGCTGAGAAACGCGAGATGTCGCGTTTCGTCTTGCCATCGCAAACGAGGTCGGCCGCTATGTCGCCGATCACCGGAGCGAACTTGAAACCATGGCCCGAGCACGGGCTAAGAACCAGAACTCGCTTGTCATGCGGGCTGAAGTCGATCACGAAGTCATGGTCGGGGGTGTTGCTGTACATGCACGTGATGGTCCGCGTGACGTGACCGCTCACGCCGCGCATGAAGGTAGCCGTCATCAGTCGCAGGGGGTCGACGTCGCCCTCATCCACGCGGCGCCGGATGTGGTCGGGGTCGGTGAAATCGCCGGCGTGGTGCCGCCCGACCTTGACCGAAACTCCGTCGAGGGTCGGAAATCCATACACGTCGCCGAACTGCTCTGACTGGCGAATGAAGACCGGAAATCGATCCGGGGCAAACCAATCCGCGTCACGCGAGATCGAGAACCACGCGTGGACCTGGCGCTCGATACGCAACGGCATCCAGTCGAGCAGCTCGGGTGTCCACGGCCCCGCGGCGACGACGACTGAATCGAACTCCGCAAGCAGCTTTTCGACCGAGCCGATTCGGTGGTCGCGGCGGACATCCGGTGCCAGCCGCAACATCGCCGTGACGACGCCCTCCGGATTGAGAAAGCCTGCCTGGCGATCCAGGACCGCCACCTCATCGTCATGGAGAACATGGCCGGGATACCGCCGGCGCACGGCTGCGGCGTCGAGCATCTCCACGTCGAGCCCATGCGCTTTCGCCGAAGCCTCCGCGCCGACGACCGCTTCGGCCGCCGGTTGGCCGATATACAGCGCCCCGGTCATCGTGAGAAGGCGCATGCCGCTGAGCGTTTCGAGCTCGCGCCACATCGGAAACACCTCTTGCAGCAAGGGCACGTAGTAGGAGCCTTCGAAATACGCGCTGCGGATGATCCGCGACTCGCCGTGTGACGAGCCCAGGGCGTGGGGTGGGGAGTGGCGGTCGAAGCAGACGACGTCGACGCCGCGCTTGGCCAGCCGCCAGGATGTCGCCGCGCCCATGACGCCGCCCCCGATGACCGCGACGCGCATCAAAGTGTGGCCCTATTCAGGTGCGATTCGCGCGATCGCCTGTCCTGGTTTGACGGGGTCGCCGACCTGGAGGAGAAGCTCCTCGACGGTTCCCGCGACGGGGGATGGGATCTCAGCGTTGACCTTGTCGGTGTGGACCTCCATCAAGGTCTCGCCCTCGGCGATGTGCTCCCCGAGCTGCTTGCTCCAGGCGCCGACGGTGATCGCTTCGGCCCCTTGCAGCTCCGGCATGACGACCTCGTGAACCTCGATGCTCACGAAAAGAGCTTAAGCCGAGACGTGCTCACGCCATTGCAACGACGTCGAGGAGGTCTTCCTCCCAGTAGTCGACCCGTCCCTCCGGCATGAACAAGACCCGTCCGGGTTGCAAAGCCTCCACGAACTCCGGATCGTGGCTCACGATCACCATCGTTCCCGGCCAGGCGGCCAGTGCCCGCGCCACGCCTGTCCGCGACGGCGGGTCCAGGTTGTTCGTCGGCTCGTCGAGCAGGAGCAGGTTGTGCCGTCCCGCCACCAGCTGCGCAAGGGCCAGCTTCGTCTTCTCGCCGCCCGACAGCGTGCCCGCGTCCTGCCGCGCGACGTCCCCCGTGAGGCTGAACATCCCAAGCAACGCGCGCAGGACGCGCTCCTCCGCGTCGGGCGCCTGCTCCCGCATGTGCGCGAGCACCGGAACGCCGGGGCGGATGCCCTCGTGCTCCTGCGCGTAGTAGCCCAATGAGACCCCGTGCCCCAGCCGGAAAGACCCCTGATCGGCGGCGCTCTCGCCCGCCAGGATCCGCAGCAGGCTCGTCTTGCCCGCTCCGTTCAGGCCCATCACGAGCAACCGATCGTGCCGCTCGACCTCGAAGGTCATGTCGCGAAACACCAAAGGCCCTCCGTACCCTTTTGCCAGTCCCGAGCAGTGCATCACGATGCGGCCGCTGTGCGGAGGCGCGGGAAAGCTGATCTTCACCTTGCGCTCGCGACGCGGAGCGACCACCCGCGCCGCCTTCATCCTCTCCACGCGGGTGAAGATCGACTTCGCCTGCTTCGCCCGCTTGGCCGTCTGTCGCCGCATCACCTCGGCCAGCAAGCTCAACCTCTCGATCTCCGCCTCCTGGCGGTGCGCCAGCGAGGTCAGGCGCTTCTCCTCGAGCCGGCGCGCGGCCTGATACTGCGAGTAGGTGCCGCGGTGTTCGACCAGGCGGCCGGCGTCCAGGTGCAAAACCCTAGTGATCGATGCGTCCAGCAGGGCCAGGTCGTGGCTGACGACGATGACCGCGCCCCTGTAGTCGCGTAGGAAGTCCATGAGCCAGGACTTGGCGTCGCTGTCCAGGTGGTTCGTCGGCTCGTCCAGCAGCAGCAGGTCCGGGTCCGCGAAGAGCACGCGCGCGATCTCAACCCGCCGGCGCTCGCCTCCGGACAGGACACCGAGCGCAAGGTCAACGCGGTCGAGGCGAAGCCCGAGCCCGGTCACGATGCGCCGCGCCTCCGACTCGCCCGAGTAGCCGCCGTCGAGCCGGTACCACTCCTCCGCCTCGGAGTACTTCTCGATCGCGCTCAGCGAGTGGTCCTGCTCCAGTGCCTGATGAAGCTCGACGAGCCGCGCCGCTGCCCGGTCCAGGCCGCGCCCCGACAGGATGTGCGACAGCGCTGAATGCGCAGCTTCCGCGCGGGGTCGCGGGTTCTGCGGCACATAACCCAGGGTCCCGCGACGCAGCACGAGGCCGGCCGCCGCGTCGTCCTCGCCGGCCAGCACCTTGAGCAGGCTCGTCTTGCCCACCCCGTTGCGGCCGACGAGGCCGACCTTGTCGCCTGTGTTGACCGTGAAGCTTGCATCGCTGAGCACGCGTCGTGCCGCGACATCGATGGCAAGTCCTCGCGACTGGATCATGGCGGGGCCAAATGTTACGTACGGATGCCGTCGGCGTTTCGTCCCACATCACACTCGCCCAAGGAGGCGGCTCTCAAATGAAGAAGGTCCTGGTCGTGGTTGCATTCCTCGTTCTGGCGGCCGCCTGCGGCGGCGGCAACTCCGGCGGCAGCCCAACCAGCAAGGAGGGGCCGGCCCAACCCGTCGCCCAAGGTGACGGTTCACGCGGCACCGGCGTGCCAGGTGAAACATCGAATGGCGGCGGGACGACGACCCTGCCCGGCCAGCCGGTGCCCGCGCTGCAGGGCCCGCCGGTGATCCGACAGGCGCAGCTGAGCATCACCGTCGGATCGGGAAAGTTCACGTCCAAGCTGTCCGAGGTCCGCACGCTCGTTGAGGGCCAAGGCGGCTACATCGCCGGCACCGACGCCCAGGCGACGCCGCTAGGCACTGACCAGACCGGCCCGATCCGGACCGGCGTCATCAACTTCATGGTCCCGGCGGCCCACTTCGACGCCACGATCGACGCGCTGGCGAAGATCGGGGACGTCCAGGGCGAGCACATTACCGGGACCGACGTCAGCGCGCAGTACGTCGACTTGCGCGCACGCCTGGCCAACGCCGAGGCGCAGCTGAACGCGATGCGCGCGCTGCTCACGAACGCGAAGTCGATCAACGACATCATCGCCGTGCAGAACCAGATCGGCCAGATCACCGGCCAGATCGAGCAGCTCAAGGGCCAGATCAAGTACCTGGACGACAACACTTCGTACAGCTCGGTTGCGGTCACCCTCAGCGAGGCCGGGGCGCCGGCGCAGACTGCCTCGAACGACAGCTGGGGTTTCGCGACAGCGCTGAACGACGCCGCGCACAACTTCGTCGCGACCATCAACTACGTCGTCACCGCGCTCGGCGCGATCGGACCGCTGGTCGTGCTCGCGGGCCTTGGCTTTCTCCTCTGGCGTCGCCGGCGCGCGACGTCTCCAGTGACGCGGCACGCGTAATCGATTAGGTTCCTCGTCCCGACCCGGCCGGGCCACCCCGGCCGGGCCACCATCTCCAGCCAGTGGGGAGGGGAGGCCGGGATCAAATCCCAGCCTCCTCCAGTAACCTGCACCGGTATGCCAGGTACACGGTGCAAAACCGCGTTCGGGTGCGCCATCACGTCGCTTGCAATCGCCGCGATCGCAACATGCGCGGCGGCGTGCGGCGGCGAGGCCGGTTCCACTCCGTCGCCGACGCCCACCCAGGCGACATCGCCCGGCCACTTGCCCTCACCCAGCCCCAAGGCCTTCTCCTTCCAGCTCAACCCGGTCAACACCGCCAGAGCAACCGGAACCATCGCGGTCTCCGCCGGCCAGCGTTCGACGACCATCGAGCTGAAGATCACCGGCCTGCAGCCGAACTCTTCGCACGTGTCGCACATCCATATCGGTGGATGCCCGCAAACGTCGCGGGGCGTCATCGCGTTCGCGCTGAATCAGGTCGTCGCCGACGGTCTGGGAACGGCGGACACCAGGACGACCCTCAACATCACCTATCCGCCCGCGAGCGGCAAGTGGTACGTCGTCGTCCACGCGGGACCCGACATGCAGGGCACGAGCGCGAGCTACCTGATGTGCGGCAACCTCTTCTAGGCAAGGCATGACGCCCGACGAAAGGGCGAGCGAACCTGCCGATGTCGTCGAGCTGCCGGCAGCTTCTCGGGCGACCGACATCGCGCTCGACGAGCTAGAGATCGTGTACGCGTTCATCTACGCGCGTGTCGGCAACCGCGCCGACGCCGAGGATCTCACCCAGCAGGTCGCGATGAAGGCGATCCCAAGACTTCGCCAGGGCGCCCCCGCCAGCGCGATCCGAGGCTACCTTTTCGCGACCGCGCGCTCGGTGCTGGGCGGGTTCTGGAGCACCCGTCTCGGGCTTTCCGAGGCCGAGCTCCATGAGGATCTCGCGCTTGCGTTGCCGACATCGCCGCCATCGGAAGAGAGCGCCGACACCGTGCAGCAGATCCTGGCGCAGCTTTCCGACAACTACCGCCACGTGCTGGAGCTGCGTTTCCTGCATGGGTATTCCTTGAAGGAAGTAGCCGCGGAAATGAACTCGACGGTAGGTGCAATCAAGGTCATGCAGCTGCGTGCCTTGCGCGCGGCGGCGAAGGTCAGGCCGCTCGAATGAACGGCAGGCCCGAGAATCGCGTCGAAAAGATCGTCGCCGACCTTTTGCGAGGGCGGCGGCTGAAGCTGCGCGGCGGCGACGCCGAGGAGAAAGCCGCGATCACGGCCGCGGCGCGACTCGCGGGCGCGCGCCAGGGTCCGCAGCGCATGCAACCCGCGTTTCGCAAGCGTCTCGCCCAGTCGCTCGAGCACGCGCCGAGTGAAGGATGGATCACGCGTCGTAGCGCGCTGGTCGCCGGCATCGGTCTGGCCGCGGGCGCTGCGGGCGGGGTCTTGCTCGGCAGGACAGCCGGCCCGGAACCGGTCAAGGCGAGCGAGACGATCGAACCGGTCGACGGCCGCTGGATCGACGTCGGCGCGGCGAACGACCTCGTCGAAGGCCAGGGGAAGCGCGTGGTGGCAGGCGGAATCGGCGCCTACCTCTTCCGTCGCGGCGACCAGGTCACGGCTGTCTCTTCGATCTGCTCCCACCTGCCGTGCGAGCTGTGGTGGGACGGGGCAGGCGGTCATCTCGCGTGCCCATGCCATCCGGCGAAGTTCATGTCGGACGGCCGCCCGACAGACCCTTACGCCCTGCCCACCTTGAACAAGGTCCACGTCCGCGTCACTCCATCGGGCCGCGTCGAGGTGCTGGGCACCGCATGAACCTGAGAGCCCACAGGACGAAGCAGCTCGCGCTCGATCGGTGCCTCCAGCTTCTCGAGGAAGCGCAGATCCGAGGTCAGACCAGGATCGATGGACCGTTGGGGGCCGCGCTCCGCAGCCATCTCGAGCACGCAGGTGTGATCGCGGACCACCGGCTCGAGGGGCGGCGGGTCGATCGCGTGCTCGACGACATCTTTGCGCTCCAGGCCCAGCTGCTCGGTCAAGATCCAGAGGACAGCCGGCACCACAACGGCGCCTAGCCGCACCGCAGGTATCATCTGCCTTCGTGACCACATCGTTCAGTTCGTCGCGGTCGTTCCTGCTGACGTCTGAATCAGTCACCGAGGGACATCCCGACAAGATCTGCGACCAGGTATCGGACGCGGTCCTCGATGGGATGCTCGGGCAGGATCCCGCGGCACGCGTCGCCTGCGAGACGGCGATCACCAAAGGCCTCTGCGTCGTCATCGGCGAAGTCACGACCCACGCTGAGCTCGACATCCAGCGCACGATCCGCGAAACGATCCGCTCGATTGGCTACAACGACGAGCAGATCGGTTTCGACGCGGACCACGCCCTCATCCAGGTGTATCTGAAAGAGCAGTCACCGGACATCGCGGCGGGCGTCAATCACTCGCTCGAAGAGCGCGGGGGTGCCACGGGGCAGGATCCGTTCGAGCTGCAGGGTGCGGGGGACCAGGGCATGATGATCGGCTTCGCGTGCAAGGAGACCCCCGAGCTGATGCCGCTCACGATCTCGCTCGCCAACCGCCTCGCCAAGAAGCTCGCCGAAGTTCGCAAGAACGGTTCGCTTCCTTTCCTCCGGCCCGACGGCAAGACGCAGGTCACCGTCGAGTATTCGCTCGGCAAACCCAGGCGGATCGAGGCGGTGGTCGTCTCGACCCACCACGCCGCGAGTGCGACGCAAAAGGAGATCGCCGACGGCGTGCGGGAGCTCGTCATCAACCCCGTTTTGAAGGGCCAGGTCGTCGACGCGGCGACCAAGATCATGGTCAACCCAAGCGGGTCGTTCGTGCTGGGAGGGCCCGCGGCCGACGCGGGGCTCACCGGACGCAAGATCATCGTCGATACGTACGGGGGAGTCGCCCGCCACGGCGGCGGCGCCTTCAGCGGCAAAGACCCGAGCAAGGTCGACAGGTCCGCCGCATACGCGGCACGCCACGTGGCCAAGAACCTCGTCGCAGCCGGCCTTGCTGAACGGTGCGAGGTCCAGGTCTCGTACGCGATCGGGCGTGCGCATCCAACCTCGATCGCGGTCGAGACGTTCGGCACCGGCTCGAAGTCTGAGGAGGAATTGCTGGGGCTGATCCGGCGGCATTTCGACCTGCGCCCCGGGGCGATCATCGCGAACATGGACCTGCTGCGGCCGATCTACCGGCCGACCGCCGCATACGGCCATTTCGGGCGCGACGACCTCGGCGTGCCGTGGGAGATGACGAACAAGGTCGACGCGCTGCGTGCCGACGCGACCGTCGCCGCGCGCCAGAGCTGACGCCCTGGCCCGTCTCCGTCTTCGTGACACGCTGACCCAACGAAACGTCGCGCTCGCCCCTCGCGGGCGCAAACCTCTCACGCTTTACGTCTGCGGCGTCACTCCGTACGACTCAGGTCACATGGGCCACGCCTTCACCTTCTCGATGTTCGACGTGCTCGTCCGGTTTATCGAGTCGACCGGGGTGCGCGTGAAATATGTTCAGAACGTGACCGACATCGACGATCCACTGTTCGAGCGCGCGCGCCGGGATGACATCGACTGGCGTGACCTCGCCGAACGGGAGACCCAGGTCCATATCCGCGACATGACGGTGCTCGGCTGGCGTCCGCCTGACGTGATGCCGCGGGCGTCAGACGAGATCAAGCGCATCACCGCCGCGGCATCGCGCCTCAAGGCCTCCGGATACGCCTACCGCACGGACGCACTCTACTTCGACATTAGCAAGTACCGCGGCTACGGTCGACTTTCCCACCGCACACGCCGCTCGATGCTCCGCAAGCTTCGAGACGAATCTCTGCTGGGCACGGTCGGGCCCGAAGCGAAGCGTGACCTGCTCGACTTCCCACTCTGGCGGGCCTCTGCGCCAGATGAGCCCGCGTGGCCGTCGAAGTTCGGCGAAGGGCGGCCGGGCTGGCACATCGAGTGCTCGGTGATGGCGCAGCACTACCTCGGACCCCAGGTCGACATCCACGGTGGCGGCCGCGACCTGGTGTTCAGCCATCACGAGTCCGAGCGTGCGCAATCCGAATCCTTGACGCACAAGGCGCCTTTTGCGCGGGCCTGGGTCCACACCGGGATGGTCCGTTACAACGGCCGCAAGATGAGCAAGTCGCTCGGCAACCTGGTCAAGGTCAGCCAGGCGCTGCAGCGTGCACCGGCCGCCGCGGTCCGCCTGTATCTCATCTCGCATCGCTACCGGCGGGACTGGGACTTCGAGTGGACGGGGCTCTTGCGGTCGGCGCGGTTTGTCGAGCGGATGCGTAAGTTCCTCGCCGACGACGCTCGTACCTCGAAACATGGCGTCAAACCGAAGCCCGGGACAAAGCTGATGGCCGAGTTCAACGCGGCGCTGGCGGACGACCTCGACACTCCGCGCGCGGTCCGGGCGCTCCGATCGGCCGTGCGTCAGCGCGACGCAGCGGCGGTGCGGGCGATGAGCCAGATCCTGATCGGATCGGCCTCGTTAACCTAGCTCGGCGGTTAGGGTCGCCAGGCAAGGCCGGCATCGAGTGCAGACAAGACAGCGTCGCGAGCCGCACGTTGAGGTTCGACTCCGTGCAGCGCCAGCAATGGATCGGCGAGCCGTAGATACAGATCGACCTCGGCGCGCAGCGCGCTGAGAAGAGACTCCTGGTCGATTGTCGCAAGCGTGCGTGCGAAATCGGTGCGGTGCTCGCCGAGCGATTCCTCGGCATAGCGAGCACCTCGATACCGCTGGGCGCGAGCAATGGCTAGTAGTCGAAACAGAACCACGTCCCTTACGGAGTTGAGCCCGCTGACCGCCTCCCACAGCTCGCCGCGAAGAATCTTCGTCTGGACATACCAGACCCACGTCCAAATCCGCGATTCCGCGTACGTCACCTCGCTGACGGGGTCAGCCACGTACGTTCGCGAGAACGCTTGGACCACTTCGTCATCGCGCTGCCATAGGACGAGCGTCCGTCTGCCCTCGTTCTTTTCGGCGGTTTGAGACACCTCCGCAAAGAGATAGTCAACGTGCACAAGGTCTTCGTACAGCGTGATTAGGAGATTCGGCTCACCGACATGCTCGCCCGTGAAGGCGGCCAACAGGGGACCGCAATTCCTGGCGAGCTCCAGACGCCGCGGAAAGATCCGGTCGAAAGCTCCGTTGGCCAGGACCATGCGAACGTCAAGGTCTGAGTAGGCATCGGGTTTGCCATCGGCGAACGATCCCGCCAGGCCCATGCCGACAACGTCTGGCTCGTTCCAACCGGCGGCGCTCAGCTAGGGGAGCCTAGGCACCTCGAGCGGAGAGCCGCAGTTCGGGCACTCCATGTTCGCGTCGAGCTGGACCATCGTCTCGCAGACGGGGCAGAGGATATCGGCGGTGACAGACGCCGCCGCTTCCTCAGCCTGCGCCTCCGCTTCGAGCTCGCCAGGGACCTGGGCGAGGTCAAGCGCCGGCGCACCGCAGTTGAGGCATATGTAACCAGGCTGCGTCACCCGGTGGTCCTGGTACTCGCCGGCAGAGTCGACATCGACCTCGGCGAACACAGCGCGAAACAGCGTCCCGCCGCATTTCCGCGAACAGACAAGCATCATTTTCCTACCCGAGCCTACGACGAAGCGTCGCGGTGCCGGCCACGATCAGCAGGACGCAGAATCCCGCGACCACAGCGGCGTCCAACTGCAGCGCTGACCAAGTGAGGTCCGCGCCCTTGACCATGATGTCGCGCATGCCGTTCACGGCGTAGGTGAGGGGCAGCACGTTCGACAGGTACTGCAGAGCGGTCGGCTCGCTCGAGACTGGAAAGATGATTCCCGAGAGCAGCATCTGCGGCACGACGACGAGGGGGATGAACTGCACCGCCTGGAATTCCGAGCGGGCGAACATGCTGAGGAAGATCCCGAGGTTTACCGCGGCGATCGCCATCAGGGCTTCCATGCCGAAGATCAGCAGCACGTTGCCGTGGTTCTGGATCTTCAGTATCGCCAGCGCGAAGACCAGCACCTCGGCCGCCTGGACCAGGGCCAGCACCGTGAAGCCGAGCATGTAGCCAAGCACGATCTCGCCTCGCCGCAGGGGGCTCGCCATCAGGCGTTCGAGCGTGCCCTGTGACCGCTCGTTGAGGAACGAAACGATCGTGATCACGAAGACGAGGAAGAACACCA
>VBEG01000076.1 GCA_005882115.1 Chloroflexota bacterium
GTGGCATGCCGTGTCCGCGCTGGTCCACCGCCATCGCCTCACCCCGATCAAGTTTGCCGCCTCCTACGCGCCTTTCGCCTCCGCGATAGCGGTCACGAACCCGCGCTCATTCGGGGCGATGGTGTCGCGCTATGTGACAGCGGTGGGGCGCCTGGGCGCAAGCCAGTGTGCGGTCCTCGCCAAGACGTGGCAGCTCGACGACGAGCTTTCGGCCGCTCTTTCGCGGGCCGTCGCCGACGGAGGCGCCCGAGCAGGCGAAGAGGCGGCCGCGCTCGCCGCGGTTGTCACGGTGCCGATGCGCATGGCCGGAAGCGGGGGATGGGCGGCGGTCAAGACCGCGGCCTTCGGCGGCCGCGTGATCGCCATCCGGACGCGGCTGACCGTGCAGCAGCTGGAAGGTTTGTGGGCGCCGCTCCAGCCTGCGATCCCGCTCGTCTCGCTCAACGCCCCGGCCAGGGCCAAGCACTAGGGGAGGCCGACTCACTAACCTCTTTTCACATGGCGACAGCGCGCAGCAACGGACGGTTGCCCAAGTTCCAGCGCGTGATGATGGTCTCGGCGCATCCCGACGACCCTGACTTCGGCGCCGGGGGCGCGATCGCCCGGCTGGCTGACAGCGGGGCCGAGGTCACGTACGTCATCGTCACGGACGGGAGGCAGGGCGGAGAGGACCCGACGCAGAAGGACTCCGAACTGATTGCGATCCGTGTCAAGGAGCAGCGTGCCGCGGCGAGGGTTCTGGGTGTGAAGCGGGTGGAGTTTCTCGGCTACAAGGACGGCCACCTCTCGCCCGACCTGAAGCTGCGTCGCGACATCGTGCGCATGATCCGCAAGTACAAGCCAGAGCTGGTGATCACGCACATCCCGGGCCGGGTGCTCGACGCGCCGATGGGTGGGTCGCACCCCGACCACCTCGCCGTCGGTGAAGCGACGATGGCGGCCGTCTATCCGGACTCGCGCAACCCGCGGGCTTTCCGCTCATTGCTCAAAGAGGGTTTTCAGCCGCACGAGGTCAAAGAGGTCTGGATCCCCTTCTGGACCCAGGGCGACTACCTCGTCGACATCACGCCGACGCTCGACCGGAAGATCGAAGCGCTGCGCAAGCACAAGAGCCAGCTTGCCAAGCCGGGTCGCGAGTGGGACGTCGAGAAGTTCATGCGCAAGCGCCACCGCGATGTGGGCAAGAAGGGCGGCTACCAGTACGCCGAGTCGTTCAAGAGAATCACGGTCTAGATCATTCCGGGCTGCTTGCGGCCCACAACGGTCGGACGGCGTCCCAGATGACCTCGGCCCAGGCGGCGTATTGCGCGTCGCCGGGGTGCAGCTGGTCGGAGGCGATCCAGCCAGGGCTGCCTATGCCCGATGTGCTGGCAGGACCGATATCGATCCACGTGAACCCGCAGCGCGCCGCCTCTTGATGGGCAACCCCGTTGAAGGCGCGGGTCAGCTTCTCGACCTGCTCCCGGCCACCGAACTCGGCAGCGGCCGGTACGTAGGACCAGGTCGGGATCGATACCGCCGCCGCGCGCGCCGGACGGGCCGCGACCGCGTCGTAGATCTTCACGAGCGAATCCCGGTATCGCTCTGCTGACGTGCCCTGGACCAGGTCGTTGACCCCGATCAAGATCGACACGAAATCGTGCTCCACGCGGCCGAGATACGGGAGTTCCTCTCGGATGAGGTCGAGCGTGGTGTAGCCGTTGACGGCCGGGTTCGTCAGGTCTGCGCCGAGGCGCGACGCGATGATGGAGGGCCAGGCGTGGGAGTCGTCGGAGGCGCCGGTGCCGATCGTGTAGGAGTCGCCGAGCGCCAGATAGCGCATGTGCAAGCTCAATTCTCCCCATCCGGCCGGCCGCTTCGCGGCGGGGCCACCTTCCCCGGCGAGCGGGGAAGGGACCTATCTCTCTATGTCCGCGAGCGCGCTCCACACTTCGACCTTCGTTTTGACGCGGCGGATGACCTCGGCCGTGAAGTCCGAGGTCGAGGCGTGGCCGCCGAGGTCGGCGGTGCGGACGCCGTCCGAGACGGCCTCGAGCGCCGCCTCGTAGATCGCGCGCGAGGCGCGCCGCGCGTACTCCCCCTTCATGTAGCTGAGCAGCGAAGCCACCGCCATGATCATCGCCGTCGGGTTGGCGACGTTCTTGCCCTCGAGGGCCGGCGCGGTGCCGTGGGGCGCCTCGGTCATCGCGACCTCGACCGCCCCAGCCTCGTCGAACGCGAGCAGGGTCGACTCGGCGCCGGCGATGGAACCGAACATCTGCATTACCAGGTCGGACAGGGTGTCGCCGTCCCGGTTGAGCGCCGGGATGACGAGGGCCTCGCCGGTCGTGGCGAGCAGCAGCGCGTAGGTGGCGTCGATCAGGTGCGGCTCGTAGCGGACGTCGGGATTGCGCTTGGCCGCGGCGTCGAGCTCCTCTTTGAACATGCCCTCGTACACCGGGCTGACCGTGAACTTCGGCCCCCCGAACACCTTGGCCTCGATCCGCCGCGCGTGGCGGAAGGCGTAGTCGGCGACGATCCGGCAGGTCCGCCGGCTGATCTTCTCGGTGCGGTAAGCCCACTCGTCGAGATCGTGGCCCTCACGCCACTCGCGAGCCCCGTACGCGTCGTCCACCGCCATCCGGATCACCGAGATCGGCGCATGGACTCCCGCGAGAGGCCGTACGCCCGGGATCCGGCGCCCGGTGCGCACAATCACCCGGCCGTCGATCTGCTTGCGCAGGATGGCGTTCGGGCTGCCGACGTCGCCGGACCCCTCAGGGGTGACGGTGGCGGCTTTGATCCCGAAGCCAAGCTCGCGAAGCGCCTGCGCGGCATCGAGCACGCACTGGTTGCGCGAGCTGCGCCGCGCCTCGAGCGACACATCGAAGTCTTTTGTCTCGACCTGGATGCCCAGGACGCCCGGCTCGAGCAGGCGGAGCGCCTCGCGGAGGAGCTCCTCGCCGGTCTGATCGCCGTGCAGGACGGCGATCGTCGGTGCGGCCATCGGATCGAATCATATGGCCCGGTCCGCGAGGGACCGGGCCAGTCAGGGTCAGGCGGCGAGCAGCGCGCAGACGTCGGTGACATGACCGCTGAAGCTGGTCACGACGGCGACGACGTCAGGCAAGGCGCTCAATTCGGCCCGGCCCGCGTACGGGAATAAGCCCTGTTGGGGAGGTCCTGGCGGCCCCATGTAGAAGAGGTTTGTCGACGTGATCCAGAACCTCGCTGAAGTGACCGCCAAAGCGGCAAACCACGTCTAGAGATCATCCTTCTCACCTCAGCTGCGCAGCAGCGCGCAGATGTCCGTCTTGTGGCCCGTGTAGCTCGATACGACAAAGATCGGGCCGTATGTCGTGGTGTTGATCACGCTGAGCACGGCGTGGCCCGTGTACATGAACAACCCCTGTTGAGGTGTGTCAAGGGGGCCAATGTAAAAGAGGTGCCCCTCGCCGACCGCGCTGAATGACCCGTCCGGGGCGATCAAGAAGGCCCCTGGACCGCTAACGTTGAGCTCGAGCGTCTTGCCGTTGCCCTCGACAATCTGGCGGGCGTACCCATTGAACTCGACCTTGGTGGTTCCATCCTTCAGGGTGAAAGTCTTGATGTAGGACCTGAACGTGGTCGGGTCGATTGACAAAGTGATATCTCCTAGCTCGGGGCCGCACATCGCCTGGGTGAACGGCGCTGGGAGCGGTAGATTGGGCGTGCGGCCTGGGTTGCCGGCCGCGCCGGCGGCCACCGAACCGAGCCAGAGGAAGACGAGCGAGAGGGCAAACACGGCGAAAAGGCGTCGGAACCCCAGCATGGCTTCCTCTCCTTAGGTGACCGGGCGGTTGGTTCACGGCGCTTATAGTCCTTTCCAGCCCATCGGTCAATGGGCCCGCGAGATCCTCTGCTACTATTGACAGCGCCTAGGAAACCTAGGCTTTTTTCTTTCTCCCAACCAAAGAGCCAACCATGGAAGACATCATCAGCCTCGCCTGCGGCGTCTGCAAAAGGCGCAACTACACCACTGTGAAGAACAAGAAGAACGATCCCGAC
>VBEG01000025.1 GCA_005882115.1 Chloroflexota bacterium
TCGGCCGGGTCGAACCGGGGTCCAGCGGACATATGTTCGGGAGGTTAGACGAACATTCGTTTGGAGTCAATAGACTAGCCACCGGACAAAGCCCAGGCCGAGCCGTACGTGCCTGGATCGGAGGCCGACTTGGAACGCCTCTCCCGCGAAGCGTATCGCCGGATCTTCGGCACCCTGATCACTCTTGTGCGCGACCGTGCGACCGCCGAGGACTGCGCGCAGGAGACCTTCGAGCGGGCCTATCGCAGTTGGGCCTCCTGGAGGCCTGACGCACCTGTCGAGGCCGCGGCACCCAACGGCAACGGCAATGCCAACGGCCACGACAAGGACAAGAGTCACGCGACGCCGAAAGGCGAGAGCGTCGCGCCGCCGAGGTTGGAGCCCGCGCCGGTCGATCAGGCCGACACGCGCCAGCCGGTGAACTTCTCGCCGCGGTCGTAGCGGAAGTCCCTTAGACCCCTTCCTCTTGGGGCCGGGCCGCAAGGTTCGGCCCCTTATCTTTTTATGTGCTGCCCATCCGCGGCGTCTATCACCTTGACGCCGAGCGCCGCGAGCTCTTCACGCAGCCGATCCGACCTCGCAAAGTCCTTCGCGGCCCGTGCCTTCTTCCTGGCCTCCAGGAGCTCCGCAGCGCCGTCGGGCAGCCGCCCCTCCTCCGTCGTCGGGCGATCTAGGTCAAGGCCGAGGACTGCGTCCCACCGCTTGAGGAGGGTTGCCTTCACGGGCGCCGGCAGCGACGACCGCATGAGCTCCGCGACGAGCGCCATCGCCGCCGGCATGTCGAGGTCGTTGCCGATCCCTGATCGGAACCGTGACTCCCACTCCTCGCTGGGTGCGCTCACGTCGGGAGCTGACTGGCTCGACCATGCGGCAACTCGCTCTCTCAGCTGTCGGAGCGCACGGTCGGCGCCCGCAAGCCTCTCCGTGCTGAAGTTGAGGGGCGCCCGGTACTTGGCCTGCAGAGCCAGATAACGAAACGCGAGCGGGTCGAACCCCTGATCTTCCAGCTCCGTGATGCGGAAGAAGTTGCCGGCCGACTTGGCCATACGCGCGCCCGAGAGCATGAGCAACCCACCGTGCATCCACAGTCCGACTACGCGGTGGCCCGTCACAGCCTCGGACTGCGCGATCTCTGCCTCGTGGTGGGGAAAGACGTTGTCGGCGCCTCCGGTGTGGACGTCGAAACGTTCGCCGAGCAATGACAGCGACATGGCGGAGCACTCGATGTGCCAGCCTGGAAATCCTTCGCCCCACGGACTCGGCCAGAGCTGCTGCCGGTGCTCGCCGGCCGCCTTCCAGAGCGTGAAGTCACCGGGATGCTTCTTGCGGGGATCAGGGTCGCCGCGCACGCCGGTGAGCAGGTTGTCTGTCGTGTTGCGCGACAGCCGGCCATAAGCGGGAAACGTCGCGATGTCGTAATAAACCGTGCCGCCGATCTCGTATGCATGGCCCTGAACGATCAGCTTCTCGATCAGCTCGATCATCTGCGGGATGTACTGCGTGGCGCGCGGATATTCGACCGCCGGTTGGATATTCACCTTTCGGATATCGGCCATGAACGCGTTGGTGTAGTAGGCGGAGATCTCTTCGGTCGACTTGTTCTCCAGCCGGGCGGAGACCAGCATCTTGTCCTCGCCTCGGTCGAACGTGTCATCGGTGAGGTGGCCGACATCTGTGATGTTCATGACCTGATGGGTTGGAAAGCCGAGGTAGGTCAGGCTGCGGCAAAGGAGGTCCGGCAGCATGAACGTCCGCAGGTTGCCGACGTGCACGTAGCGGTACACGGTTGGACCGCAGGAGTAGATCCGCACCACGCCGTCGTGGATCGGCCTGAGCTCTTGCCTCGAGCGAGTGAAGGTGTCGTACAGCCGGACCGGGGGCCGACTCATTCGAATCTATCCTCTCAATTACATGAAGGCGATCCGCCTCAACGGCAAGGCAGCGACAGAGGCCGACATTAAAGGACGCGTACTCGTCCACGACCTCGGGCCTGAGCTTCGCAAGGGCAGCATCCTCCGAGCGGGGGACCTACCGCGTGTTCAGCAGACCGGCGAGATCCATGTCATCGAGCTGGAGCCTGGTGATGTTCATGAGGATGAGGCCGCCGCCCGGCTGGCCGCAGCACTGACAGTCCCCGGACTCGAAGCCAAGCCACCGGTGCAGAGCCAGTCCCGCCTCATCGCCCGGCGCCGTGGCCTGGTGCGCGTTCGCGGGGAGGTGGTCGACGCGATCAACGGGCTCGGATACATGTCTGTGTTCACCCTGATGGACGGTCAGGCCGTCGCCGAGGGCGAAGAGGTGATCGGCTGCAAGGTCACGCCGGTGGCGGTTCCGGGGGCTTTGATCGAGCAGGCCGAGCGGCTGTGCCGGGAAAAAGGACCGGTTGTCGAGCTGCTGCCGTTCCTTCCGCTGAAAACCTTTGTCGTGGCCACCGAGCGGCTGAAGCCCAGAGCCCGCGACCTGTTTCGCGCCGCCGTGACGGCCAAGCTCGGCTGGTACGGCGCCGAGCTGCTCGCCGTGCGTGAGGTAGCTCGGACGGGCGACGCCGTGGCGGCCGCATATCAGGAAGCGATCGACAGCGGCGCCGATCTCGTCCTCTTCGCGGGCGCGTCCGCGATCGATCCGCTCGATCCGGCCTACGCGGAGCTGACGCACGCGGGAGGAGACCTTCTCCAGCTCGGCGCGCCGATGCACCCTGGCAGCATGCTCTGGCTCGGACGCTTACGCCAGGCCGCGGTGGTGGGTGTCGCGTCGTGTGCCGGGTTCGGGCGCAACAGCTCTCTCGACCTCCTCCTGCCTTTCGTGTTCGCCTACGGTCGGGCCGACGCAGGCGATCTCCTGCGCCTTGGTCACGGGGGTCTGATCGAGGCCGGCGCGGGAAGGCGGTTCCCGCCTTACTCCTGAACCGGGCTACCCCCCTGACGAATGGCCGGCATCGTCAGCTCTGGCCAATCCCGCCCTGACATCGCCTCGAGGTAGCCCTCGACAGAGCGGACGAGAGGTTCGAGGACCACTCCGCGGTGGCGTGGGAGATACGGCTTCAGGTAATCCGCTCCGCTGCGCCACTTGTTGACGGCGCCCCGCCGGTTGTGGCGCGTGTAGTGCAGACAGCCGGCAGCCACCTGGATCAGGCCCTTGTAGAAACCACTGTCCGGACCCTTACGGTCGTGCGTCCATTCGCGCTCCCAGGCTTCGTGCGCGTCCCAGTAGCGGCCGCTGTTAAAAAGCTCGACGCCCTCCCCGAGCATGTCGCTCACGGCAATAATCGCTTCGTGGACGAGGCTCGCACCGAGTATTCACGCGTCAATCTCTCGAGCGATCCCATCTACCGATACCTTCGCATCACGAAGGGCGGGCCCGGCGGGGTTGCCGGCCGGGCTGCCGAGCAGGACCTCGTCGACGCGGCGTGGCTGCAGCGCCTGCGCCGGATCCACCAGCTCCAGAGTGCGTGGTGGGTCTTCGCGACTGCTGAGCATTCACGGTTTCAGCACGCGCTGGGCGCGATGCATCTCGCCGGCGAGTGGGCGCGTCATCTCTACCCGTCGCTGAAGGTGTCCTGCGGGGACGTGCCCTCGCCACAGCTCGTCGAAGAGACAATGCGAATCGCCGGTCTGCTGCATGATGTCGGACACGGACCGTTCGGCCACTTCTTCGACGAGAACTATCTCGACACGTGGGGCATCGACCACGAGGTCGTCGGAAGAGCTCTGATCACGGGGCCACTCGCAGGCACCATCGGCGAGCTGGGCGCATCGCCATCCGCCGATTTCGCATCGGGGGAACGGATCGATCCGCGCTGGGTCGCCTACCTCATCTCCTCGACCGAGCTGCCAGGCTTTGAGCCGCCGCCCTGGCTGGTTGTGCTGCGTCCCGCGCTGGTCGGCCCCTTCTCGGCCGACAACATGGACTACGTCCCTCGCGATTCCTATATATGTGGTGTGTCGGCCGGTCCGGTCGACGTGCAGCGGATCATCCACTACTCGTTCATCTCGGAGCGCGGCCTGACCCTGCACGCGCACGGGGCCGAGGCGCTTTACATGTTCCTCAACTCGCGCCTGTACCTCTACCACCAGGTCTACTTTCACCGGACGGTGCGGCGGATCGACCTCCAGCTCCGCGAGGTGTTCCGTCCGACCATCCAGCTCCTGCTCGGCGGCAACCCGCTGGAGCATCTCGACCGCTTCCTGGCGCTGACCGAATGGTCGCTCCTATCCGACGTCGATCGCTGGGCGCGAGATGCGCAAGACGCGCAACGCCGGGAGCTCGGCGACGCATGGGCCGCGGTCGTGGCGCGAAAGCTCAAGTGGAAGCTGATCTACCAGGGCCACACCGACGCCCGAGACATCCCCAGCGGCGCCTTGAGCGTCACTCGCGACCAGTTCGCGAGCCGGCTGCGCGAGCGACTGCCGACGAATCTGAGGGACATCGCCTTCGAGGTCGACGTCGCGGCCCAGGAGTCGCGCGCCTTCAACCCGATGACGGAAACCGCCGACATCCTTTTCTACGAACCGCTCGAAGACACCTACCGGCAGAGCCGCGTTCTCGATCTGTTCAAACGGCTGCCGGTGCGGATGGCGCTGTTCCGGATCTTCGCCCACGACGAGTCGCATCGGCACGACCTGATCAAGGCCGCGAACGAAGTCCTGGGTCTAGCCACCTAGGCCCGGGGGTCGAAGCCTAAAAGTCGTCGTCTCCGCCGCCGAAGTCGTCGCCGCCACCAAGGTCGTCATCGCCACCGCCGAAGTCGTCGCCGCCTCCAAAATCCTCGTCGGCCTCGCCCGAGCTGACAGTGGCGAAGGTCGACACAAGCCGGCGCAGCGCTTGCTTGCCGCAGTGAGGGCAGCCTGGGTCGGGCGAAGAAAAACGTGCCAGCAGGACCGACGACCGCTTGCCGCACTCGTCGCACCGGTACTCGTAAATCGGCACGAATACGATTATCGGCGTGAAGCCGATATGGCGCTGGCGCACCACGCCGGCGTGATCTCGATCCAGCGCCTGCGCGCGGCTGCCGAACGGGCAGCGCCGCACGTGCTGAGGTCGCCGATGGTTCCTATCGAGGGCGCGCTGCTCAAGCTCGAGTGCCTGCAGCCGACCGGCAGCTTCAAGGTGCGAGGCTTCTTTGCCGCGGCGCTCGCCCTGCCACCCGAACGACTGCGTCGCGGGCTGCTCACCGTCAGCGCGGGCAACGCCGCCCAGGCATGCGCCTACGCGGCGATGAAGTTGGGGGTCTCCTGCCGAGTCGTCATGTTCGACACCGCGCCGGAGACGAAGGTCGCGGGGGTGAAGCGATGGGGCGCCACGCCGATCCCGATGCCACGGGATCAGCTGTTCAGCTGGATCGCCAACCAGGGTTGGAACGACGACCCGGAGTCCTTCATCCATCCGTTCGCCGACGACGAGGTGATGGCCGGGCATGGTGGCATCGGGCTGGAGCTGCTCGATGACGTGCCGGATCTCGAGCGCGTGGTCGTCCCAGTCGGTGGTGGGGGCCTCGTCACGGGCATTGCGTCCGCGATCAAGGGGATGCGGCCGGAGGTCGAGATCGTCGGCGTGCAGTCCGACGGATACGCGCTGTGGGATCGCGCCTTCGCCGCCGGAGGCTCTGTTTCGATCCAGCCCGCGACCATCGCCGACGGCACGACCGCACCGTTCGATCAGCGCATGTACGACCTGCTTGGGGAGTGCGTTGATCGCTGGCTCCTCGTGCCGGAGCCTCGGCTCAAGGCGGCCGTGCCGCAGCTCGCGTCAGCGGCCAAGGTGGTCGCCGAGGGTGCGGGCGCGCTGGCCTACGCGGCGCTCGAACAGCTGACGCCTGGTCCGACCACCGTCGCGATCGTTAGCGGAGGCAACATCGACACGACGCTTCTGGCAAGCCTTATCAGCTGACCCGGGTCATCGCCCACGGCCCGCGTTTGATCGCGGCGACGAGCATCCAGACGAACAACGCAGCGCCCGGAATCCACAGGATCAGGCTCGTCACGTACAAACCCGTCGGCAAGCTGAAACCGACCGCCGCATCGTACGCACGGCTGTCAACGATGTTGATCAGGTTCAGCGGAGCTGTAATCGAACCAAGCCCGAGAAGCACCAGCACTACGTAGAAGGCCCACCGCCATCGCTTGAGAGCGCCCACGATGAACAGGGCGCAGATCGCGACCCCCACGAGCGTGGAGACCCAAAGCACCCCATTCATGAACGTGGTCATGGCCTGTATGAACTCTGGCGGCGGCGGTGTCACGTTGGGATTCAGCTGCTCCTGACGCCGAAAGCTCTGGGTCATGATCGTCGACATCATTCCGCCCATCCAGAACGGAAGGGTCATGGTGTACACCGCGGAGATCGCGTACCAACCGGCCACCGCGTACTGCATCGGGAGCGTCCATGAGGTTGGTTGGCGAGCCGCGGGCCGAGCCTGGTACGGGACAGGCGCGAACGGCTGGCTTGCGACCGGCACCCATGCGGTTCCATTCCACCGGAATCGGCCGTCATGAGAAAGCGTGCTGACCCAGCTCTGACCGTCCCAGTAGTACATCCCGTCCGGGGACACGCGCGTGCTCACGCGTTCAGCACTTCCTCGCATATCTTCAGCGCGGACTGGACGTCCTCCGCGTCGATGCCGTAGTGCGTGACGAAGCGGATGCTGCGAAGCCCCGTCGAGTCGCTGAGCAGTCCCCGTTTCGTGCACTCATCGACAAACGCGCCGGCGGGCATCTTCTCGAGGTCGAAGTAGACGAGGTTCGTCTGGACGCGATTGAGGTCGCACCGCACACCCGGAAGCTCGGCGAGCCCTTCGGCAAGGGTGCGCGCGTTTGCATGGTCGTCGGCAAGGCGGTCGACCATTTTCTCGAGCGCGATGAGACCGGCGGCCGCGAGCACGCCGACCTGCCGCATTCCTCCCCCCAGCCGCTTGCGCCACCGGCGCGCCTCCTCCACGTCCTCGGCGGACCCGCAGAAGATGCTGCCGACCGGGCACGCGAGCCCTTTGGAGAGACAGAAGGTCACGGTGTCGGCGCAGTCCGCGATGTCCGAAGCATCAACTCCTAGAGCCACCGCCGCGTTGAATATGCGCGCGCCGTCCAGGTGGACGCGCAATCCCTGCTCGTGGGCCGCGTCGCTGGCCGCGCGCAGGGCGTCGAGCGGCCAGACGATGCCGCCATGCCGGTTGTGCGTGTTCTCGAACGTGATCGCGGCGGTGATCGGCTGGTGTGGGTCGTCACGGGGCCGGACCGCCCCCACGACCTGCTCCGGCGACATCACGCCCGCCTCCGTCGCCACAGGCCGGATCTGCACGCCGCAAACGGCCGCTGCGCCTGCGGTCTCGTAGTAGAAGGCGTGCGAATCGGCGTCCGCGATGAGCTCCTGTCCGCTCTGGGTGCTGACGGCGATCCCGATCAGGTTGCCCATGGTTCCGCTGGGTACGAAGGTAGCCGCCTCCTTGCCCATCCGCCCTGCGGCCACCTCCATCAGGCGGTTGGTCGTCGGGTCGTCGCCGAAGACATCGTCGCCAAGCGGTGCAGTGACCATCGCCTGGCGCATCTCCGGGCTTGGCATGGCGACCGTGTCGGAACGGAAGTCGATCCCGGGCACCCGATTAATCTAACCGCCGAGTGTTCGCGGAAATGATCCTGGCGGGTGGGCGGATCCGCACGCTGGGTCGGACCGGCCTGAACCCCCACAGCCATCTCGCGATCGCCGGCGGCAAGGTCTTCGCGTGCGGCGGGCCCGAGGTGATGAAGCTGCGCGGGCCGCGAACGAAGGTCGTCGAGCTCAAAGGATCCGCCGTGCTGCCCGGGTTCAATGACGCGCACGCTCACGTCGTCTACTACGGGCTGACGCGGTTTGCCGCCGACCTCGGCGGCGCCCGGGGGGTCGATGACATTCTCGACCGCCTCCGTGATCATGGCCGGAGCCTGAAGCCTGGCGAGTGGCAGCAGGGCATGGGCTACCGCACCGACGAGCTGACTGAGCGGCGGCAACCTCACCGCACCGAGCTCGACCGCGTCACCGGGGACCGGCCCGCCTTCATCGACGAACGCGGCGGCCACTCGCGCATCGCCAACTCCGCAGCGCTTGCGGCGGCAGGGATCACGCCGGAGACGCCGAATCCGCCCGGTGGCCGGATCGGCCGTGACCTCAACCGGATTCCGAATGGCCTCCTGCTCGAATCGGCGATGCGCCTTGTCGCCGACGTCCAGCCGCTGCCCGGCTTCGCACGCCGGATCGAAGGCGTGCTGAAAGCCCAGGACCTGTTGGTGTCGCGAGGGATCACCTCAGTCGGAGCGGCCGTCAACCGCGGGTTTGCCGATGACCTCCGCGCCTACGAACAACTAGCTCGCGACGGAAAGCTGCGGATCCGCGTCAACGAGTTCCTGTCCTGGGAGCTGCTGGAGGCGACCTCGCAGCTCGGTGTGCAAAGCGGGTTCGGTGGTTCGCTGGTTAGGGCGGGGCCGATCAAGGTCTTTGTCGACGGCGGCGCCGAGCGGGTCGCGATGCGCTCAGGCGGCGGCGTATGGCGCACGACGCCGGGGGAGTTGCGCGACATCGTCGCGCGCGCCACGGCCGTGGGCCTTCAGGTCGCGGCTCACGCCATCGGCGACGCCGCCATAGAGGCGATGTGCGATGCCGTCGAAGGCGCACATGGGCAGCACATGCGACATCGTGTCGAGCACTGCACCATCTGCCCACCAGACCTTCAGGCGCGGCTGGGGCAGCTCGGGATGGTCGCGATCATGCAGCCCATGGCCGCGCGCTTCGGCCGCGTCGCATCGACGATTTTCTTTCCGGTCCGTGACCGCTCGCACCTTGCGCCTCATCGCGGATTGCTGCGCGCCAAGGTTCCAGTGGCATTCAGCTCGGATCTGCCAGTCTCGCCGGATCCGAACCCGTGGCCAGGAATCCGCGTCGCGGTCGACGACCAGGTCAACGGGATCAGCCTTCTGGCTGCCCTGCGCGCCTACATCTCAGGAGGCGCGTACGCAACCTTCGAGGAGAACGTCAAGGGCACGCTCGAGCCGGGCATGCTGGCCGACCTGCAGGTCTACAGTGGCGACCCCCTCGACGAGGCGGCCGAGGTCAAGTGGGATGAGCTCCGCCCAAGAGCCGTCGTCCTGGGCGGAGAGGTTGTCTCGGGTTCCCTCATGTCTCGCTGAACTCGTCCATCTCGACGGCGCCGCCAGCATCCGGCGCCATGGTCTCCGGCATCGCCGGCATGCTCTCGGCCGCGGGCGCTCGCCTCGCTGCGGCTCGGCGCCGGGGCGCGGCCGCCCGCCGATCAGTGGTCGTCGTGGAAGCTGCGGCGCGTCGCCTGGAGGTGGCGCCTTCCGCAGCCTTGCGCCGGGCGGTTCCCCGGGCCTTCTTGACATTTGTCGCGGCGCGGCGGGTCCTGGTCGCTGCACGCGTGGTTGTGCTTGCCGCGCGACGCCGCGTCGACGCCGCCCGGGTACCGGTCCCGCGCGCGACCTGGCGCGCTTGTTTGGTCAGTCCGTCGATGCGCTTCAAGACACTGTTGACGTCGGCCCGCGTGCTCGCCTTCTTGGCCTGCGCCTGCAGCTGCTTGATCGCGGCCCGCGCGGTCTTGTCCGCGTCTTTGATCCTCCGCTCGACCTGACGGCGGAGGTCAGGCGGAACACGCTTTTCCGCTTCGCGCAGCGCTCGCCGGCCCGCGCTCACCGCGCGCCCGACAATGCCGGATCGCCTGGTTCCGCGCTTCCTTTTTGCCATCGGCACCTCCATGAACCAAGCCGCGCGGAGCGATTAACGCACCGCGTTAAAATGGGCCCCAAGTGACATCAGCCCCCGAACGACACCTTATCAAGAAGTACGCCAACCGCAAGCTCTACGACACTCGCACGAGCCGTTACATCACGCTCGATCAAATCGCGCAGCTCGTGCGCAACGGCCACGAAATCAAAGTGGTCGACCGCGGCAACGGCGGCGACCTCACGCAGGTCACCCTTTCTCAGATCGTGCTGTCGGAGGAAAAACGCGGACCTTCGGGGATCGTCGATGCAGGCGGGGAGATGCTCCACGATCGCGGCCAGGCCCTGCTGGACTATGTGAGGAAGACGCTCAACGTGCCCGCCGATTTACGGACCGAGGTCGGACGCCGGCGTGAAGGCCTGGAGACGATGGCCGACGACGCGATCGAGCGCGCGCTACGACGCTTGCGTATCCCGACGCGCCGGGACATCGACCGCATCAACGATCGCCTCGATCGGCTTTCGACGCAGCTGAAAAAGGCAGGACTCTCTAACGGTTCTGTGCCGCGACCGCGTAGACGAAAGGCTTCTCGCTGATCACGGAGCGGATCACGACGTCGGCGTCCACGCGGTAGGAGGCCGACCGCACCCGCCGATCGGCACGCAACTGCTGCGACATCAGGTCGGCGATGTCGGCGAGCCGTTCGGCATCGCCGATCACGGAGATCTTCCACGGCGGGACTACGACCACTCCATCAACCGCGACGCCGTCGCTGGTTTCGGCGATCGGCACTCCGGTGACGACGCGGCGGTCGTTGACCTCGATCGCCTCGGCGCCGCCCGCGGCCAGGTTGTTCAGCGCATCCTGCAGGTCGAGCGCCGTGAGCCCACTCGCATCGATCACCATCACGATCCCGGGCCCATGGACGCGGATTAGGCCTTCCAGGGCGCGCAGCCGGATGGCTTCATCGGTGAGGACTTGATCGGCGGCTCCGCCGCCGCCCGACTGCAGCGTCGCCCGTCGCTGCGTCAGATCAGCTTTCTCGGCGCTGAGCGAATCGTTGGCGCGATGCAGGTCGTCGATCAAGAACGCGAGCGACGTCGCGTCGACACCCACCAGGCTTCGCTCGACCTCGGCCTCGCTACGGATCTGGACCGTCGCCACCAAAGCGACCAGCAACGCGATCAGCCAAACGCCCACCGCTCGAGTGCGGCTGGGCGCAGTGCGCGTGGTCTTAGGTCGGGTGGACATTGGGGATCTGGAGGCTTGAGTCGTAGGCGGGCAGGGAGATGTCCAGGCTCCCGGTGAAGCTCAGCCGGAGCTGAAACTGGACCTCGCGGGCCCGGATGTCGGGTAAGGAAGATTGGTCGCTGAGGGCATCCGACATCCGGTTTCGATCTCCGACGCCAACGACCATGATCGGCGACGAGAGCGGCGGTCCCTGGTCGATCACGATCTGTCCTTCCGAGCCGGAAAACGCGGTCAGGGGTGTCAGCCTGCGACCGTTGACGGCGATCCCCTCAGCGCCCTGGACATAGAGCAGATTGACGACGTCCTGCACGTCCTGGAAGTTCACAAGGTAACCCGTGCCGCCGCCGGACCCGGGCCCGGCGATGCCGTTGCGCAGAACGACCACGATCCCGGGACCGTGCATCGCGACCAGGCCGGCGTGCGCGCGGAGGTCGGCGACCTGGTTGTTCAGCGACTGCGTCGTCGCCGAACGTGCCGCTGCCTCGGACTCGAGTGCGTCGATCTCGGCGCGCAGCTGGGCGATCTGGCTCCGGTAGCCGGCGTTGGTCGATTCGAGCTCCTGCACGCTGCGCAAGAGCGCCTGGTAGCGAGCGACCTGGTTGGACGGTGTGAGAAGCTGCGCCCGGATCTGGTCGGCGAGCACAAAGCCGGTGGCCAGCGCGACAAGCGCCACGAGCGCGATGCTGGCGAGGCCGTGGGGTGACATCGGTGCCAATTCTCTGCTCGAGATGCATCCATGCGCGCCTTCGGGCCACCCGAGAGTTACTATCGAAAGCCGTTACATGGCGGTCGAAACCCGCGCTTCCGCCTTCCAGACCGCCCAGCGTCGCTTCGACGCCGCAGCGGATGTCATCGGCCTATCCGACGACGCGCGGCGAAGCCTGCGCGAGGTCAAGCGGGAGCTGACGGTGCATTTTCCCGTCCGCATGGACGACGGCTCGGTCCACGTCTTCACCGGCTGGCGCGTGCAGCACAACATCAGCCGCGGCCCTGCGAAGGGCGGGATCAGGTACCACCCCGACGTGGACCTCGACCTTGTCAAGGCCCTGGCGATGCTCATGACGTGGAAGTGCGCGGCGGTTGGCATCCCCTATGGCGGGTCGAAAGGCGCCGTCGCGGTCGATCCGCACAAGCTGAGCCAGAACGAGCTCGAGCACCTCACCCGCCGCTACGCGACCGAGATCGCGATCCTGATCGGACCCGAAAAGGACATCCCCGCCCCTGACATGGGAACCAGCCCCCAGATCATGGCGTGGATCATGGACACCATCTCGATGCATCAGGGCCACTCGGTGACCGCCTCCGTGACGGGCAAGCCTGTCGACGTCGGAGGTTCAGAGGGCCGCGTTGAGGCGCCGGGTCGCGGCGCGACGTATCTCACGCTGGAGGGGCTCAAGTACCTCCACATCGACGAAGAGACTCCGACTGTTGCTGTGCAGGGTTACGGCCAGGTCGGCCGCTCGACAACGCGGCTGCTCTCCGAGGCCGGGCTGAACGTGGTCGCGGTCAGCGATTCACGCGGTGGCGTCTACAACCCCAAGGGCCTCGACCTTGCCGCGCTAGACGAGCACAGGCAGGTGCGCGGTGGCGTGAGCGGGTTCAAGAAGGCCGACACGGTGACCAATGCCGAGCTCCTCCAGCTGCCGGTCACGGTGCTCGTCCCGGCCGCCGTGCAGGATCAGATCACCGAGGTAAACGCGGGAGGGATACGCGCGCGCCTGATCACAGAGGGCGCCAACGCCGCGGTCTCGCCTGAGGCCGACCCCATCCTTCACGAACGTGGGATCTTCCTCGTCCCCGACATCATCGCGAACGCAGGCGGCGTGATCGTTTCCTATTTCGAGTGGGTGCAGGACCTTCAGGCCTTCTTCTGGGAGGAAGAGGAGATCAACACCAAGCTGCACCACGTGATCACGCGCGCGTTCTACGAGATCCTCCACACGTCGGTGAACAAGCGAGTCGATATGCGGGCGGCGGCGTACGCCCTCGCGGTGCAGAGAGTGGCCAACGCGACGACCGTCAGGGGTATCTATCCGTAAAGTCGCGGGGAGATCACAGTCGCCCAGCGGAACCCGGGCTTTCACTCCACTCCCTTAACGGCGCGGGGGATCCGGATCCCTTGCGAAAGTCCCATTTGGCACTCAGGTTGTCCGCAGTCGTAGCGGATTGTCCGGGGACGCCCGGGATAATCCGGGCTTCCGCTCCACTCCACTAGATTGAAGAAGTCGATGACTCCCAAGCGCGTACTTGTCACGGGCGTGTCCAATCCGTTGGGCGCCGAGGTAGCGAGAAGGCTGTCGCCCCAGGTTCCGTACCTGTTCGGGTGCGACATCGCCGACCCAATAAGCGCGCTCGAGGGGATGGACTTCGTCCATGCGGACACGCGTCTTTCCGTCATCGGCAAGCTGATCAGGCAGCTGAAGATCGACACGCTCGTTCATCTCGCGGTGCTGATCGACTCTCCGCACGACTCGCGGTCGGTCCATGAGACCAACGTGATCGGGACCATGAATGTGCTGGTCGGGTGCGCGGCGCCATCCAGCGCGGTCCGCCGGCTGGTGGTCAAATCCAGCCAGGCTGTCTACGGCGCGGGCCCGAACGACCCGTCGTTCTTCTCCGAGGACATGGTGAATTTCGACAAGGTCGCCTCGGGCCTGACTCGCGACCTGCTCGAGATGGAACAGCTCGTCAGCGAGTACACCCTTCGCAACGAAAGCTGCGACCCGACGGTCCTCCGATTGGGGTTGCGCGTCAGCGAGGGCACCAGCCTCGCGCGCTATCTGTCACTGCCGATCGTGCCGACTTTCGCCGGCTTCGACCCCCGGCTGCAGCTGATGCATGAGGACGATGCGGTCGAGGCGATCGTCCGCGCGACCATGGGCCACCACCCGGGCGTCTTCAACGTGGCCGGCGACGGGGTGGTGCTCTTGAGTCAGGCGATCGGCGTGATGGGTGGCAGCCCGGCTCCGATCCTGCCGCCGTATGGACGTTGGCTCGCCAGGCTCGCGCTGAGGATGTTCGCCGGCATCGACCTGCCCGCGCATCTCGCCGACATCATGGCGTTCGGCTCGGTGATGGACTGCTCACGTCTCGAGTCTTCGTTCGCCTGGAAGCCTTCCTACAGCTCTCGACAGGCGATGGACGCACTCGCCGTCGGCAAGCAGATCGAGCTCATCGAGGCGCCCTCGCCACCGCAGGAGTACGAGCTCCAGGTTTATCTCCAGCAGCGCAGGCGCCGCGAGCGCCACCTCAGCCCCTCCGGCGCTGCGCGCCACCTCCCCATAAATGGGGAGGAGTTCCAGAAGAATTGATCGCCGCAACTACGCCGCGGCAAAGGCGCCGCAACAGCCGCAAGGCGGAGATCGTGGCGCCGCCGCCGCAGGGCTTCCGGCTGCCGAAGCCGATCCGGCGGCTGCAGCGCCAGGCGCCGATCTACGCGCTCCAGACGCTCAGCGGACTTTCGACCCGCTTGCGCGACATCACGGGCCGTGAGGTCCTTGACATGAACCGGATCATGGAGGTGGTCCAGTTCGTCTATCAGCAGCGCGAGCTGGCGCGACGGGGTGCGAACTACGCGGTCGACGATTTTGGATTTGACGCGCAGTGGACGGAGTCCTTCATCACCGTCTTCAAGTCGCTGTATCGCGACTACTGGCGGGTCGAGACCGTCGGCGTCGAGCATGTGCCCCCGACAGGCCGTGCGCTGCTGGTAGCCAACCACGCGGGCGTCCTCCCATGGGACGGAACGATGATCAAGACCGCCGTCTACACGGAGCATTCCCATCCGCGGCACGTCCGCGCGTTGGTCGCGAGCCAGTTCATGGGCATGCCGGTGATGAGCTGGTTTCTACGCCGGACGGGCCAGGCCGTCGGGCACCCCGACGACACGCGCCGGCTCCTGGAGCGGGACGAGCTTGTCCTCGTGTTTCCCGAGGGCACGCGCGGCACGGGCAAGAGCTTTCGCGACCGTTACCGGCTCCGCCGCTTCGGGCGCGGTGGCTTCGTCGCGACGGCGATCCGGGCACGCGCGCCGATCATCCCGGTCTCGGTCGTCGGTTCGGAGGAGATCTACCCGATGGTCGGCGACCTCCGGCCCGTGGCCCGGCTCCTGGGGCTGCCGTATTTCCCCGTGACGCCGTTCTGGCCCTGGCTCGGCCCGCTGGGGATGATTCCCCTGCCGAGCAAGTGGCGGATCCAGTTTCACGCGCCCATCGACGTGTCCGACCTTTCGTTCAAGGACGCGGACGACCAGCATCAGGTCATGGCCCTAGCGGATGAGGTGCGCGACACGATCCAGCGCGGGATCTACGACAACCTGAAGCTGCGAAGGGGCGTCTTTCTCTAGTTCTGCGACCGGCGGCCGATCGATCTTTGGCGGGCCGGCAAAGCTCCGCCGTCAGTCGACGACTGACCGCCGTACGGCCGGTTCGGGCTCCTCGACGATGTCCAGCGCCGTCGCCTGGCTGATCCAGTACTGCACGTCGCTCAGGCTGGGCGCGCCGGCAAGTCCGATGGCTTCGAGCAGCTTCGCGTGCAGCTCGCCCACGTCCTGCGCGCGGAGATCCTTCATCGTGACGATGCCGAGCCGGCGCATCAGTGGGATCCAGCGGTCCATCCCCGACACTTCGAGGACTGTGCACTGATGCACGAACTCGAGCAAGCGATCTGTGCTGATGCCGGTTTTCTTGGCGAGGCGCTGACGGTCGATCTCGAGCGATCCGCGATGAAGAAGTTGGTTGGTGTGACGGATGCCGACGGCGCGAAGACGCCCCACGTCGTCGCCGGAGATTCCATCGAGGTACTCGAGCGTGCGGTACAACGATCCAAGGATAAGGCTCGGGTATAATTCGGCGAACCCGCCCCATTCAATGGAGTAAACACACCCTGAATCAGACCCGGATGGAGACCCGAGACATGATTTCCCGGGAGGAGTCTGGCCTCGAGATCGGGATCGGACGGCGGGCGCGTCGAGCCTACGGTTTTGATGAGATCGCGCTCGTCCCAGGTGGTGTGACACTCAACCCGGACGAGGTCGACATCTCTTTTGCGATGGGCGAGAGCTTTGCGCTGGCGCTGCCCTTCTGGGGCTCCGCGATGGACGGCGTGGTCGACGTCGCGTTCGCCATCGCGATGGGCAAGCTGGGTGGCGTTGCGGTGCTGAACCTCGATGGCGTGCACACGCGCTACGAAGACTCGGCGCCGATCATCAAGAAGATCGCCGAAGCCGATAAAGCCACCGTGAACGCGGTCCTGAAGGACGCGTATCGCGAGCCGGTCAAGCCGAAGCTGATCAGCGAGCGCATCAAGGCGATCAAGGCCGCAGGCGTCCCATGCGCCGTTTCGACTGTCCCTGCCCGAGCTGAGGAGCGCGCCGAGGTCGTGCAGAAGGCCGGTTCCGATATGTACGTCGTCCAGGGCACGGTCCTCACCGCGCGCCACTCCTCTCGCTCCTACCACCAGCTTTCTTTCGAGGACCTCGTTCGCGCGTGTGAGATTCCTGTCGTGGTCGGGAACTGCGTGCAGTACGAGACAGCGCTCGAGCTGATGGAGACCGGGATCGCGGGCATCCTGGTCGGGGTCGGACCTGGCGCGGCGTGCACCACGCGGGGCGTGCTCGGTGTCGGAGTGCCACAGATGACCGCGACCGCGGACGTCGCGGCCGCTCGCGATGAGCACATGCGCCGCGGCGGCATGCGTGTCGCGGTGATCACCGATGGCGGGATGCGCATCGGTGCGGACGTGTGCAAGGCGTTTGCCGCCGGCGCCGACGCGGTGATGATCGGTACCCCCCTTGCGGGCGCCGAGGAGTCGGCGTCGCAAGGATTCAACTGGGGGATGGCGACGCCAGACCCCAACCTGCCGCGCGGGACGCGGATCCACGTAGGGACCAAAGCGACCCTGCGCGAGATCCTCCTTGGTCCGGCGCGCGTGGACGACGGGACGCAGAACTTCGCCGGTGCGCTGCGCTCGGCGCTCGGCGTCTGCGGCGCGCACGACATCGCTGAGTTCCAGCACACCGAGCTGGTGATCGCGCCGTCCATCGTCTCGGAGGGCAAGGTCTTCCAGCAGGCCCAACACGTGGGGATGGGCAAGAGCTGAACACGGCCGCCGCGGCCCGGGGTCACCCCGCGGCTTCGCCGCGGGAACCTCAGCAGGTAGGTGTGCGCGAGCAAACGATCCTCGTCCTCGACTACGGCTCGCAGTTCAGCCAGCTCATCGCACGCCGGGTGCGGGAGGCGAACGTTTACTGCGAGCTCGTCGCTGGTACCACCCCCTGGTCAGAGTTGAAGGAACGCCACCCGGCGGGCCTGATCCTGAGCGGAGGACCCTCGAGCGTCTACGACGCGGGCGCGCCGCAGGTCGACCCCGACGCGCTTCGGGCCGGCGTTCCGGTGCTGGGCATCTGCTACGGCATGCAGCTGGTTGCTCATCATCTCGGCGGAAAGGTAGACCCCGGTCACGCCCGTGAGTACGGGCCCGCGCTTTTGTCCGTGCACGAAGCCAGCGGCATCTTCCGCGGCCTGGAGGGCGAGCTACCGGTGTGGATGAGTCACGGGGACCACGTGAGCGAGATGCCGCCAGGCTTCAAGCTCCTTGCGACCAGCGGCAACTCGCCCGTGGCTGCCTTTACCGACGGCAAGGGGATCTTCGGTATCCAGTTCCACCCGGAGGTCGTCCACACGCCGAGCGGTCGCGAGGTCCTTCGCAACTTCCTTTTCGACGTGTGCCATTGCGAGCCTTCGTGGACCGCCGGGTCGTTCATCGCCGAGGCCACCGCCAGCATCCGCGCCCAGGTGGGCGACGGCCGGGTCATCTGCGCGTTGTCGGGAGGGGTCGACTCGGCGGTCGCCGCGACCCTCGTGCATCGCGCGATCGGTGACCAACTGACCTGCGTGTTCGTCAACAACGGACTGCTTCGTAAGGAAGAGCCGGAACGAGTGCTCGACGTCATGCACGGCAACCTCGACATGAACATCCGCTACGTCGACGCGACCGTGCGGTTCCTCCAGGCGCTGCGAGGCGTGATCGACCCTGAGCAGAAGCGGCGCATCGTGGGCCGGGAGTTCATCTCGGTCTTCGAGGCTGAGGCGACCAGCCTCGGCCGGATCGACTTCTTGGCGCAAGGGACCCTCTACCCGGACGTCATCGAGTCGACCGCACCCGACGTCGCGGCCACCGCCTCGAAGATCAAGACGCACCACAACGTCGGCGGCCTGCCGCCCGGACTTCGCTTTCAGCTCATCGAGCCGCTGCGCTACCTCTTCAAGGACGAGGTGCGGGCCGTGGGGCTGGAGCTCGGCATGCCCGAGGAGATGGTGTACCGGCAGCCGTTCCCCGGGCCCGGGTTGTCGATCCGCTGTCTCGGCGAGGTCACCGCCGAGCGGCTGGAGATCCTCCGCAACGCGGACTGGGTGGTGATCGACGAGATCAAGCGCAACGGCCTCTACCGGCAGGTGTGGCAATCGTTCGCGGTGCTCACGCCGCTTGAGACCGTCGGTGTGATGGGCGACTACAGGACGTACGCGAACGTCGTCGCGGTGCGCGTCGTGACTAGCGAGGACGCGATGACGGCAGACTGGGCTCGGGTCCCTTATGAGGTGCTGGCTCGCATCAGCAACCGGATCGTCAACGAGGTCGAGGGCGTGAACCGGGTCGTGTTCGACATCACGTCGAAACCGCCTGGGACCATCGAGTGGGAGTAGACGATGCGCTCCGATCTCGGATAGTCCGGACTCACCGATGTTTGCGGTCGACCCTCATCCCCGATAGTCGGGACTATCCGTGATTTGAAGACCGCGGCTTGAAAGTCCTGGTCGTGGGCTCCGGAGCGCGAGAGCATGCGCTTGTCTGGAAGTGCGTCCAATCGGAGCTCGTGGAGCGCGTGTACTGCGCGCCCGGCAACGGAGGCACCGGTGGCATGGCGCGCAACATTCCGATCGGCGCCGCGGACGTCGTGAGGATTGTCGATTTCGCCAAGCGCGAACGGCTCGGCCTCATCGTGCTCGGTCCCGAGGCGGCTGTCGACGCCGGCGTCGGCGATGCCCTTCGCCATGCCGGCTTCAATGTGTTCGGGCCTGACCGCGGCGCGGGCCGCATCGAGTCCAGCAAGTCTTTTGCGAAGGCGTTGATGAAGCGCGCCGGCATCCCGACCGCGGACTTCGAAGTCTTTACCCAGCCTGCGCCTGCGAAAGCCTGGGCCCGCGAGCGCGGCGGACGCGTCGCGGTCAAGGCAGACGGCCTGGCTCGTGGCAAAGGCGTGATCGTTTGCGCGGACATCGAGCAATCCGACGGCGCGATCGAAGCGATGCTGGTCCAGGAGCGCTTCGGGCGCAGCGGCAAGAAGATCGTGGTCGAAGAGCGGCTCGAAGGCCCTGAGCTTTCGCTTCTTGCCGTGACCGACGGCGCCGACGTCATCCCCCTCGCGCCGGCACGCGACTACAAACGAGCGCACGAGGGCAACAAAGGCGCGAACACGGGCGGCATGGGTGCGTACTCGCCGCCGAAAGGTGTCGATGACGCGCTCGTCAAGGAGGTCGTCGACTGCGTTATGCGTCCCGCTGTCCAGGAGCTCGCCGGCTCCGGCGATGAGTTTCGCGGTGTGCTCTACGCCGGCCTGATGCTCACCGAACAAGGTGTCCGCGCTCTCGAGTTCAACGCGCGTTTTGGCGATCCAGAAGCCCAGGTGGTCCTGCCCAGGCTGGAGAGCGACTTTGTGGCCATGGCTCTGGCGGCGGCCAAAGGCGGTCTTGCGGCGCATCCCGACCTGCGCTGGAGCCCACGCGCGTGCGTCGGCGTCGTTGTCGCGTCGGGCCACTATCCCGACGATGTCGCGATGACACTCGGTCACCGCATCGGCGGGCTGACGGAGATGCCACCCGGTGCCCTGATCTTCCACGCCGGCACGCGGTATGAGCCAGGGATCGGACTCGTCACCGATGGCGGCCGGGTCGTAACCTCCGTCGCATTGGGGGAGACTGTCGCGCAAGCCCGTGACGTCGCCCTCGCCGGGGCACGGCAGGTACGATTCGAAGGGGCTTTCTTCAGGTCGGATATCGCTCAGGAGGCCGAGTAGTTGCAGCCAGTCGTCGGCGTCATCCTCGGCTCCAAGTCGGATCTTCCGCTCATGGAGTCCTGCGTCAAAGTTCTGGACGATCTCGGTTTGACGCACGAGCTGAAGGTGTGCTCGGCCCATCGCAATCCTCGCGGCGTGATGGAGTGGGCCACCACCGCGCGTGCGCGGGGTCTCAAGGTCGTCATCGCTGCGGCCGGCGGAGCAGCCCACCTTCCGGGCGTGGTCGCGGCGTGGACCGACCTGCCGGTGATCGGCGTCCCGGTGCCGACGCAACACTTGCAGGGCGTCGACTCGCTCTACTCGATCGTGCAGATGCCGGCCGGTGTGCCGGTCGCCACGGTCGCGATCGGCGAGGCGGGCGCGAAGAACGCCGCCTGGCTGGCGGCGAGGATCATCGGGCTGCACGACGTTGACGTAGAGCAGCGCCACGGCGAGAAACGCGCCGCGCTAGCGACCTAGTGGCGAAAAAGAAAGCCCGGGTCCGGCTCGTCGACACGACCTTTCGCGACGCGCAGCAGTCGCTGCTAGGCGGCTACCTGAGAACCGAGGAGATCCTTCCGATCGCGGCCAAGATGGACTCCATCGGCTTTGCCGCGATGGAGGCGTTCGGGGGCGCCACATTTGAAACCCAGCTGCGCATCCATCAAGACCCGTGGGAGTACCTGCGCAACCTCAACAAGGTGACGCCGAACACGCCCATCCAGGCGCTCATCCGCGGCCAGAATCTCGTCTCGAAGCGCAACTTCGCCGACGACGTGGTGGAGCTGTTCATCAAGCACGCCGCGAAATGCGGTGTCGATGTCTTCCGCGTTTTCGATCCACTCAACGACCTGCGCAACATGGAGGCGTCGATCGCGGCCGCGCTGAAGGCGAAGAGGAAGGTGCAGGGCGCGCTCAGCTACGCGATCTCGCCCGCGCACAACCTCGAGCTGTGGGGTTCGCTTGCCAAAGGCCTCGTCAACATGGGCTGCCACGAAATCGTCATCAAGGACACCTCAGGGCTGCTCAGCCCCCAGGCGACTTGGGAGCTCGTGACCACGCTCAAGCAGATGGTCAAAGTCCCGATCGACATTCATTCGCACTGCTCGAGCGGGATGGCGCCGATGGCGTACATGGCGGCGGTCGAAGCAGGAGCGGATGTGCTGGATGTCGCCATGTCGCCGCTGGCGTGGGGCGTCTCGCAACCCGCGGCGGAAAGCGTGGTCGCGGCTCTCGAAGGCGGCGAGTACGACACCGGGCTCGACCTCGACAAGATGTGGGAAGTTCAACACGAGGTCGAGGAGCTGAAGCTCCGGCACATCGAGCACCTGAGCCCTCTCGCGGACCGGGTCGACGCCAGCATCCTGCGCTACCACATGCCCGGTTTCATGCTCGAGGACATCCACCACCAGCTCAACGGGCACAACGCGATGGGACGCGTGGCCGAGGTCCTCGACGAGGCGAACCGCGTGCGCAAGGACCTCGGCTATCCGCCGCTGGTCGCGCCGATCCGTCAGATGATCGCCACGCAGGCCGTCTACAACGTCATCGGCGGCGATCGCTACGCGACGGTGACCCAGGAGCTGAAGGACTACCTGCAGGGTCTTTACGGACGTCCGCCCGTGCCCGCGGACCACGAGCTCCGCCGCCTCGTCCTGGGCCGCGAGGAACCCATCACGATCCGCCCCGCCGACCTGCTCGAGCCGCAGGTCGAGGCGGCGCGGCAGCTGGTCAAGAAGGCCAACCACGAGCCGACCGACGACGCGGTCCTGATCGAGCTGATGTTCCCCGGCCTCGCGGCCGACTACATGCGCGGCCCCCAACCGCAAAGCAAGGATGGCGACAGACCCGGTCCGCCAACGGCGCCGGAGCCAGCGGATGCGGCTGCACCCTCGCCGGCACCCGAGCCCGTGGCGGCGCCCGTGGGCGGTCAGTCGGCGGAGTTCGACGTCGAGGTCGAGGGCGAGGTGTTCAAGGTCAGGGTGAGCGGCGCCGGGCTGTCCGTCGTCGCCTCCAACGCCACGCCCTCTCCAGCGGGAAACGCGGCCCCCGCGCCGCCGAAGATCACCGAAGGCACCGTCCTCGCCCCCATGCAGGGACTCATCGTCAAGATCCCGGTCAAGTCCGGCGACGACGTGAAGCTCGGCGACGTGGTCGCCGTGCTCGAGGCGATGAAGATGCAGAACGACATCGTCACCACCGTCGCCGGCAAGGTGAGCGCGGTCTACGTGAAGGAAGGCCAGGTGGTCACTCCGAACCAGCCTCTGCTCGCGATCGGTTGAAAAAGAAGCTCTTCCGCAAAGTCCTCGTCGCGAATCGCGGCGAGATCGCGATCCGGGTCATGCGCGCTTGTGGCGAGCTTGGCATCGCGACCGCGGCGGTCTATTCGGACGCCGACCGCACCGCGATCCATGTCCGCTACGCGGACGAGGCGCATCACATCGGCGGAGCGGCGGCGACCGAGTCCTACCTGCAGCTCGACCGGATCGTCAAGACGGCGCACGACTGCGGCGCCGACGCGATCCACCCCGGCTACGGCTTCCTCGCCGAGAAGCCCGCGTTTCCTGATGCGTGCGACGCCGCGGGGATCAAGTTCATCGGCCCGCCGGCGTCTGCTATGCGGGCGCTCGGCTCCAAGCTGGCCGCGCGTCGGCTGGCGGCCATGAACGGCGTGCCGGTCACGCCGGGCAGCGGGGCGGTCGACCCCGCCAACGCGCTCGAGGAAGCCCGCAAGATCGGCTTCCCGGTGATGCTCAAACCGTCGGGCGGCGGCGGGGGGATCGGAATGAAGGTCGTCGAGTCGGAAGCCCAGCTCGCAGCAGCGATCGAGAGCACGGCGCAAGCAGCGCGCTCGGCGTTCGGGGACGCCACGGTGTATCTCGAGCGATACGTGCGGAATCCTCGCCACATCGAGATCCAGGTCATCTGCGACAGCCACGGCCACGCGGTGCACCTCGGCGAGCGCGAGTGCTCGATCCAGCGCCGCCATCAGAAAATCATGGAAGAGACGCCCTCGCCTGCCCTCACGCCGGAGATTCGCGCGGCGATGGGCGACGCGGCGATCCGGGCCGCCCGCGCGGCAGGCTACGTCAATGCCGGCACCGTGGAGTTCATCTTCAGCGACGGCAACTTCTATTTCCTCGAGGTGAACGCGCGCCTGCAGGTCGAGCATCCGATCACCGAGGCGGTGACGGGAATCGACCTGGTGAAGGAGCAGGTCCGCGTCGCCGCCGGGCTCGAGCTGAGCTTCACGCAAGGCGATGTCGAATGGAGAGGCCACGCCATCGAGATGCGCATCAACGCCGAAGACCCTTTGCGCAAGTTCATCCCCAACCCCAAGCGGATCTCGCGGTGGGTCGCGCCGGCGGGGCCTGGGGTGCGTGTCGACTCCGGCTTCGGGCCGGGCTCCGACGTGCCGCCGAACTATGACTCGCTCGTCGCCAAGCTCATCGTCCACGGCACCGATCGCGCCGAGGCGATCGCGCGCGCCGGCCGCGCCTTGCGCGAGTTCGTCGTCGTCGGGCCCGCGACGACGATCCCGTTCCACCGAGCGATCCTCGACAACCCCGACTTTCGCGCCGGCAACCTGAGCACCCGATTCATCGAGGATCATCCCCAGCTGATCGAGCAGGCGCAAAAGCTCGCCGCGGATCAGTCGCCCTTCGACTACGGGCCGGATCCACGACACGTCGCGGCCGCGGCCGCGGCCGTCGCGTCCATGGTGCGCCGATAGCCAGGCTCGGACATCCGAAGAGCGGCCGGCCATTTGCGGTCACCGGCACGACGACGCGAGGCACGTCAGGAAGCTTCGTGTTGCGGGACGACGTGATCTCATTCCCCGACGGCGCGGGGGCGACGTACACGGTCGTCGAGAATCCGGATTCGGCGTTCGTCGTTCCATATTTCGACAACGGCGATACCGTGCTCGTCCGCCAGTGGCGTCATGCGTGGGACATCTCGTCATGGGAGGTGCCCGCCGGGACGTTCGATGAGGGCGAGGACCCGGCGGAATGCGCGCGCCGGGAGCTCGCCGAGGAGACCGGTCTGGTCGCCACTCGCTACAGCTCGCTAGGTGTCGTACGCGGCGCGGCGTTTCTTACCGGTCGGGCGCATCTTTTCCTGGCGGAGGGACTCACCGAATCGGCTCGTAATCCGGAGACCTACGAGCAGGACATGGAGGTGTTGCGGCTTCCCTTCACCCACGCGCTGCAAGCCGCGCTCGAAGGACAGATCGTCCACTCGGGATCGGTGACCGCGCTATGCCGCGCGGCCCACGCACTGGAGCTCCCCTAAGCCGCCGGGACAGCGCTCGGCGACGGCGAAGGCGTCGTGGTGTTCCTGTTGTTGCCGTGCTTCTTGGTCGACGGGCCCAACACGTCAAGGCCGTACTGCGCCGCGATGTTCTGGCCGAGGACGTCGCGCACCGTCGTCAACACGACGATCCGGTACTGCGACCCTTCCTTGAGGTTCAGGCCGCTCAGAGTCACGGTTCGGTTGGCGTAGGAGACCGTCGCGTCAAGCTGCTTGCCCTTCGAATCGACAATCATCACACCGCCGTTGACCGTTCCGGGGTCGAGGTCGCTGTCGAACGTGACCTCAACCGTGTCCGGCTGGATGTTGACGCTGACGACTTCGGCACCCTTGCCGAGCTCGTGGTGCGCGCCGGCGGTCGCCTGGTCGATGACGAACTGCCTCGTCGTCGCCTCACGAACCAATGTCAGGTTTTCTTCCTGGTCGCTCACGTCGATCCTGCCGCGCGTGAGAACGAGGCGGACCACGAAACGGACCGTGTCCGGGTCGGTGCCCACGACCTCTTGGGTGAGGACGTAGGAGCGCGAAAGCTTGGGGTCGCCGTTGACGATGAGCGTCAGCGCGCCGCCTGCGTACGCCTTCTTGCCGTTGTCGTCGAGGAACGTGTTCGCCAGGTCCGATGCCCCGCTCACGCGCGCATCCATGAAGGACTTGACCACGGTGGCCGCCTCGTCGAGCGCGGTCGGCTGGGGAGGCAGCGCGGGCGCGGTGCCCAACCAGAGGCCGCCCCCGCGCAGGAAGCCAAACGAGGTGCCGTTCGGCGCCCAAAGCGGCGTGTGGTACGTGCCGCTCGCCAGCTTGGTGAGGTTCGTCGCGTCCGGGCGCACCTGGTAGAGGTTGGTATTGCCGCCGAGGAGGATCGCGTCCTGCGACGACCAGCTTGCGTCCCCAGGCGGCAGGGTCGCCTGCGTCGTGCCCCGCGTGTCCGCCACGATCAGATCGTCCGCGTTCGAATACATCAGCAGATGGCCGCTCGGCGCCCACCCGGCGAACGATGCGTTGGCCTGACCAAGCTGCGCGCTCTTGCCGCTGCCCAGGTCGAGCACGAAGAGCTTGCCGTCCTGGGTGTAGATGGCGTGCGAGCCGTCGGGCGCGATCGAGACCCACGCCGCTGCACCGACCGTTGGCAGCTGACCGAGCTGCTGAGTGGACTCGTCGGCGGCGTGCGTGTCGATTCCGTCCGCGGCGGCCCACAGCAGCTTGTCCTTGGCCCATCCGACGAGGCTTGGCGCCGGGTTGGGAGCGAGCTCCTGCGTCTGTCCTGAGGCAAAGGTCAGCACCTCGATCTTGTCGCTGCGGATGTAGGCGAGGCGGTCACCTGCCGGCGAGATCGCCAGCGAGGTCACGCCGTCGGCGGCGATCATCGTGACGCCGGCGCCGTTCGCCGGCACGACCTTGAGCGCGCCGGTTCCGTCGATGACATATAGAGTCGAAGAGTCGGCTGACCACTGGCCCTTCAGCGCGGTCGCTCCGGCCAGGACAGCGAGCTGCTTCTCGCCGAGCGCGTTCGAAGGCGTCGCGCGCGGAGTCGGCGCTGGCGCGGCCGGCGCGGGTGGCTGCGTGACGAACGTGATGGTCTGCGGTGCGGCCACCTTCTTGCCGCTGGCGGTCCTCGCCTCTGGCCCAATCGTCACCTGATACTGCGTGTTGGGTGCGAGGTTGCCGCTTGCGGGCTGCACCGCGAGCGTATTCGATGCCCATGAGAAGGTCACCGTCGTAGCGGGCGTGATCTGCACCGCGTGCTCGGTCGACGCGTGGTCCATCGGCTGGTTGAACGAGACCAGGATGGGCTGCTGAAGAGCGACGCTGCGGTTGCCGTCCACGTTGCCGTGGATGACGACCGTATCGAGGCCGCCCGACGGCTGCAAGCCCTGCCAGACGACCAGTGACGCGATGAGCAGCACGCCGGCCGCGGCACCAGCCCACGCCAGGCCCGGAGGCGCGAACGCGCGGCGCCACCATGCACCGCGGCCTTCGGTCATCGACCACGCCTCGTTCATCAGCTGCCGGCGCAGCCCCGTTCGGAAGGCCTCGTCGAGCGGCGGCTCGGGTGTCGAGGCCGACTTCAAAAGGGCGGCGACGTGCCGCAGCTCGTCGTCCTGCAGGACGTCGTCCAGCTCGGGGTCGTGGAACGCGTTCATTCGACCGGCCTCAAGCTGGACGCCTCATCTCGCAGGCGAGTCACGCCACGGTGGATCAGGAGCTTGACGGCGCCCGCCGACTTGCCCATCGTCACCGCGATGTCCTCGATCTTCATGTCCTCCTGGAACTTGAGCACCAGCGCGGTTCGCTGCTGGTGGGGCAGCGACTCGACCAGCGCCCAGATCCGGCGCAGCTCGTCACGGTGCGCTGCCAGGTCGTCGAGCGCCGGCCCAGCGACCGACAGGTCGTGAAAGTCGTCCAGCGTCTGGGCCGGGCGCAAGGTCCGGTAGCGGTCGGCGATCGCGTTGACCGCGATCTGGTAAAGCCAGGCAGCAAACGGCCGCCCCGTGTCTTGATAACGGGGCATGGCCTTCAGAGCCTTCATGAAGACTTCCGAAGTGACGTCCTCGGCCGCGGTTTGTTCCCTCACTCTTGAATACACGAACCTGTAAATCTGCTGAAAGTGCCGGTCGTAGAGCGCCCCAAACTGGCGTGGATCCCGTTTGGCACGCTCGACGAGGTCGCGCTCCTCGTCGCGGGACGGGTCGCTCACCGGCCGTTCCGCCTTTGTCGCTTCAAACGGGCAGCCATCGAACGAAGTTACGTAGGGAGGGCATGAGCCGCCCTCGATTATCAAGCCAGCCGCTTAAAGGCACCCGTCGGGACCCGATGGCCACCAAATCTTGGGCCTGAGGAAAGGCGGATAACAAGATCTTGACTAGCCGGTGGCCGATATAATTCCAGCGGACCCCAACCATTGACTGGGAATCGCCCTTCTTGATCGAGCGATACTCGCCGCCCGCCATGCGAGCGGTCTGGTCTGACCAGCACAAGTTCGAGCTCTGGTTGCGGATCGAGATCCTGGCGTGCGAGGGGTGGGCTTCGCTCGGCCGTATCCCGGAAACCGCCTTGCCGAAGATTCGCAAGGGCACTTTCGACGCGACGAAGATCGCGGAGGTCGAGTCACGCGTCGGCCACGACGTGATCGCGTTCCTCACCGTCCTCAACGAGTCGATCGGCCAGCCCGAGGCGCGTTACGTCCACCTCGGCATGACGAGCCAGGACCTGAACGACACCGCGATGGCCGTCCAGATGGTCGAGTCGGCTCAGCTCATCGACCACGAGCTCGCGAAGCTGCGCGAGGCCGCGGCCGACCTGGCGATCCGCCACCGCCGGACGTTGATGGCCGGCCGGACACACGGCATCGTCGCCGAGCCGATCACTTTTGGGTTCAAGGTCGCGGGTTGGGTGGCGGAGCTCGACCGGTCGATCGAGCGGCTCAAGAACGCGGCAGACGAGGCAGCGGTCGGGCGCGTCAGCGGCGCGGTAGGAACGCACGCAACCATCGATCCGAAAGTCGAGGAGCATGTCTGCGGGCAGCTTGGGCTGAAGGTGGACGTCGTGTCGACGCAGGTCGTCGCGCGCGACCGTCATTCGGGCTTCATGTCCGCACTCGCCATCACCGCCGGGACGCTGGAGCGCATCGCGACCGAGATCAGACACCTGCAGCGCAGCGAGATCAGCGAGGCCTTCGAGCCTTTTGGCAAAGAGCAGAAGGGAAGCTCCGCCATGCCGCACAAGCGAAACCCCGTGTTGACTGAGCGCGTGTGCGGCCTGGCGCGAGTCGTCCGTGGCAACCTGGTGACGGCGCTCGAGAACACGGCGTTGTGGCACGAGCGCGACATCAGCCACTCGTCGGCGGAGCGGATCATCTTTCCCGACGCGTGCGCGACGGTTGACTACATGACCATCGAGATGAACAAGGTCCTGCGCGGGCTCGAGGTGCGGCCCGAGCGCATGCTCGCGAACCTGCAGTTCGCCGGCGGGGTCGTCTTTTCGCAAAGGGTCCTGCTGGCCCTCGTCGAGAGCGGAATGTCGCGCGAGGACGCATACCTCGTCGTGCAGAAAGCTGCGATGGAAGCCATGGACGGCACCGGTCCTGGTTTCCGTGCCTTGCTGGAGAAGAATGACGAGGTCATGAAGCGCATTGGCTCGCGGATGGCTAAGGTCTTCGACGCCTGGTCGGGCCTCGAGCACACCGACCTCGCGTTCGAGCGCCTGGGTCTGGGAGTATCCGCCACATGATCGCCGGACCCCCGTTGACGGACACCGAGCTGCCTCTCAAGCTCTTCGCCCGTGGCAAGGTTCGCGACACTTACGAGCTCAGCAAGGACGAGCTGTTGATGGTCGCCACCGACCGAATCTCGGCGTTTGACCATGTGCTGCCGAACGGCATTCCCGACCGCGGCAAGGTCCTTACCCAGCTGTCCATATTCTGGTTCTCGCAGACCGACACCTTCCAGCCCAACCACCTGATCTCGGGGATGGTCCCCGACCTGCCCGCCGTGCTGAAGAACTTTCGAGAGGAGCTCGCGGGCCGGTTCATGGTCGTGCGCAAGGCCAAGCGCATCGATTTCGAGTGCGTGGTCCGCGGCTACCTCGCCGGCAGTGCGTGGAAGGAGTACGAAGAATCGCAAACCCTGGCCGGCGAGAAGATGCCGCCGGGTTTGCGACAGAGCGAAAAGCTCGCCTATCCCATCTTTTCGCCCGCGACCAAGGCCGAGACGGGCCATGACGAGAACGTCACGCTCGAGCACATGCAGAAGGAGCTCGGCGAGGAGCTCGCCAATAAGCTTCGCGACGCCAGCCTCGAGCTCTATAAGTACGCGTCCGAGTTTTCCGCGCGTCGCGGTCTGATCCTGGCCGATACGAAATTCGAGTTCGGCCAGATCGGAGACCAGGTCATCCTCATCGACGAGGTACTCACCCCTGACAGCTCCCGCTACTGGGATACGGCGACATACCAGGTCGGCACCTCGCCCGATTCCTATGACAAGCAGTTCGTGCGCGACTGGCTGAGCCGTTCGGGCTGGGATAAGGAGTCCGACCCGCCAAAGCTTCCAGAGGACGTCGTCGCGCAGACCCGCCTGCGCTACCTCACCGCCTACCAGCGCCTCGTGGGCAAGCCCCTCTTCCCGCGCAAGCCGAGGAACGAAACCTGATCTCGCGATCCCGGCCGGAGGCCCTCGACGGATCTTCGGCGCCCATGCGGCCCACTGCCCCCATGCCTTTGGCATGGGGACGCCAGCAGGTTTCCGCTCCTCATCACCCCCGCGCAACCACGGCGCGGGGACCCCGGAAGGTGTGCGCTCGCTCCGGTGCTCGGCCGCGCCTAGCATCTGGACCACCTGTGCACCGAATCTCTCGCCGAGGTCTCCTGCCATGATCGCGCGCGTGATCGTTACCCCCAAGCCTGTGGTCAACGACCCCCAGGGACTGACGGTCAAGCAAGGCCTCACGTCGCTTGGCTTTCGCGAGGTTTCCGACGTGAGGATCGGCAAGTACATCGAGGTCAACCTGGACACTTCAAGCGAGCACGAGGCGCGAGAGCGCGTCGAGGCGATGTGCCGGCAGCTGCTCGCGAACCACGTGATCGAAGACTTTCGCTTCGACATCGAGCCGGAGCACAAGCGCCGTTGAAGTTCGTAGTCGTCGCCTTCGCACCCCACGAAATCTGCGATTTCGTGGGGACCCCGCGACGACGCTCTGGGTGGAGAGCGCTGTGAAATTTGGAGTCGTCGTCTTCCCCGGCACGTGGTCGGACCGCGATTGCGGATGGGTGATCGACCAGGTACTGGGTCAGGAGCTGACCTATCTGTGGCACAAGGATGCCGACCTCAAGGGCTGCGACTGCATCATCCTGCCCGGCGGCTTTGCGTATGGCGACTACCTGCGCACCGGCGCGATCGCGAGATTTGCGCCTGTGATGGAGAAGGTCGGCGAGTTCGCCGACAGGGGTGGCCTGGTCTGGGGAATCTGCAACGGCTTCCAGGTCCTGTGTGAAGCCGGCCTGCTGCCCGGGGCTTTGATCCGCAACGCGTCGCTCGAGTTTCGTTGCGAGTGGACCAACCTCGCCGTCGAACGCACAGACCTCGCCTTCACATCGCAATGCGAGGAGCGCGAGGTGTTGCGCGTCCCCATCGCTCACGGTGAGGGCAGCTACTTCGCGGATCCTGCGACACTTTCGCACCTGGAGCAGCGGGGTCAGGTGGTTTTCCGATACTGCGACGCCAACGGTCGAGTCGTCCCGAATGCAAACCCAAACGGGTCTCTGCACAACATCGCCGGCATCGTCAATGCGCGCGGCAACGTGCTCGGCATGATGCCGCACCCTGAGCGCTGCTCCGAAGCCGAGCTCGGGGGCACCGATGGGCTCAAGCTGTTTCGTTCGGTCGCGGAAAGCGCGATGAAGGTGCTGGTGTCTTGAGTATCAAGTCCGTGGACGAGCGCAGGCTCAGGGAGGTTGCGCTCACCCCGGATGAGTACCGGGCGATCCTCGAGCAGCTGAAGCGAGCCCCCAACGAGGTGGAGCTGGGCATGCTCGGCGTCCTCTGGTCAGAGCATTGCTCGTACAAGAGCTCCAAGGCGCTGCTGCGCCGTCTGCCGTCGTCCGGACCGGGTGTGGTCCAGGGCCCCGGCGAGAACGCCGGAGCGGTCGAGATCGGCGACGGCTGGGCCGCGGTCTTCAAGGTCGAGTCGCACAACCACCCCTCCGCGATAGAGCCCTACCAGGGGGCGGCCACCGGCGTCGGCGGCATCATCCGCGACGTGATCGCGATGGGCGCGCGCCCGATCGCGCTCCTGAACTCGCTGCGTTTCGGCCCGATGCCCGCCTCCAGCCGCCACTTCGAAGGAGTGGTCGCCGGTATCGGCGGTTACGGCAACTGCATTGGAATTCCAACTGTCGGCGGCGAGGTCTACTTCGAGGAGTGCTACGCGAACAACCCGTTGGTGAACGCGATGTGCGTCGGCCTGGTGCGCACGGACCAGCTCATGCGCGCTCGCGCCGAGGGTACGGGCAACAGCCTTGTTCTGGTCGGTGCCGACACTGGTCGCGACGGCATCCACGGCGCGTCGTTCGCCTCGCTCGAGCTCGACGAGCGCAGCTCTGAACGCAGGCCGGCGGTGCAGGTGGGCAATCCGTTTCTCGAGAAATGCCTCCTCGAGGCGTGCATGGATCTGTCGCACACCGACGCCGTGATCGCGATCCAGGACCTGGGCGCGGCCGGGCTGACATCCGCCGTGGCGGAATGCGCGGGCCGCGTCGACGGGGCCGGCGCCCGTATCGACGTCGCGCGAGTGCCGCGGCGTGAACGAGGCATGACGCCCTATGACGTGATGCTGTCGGAATCGCAGGAACGGATGCTCGTGGTCGTGCAACGCGGCCGCGAGCGTGAGGTCGAGAGCATCTTCGAAGCGTGGGACCTTACCTCCGCCGCGATCGGCGAGGTCACGGGTGACGGGCTGCTCACAGTGTTCGACGGTCGCGACGAGGTTGCGCGTCTGCCGGTCAAGCTCCTGACCGACGGCGCGCCGATGCGGCGCCTCGTCGGCTTCGCGCCCGAGCCGCCGTACGGGCTCGACGTCGACGCCCTGCCCCCGCCGGCCGATCCAGGCGCTTCGCTGCTGCGCCTGCTGGCCAGCCCCAACCTGACCAGCCGCCGCGGCTTGTTTCGGCGCTACGACCACATGGTCGGTGACTCGACCGTGATCGCACCCGGCGGCGACGCCGCGATGCTGCGCGTCAAGGGGACTCGTCTGGGACTTGCGATGACCACCGACTGCAACGCGCGCTATTGCCACCTCGACCCTCACCTCGGCGCTCAGCTGGCCGTCGCGGAGGCGGCGCGCAACATCGTGGCCACGGGCGCGCGCCCTCTTGCGGTGACCGACTGTCTGAACTTCGCCAATCCCGACCGGCCCGAGGTGTATTGGGAGCTCGAGGAGGCGGTCGCGGGCCTCGCGCATGCGTGCCGGTTGCTGGATCTGCCTGTCGTCAGCGGCAACGTCAGCCTCTACAACGACAGCAACGGCGAGTCCGCGATCTACCCCACGCCTGTGATCGGGATGGTCGGCGTGATCGACGACTACGAGAAACGCCTGGGGGCGGGGCTTCGCGTGGAGGGCGACTTCGTGCTCATGATCGGCTCGACCCACAACGACCTCGGCGGGAGCGAATACCTGAAGGTCGAGCACGGGCACGTCGCCGGCCGGCCTCCCGCCCTCGACCTGACGCGAGAGAAGGCTGTGCACAGGTTGATCCTCGCTGCCGCGCAGAGCGGCTACCTGCACTCGGCGCATGACTGCGCCGAGGGCGGCATGCTCGTCGGCCTGGCGGAGTGCTGCTTGCTGGGCGGCATCGGCGTCCGTTGCCCGGCGGTGAGACCCGAGCCGCCGCTGCGCCTGGACGCCGCGTTCTTTGCGGAATCGCCGAGCCGCTTCATCGTCAGCGCCGCGTCCCGCGCGATGCCGGAGATGCAATCCCTCGCGCGACGCCACAATGTCGAGCTGTCGCTGCTAGGCCTGGCCGGCGGAGACTCGATCGAATTCGAAGGCCAGCTCAAGGTTTCGCTCGCCGAGCTGCGCGCTGCCTGGGAATCGATGGTGGCCGTCTAGCGATGTGTGGAGTTTTTGGGATCTGCGCCACGCAAGGCGTCGACGTCGCCAACCTCACCTACTTCGGGCTGTTCTCGCTGCAGCATCGCGGCCAGGAGTCGGCCGGCATCGCGGTGTCCGACGGTTCGTCGATCCGCGTGCAGCGCGACATGGGCCTGGTCGCGCAGGTTTTCTCCCCTGCGCAGATCAAGGACCTGGGCGAGGGGTCGATCCTCGCGCTTGGCCACACGCGCTACTCGACGACTGGATCGAGCCGGGCCGAGAACGCGCACCCACTTCCGTTTCATCACCCCAGCCTCGGACCGGGCGCCATCGCGCACAACGGCAACCTGCTGAACGCCCAATCGCTGCGCACGCAGCTGGAAGACCAGGGGGTCGTCTTCGAGACAGCTCTCGATACCGAGGTGATGGCGCGGCTCATCGAGAACACGCACGGCCGGACCTGGGAAGAGGTCATCCGCAGGACTTTCGCGCGCGTCGTTGGGGCCTACTCGTGCGGCATCATCACGCCTCGCCAGCTCATCGCGCTCCGCGACCCGTTTGGGTTCCGGCCGCTGTGCATCGGCTACATTCCGCTGGCAGGACAGCCCGCGCACGTGATCGCGTCCGAGACCTGCGCGCTGGACACCGTGCACGCGAACTTCGTGCGCGAGGTGCAACCCGGCGAGATGGTGATCATGGACGAGCACGGGGTGCACAGCGTCAGCTTCCAGGCATCCAACAAGCACGCGATGTGCGTCTTCGAGTTCATCTACTTCGCACGGCCCGACTCCATCCTCAAGAACTGCGAGCTGGAGGACGCGCGCATTCGGATGGGCCACGAGCTGGCTCAGGAAGCGCCAGTCGACGCCGATATGGTGGTCGCGTTTCCCGACTCGGGCACTCCGGCGGCGATTGGCTACGCGGAAGCGGCCGGCATTCCCTTCCGCGAGGCCTTGATGAAGAGCCGCTACATCAACCGGACATTCATCCAGCCGGACCAGTCGCTCCGCGAGGCCGGCGTGATGCTCAAGCTCAACGCTCTACCGCGCTCGATCAGAGGAAAGAGGCTGATCGCGGTCGACGACTCGATCGTCCGCGGCACCACCTCCCGCCGCATCATCGAGCGGCTTCGCGCTGCCGGGGCGAGCGAGATTCACATGCGTATCTCCAGCCCCCCAATGCGATATCCGTGCTTCATGGGGGTTGACATCGGCTCCACCAAGGAGCTCATCGCGGCCGGCCGCTCGGTCGACGAGGTGCGTCGCCAGATCGGCGCCGACTCGCTTCACTATCTTTCGATCCCGGGCTTGATCCGGGCGATCGGGCGAGGGACCGCGCAGGAGTTCTGCCGCGCCTGCTTCGACGGCTCGTACCCGGTGCCCGTCCCGCAGCGGCGAGGGGTTGTCGTACGCCGCGGCCGGCGTCGACATCGAGGCCTACGAGCGCGTGCTGGAGCGGGTCAAGCCGCTGATCGCGGCCACGCAGGGCAAGGAGGTCGCTGTCGGCGTCGGGCCGTTCGCGGGCCTCTACGCCCTGCCCGGCGGTGGACACCTCGCGGCCAGCACCGACGGCGTCGGCACCAAGATCAAGGTGGCGATCGCCACCGGCAACCACCGCGTCATCGGCTCCGACATCGTGAACCACTGCGTCAACGACATCGCGACAGCCCGCGCGCGACCCCTTTTCTTTCTCGACTACTTCGCCACAGGAAAACTTGAGCCTGACGTTTTCGCGCAGCTGATCGAAGGCATGACATCGGCCTGTGGCGAGGCGGGATGCGCCTTGCTCGGCGGCGAGACCGCGGAGATGCCCGGCGTCTACGCGCTGGGCGACTACGACCTGGCGGGCTTCATCGTCGGCATGGTCGAGGCCGGTTCACGTCGCGAGCCGATCAAGGCTGGCGACCTACTCGTCGGGCTGCCCTCGACCGGCTTGCATACGAATGGTTACTCGCTCGCGCGCAAGGTGTTCGCCAACGTGCCTCTGAGCGGTGTGCTCGCGGACGAGCTGATGGCGCCGCATGTTTCTTATCTGGGCGACCTGGCCGGCATCCGCTGGAAGGGCGCCGCGCACATCACAGGTGGTGGGATCCTGGGCAACCTACCGCGCTGCCTGCCCGACGGAATCGCCGCGCGCCTGGACCGTGCGGCGTGGACGGTCCCGCCGATCTTCGACCTCATCCGGGAACGGGGTCGCGTCGCCGACGATGAGATGTACGCGACGTTCAACATGGGGCTGGGCATGATCCTGGTCGTCGCCCGCGAGGCTGTTCCACCGGGAGCGTTGGTAGTCGGCCAGGTCGTCCGCCAGACCGGCCCCGAGCGGGTGATGATCAGCTGAAGATCGGAGTCTGCGTCTCGGGTCAGGGAACCAACCTACGCAATCTCGTCGAGCACGGGATCAACGTCGTCGCCGTCGCCACGAACCGACCGTCGTGCGGAGGCGCCGCCTACGCGCGTGAGCAACGCATTCCACTGGGTGAGCTGTCGCAGAAGGCCTTTGAGTCAGCGGAGGCTCGGGACATGGCGATGCGCGATTTCTTCCGTGACCATCGCGTCGAGATGGTGGTCGACGCGGGCTACGACCGCATCCACACGAGGCCTTTTCTCGACGCCTTTGCAAACCGGCTCATCAACGTGCACCCGTCGCTGCTGCCGCAGTTCGCCGGAGGCATGGACGCCATCGAGCGCGCCTTGGCGAGCGGCGCGCGGGAAACTGGGGCGACCGTGCACCTGGTGACCGCAGACGTTGACGCCGGGCCCATCCTGCTTCAGCAGGCGGTCCCGATCCGTGTCGGCGACACGGTGCAGACTCTGCGCGAGAGGGTGCGCGAAGCGGAACACCGAATCCTGCCGCAGGCTGTGCGGCTCATGGAGGCACGGCTTGCCAACCGCTCTTCTGTCCGTTAGCGACAAGACGGGTCTCGCCGCATTCGCGCGCGGACTCCAGCGGCTCGGCTACGAGCTGTTCGCGACCGGGAGCACGCTCAAGGTGATTGAGGACGCGGCGCTCGATGCCCGTCCCGTGAGCGAGCTGACCGGTTTCCCCGAGATGATGGACGGCCGGATCAAGACGCTTCACCCTGGGGTCCACGCAGGCATCCTGGCCCGGCGCGACAAGCCCGAGCATCTCGCCGCGCTCGCCGAGCACGGTCTGCGCCAGATCGACCTCGTGTGCTGCAACCTGTACCCGTTCGTCGACACGGTGCATAAGCCCGACGCCACATTCGAAGAAGCGATCGAGCAGATCGATATCGGCGGCCCCACGATGATCCGCGCGGCGGCGAAAAACCACGAGTCGGTCGTGGTCATCGTCCGGCCTCAGCGCTACTCGGAGATCCTCGGCGCGCTGCATGAAGCGACCCTTGACCTCGAAGCGCGCCGGCGCCTGGCGGCGGAGGCATTCGCCCATACCTCGGCCTACGACGCGTGGATCGCGGCCTACTTGAGGCGCGGCGAGCGCAACGGATTCCCACCCGAGATCTCGATTGCCGGCTCGCTCGCCGAACCTCTCAAGTACGGCGAGAACGAGCACCAGAAAGCGGCCTTCTACCGGCTTGGCCCTGACGCGGCCGGCATCGGGGGCGCGCGACAGGTGCAAGGCGGCCCTCCCGGATTCAACAATCTCCAGGACGCCTCCGCCGCGTTCCAGCTGGTGATGGACTATGCAAGGCCGGCGGCCGCGATCATCAAGCACATGAACCCGTGCGGCCTTGCCGTGGCGGACGAAATCTCGATCGCCTATCGCATGGCGTACGAGTGCGACAGGGTCGCGGCCTTCGGAGGCGTCGTCGCGGTCAACCGTCCGCTCGATCGGGCCACGGCGGAACAGATCGTGCAGATCGTGACCCACATGGTCGTGGCGCCGGACATCCTCGACGAGACGCACGACGTCCTTGCGCGTCGCAAGAACATGATCGTCCTGGTTGCGCAGCCGGCGCGAAACGGACTGTTTGACCTCGATGTTCGGTCGGTGCCGGGCGGGCTGCTGGTCCAGGAATGGGACCGCGCGCGGTTTGATCGCGCGACGGCCAAGACCGTCACGCGGCGCGCGCCGACCGAGGCGGAGTGGGAACAGCTCGGCCTGGCATGGACAGCGGTCAAGCACGTCAAGTCCAATGCGATCGTGTTGTTCAAGGAAGGTTCAGCGGTCGGCGTGGGAGCGGGTCAGATGTCGCGCGTCGAAGCGGTTGAGCTCGCGGTGCAGCGGGCCGGCGACAGATCGCGCGGCTCGGTGATGGCCTCGGATGCTTTCTTTCCGTTTGCCGACGGGCTGGAGGCCGGCATCCGCGCCGGCGTGACTGCCGCCATCCAGCCAGGCGGTTCGGTCAAGGATGCGGAGGTGATAGCCGCCGCGGATGACGCGGGCATCGCGATGGTCATGACCGGCCAACGCCATTTCAAGCACTGAGGCGCGACGCTCTTGACTAGGCGTTTCGGCGAAGAAGGGCGCGAGCTTTCTTACGGCAGCTATCTCAAGGTGCCGGAGCTGCTGCAGCTCCAGCAGGGACTGAGCGAGGAGCACGACGAGCTGCTCTTCATCGTCGCCCACCAGGTTTACGAGCTCTGGTTCAAGGTCGTCTTGTTCGAGCTCGAGGCCGCGCGCGGCCGGATCGACGCCGACGACATCTTCTTCGCCCGCCACCACCTTCATCGCGTCCATGTGATCGAGGGGCTGCTTGTGGAGCAGATCGAAGTCCTCGAGACGATGTCGCCGCAGGACTTTCTCGCGTTTCGCTCCAAGCTCGCGCCGGCGAGCGGATTTCAATCTGTGCAGTTTCGCGAGATCGAATTTCTCTCGGGGCTCAAAGACCCGAAGTACCTCGCCCGCCTCGAGGGCACGGCGGAAGAGATGAGCCGGCTCCGTAAGCGCCTCGAGGAGCCCACGGTGGACGACGCGTTTCGCGGGCTCGTGAAACGCCGCGGCTCACCGGCGTTGACCGACATCTTCCGCGACCGCGAGCGATACGGCGACCTCTTCGACCTCTGCGAAGGGTTGCTGAACCACGACGAGACGTTTGCCCACTGGCGCGCGCGCCACGTGCTCATGGTCGAGCGACAGATCGGAAGCAAGACCGGGACGGGTGGCAGCACGGGTGCCCAGTACCTGCGCAGCACGCTCGGCAAACGGTTCTACCCCGAGCTCTGGGAGGTCCGCTCGCAGCTTTGAGTGGCGACTTCCCGGGCGAGCGGCCGGAGCATCACATGAAGAAGGTCCGCGTCGAGGCGCCGAAGGTCACGTGCGGCTCCTGCAGGAAGTTCGATGGCATCGCCTGGTGCCGGCACTGGAACTTCCACACCACGGCCGAATCGCCGCCTTGCCGCTTCTACCTGAAGGCGCGATGACGCCGGTTGAAGCGCGGGCCAGCTTTCCCGTCCTCGGGCGGTGCGCGTACCTGAACGCGGGGTCGGTTGGACCGTTGTCGAGGCGCACGTTCGAGGCGATGCAGTCCGCCGAGAAGGCCGCGCTGGAGCAGGGCCGAGGCGGGATGTCGGTCTGGGAGGGGGCGGCGGCCAAGGAGACTGCGCTTCGCGAGCGGATCGCGGCCCTGCTCCACGTCCCGTTGGAAACGATCGTCTTGACGACCTCGACCACCGAGGGCTGCAACCTTGTGGTCACCGCCCTGCGCCTGACCCTGGACGACGAGGTCGTGACCACCGACGGCGAGCATCCCGGTCTGCTCATGCCTCTGCTCGCGTCAGGTGCCACGGTCAGGAAGGCCGGCGTCATGCAGCGGCCGGCCTGCGACGCGCTGGCGGCGATCCTCTCGGAGGTCACGCCGCGCACTCGGCTGATCGCCCTCTCGCACGTGCTGTGGCTCGACGGCCATGTCCTTCCCCTCGCGGAGATCAAACGGGCCACGGGCCTGCCACTGCTCGTGGATGGAGCGCAATCGGTAGGTGCGATACCGGTCGAGGCTTCGGTCGCCGACTGGTACACGGTGTCGGGCCAGAAGTGGCTGTGCGGGCCAGAGACCACCGGCGCCCTCTACGTCGGCGGGCTGGAGCGACTGCGGCCGCAGATCCAGAGCTCCGCCGCGTCGGCGCGGACCGACGCCGGGCGGCTCGCCCTGGTCCATCTCGCGCCGGCGATGGTGGCGGGCCTGCTGGCGGCTGTCGAAGACCTTCCTGACTGGGGAATCGAGCGCGCCGCGAGCCTGGTCGCGCGCTGCCGAGAGTCGTTGCTGGCGGCCGGAGTCGAGGTTCGGACCGAGGCCGGGCAGGGCACGCTGATCTCATTCCGTGTTCCCGGCGACCCAGCGGCGGCGGTCAAGGCCGCTGAGAAAAGACAGATCGTGATCCGCAGTCTGCCGGACGGTTGGCTTCGGGCATCCATCGGATGGTGGAACGACGAGGCGGACATCGCCCGCCTCGTCGGGTTCGCGCGGGAGGCCCGTTAGGCCGCCTCGACCTCCGCCGCATCCACCTGCTGGACGGCGCGTGCGCTCCGCCAGGCGGCCGCCGGCCGAAGCACCGTGGTGACGACAAGCAGGCCGAGCGCAACGCTGCCCGCCGCGAGCAGGAACCCAAGGTCGTAGCCGGAGGTCAGGGCGGCCTGCAGCGGCTCGCCCTGAGCAACGAGAGAGGTCGCGTGGTCGGTCACGACGGCGCCGAACGCCGCCAGGCCGAGAGCGCCACCGACCTGCATCGCGACGTTGCTGAAGCCCGAGGCCAACCCCGCGTCGGAGGTCGCCACCTCGGACATCGAGATCGTCAGCAGGGGCAGGAACGACAGCCCCGCGCCGGTTCCCAGCAGAGCGTAGGCGATGAACATCCAGGGCAGGTAGCTCGAGGTCTGCCCGAGTGTGGAAAGCACAAGGAGGGCGCCGATGATTGTCGCCAACCCAACCATGAGCAGATTTCGCGGACCCACGCGGGCCATCAGCCTGGCCGAGATGCCGGCCGACATGACGCCGATCGCCAGCGTCGTCGGAAGGAATGCCAGCCCTGTGGCGATCGCGCTGAAACCGCGGATGTGCTGCAGATAGAGGACTCCGACGAAGAAGTTGGTGAACATCCCGGCCACGAGCAGGCCGCGCGCGGCGCTCGCGCCCGTCAGCGATCGAATTCGGAAGACGCGCAACGGCATGATCGGGTTCGCCAGCCGCGACTCGAGGAGAACGAACGCAGCCACCAGTGCGGCCGCTGCGCCAGTCGTGACCAGCGTGTGCGCCGAGGTCCAACCGAAATCGGCGGCTGTCACGATGCCGTAGACGCCCACCATCAGGGCCGCCGTGATGAGGATCGCGCCCGCGATGTCGACCCCCTGGTCGAGCCCGAGCCCGTCGTTCTCCTTGATCAGCCACGCGCCGAGGGCGAGGGTCGCGATCCCGATCGGCAGGTTGATGAAGAAGATCCAGTGCCAGCTCACCCACTGGGTGAGCGCACCACCGGCAAGCAGGCCGAGAGAGCCCCCGCCCGCGATGACGAACGTGAACACGCTCATGGCCTTCGCGCGCTCAGCGGGCTTCTGAAACTCGGTGACGATGATCGCGAGGATCACGCCAGCCGACAGGGAGCCGCCGAGGCCCTGGAGGAACCTGCCGGTGATCAACTGCGATGACTCCTGGGCGAAGCCGCTGCCAACCGAAGCGACCGTGAACAGGAAGACGCCGGCCATGAAGACCTTGCGCCGCCCGATGAGGTCGCCCACCCGGCCCGCGACCAGCAAAAAGCTGCCGTAGGCGATCGCGTAGGCGTTGACAACCCAGGTCAGACTTGCCTCGCTGAAGCCGAGGTCGAGCTGGATGGAGGGCAGCGCCACGTTGACGATGGTCGCGTCGAGCATGATCATCAGCTGTCCAAGACAAACCACCACCAGGGCCGCCCAACGTCGAAAATCCGAACTCATATGCTCCTCCCGAACAAAACAACCGAAGCTAGGATGATCACTATAATAGGATCATCATGCTCCTTATTGCATGGATTATCTCGGGAGTGGGAACATTAATACTCAGTGATAGAATTGATTGACGTGAACGACAGCGCCGGGCGCGCGCAGGGCGCATCCCCGGACGAGCGGCGCTCGCATCGGGGGCTCGTCTCGCTTGTGACCCAGCTTTCCAAGGCGCTTCACCGCCGGTCGACGGACGAGCTCCTCGGCATGCGGCTCAAGCCCTACATGGCGCTCGGCTACATCCGGGACCACCCCGGGACGACACAGCAGGAGCTCGAAAACGGACTTTTCATGGACGCCAACACGGTCGTTCTGATCCTCAACGAGCTCGAGGCGGCGCAGTTCTCAGTCCGCCGCCGCGATCCGCAGGACCGCCGCCGCCACATCGTCGAGCTCACCGCCGCCGGACGCCGCGCCCTGGAACGCGCGGACAAGGCGAGAGAGAGCCTGGAGGATGAGATCCTCGCGCCGCTGTCGCCGGAGGAGCGCAAGACCCTCAGCAAGCTTGTCGAGCGGGTGCTAGACGGAATGCTTCAGGAGTCGAAGGTCTAAAGGTCTAGTTCAGCCGCTCCAGGATCATGGCCATTCCCTGGCCGCCGCCGACGCACATCGTCTCCAGGCCGAAGGTCTTGTCCTTCTCCTCCAGGCCATTCAGAAGCGTGCAGAGGATGCGCGCACCCGTCATGCCGAAGGGGTGGCCTAGGGCGATCGCCCCGCCGTGAGGGTTCAGCTTGTCGCTGAAGGGGTCGACCCCGATGCCGCGCGCCGAGGGGATGACCTGCGCCGCGAAGGCCTCGTTGATCTCGACGATGTCGATGTCGTCGATGCTCATCCTGGCGCGCTTGAGCGCCTGCCTCGAGGCGTCGATCGGGCCGAGGCCCATGAACTCCGGTTCCAGCGCCGAAAGTCCGGTGGCAACCACGCGGGCGATGGGTTTGATGCCGAGCTCGTTGGCTCGGCGCTCCGACATGACGACGACCGCGGCGGCGCCGTCGTTCAGCGGGCACGCGTTGCCTGCCGTCACGGTGCCGTTCTCGCGGAACGCCGGCTGCAGGGTTGCCAGCACCTCCATCGTCGTCCCGGGACGCGGGCCGTCGTCCTTGGTGAACGTCTGGCCGTTGGGCAGCGGGACCGGAATGATCTCGAGATCGAAAAAGCCGTCGTCGCGCGCCTTGACGGCTGCGTTCTGGCTCTTGACCGCGAAGCGATCCTGCTCTTCGCGGCTGATCTTCTCCCGCTGGGCCACGTTCTCCGCGGTCTGGCCCATCGCGATGTAGATATCGGGATATTCCTCGGTGTTGCCGGGGACTAGCTTCGGGTTGTAGGTGTCGGGGGCGTCCGGGTAACCACTGCCGTATCGCGACACGCACTCGACACCGACCGAAAGAAACACATCGCCCTCGCCCGCCTCGATGGCGTGCGCAGCCATGCGAGTCGTCATCAGCGACGAGGAGCAGTACCGGTTGACGGTCACACCGGGCACGTCCAGGCGCGCCAGGATCGACACCACGCGGCCGATGTTGTGCCCCTGCTCGCCGCCGGGAAGGCCGCACCCACAGATCAAGTCTTCAATCTGAGTTGGGTCGAGCGCGGGAACCTTGTCGAGGACTTTGGTCACGACGTGCGCCGCGAGGTCGTCAGGTCTGAGGTCGACGAGTGAGCCTTTGCGCGCCCGGCCGATCGGCGACCGACCGTACGCGACGATCACCGCATCTGTCATGGCACGGTTATACGCCGACCCGCACAGTCAGCTCGACTTGCGCAGGAAGGCGAAGGCACAGAAGGTCGTGTAGAGAACCGCGACCACTCCAAGCAGCAGAAGCGCATTCCCTTGCAGCGACCCCGTGGACGCGAGCACCAACCAGAGGGCCGGCAACCAGAGCGCGCCGGCAAGCTCGGGCCGACCGACAGCCCTGTAGCGCCGGCCCTCGAGGAGCAGCTCGCGAGGCAGACGCTCCTCGGGGTCGAGAGGGTGGAAGATCGAGTACATGCTCTGGCGCTCGAGGCTCCGCAGCTCCGTCAGCTCCATACGGCGTCGCATCCCTAACGACAACAGTTTGGCACCGGCGCTTACCTATGAGCGAACCAAAAGGGCCTCGCGGGTGAAGAGCCGCAGCGCCGCATAGAAGCAAAGCGCCCCGGTCAGGATCAGGCTCACCGAGGTAACCGCCAGCGCGGTCCACTCGATTGAGTTGTGCACGATGGCGTCCCGGAGCACGAGCACGGCGTTGAGGATGGGGATCAGGTAGTAGGCGACGCCGGGGTTGAAGTCCGGGATGAACAGGACGATCGAGGCGGGGAAGATCGTGATGAAGTACAGCGGCGTCGCGTAAGCCTGGCCCTGGCGAAAGTTCCGAGCCAGCGTTCCCAGAGCGATCGTGACCGAGCTGAACGAGGCCGCGAGCAGGACGGCCAGCCAAAGCATCACCGTGGCGGCGAGCGGGCTGAGCGCGACGTGCTCGTTCTGCCCGCCTCCGTTTCCGAACGAGATCTGGCTCAGGGCGACGAGCATCGAACCGATCGAAGCCACAGCGGCCAGCAGGCTGATCGTGCTCACGGCGAGGATCTTGCCGATCAGGAGCTGTCCACGAGGCGCCGGGGTCAGAAGCAGGCTCTCGAGCGTTTTTCGTTCGCGCTCGCCGGCCGAGCTGTCGAGTGCCGCGGACAATCCGCCGGTCAGGCTCATCGTGATCAGGATGTACGGCAGGAAGAAGCTGAGGAACGCATTGCTGGCGGCTTGGGTGGGTGAGCTGAGCGGATGGCTTCGTACCGGAAGCGGATCCAGGATCGATGGGTCCACGCCCTTTTCCTGGAGGGTCGCGGCGATCTTGGCGGCGTCGTAGCGGCCGAGAATGGTCTGCACGCGGATGTCGGCGATCTGCGCCGACTGGCGCGTCGGGTCGTAGTACTCGTCGATCCCTGAAGCGCTGAAGGCCAGGCCGATGTCCACCTGTCTCTTGGCCGCCGCGGCGGGATCGTCGACCCGTTCCAGCTTGAGTCCGGTGGCGGTGAAGAGCACCTCGAGTCCTGCCGGAATCTGTCCCGAGTAGCCGATGGTGTAGGTCTGAGTGGCGGTTTTGACGGAGACCTGGGAGATCACGAAAAGGATGGTCGGCGTGGCGATGACGGCGAGAGCGATCGCAGTCAACGTGCGTCGGTCGCGAAGGATCTCGCGAAGCTCTTTGCGGAAGACGATGAAGACATCTCTCACTTTGCGGTCTCGACCAGGGCGAGAAATGAATCCTCGAGGTCCTGGTAGCCGCGCCGGACATCGGCGGTTGCGCCATCGGCGACGACGCGGCCCTGGTGGATGATCGTGACGCGGTCACACAGGCGCTCCGCGTCGTGCAGCACGTGTGTGGAGAAGATCACGCATTTGCCGCGTCCTTTGGACTCCACCATGAACTGGCGAATCTCGCGGGATGCAAGCACGTCGAGGTTGGAGGTCGGCTCGTCGAACATCAGCACCGGCGGGTCGTGGACGATAGCGCGGGCGATCGCGACCTTCTGCTTCTGCCCGGAAGAGAGGCTCTCCGCGCGCTGGCTTGCGAATGACGCCATGTCCAGCCGCTCGATGACCGCATCGACCCTGCGGTCCAGATCACCATCCAGCAGGCCGCTCAGCTCGGCGAAGTACGCGATGTTCTCGCGCGCCGAAAGTCGCGGGTAAACCCCGATCTCAGCCGTCACCACGCCGACGCGGCGGCGCACCTCTTGCGGCGCCGTCCGGGTGTCAAAGCCGAGGACGCCGACCGATCCGGCGTCCGGCGCGAGCAAGGTGCAGATGATGCGCAGGGTCGTGGTCTTGCCGGCGCCGTTCGGGCCGAGCAGGCCGAAGATCTCTTCCGAGTGGGCTTCGAAGGAGATGCCGCGGAGCACCTTGTTCGAGCCGAGGGTCTTCTCCAGGCGGGCGACCTTGACCGCCGCTGCCATCACTTCTTTTTGTTGGTGGCTCGCTTCGTGGGAGTTTTCGCCTTCGCTGGCGACGCGGCAGACTGGCGACCGGGCCTGGCCACTTTCTTGACCGAAGCTGTCTTTGGCCTGGCTGGCGCTTTCGCCGGAGCCTTGGCTTTGACCTGGGTCTTGGCCTTGGGCTGAGCTGCGGCCTGGACGGGGACCTCGATCTCGGCCGGAGCCTCGACGACCTCCGGCGCGACCACGGCCACGCCGACCGAGCTCGACAGCGTCCGGTGACAGCTCTCGCAGGTGATGATCGTGCGGACGAGGGTTCCGAGCTGGTGCTCCTCGCGCCGCAGGTTTCGGGTCCGGCCGCAGAAGTTGCAGTAGCCGGTCTCGACAGTGACGTTGACGTGCCCAGGACGTTTGTTCATGGAATGCGTAAGTTACGGTAAACTCTCGCGAGCTCGCCTTTAAGTCCGGGACAGAGAGCCCGGGAAGGAGATTTTTTCGTGGCCGTCACGTCCGGGCTGCAGCACGTAATCGAGAGTCAACAATTCTCTCGTTCCATCCTCGAAGACCTTTTCGCGCGGGCCGACGAGATCAAGCGCGAGCCCCACCACTTCATCGGGCGCCTTGCCGGACAGGTGATGGCGGCATTGTTTTACGAACCGTCGACCAGAACCCGTCTGTCGTTCGAGGCGGCGATGCTGCGCCTGGGGGGCGAGACGATGGGCACCGACAACGCTCGGGAATTCTCCTCCGCGGCCAAGGGCGAGACCCTTGAAGACACGATCCAGATCGTCGGCGGCTACGCCGACGTCATCGTCTTGCGCCACAACGAAGAGGGAGCGGCCAAGCGCGCCGCCGCTGTAGCGTCGGTCCCGATCATCAACGCCGGCGACGGACCCGGCCAGCATCCGACGCAGGCGCTGCTCGATCTGTACACCGTGCGGAACGAGCTCGGCCGCATCGATGGGGTGCGCGTGGCGATGGTCGGCGACCTCGCCAACGGCCGTACGGTGCGCTCCCTGACCTACCTGCTGGGCAAGTTCAAGGACATCAAGGTCTGGTTCGTCGCGCCGCCGCAGGTCGCGATGCGCGAGGACCTGAAAGCTCACCTCGACGAGCACCACGTGCCATGGATCGAGACCGAGGATCTCAACGCGGTGCTTCCAGAGGCGGACGTCGTCTACATGACGCGAATCCAAAAGGAGCGCTTCACCGATCCCGAGGCATACAACGCGGTAAAGGGCGCGTACCGCATCGACAAGGACGCGATGGCGCTGATGCGCAAGTACGCCATCCTCATGCACCCGCTGCCTCGCGTCGACGAGATATCGCCCGAAGTGGACGCCGACCCGCGATCGGCCTACTTCCGCCAGGCCCGCAACGGCCTGCATGTCCGGATGGCTCTCCTGGATCGGCTCCTCACATGAGCGTCGCCCAGGGTCGCCTCAAGGCGACGGTGATGGACGCCGACCAGATCCGGCGATCGTTGTCGCGCATCGCCCACGAGATCGTGGAGCGCAACCGCGGTGTCGAGGACGTCGTGCTCGTCGGTGTGGTGAGCAAGGGCGACGTCCTGGCCCAGCGCCTCGCCGCGACCCTGACCATGCTCGAGGGCAGGGACGTCCCGTTCGGTCGACTCGACGTGACCAAGCATCGCGACGACCTGCACCTCAGGCCGCCTGATGGCCACCGCCCTTCCAGCGACATCCCTGAGATCGGCGGCAAGGTGGTGGTCCTCATCGACGATGTCATCCACCACGGCCGGACGGCTCGCGCGGCGATGGACGCCCTGATGGATTTCGGGAGGCCGCGCGCGATCCAGCTCGCCGTGCTCATCGACCGCGGCCACCGCGAGCTACCGATTCGGCCCGACTACGTGGGCAAGAACGTTCCCACCGCCGACGCAGAGCGCATCGAGGTCCTGATCGCCGAGGAGGACGGCATCGACCAGGCGGTGATCGTTGCCGGATAGGAAATCGTTGGCTGTCCTGGTCCTTGAAGACGGCCGCGCCTTCGTCGGCGCGTCGCTCGGCGCAGATGTCGTAGGCGAGGGCGAGCTGGTCTTCAACACCGCGATGACCGGCTACCAGGAGGTCCTCACCGATCCGTCCTACGCGGGCCAGATGGTGTGCATGACCTACCCGCTGCAGGGCAATTACGGAGTCCGCGATGCGGACGCGGAGTCGGGGCGACCCTGGGCGCGTGCGCTGGTCGTGCGGTGGGCTTGCCCGTCGCCCAGCCATCACTCGAGCGAGGCGTCGCTCGACGAGTACCTGCGCCGGTGGAACGTGCCCGGAATCACTGACATCGACACCCGGGCGTTGACCCGACACATCCGAACCCACGGAACCCAGCGAGCGGTCCTCGTCCACGAGACCGCTGCGCCGTCCCCGGCGAGGCTGGCCGAGCTTGCCCACGCCGCCAAGCGCGTGACACCTCTGGCCGAGCAAGACCTGGTCGCGCAGACTTCGCGGACGAGCCGGGAAGAGTGGCTCGAGCCAATGCCTCCCGAGCTGAGAGCTCGCAAGCGAAGCGACGGCGAGGGCTTGCTGGTCGCGGTGATCGACTATGGCGTGAAGGCCAACATCCTGCGGTCGCTGCGCGAGCGCGGATGCCGGGTGGTGGTGCTTCCGCATACGGCGACCTGGGCGGACGTGCGCTCGAGCGGCGCAGACGGGCTCGTGCTGTCGAACGGCCCCGGCGATCCCGCCGTCCTCGATGGGCCGGTGCACCTCGCGCGCGAAGCGCTGGGTGAGATCCCGATGTTCGGCATCTGCCTCGGTCACCAGATCATGGGCCGCGCCGCCGGAGCTACGACTTCGCGGCTGCCTTACGGCCACCACGGTGCGAACCACCCTGTCAAAGACCTCGACACGGGCCACGTCCACATCACGAGTCAGAACCACGAGTTCCAGGTCGATGCCGCGTCGATCCCCGACGGCGATTTCTACGTCTCGCAACGCAACCTGAACGACGGCTCGGTCGAGGGCCTCGGCCACCGCACGCTGCCCGCCTTCAGCGTCCAGTACCACCCCGAAGGTTGCCCAGGTCCGCAGGACAACCAGCACCTGTACGACCGCTTTGTCGACATGGTCCGCAGCCGGGCGCCCGTAGCCCGCGCCGTGGCTGGAATGGCCGAGCCGGCCCGACCGCGCAAGGTTTTGATCCTCGGTTCGGGGCCGATCGTGATCGGCCAGGCCGCCGAGTTCGACTACGCCGGCACGCAAGCGTGCAAGGCGCTTCGCGAAGAGGGCATCGAGACCGTGCTGGTCAACTCGAACCCCGCCACGATCATGACCGACGAAGAAGTCGCCGACCGCGTGTACCTCGAGCCGCTGACGGTTGAGGCGGTAGAGCGGATCATCGAGCGCGAGCGACCCGACGCGCTGCTGCCGACTCTGGGTGGTCAGACGGGCCTCAACCTCGCGACCGACCTCGCGAATGCAGGCGTGCTCGACCGGCACGGGGTCCGGCTGCTCGGCGCGACGATCGACACAATCCGCAAGGCCGAAGACCGCCAGGCCTTCAAAGAGATGCTCGAGGCGATGGGCGAGCCGGTCCCGGTCTCGCGGGTGTGCGAATCGATCGAAGAGGTCAGGGACTTTGCGGCGCTCAACGGCCTCCCGCTCGTCATCCGCCCGGCGTACACGCTCGGCGGGACCGGTGGAGGGTTCGTGACCACCGACACCGACCTCGAGCGTGTCGCCCTGCGTGGCCTCGCGGCGTCGCCAATCCACCAGGTCCTCATCGAGCGCTCCTTGTGGGGATGGAAGGAGATCGAGTACGAGGTGATGCGCGACGGGGCTGACACCTGCATCACCGTCTGCAACATGGAAAACCTCGACCCCATGGGCGTGCACACCGGCGATTCGATCGTGGTCGCGCCCGCGCAGACGCTTTCCGACCGCGACCACCAGATGCTGCGGTCATCCGCGATACGGATCATCCGCGCGCTCGGCATCGAGGGCGGGTGCAACGTGCAGTTCGCGCTCGACCCCAAGAGCTCGCAGTACTACGTGATCGAGGTCAACCCTCGTGTCAGCCGCTCGTCGGCGTTGGCTTCGAAGGCGACCGGCTACCCGATCGCCCGCGTGGCCGCGAAAGTCGCGGTGGGCAGGCGGCTCGAGGAGATCCGCAACGAGATCACCGGGCGCACGTTCGCCGCGTTCGAGCCCGCGCTGGACTACTGCGTGGTCAAGATCCCGAGGTGGCCGTTCGACAAGTTCCCCGCCGGCGATCGCCGGCTCGGCACTCAGATGGCGTCGACCGGCGAGGTGATGGCCGTCGAGCGGACTTTCGAAGCCGCGCTCACGAAGGCCATTCGCTCGCTCGAGCAGAGACCTCCGGCCGACTGGGACATCGGACCTGAGAGCATCGACCAGCCGAACGACAGGAGGCTGTTTGCGCTCCTCCACGCACTGCGCAACGGCGCCGACGTCGCGTCGCTGGCGGGGCGCAGCGGCATCGACCGCTGGTTCATCGATCGCATGGCCAGCCTCGTGCGGGTCGAGGTCGAAGGCGATGCGAGGGAGCTCCGCCGGGCGGGGTTTTCGGACGCCATGATCACGGCGCTGCGCGGTGAAACGGTCGAGCCCGCGCAGCCCACCTACAAGCTCGTCGACACGTGCGCCGGCGAGTTCGAGGCGGCGACTCCCTACTACTACTCATGCTGGGAGGAGGAAGACGAATCGGAACTCCTCCCCATTCATGGGGAGGTGGCGCCGAAGGGGACGGAGGGGCCCGACCTCCAGCGCACCGTCCTCGTCGTGGGTTCCGGGCCGATCCGGATCGGGCAGGGCATCGAGTTCGACTACTGCTCGGTGCACGCCGCGTGGGCGCTGCGCGAAGCTGGTGTGCGCGCGGTGATGGTCAACTCCAACCCCGAGACAGTGTCCACCGACTTCGACACATCGGACCGCCTGTACTTCGAGCCGCTCGACCTCGACGGTGCGCTCCATGTGGCTCGCGCGGAAGAGGCCAGCGGCGCGCTGGTCCAGTTCGGCGGCCAGACCGCGATCAACCTCGCGCAGCCTCTCGACGAGCACCAGGTCACCATCCTCGGCTCGAGCGTCGAGGCGATCGACCTCGCGGAAGACCGGCGCGCTTTCGCGCGATCGCTTGACGCGATTGGGGTGCCGCAACCTGTGGGCGGCACGACGACGACGATCGAAGAGGCCGAGGCGATCGCTGAGCGCGCCGGCTACCCCGTGCTTGTGCGCCCGTCGTACGTGCTGGGCGGTCGCGCGATGGAGATCGTGCGCAACCGCGACGAGCTCCGCCGCTACATGGCCTGGGCGATCAGCGCCATGCCTCGTGGCCAGGTCCTCGTCGACAAGTACCTCCAGGGCATGGAGGTCGAGGTCGACGCGATCTCGGATGGCGAGACCGTCGTCATCCCGGGAGTGATGCAGCACGTCGAACGCGCGGGCGTGCATTCGGGCGACTCGTACGCCGTTTATCCGGCCCAGGGCCTGGAGCGCGCCGAGCTCGACCACATCGTCGATTACACCGTGCGGATCGCCCGCCACCTGCGATTGCGTGGCCTGGTCAACGTCCAGTACGTCGTGCACCGCGGACACGTATACGTGCTCGAGGTCAACCCGCGCGCCTCACGGACCGTCCCTTTCCTGTCCAAGGTCACTGGCGTGCCGGTCGTCAAGCTCGCGACGCGCGTCATGCTCGGCGAGAAGCTTGCCGACCTGGGTTGGGCGACAGGACTCGTGGCATCGCGCGAGCTCATCGCGGTCAAGGCGCCGGTGTTCTCCATGAACAAGCTCGCGGCAGTGGATTCCTACCTGGGCCCCGAGATGAAGTCCACGGGGGAGGCGATCGGGATCGCGCGCAGCCTCAACGAAGCGCTGCGCAAAGCATTCGCCGCTTCTGGCATGCATGTGGAGCGAGGCAGCGCCGCTTTGCTCACGATCGCAGACGCGGACAAGCCGGAGCTCTTTCCGATCGTGTCGCGGCTGGTCGAGCTGGGATGCCGGCTCGTCGCGACGGACGGCACGGCGAGGGCGCTGCGCGCGGCCGGGTTCTCGCCGCGCGTGGTAGCCAAGATCGGCGAAGAGGGCCCCACCGTCGTCGACGTGATCGTGCGCGGTGAGGTTCAGCTCGTGATCAACACGATGTCGAACATCTACGAGGATCGCGGCGATGGCGCCCCGGTGTTCAAAGACGGGTTTGAGATCCGCCGCGCTGCCGTCGAGCGCCGCATTCCCTGCCTGACCTCCCTCGACACGGCGACAGCGCTGCTCGAGTCGGTGGTCGCCGCGCCGGACGAAGTCGAAGTGCGGACCATCGGCGAATGGCGGGACCCAGGCTCTCTCTTCTCGCAGGGGTGAGGGTTTGGGGCGAGGGGCGTTGAGCGGCATGTTCCTCATTGACGCACCGTTAACCGCGCGTCGCGAAGTCGCGCGCGGCATGTTCGTCATCTCCATGCACGCGCCCGAGATCGCGACCGCCGTGCGAGCCGGTCAGTTTGTCAACCTCGGATGGTCGGGCGGCCCGCTCCTCCGGCGGCCGTTCTCGGTCTATCGCGTCGAGGGTGAGCACATCGAGATCGTCTTGAAAGCAGTCGGCGCCGGCACCGCGGAGCTGCTCACGATGCAGCGCGGCGAGCGGCTCAGCTGCGTCGGCCCGCTCGGCCATGGCTATGACTTCGCTTCGAGGGCGCGAAGCGCCGTGCTCATCAGCGGGGGGCTGGGCGTGGCGCCGATGCCTCTCGCCGCGAGAGATGCAAGAGCGGCCGGGCTGCGCGTGGTGTGGGTCCACGGCGCCCGAAGGGCCGAGGAGCTGTGTCACGAAGCGGATGGCGACGAGGTGATCTGGGCCACGGACGACGGCTCGCTAGGGACGCGCGGCACCGCGGTGTCTGTCGCACCCGATGCAGAGGTTGTGCTTGCCTGCGGTCCTAACCGGATGCTGGGCGCGGTAGCGGAGCGCTGGCCAGACGCCCAGGTCGCGGTCGAGACCTACATGGGCTGTGGCACCGGTGTCTGCCTCGGGTGCGCGGTCCCGCTTCGTCGCGGCGGCTACGACCGGGCGTGCAAAGAAGGACCCGTCTACCGCGCCGCCGATGTCGACTGGACAGCTTTGCCTTCGCACCTTTCTTATGCGGTGACGGTTTGACCATCGACATGTCGGTCGCGGTTGGCACGATGCAAATGCGCGGCCCCGTGCTGGCGGCGTCGGGCACGTTCGGCTACGGCACCGAGGTTCCGCTGCTCGAAAGACGCGCACTCGGCGGGATGGTTTCCAAGGGAATCTTCCTGCGGCCTCGCGAAGGCACCACGCCGCCACGCATCGCGGAGACGCCCAGCGGGATGCTCAACGCGATCGGTTTGCAGGGGCCGGGCGCCGATGCGCTCGTCCGCGACTATGCGCCGCAATGGGCTGGGTGGGACTTTCCGGTGCTCGTCAATATCAACGGCGAGTCGGCCTCCGAGTACGGCGAGCTCACGGCGCGACTCGACGGTGTTCCGGGCATCGCCGGCTTTGAGATCAACATCTCCTGTCCGAATGTCGAACAGGGTGGCCTTTACTTCGGCAACGACCCGCGCGCCGCTGCCGCGGTGACCGAGGCCGTGCGCAGACGAACCAAGCTTCCGCTCTGGGTCAAGCTCACGCCGATGGTGAGTGACATCGGCGTCATCGCTCGGGCCGTCGAGTCGGCCGGCGCCGACGCGCTGTGCGCCATCAACACCTTCGTCGGCATGTCGATCGACCTCAACGCTTTCAAGCCACGACTCAGCTTTCGCACCGGCGGCCTGTCCGGGCCGGCGATCAGGCCGCTAGCCGTACATCTCGCGCACCAGGCGGCGCGGGCGGTCCGGATTCCTGTGCTCGGGATCGGCGGCATCACGCGCGCGGAAGACGCGCTGGAGTTTCTTGTCGCGGGATGCACGGCCGTCCAGGTCGGGACGGCCACGTTCGTCAACCCGAACGCGATCGCCGACGTCCATGACGGCATCGCGGCGTTTCTCGAAGGTCGCGGGTTCAAGTCCTTGGCCGACCTGCCGCGCTACCTTCCACGCGATTAGGGAGGGATCGATGTCAACGGAAATTCCGCCGCGTCCAATCGAGTCGGGAGCGCTGCAGATCCTGGCCACCGAGCACTGGAGCCTGCTAGCGACCCGCGCCCTGACGTACCAGGAGTCGCTGGGGCGCGTGAACATGTTTCTGACCATCCTCTCCGGCGCCGTGATCGCCCTGGCTCTGGTCGCCCAGGCCGACCGTTTCGGTCCGGCCTTCTTCGCCATCGCGATCTTCATGCTCGCGGTCGTCTTTCTGGTGGGCGTGTTCACGGTCGCCCGCCTCATGGCGCTGAACCGCGACGACTTCCGCTGGGTGCTCGGGATGAACCGCCTCCGCAACGCCTACCTCGACCTCCACCCCGAGCTCGAGCCGCATTTCACCACGAGTCCCTATGACGATCTTCCGGGAGCGCTCCAGACGCTCGGCGTCGAGACCTCCGGCGCGGACAGGCTCGGGTCCATGTTCCACGGGTTACAGACCTTGCCGGGCATGCTGTCGTTGATCGTGGCTGCGGTGGGCGGCGCCATCGGCGGACTGATCGCCGCTGGCTTCGGTGCGCCGGCTGGGATAGTCCTCCTGTCGGGCATCGCGGCGTTCGTGCTGGCGGCTGTCGGGATGGGATATTGGGGCAGTCGCTCCGTGCGGCGGCTCAGCCCGGGCCTCGCGGCTCGATTTCCCGGGCCCCGAAAACCGCCAACTTAGGGTCGTCGTCCAGTCAGAATCCAGTAGCCGTGCTGGAAGTCGACAACCTCGCCAAGCGATACGGCGACGTGCTCGCGCTCGAGGACCTGACCGTCCGCGTCGAGGGGGGGAAGTGCCTCGTCCTCCTCGGTCGCAACGGCGCGGGTAAGACGACCGCGCTGCGCTGCATGGCCGGCGTGCTGCCGCCCACCGCTGGCACTGTCAAGGTCGACGGCATCGACGCCGCCGACGATCCTGCCGCCGTACGCGCGCGCGTTGGCCTGATGCCGGAGGTGCCCGGACTCTACGAGCGCATGTCCGCCCGCGACTATCTCGACTATTTCGGAGCGATCTACGACATCGAGCCGGGCCTGCGCAAGCGGAGGATCTCCGAGCTCCTCGAACTCTTTGAGCTCGCGGATGCGGGCGACCGCTGGCTCGGCACCTTCTCGAAAGGCATGCGGCAGAAGGTCGCGCTCATTCGCGCGACGTTGCACCGTCCGCGCCTGGTGCTGGCCGACGAGCCGACATCGGCGCTCGACCCGGACAGCGCGCGCCGCGCGTGGGATTACCTCAACTATCTGAAGAGCGACGGCTGCGCGCTCGTGATCTGCACTCACAGCATGGAGGAGGCGGAGCACCTTGCAGGAGACATCGGAATCATGTCGGCCGGCCGCGCGCTCGCCGTTGGCAACATGGCCGCGCTGCGTCGCCGCTCAGGTTTGAAAAAGCGTAAGCAGGTGCGCGAGCTGCCGACGCTGCAGGACATCTACCTCGCGATTGTGGGCAACCACTATGCGTTGGCCGAAACTCGAACGGCGTAAGGCTGCCCTCGTCGCGGCCCGCGACCTGCGCGACGCGATAAGCGAGCTGCGCCTCATCGCCGCCATGGTCGCGTTGACGCTGGCGATTCCGATCGCCTCGGGGTCAGGCGTGCGCGCGCTCGCGACGTTCGGGGGTGGCACCTCTGTTGTCAACCGCCTGGCGCTCGTCGGCGCGTTCTTCGTCGTGTTCATCCCCGCCAGCTTCTCGCTGGTGCTCGCCCTCGAGTCATTCGTCGGTGAGCGCGAGCGCACCACGCTCGAGGTCCTGCTCTCCACGCCGCTGCGCGAGGCCGAGATCTACGCGGGCAAGGTGGCAGCGGTGCTCAGCGTTTCGCTCGCGCTGTGCTACGGCGGATTGATTGTCTACTGCTTGCTGACGTTTCCTGGCCTCGGCTACTTTCCGCTCGGCATCCTCCTGGCCCTGGCCTTGTCCACGTTCTGCCAGGTGGCGGCGATGGTGGCCGGGGCCGTGATCATCAGCCTCAACGCCCGGACCATGCGCGCCGCCAACGTGATGGCTTCTTTCATCATCCTGCCGATGTCAGTCGTCCTCCAGGTCGAGGCAGCCCTCATCCTGCTCGGCCGCGCGGAATTCCTGTGGGGTTTCGCGCTCTTGATGACGATCGTGGCGATCGTCCTCGTACGCATGGGCTTCAATGGGTTCTCGCGAGAAGCGCTGCTCGCGCGGGAGGTGGGTCTGAAGAATCCTTTTGGGCGGGCCCTCGATGCGGTGCGCGCGAGCTTCGCCATGCGTCCCACGTTCTTCCGTCTCGTCTGGATGCGGCGCATCCCGATGCTGATCGCCGCGGCCGGCTTTCCTGTGGGCGCTTGGATCGGCTACCTGGCCGGCTCGACCAACGTCATCCCGGCGGTCGTGCTGCGGCCAGTGCTGTCAAGCCTGGTGCGGTCCACCGGGGACGGAGGAGGAGTTGAGCAGGCGCTGACGATCTTCGGACACAACCTGCTCGCCTTTGTCCTTGTCGCGCTGCTCGCGATCGTGACCGTTGGCGTGAGCGGCTTTCTGCTCACGTTTGCGCCAGGCTTCATTCTTGGTTTCGCCGCGGCCCTGTCGTCGTGGAGCATCGCGCTGACCGGAATCGTCCCCAACGGATTCGTCGAGATCCCCGCTGCGATCATCGCGGGCGGCCTGGCGATCCAGGTCGGCGCGGCGGCGATCCACATGGACGCGCGTGGCGGATGGAGTGCCCGGGTGCTCGCCGCGCTGGCCGACTACGTCCGCGCGCTGCGGTGGCTCGTGCCGGCGCTGGCCGTGGCGGCGGTGCTCGAAGTCTTCCTGGGCTGACCGAAGACCTCAGGCCGCAGCAGGCGTACGAGCAGCACGACCGCGCCGGCGATCGACGCCCCGATCGCCATGGCCCAGGGCGCCCCGAGCAGCGTCGCGAGCGCGCCCGCCTGGGTCGCGCCGAGGGGACCCACGCCGATCAGAGCCTCCGCGTAGAGGGCCATCACGCGACCGCGCAGGTGGTCGGGAGTGATGGTCTGGATGCGGCTGTTGGCAGCCGCGACGAACGAGATCTGGCTGTACCCCGCCACGAACAGCGTGACCAGCGAGACGGCGAAGACGCGAGAGGCCGAGAACTCGAGCAGCGCGCCGACCCAGATGGCCGCCATCCACAACTGCCGGCGCGGATCAGCCGCGAGATTGGGAAAGAACGCAAGCGTCAGAGCGCCGGCCAGCGAGCCGAGGCCCATTGAAGCGAGCAAGAATCCGAAGCCGTGCGCTCCCACATGAAGCACCTGGTCGGCGAACAATGGCATCAACGTCGTGCGGTTCATCGCGAAGAGCGAGAACACCGCGACGACGAGCAGCAGCATCCCGACCACAGGCTCCCGTCGCGCGTAGGCGGCGCCCTGCGCGATGCGTGTCAGCACCGGCTGCTCCTCGTGCCTCGGCGCGGTGGCCGGCAGGTTTCGCATCCACAGCAGCGCGCCGATCGCGGCCAGGTAGCTCACGGAGTTGAGCAGGAAGCAGATCGGGACGCCGACGACCGCAATGAGGATGCCGGCGATCGACGGTCCGATCACCGCCGAGGCGTTGAAGACCGAGGAGTTGAGCGCGATCGCGTTCATGAGGTCTTGCTTGCCGACCATGTCGACCTGGAACGCCTGCCGCGTCGGGACGTCGAGGGCGTTGATCGTGCCCGTCGCCACCGCTGCCAGAACCACCATCCAGTACTGCGCGTGGCCGCTCGTCGTCAGCGCGAACAGAACAAACGGAGGCACCACGAAAGACGTCTGGGTCACGAGAAGGACGGTTCGCTTGCGGTAGCGATCCGCGATCTCACCGGCAAAGGGGCTGAGGATGAGCACCGGAAGGAACTGCGCGGCGAGCACCAGCCCGACCAGAAATCCGTTGTGGGTCAGCTCCAGCGCCAGCCAGGGCAGAGCGACCGTCTGCATCCACGTCCCGATCGTCGAGACGATCTGGCCGACCAGGAACAACCGGTAGTTGCGATGCCGCAGCGCGCCCAACATGCGGCCGGGAACTACATCAGACACTTGATGCGATCATCGCAGTGTGGCCAAGCTGCACGAGGTGGTCGACATCGATGCGCCCGTCGAGCGCGTCTGGGCGGTGGTCGCAGAGGACGTGAGGAACGTGCCGAGATGGTCGTCCAACCTTGACAAGGTGGAGAAGCTCGACGATGGACCGCCGGGAAAGGGGACGCGTTACCGCTACCACCTCGACCTGGGCGGCCACAAGGAAAAGCTCGAGGTGGAGCAGGACGTTTACAACAAGCCCAAGAAGTGTTCGGGCAGGTTCATCAAGGGCCCGCTCAACGGGACCTGGTCCTACACATACACGCAGCGCAAAGACGGATCGACTCGATTGGTCTATGACATGAACTACCAGCTCGGTGGCCTTCTTCGCTTCGCGACGGGCGTTCTCGGACCCCAATATGCAGCGGGGATTCGCAAGAACATGGAGGCGCTCAAGCGGTATATCGAATCCGGGAAAGGGCCGGCCGTTAAGAAGTAACCGCCTCGGCCTCGATCTCCACCTTCCAGCGCTCGTCGAGCAGCCCTTTCACCACAACCATGGTCGCCGCCGGCCGTGCCGCGCCCATCGCTTCGCCGTGTGCGCGACCGACCGCATCGCCGAACGATGCGTCGGTGACGAACATCCGCGTTCGCACTACGTGTTCGACCGAGGCTCCCACTTCGGTCAACGCGATGCCGATGATCTCGAAACACCTCTTGGCCTGGACATAGGGATCAGGGTCGACAGATCCGTCCGGCCAGACCGGCGCCGTGCCTGAGACCAGGACCCGATCCCCGACCCGCAGGGCGCGGCAGAAGCCGATCGTCTTCTCAAACGGCGAACCTGAGCTGACCCGTTGCCGGTCGTTCAGGGTCTGCGAAACGGGAGCAGCTCCAGCTGCTCGAAGCGATCCTGGACCGCGGTGCGGAGCTCGCTGACGAGCGTCTTCAGGCGTTCCTGCGAACTGCTGTCGGTGATGTTCACGACGCGGATTCGTCGCAGCGTCGTCTGCAGCGCGTATAGCCCCGCAGGTTCGTTGCCTGCGATGCGCGCGGCTCCGTTGCGGATGTCCCGCGCCACGTCTTCATGGCCGTGTGCGCGCATCCAGTTGGCAAGTCGGGCCGCGGCGACGAGGACGCGCTGGGTCTTGGGGTTGAGGGTAGGCGCCACCACTTCGCGCGGCCGTCGCGGCTCGAACAGAGAAGGGATTCCGCTGAAACGAGGCACGGATTTGAGCCGCTGGACGAGCGAACGGGGCCCGATCATGACGAGTATCCCGGCGCCAACCAGGAGGACGACGACAAACCCTACGATCGCGTCCAGCATTTTTCCCTAGGTTACGCTTGGAAGGCATCGGTTTTGCAACCGTTTACCAGGGGGTTGAGGCTTGGCTCCCATCGCAGTCATCACCGGAGCTTCATCGGGGATCGGGGCCGCAACCGCGATCGCGCTCGGCCGCCACGGCTACAAGGTCGTGATCGGCGCGCGGCGGATCGAACGGCTCCAGCGGGTCGCGGGCGAAGAGGGAGTTGCCCTGCGTCTCGACGTGACCGACGAGCAGAGCGTCAAGGAATTTGTCCGCGAAGTGGCCAAGCGCTTTGGCCACATCGACCTCCTGGTCAACAACGCCGGCGGCGCGTTCGGCTTGAACAGCGTGGCTCAGGCGGTCGACGACGAGTGGATCGGGATGTGGAAGACCAACGTGCTCGGCCTCATGTGGATGACCCGTGCCTGCCTGCCGTTGTTGCGCCAAGCCAGGCACGGCCATATCGTCAACATCGGTTCCATCGCCGGCTTCGAGACATATAAAGGAGGCGCGGGCTACACGGCTGCCAAGCACGCCGTGCGAGCGATCACGAAGACCCTCCGGCTGGAGCTGAACGGCGAGCCGATTCGCGTCACGGAGATCGCGCCTGGGCTGGTCGAGACCGAGTTCAGCGTGGTGCGTTTTCACGGCGACCGCAAAGCCGCCAAGGCGGTTTATGAAGGAATCAAGCCGCTGACCGCCGAAGACATCGCCGACTGCATCGTGTTCGCCGTCACGCGACCACCGCATGTCGACATCGATGAGATCGTGGTCCGGCCGGTCGCGCAAGCCAACGTGACCACGGTCGCACGCAAAGTCACCAATACGCGCAAGCGCTAGCCTGCCTCACACAGCCCTCTCCTCGCGGGGGTCAGCTCCCGTCCGCCGTTGCGCTCGAAAACGACCGCGTGCATCAGGCTGGTTGCTCCTCCTACTTGATCAAACCGGCCGCACGGGCCTCCTCTTTCGTCATTCAACAACCGGGCTCGCCGTAGTTGCCGCAGCAGCCGCGTCCACCGGCCTTCCTGCGGACATTGCTGACCATCAGGCGCATGCGTTCGAAGGGCGAATAGGGTCCCGCCGCGAGATTGCGAACGAAGCTAGAGGGCGAAGGACGCAGCCGCCGGCTCATTCGTAGGTCAATTGTTGCCTTTCGATTCAAGACGAGCATTGTCGGCAGGCCGGATTTACTCCGGCCGCCACCGGGTGGCGTCCACCAAACGCCTGCCAAACGCGGCCGGCCATCGCAGGGGATGGCCCGCGGAAGGGGACAGAGTCCTCTTCCGCGATTTCATTCGTAGGTCAATTGTTGCCTTTCGATTCAAGACGAGCATTGTCGGCAGGCCGGATTTACTCCGGCCGCCACCCGTCAAGACGAGCATTGTCGGCAGGCCGGATCTACTCCGGCCGCCACCGGGTGGCGTCCACCAAACGCCTGCCAATCGCGGCCGGCCATCACAGGGGATGGCCCGCGGAAGGGGACGGAGTGATCTTCCGCGATTTCATTCGTAATAGTTGTCTTTGTACTCGATCCAGCCTGGATTGGGACAGCCGCTGGAGGTGTGGGCGTGCGTGCAGTGCACGCCATAGCGCGGACCTGGGTCGATGTAGAGCTCGCCGTGGATCACGAGCCCATCACCTTTGTGAACCGGTACGTACTGGGCGAGGCTCGTGTTGTGGTCGACCTCGAGCATCTCTCCTGTGGCCGCGCGGACCTCGAAGCGCTCGTGGTCACCGGATTGCACCGGATCGCTCAATGCCGTCGCGTCGAAAGTGACTTCGGCTCCACCGCGGTTGTTCTGGATCTCGCGATGTAGGCCCTGGTCGTCGGCAGTCTCCCGGCCGCCGCACGCGGCCAGCACGAGCGCCGCGAAAAGGCACGCCGCGAGCCTCACTTCGACAGAGCTTGCTCGAGGGTGATCTTGCCTTCGTACAGCGCCTTGCCGAGAATCGCCGCTTGGGCGCCGGCCGCGGCGATGCGGCGGAGGTCGTCGACCGACGCCACGCCGCCCGAGTACTGCAGCTCGAGCTTTGTCATCTTGCGCACCCGTGCAAGCGTCTGCAGGTCAGGGCCGGACATGGTGCCGTCGCGGTCGATGCACGTAAGGATCACCCCCGCGAGTGGCAGGTCGGCCCACCGGCCTACCAGCGCTTTCAGCACGACGGGGTCGGTGTCGAGCCAGCCGCTCACAGCAGCCTTGTTGTCACGGACGTCGAGCGCCGCCAGGATCCGTCCGGGATGCCCGAACGCGCACCGTTCAAAGAGATGCGGATCGCGGACCGCGGCGGTCGCCATCACCACCCATTGCGCACCGCCGTCCAGCAAGGCTGCCACGGACTCTTCGCTGCGCACGCCCCCCGCGACCTGCAGCTGGATGCCGGACCCCTGGAGCACGCGCGCAATCACCGCTCGGTTGCTGGCAGAGCCGCGAGCGGCGTCCAGGTCGACGACGTGCAAGCGCTTTGCTCCCGCGGCGGCGAATCGCTGCGCCACCTCCACGGGGTCGTCGGCGTAGATGGTCGGGCTGTCGTATTTGCCTTGGGTCAGGCGGACGCAGCGCCCACCGAGGATGTCGATGGCCGGGATTACGTCCACCCTGAAGTGTCGGTTAGCGGTAGTTCGTGAACTGGAGCGGGACCGGGATGTCCTCCGCGTCGCGCAGGGTCTTGATCACCTGCTGGAGCGTGTCCTTGTCCTTGCTAACGACGCGCAGCTGGTCGCCCTGGATCCGGACCTGCAGCTTGTTGGAAACGTTCTGGATCCGCTTGCGCAAGTCGCGCGCGAGCTCGTCGTTGATGCCCGCATTGAGTCGGACGTCGATCTGGCCGCGACCCTTGCCGACAGTCTTTGGATCGCCCGCCTGGAAGAGCTTCGGCGAAAGCTGCCGGCGCGCGGCCTTCTCGCGCAGCACCTGGAGAGCGGCCCTGGCCCGGTCCTCGCTCGCCGACTCGATCTGGATCACCTCGCCCTGATGGTCGTAGCTCGTCGCGGTGTCTTTGAAGTCGAAGCGGGTCGCGACTTCCCGCCGGGCCTGATCGACTGCGTTCGTCAGCTCTGCGGGATTGAACTCGGAAACGACGTCGAAGGAGTACTCAGCCACCGCTGTGCATGATCGCGTTGAACCCCGCTACGAACGCCGCGACAGCCAGGGCGACGCCGACCAACGACGAGATCGCGAGCATGGCGCCTATGCCGGCCGTGGCTTCGTCCAGGGGTTCTGGGGGAGGCTTGTCGTAAGGGTCGGGTCCGTAGTCGAGGTCGTACACACCTTCCTCACGAGCCCGCGCGACCAGCTCGTCGAGTACCGGCTTGACGCCGGCCGGCAGGGCTTTGCCCTCCAGGTTGGCGACCGCCTCCTTGAGGTTGTCACGCGTTCGCCCCAGCTCGGCGACGACCATGTCCAGCGTCGCGGTGCTGGCGGGGGTCGGGTGCTCGCGCCGGAGGTCGGCGATGATGCCGTACACGCTCACGTCGCGATTCATAACAGATTCTCTTCCCCGCACGCCGGGGAAGGTGACCCTTCGCGAAGCGAACGGCCAGATGGGGGCTTTCGGAGGGCAATACACTTTATTCAATGGGTGTGGAAACCAAAGCCAAGGCCGCGGTGAAGAAACCCGTGGTCCATCCGAACACGTGGGTCTTCTTCGAAGGCGAGTACGCGCGCTACAACGACGTCAGGCTCGGGCTGATGACTCACGCGCTCCACTACGGGACGGCCGTTTTCGAAGGCATCCGGGCCTACTGGAACGACAAGAAAAGCCAGCTTTTCCTGCTGGAGGCTGCGGCGCACTACGACCGCATGAAGCGCTCAGCCAACGTCATGCGCATGACCCTGCCCTACTCGACCGAGGAGCTCGTCAACTTCACGCTCGAGCTTTTGCGGCGCAACGAGTTCAGGTCGGACGTGTACGTCCGTCCGCTGCTGTACACGTCCAGTGAGGAGATCGGCGTCCGCCTGCATAACCTGGACCGCTCCTTCTTTATCTACGCGGTGCCCTTCGGCAAATATGTAGAGGTCGACGCGGGCATCCGCTGCATGGTCAGCACTTGGCGCCGCGTTCCGGACCAGTCGCTTCCCGCACGAGCCAAGATCACCGGCTCCTACGCGCAGGCCGCGCTCGCGAAGTCCGAAGCGGTGGAGGGCGGATTCGACGAGGCCATCGTGCTGGCCATCGACGGACACGTTTCCGAAGGCTCGGCCGAAAACCTCTTCATGCTGAAGGACGGCGCGTTTGTAACACCGCCCGTGACCGACGATATCCTCGAAGGCGTCACGCGCCAGCTCCTGATCAAGGTGATCAAAGACGAGCTGAACCTAGACGTGCTCGAGCGGAGCATCGACCGCACCGAGCTCTACACATGTGACGAGCTGCTGCTGTGCGGCACCGGAGCGCAGATCTCGCCGGTGATCGAGGTCGACCGGCGCCCGATCGGCGACGGCAAGGTCGGGGAATTCACGCAGGAGCTCCAGAACATCTACTTCAGCGCCGTCCGCGGCGACACCCCCAAGTACAAGGACTGGACGATCCCGGTTTACTAAGAAGACGGACGTGATACCTAGGCCGGATTTACTCCGGCCGTCACCTGGGGTCCCCCTTGCAAACGCCACCAGACACAGCGTGCAATGGAGGGGGTTTTACGGGGGAGGCCTGCCTCCCCCGTGAAAGACGTGATACCTAGGCCGGATTTACTCCGGCCGTCACCTGGCGACCCCCTTGCAAACCCCACCAGACACAGCGTGCGATGGAAGGGGTTCCACGGGCGAGGCCTGTCTGCCCCGTGAAAGTAGTCGTCGCGCCGAACGCGTTCAAAGGCACTCTCACCGCGACGCAAGCCGCGGCCGCGATCGCGCGAGGCGTCCGTGAAGTCTTTCCGGACGCCGAGGTGATCGAGGTTCCCGTCGCGGACGGGGGCGATGGGACCGTCGAGGCGCTGGTCGACGCGAATCGCGGTGAGTATCGGTCGGCGACAGTCGATGGGCCGCTGGGCGATCCAGTCGAGGCTCGCTACGGCCTCATCAATTCTGGCCGCACCGCGGTCGTCGAGCTCGCGACGTCCAGCGGGTTGGCTTTGCTCGCGCCCGAACGGCGTGATCCTCGGCGAGCTTCGACCTATGGATTCGGCGAGCTGCTCGAAGCGGCGCGTTCGTCAGGCGCATCAGAGATCATCGCAGGCATCGGCGGCTCGGCCACCAACGACGGAGGCGCCGGGATGGCACAGGCCGTCGGCTACCGCCTGCTCGACGATGCGGATCAGGACCTGGCCCGAGGTGGCGCCGCGCTTGCTCGAGTCCAGCGCATCGCGGGCGGCTCTCGAATCCGCGATACCTCGATCAGGGTTGCCTGTGACGTTGACAATCCGCTGCTTGGGCCAAAGGGTGCCAGCCACGTCTACGGTCCGCAGAAGGGCGCCGATGAACTGACGGTGGAGGAGCTCGATGCGGCGCTCGCGCATCTCGCAGAAGTCGTCAGGCGCGACCTGCACCTCGATGTGGCGAATGAACCTGGCGCGGGAGCCGCCGGAGGCACCGGCTTTGGGATGGTCGCGTTCCTGGGCGCGGTTCTGGTCAAGGGCGCGCCACTTGTGGTCGAGGCGAGCGGGTTCGACCAGACGCTGAAGGGAGCCGACCTCGTGTTCACAGGCGAGGGGCGGGTCGACGAGCAGACCGCCTTCGGCAAAGCGCCCGGCGAGGTGGCCAAGCGCGCCAAGAGGGCTCGGGTGCCGGTGGTCCTCCTGGCGGGGAGCAAGGGCCCTGGTTGGGAGGCGTTGAGCAAGCAGGGGGTCACCTACATCGTGACCTTCACAGAGGAAGGAATAGACCTGCGGCAGGCCCTAAATGACCCAGAGGGGATGCTGGCGCGCGCCGCCGTAGTAGCCTGCCGCAGGCTAAGGTGAAAGGTCCCGACCGTCCAGACCGCATCTCGGGGCTCACGACGCCGATATGTGCGTCAGGGGGTCCGGCCCTTCGTGGCCGCCCCCGCTATCCACGGCGCGGGGACCCCAGCAGGTGTGCGCTCCTCGTCGTGCCACCCCCACCTTCGTCTCGACGCCCTGACCGGCGACCTGCCGGTCGCCTGCCCCGACCTACGGCCCGTCCGGCCAGGACGCTTCACGCATGGACGACGTAGAGGAAGACAAGCCGCAAGCAAGGGCGCCGGGCGAGCCGACTGACGTGGATCTTGTCCGTGCCTATCGCGAGGGCGACGTCCACGCGTTCGAGGAGCTCCACCGCCGCTACGTCGCCTCGATCTACCGGCTCGTCCGGCGCAAGCTCGGCGACGCCCTGCTGGCCGAGGACATCGCCCAGGAGACCTTCATGAAGGCCCTCCGGATGATGGACCGGGTCGACGAATCCTTCAACTTCGGCGGCTGGATCCACACGGTTGCCCGCAACCTCTGCTACGACGAGCTGCGGCGCCGCCAGCGCGACCTCCGCGCCGACGGTGGGACCGAGGAAGTAGACGACGAGATGATGTCGAACCTGCCCTCGACCGCGCGGGCATTCGACCCTGTGCTAGTCCAGGAGTCGAACGAAACCCGGCGCCAGGTGTGGCAGGTGTCGCAGCGGCTGCCTGAGAAATACCGCCTCGTGCTGACTCTTCGCGAGCTCCAGGACCTGAGCTACCGCCAGATCGCCCACACGCTGAAGATGTCCGAGAGCGCCGTCGAAACGCTCCTTTACCGTGCCCGCCTCAGGTTCAAGGAGGAGTACCTCGCCTCGCAGCGCGAAGGCGAGCTGAGCCACGAGGAGGCGCTGCCGCTGCTGGCGCCTTACCTGGCCGGCAAGCTCAGGCGCCCGCAGGCGGAATCAGTTCGCAGCCACATCGCCACGTGCGCCAAATGCGCCCGCCGAATCGGCCGCCGCCGCCTCAAAGACCAGCGCAGGAGTGTTGCCAGATGAGGGTTAGTACAGTAGGTATGAAATGGCCAGGATAGTCGTGCGCTTCTTCGACGACGAGACCGTCGAAGGGGTGGCCCGCGATCTCGATTTCGACGAGCCGGACTTCCTCGTCGAGGTGGACGACGCCGGTGGCCTGGAGAACAACGAGACGGCCTGGATCCCGCTGACCGCCGTCAAATGGGTCGAGCTTCAGCGCGACAAGGAGCTGGCGGACACGCCGACGCGCAAGGTCGCCATCCGCTTCCTCGACGGCGAGGTCCTCCGGGGACATCTCGACGGCACGCTCGAGCGCCACCGCTACGGCGTTGTGCTCCACCTCCACGCGGAGCAGACCGACAGCCCCATCCGCAAGCTCGGCATTCCGTTCTCAGCTGTCAAAGCGCTCTTCTTCGTGCGCGAGTTCGACGCGCGCGGTGAGGAGGCAGGCACCGCTTCGGACGCGTACCTGGCCAGGCGGACCATGGCGCCGCTGCTGGACGTGCTCGAGGAGATGGACATGCTGACGCGGCTGCATCGCGACGGCCTGCTTTCCGACCACGAGTACGCCTCCAAGCGAACCCTGGTCCTGGAGCGCCTCTAACTTTTCTGATGCCGGCCGGATAGTCCGGACCAACCGGGGGATTGGGCGCGCCAGATTCCGGATAGTCCGGACTATCCGGGGTGGTGGTGGGTGGGCCGGGGCCGCGATTCCAACTCGCCCGCGTAGAATCTCGAGCGTGGCCGAACGCAACGGTGTCCGCAACGGAAACGGGTCCGTGAAAGGCTCCTTCAAGGTCAAAGCCGGGCTGGCGCAGATGCTGAAAGGCGGCGTGATCATGGACGTCGTCACGGCCGAGCACGCGCGAATCGCCCAGGACGCGGGCGCCTGCGCCGTGATGGCGCTCGAGCGCGTCCCGGCCGATATCCGCAAGGAAGGCGGCGTCGCGCGCATGTCCGATCCCGAGCTGATCAAGTCGATCATGGCCGCGGTCACGATCCCGGTGATGGCAAAGTGCCGGATCGGCCACTTCGTCGAAGCGCAGATCCTCGAAGCCCTGGGCATCGACTACATCGATGAGTCCGAAGTCCTCACTCCCGCCGACGAGGAGAACCACATCGACAAGCACCCCTTCAAAGTGCCGTTCGTGTGCGGCTGTCGCGACCTCGGTGAGGCCACGCGCAGGATCGCTGAAGGCGCGGCGATGATACGTACCAAGGGCGAAGCAGGGACCGGCAACGTCGTCGAAGCCGTCCGGCACGCTCGCGCGGTCAACGCCGGCATCCGCAAGCTGCAGGGCATGAACCACGCCGAGCTGGTCCACGAAGCCAAGCAGATCGGCGCGCCGGTCGAGGTGCTGATTGAGTGTCAGAAGTTGGGCCGGCTGCCTGTCGTCAACTTCGCCGCCGGCGGCATCGCGACTCCAGCCGACGCCGCGCTGATGATGCAGCTAGGCGTCGACGGCGTGTTCGTCGGGTCGGGCATCTTCAAGTCCGAGGACCCCTTGAAGCGTGCCAAGGCGATCGTTGCGGCGACGACCTACTTCGACAAGTCAGAGGTGCTGGCCGAGGTGTCGGCGGGGCTGGGCAAGGCGATGCACGGCCTCGAGATCCCGGCCATCCCGAAGGATGAGCTGCTAGCTGCCCGAGGCTGGTAGCAGCGCTCCCGCCGGAAGCGGAAAGCCCCTCATCGGGGTCCTCGCGATGCAGGGCGCCTTTGCCGAGCATGTACGCGCGCTCGAAGGGGCGGGTGCGCGCACGCGCCTGGTGCGCACGCGCGAAGACCTCGAGGGGCTCGATGGGATCGTCCTTCCCGGCGGCGAGAGCACGACGATGACCATGCTGATGGAGCGTGTCGGCCTGCTCGAGCCGCTGCGCGATGCGATTCGCGGCGGCCTCGCGACTCTCGCGACGTGCGCGGGCATGATCGTGCTGGCCAAGGACGTCACGGATGGGATGGCCGAGCAGCAAGGGCTCGGCCTGCTCGACATCGGAGTCCGCCGCAACGGATATGGCCGGCAGGTCGACAGCTTCGAGGCGCCGCTTCACATCGACGGCCTGAATGGCAAGACTTTTCCCGGCGTCTTCATTCGGGCGCCGCTGGTCGAACGCACCGGGGACGTCGAGGTGATCGCATCGCATGACGGACGTCCCGTCGCGATTCGCCATCACCGCATCCTCGCGCTTGGCTTTCACCCTGAGTTGAGCGGCGACCTCCGGCTGCATCGAGAATTTGTGCGCCTCGCGGCCTCGCGAAATTGAGAATCCGCGCGGCCGGACTCCTCGACCTGGCTCGCATCGAGGAGATGCATCGCTCGTCGGACATCAAGCTCAGCGAAGCCGCTCCGCCGGCGGCGCGACTCTGGTCGCTGCTCAGTTCAACACTCTCGGCCCTGCTGCCGCTCTCCCAGGAGACCCTGATGTACGTTGCCGAGGAGAACGGCAAGGTGGTCGGATTCATTCAGGCCTCGGGCCAACCGATGAGCCTCGACCTGCGCCGGGCCCGCATCCTCCAGGTGCTCAACCTGCAGGTCGCCGACGAAGCCGACCCGGACGAGGTCGCGCCGGCGCTCGTCCAGCACCTCTGCAACCAAGCGCTCGAGCGAGGTGCTATCCGCCTGTTCGTCAGACTGCCTGACCGCGATGCGCTGCTGCCGGCCTTCCGGTTACAGGGCTTCCGCCAGTACGCGACGGAGCAGGTCGTCTACGCGGAAAGGCCACGGCCGCGTTCCGACCAGTACCCCGATGGTCTGCGCCCGGGCAAGCGAAGCGACGACCGCCATCTCTATCAGCTCTATCGCAAGGTCACGCCGCAGGGGGTCTCCCAGCTCGAGGCGCCCACCTATCGCGAGTGGAAGGCGATCCACGCGGGCGAGTCGACGGGGAGCTACGTCGTGGACCGGATCGAGGTCGTCGGCTGGGTCAGGATGCAACGCGGCGGCGGCGCCCGGCCGGACACCCTGCAGTTCATGGCCTTGCCGGAGAATCCCCTCCCGGCGGAGCTCGCCGACTTCGGAATCTCGCTGCTCGGAGACTCCGAAGCGCCGGCCTGGTCAAGCCTGCGTCACTATGATTCGCACATGATCGACGCCCTCCGCGGGCGTGGGTTCACGGTCTTGCTCACGCAGCTCTTGTTGGTCAAAGAGCTTGCGGTGCGCGTGCCGAAGCCGGTGCGAGAGAAAGGACTGGTCCCCTCGTTCGGATGAGCCAGGCCGAACGCCAACACGAGCGCCAGATCCGCGCCGCCAACTGGGACGAAGAGATCGAGCTGCTCGCGCGCGCGCTGCCACCCGACCTGGCGCGCGCTCTCCACGAGCGGATCGATCCGAGAGAGCTCCTGGAGATCGTCCTGGACCTCGGCCGGGAGCCCGAAGCCCGCGTCCCTGGTCGCGAGGTCCTGCTTGCGGATCATCCGGTCTCGACGTCCGACCTCGACCACGTCGCCAACAACGTCGGGCAATTCGGCGACGACAATCGGGCGGGCATCGAACGCACGCTGCATCGCGTCTCCGCGATTCGCAACCGCTCGGGCCGAATCGTGGGCCTGACGATGCGTGTCGGCCGGGCCGTCACCGGCACTGGCGAGATCATCCGCGACATCGTCGTGAGCGGTCAGAGCATCCTGCTGCTGGGCAGGCCTGGCATCGGAAAGACCACGATGCTGCGTGAGTGCGCGCGTCTTCTCGCGGACGAGCTGCGCAAGCGGGTCGTCATCGTCGACACCTCGAACGAGATAGGCGGCGACGGCGACATCCCACATCCGGGTATCGGTCGCGCTCGCCGCATGCAGGTCAGGACTCCGTTGCTGCAACACTCGGTGATGATCGAGGCGGTCGAGAACCACATGCCCGAGGTCATCGTGATCGACGAGATCGGCACCGAGCTTGAGGCTGCCGCAGCGCGCACGATCGCCGAGCGTGGCGTCCAGCTCATCGCCACCGCGCATGGGCAGACGCTCGAGAACCTCCTGGTCAACCCGACGCTTAACGACCTGCTCGGCGGAATCCAGAGCGTGACCCTGTCCGACGAGGAGGCGCGCCGCCGCGGCACCCAGAAGTCGGTGCTCGAGCGCAAGGCGCCGCCCACGTTCGACGTCCTTGTCGAGATCCAGGACCGCGACCGCGTCGCGATTCATGTCCCGCTGGCCGACGTCGTCGACACCGCATTGCGCGGTCCGCTGCAGACGCCGAAGATCCGCGTCCGGACACGTGAGGGCCGTGTCATCTCCAACGTCGACGCCCCGACGCTTGTCGCAGCAGAACCCACGATGGCGACTGTTATGTCGTCCAAGCCCCTCGGCATCTTTCCTTACGGCGTGAGCAGGCATCACGTGGAGCAGTCGATCCGCGAGCTCGAGCTGCCGGTGAAAGTGCTGGGCAACCTGGACGGCGCGGGCGCGGTGCTGACGCTCAAGAATCACTACCGCCGGCGTCCGGACAGCCTGCGCCAGGCCGAGAGCCGCGGCCTTCCCATCCACATCTTGAAGAGCAACTCGGCGAGCCAGGTCCGAGATGCGCTGTCCCGAATCTACGGCGTGGAAAGGCAGGACGAGGCGACCAACCGCGCCCTGGCGGAGGCGGCTGCGGCCATCCGCGAGGTGAAGACGACCTTGCGCCCGGTCGAGATCTCGCCGCAGAACGCGTACCTCAGGAGGCTGCAGCACCAGCTCGTCGCGGAGAACGCCCTTTCCGCGCGGAGCACGGGCAAGGAACCCCAGCGCCGACTCCGCATCACACCGTCTCCGGAAGAACCCGCCTAGCACGGTTCGCCGACACGTGCGACGCAGATGGGCACTCTTTTGGCTTTTACGCTCGCGGCCGGCCAGATCCTGTCCAGGACTCAAACAGCAGCCGCTTAGCTACGCTTCCCGCTCATGACCAAGCGGGGACTCTTCATCACGTTCGAGGGCACCGAGGGTTCGGGCAAGACGACGCAGGCCGAGCTCTTGGGCGAGTGGCTGGCCAAGGACGACCCGGTCGTGGTGCGCGAACCGGGAGGCACCGAGCTGGGCGAACAGATCCGAGACGTGCTCCTGTACAAGGGCCTCGAGATCGACCCCGAGGCCGAGATGTACCTGTTCATGGCCTCCCGCCGTCAGCTGATCGGCGAGGTCATCGCCCCCGCGCTCGCGGGGGGCCAGATCGTGATCGCGGACCGCTACCACGACTCGACCCTTGCCTACCAGGGTGGCGCCCGCGGGTTGCCCACCATCTGGCCGCCTACCTTTCCGCGCCCCGACATCACGTTCCTCCTGGAAGGGCCGGTGGAGGCCGGGCTCGGCCGCCATGAGGAAGCGGGCAAGAGCAAGGACCGCATGGAGCAGGAGTCGATCGACTTCCACCGCAAGGTTGCCCAGGAATACGGACACCTTGCGGCTGCCGAACCCAAGCGTTTCGTGCGCCTCGACGCGACAGGCTCGCGCGACAAGATCCACTTCGAGGTCCGTGATCACCTCAAGTCGCTGCTCGAGCGACGTTGAAGCTGATCATCGCGGTCGTACAGGGAGAAGACGCCCAGCGCACGGTGGTCGCGCTGACGGACAGAGGAATCAGCTCGACGCGAATCGCGTCCAGCGGCGGATTCCTGCAGCAGGGAAACGTCACATTGATGATCGGCGTGGAGGACGCCCAGGTAGAGGTCGCATTGCAGCTCATCCACGAGAACTGCCGCGAGCGCAGCCGGTACCTCACTCCGGTGCCGCCGCTCGCGGAGCCTGGTGAGTTCTTCATGGCTTATCCCGTCGAAGTGCAAGTCGGCGGCGCGACGGTATTTGTGGTTCCGGTGGACTCGTTCGAGAAGATTTGAGTCTCTCGCCTTTGCTGGTCCTTGCAGCTTCGCGGTCTCGACGCCCGGGCGCCTGCGGCGCTGAAGCCTGCGTCAGGGGGCCCGGCGCTCAGTCGTCGCGCAGCTTTGGCTGCGCTCCTCGTCGCGCCACCCCTTCCTTGACTCCGGCCGTCGATCCTCGCGAATCTGCCGCGGCCCACAGAGTCGAGAGACTCTAGCTCAGGCTTTCACAGGTGATCCGCGTCGAAGGCCTTGGCAAGAGTTTCGGTGACGTGCCGGCGGTGCGCGGCGTGGACCTTCACGTCGAGCGCGGCGAGATCTTGGTCCTCCTCGGCCAGAACGGAGCCGGCAAGTCGACGACGCTGCGATGTCTCGGCGGAATCCTGCATGCCGACGCAGGGCTGATCGAGCTGGATGGGCTGCGCATTCCTGACCACCTCGACGCGATCCGCTCGAGGCTCGGCGTCGTGCCCGACCAGGCGAGGCTGTATGGCCGCAACACGGCAACCGAGTACCTGGATCATTTCGGATATCTCTACGGCGTCCCTCAGGCAAAGCGCCGTGAGCGAATCCAACGGCTGCTGGAGCGTTTCGAGCTTGCCGAACGCGCTGACACTGTGCTCGCGGCGTACTCGCGCGGCATGGCGCAGAAGATCGCGCTGATCCGCGCCACGCTCCACGATCCGGACTGGATCTTCTGCGACGAGCCCACCGCGGGTCTGGATCCCGTGGCCGCGGCCGACATGCGCCACTACCTCACGGAGCAACGTGGGCGAGGGGCTGCCCTCATCGTTACGACGCATGCGCTCGGCGAAGCGGAGCTGATCGCCGACCGCATAGCGATCATGCGGCGCGGCGTCATCGTCAGGTCCGGAACCCTGGACGAGCTCAGGCGCGAGTCACGGGCGGGAAGGCTGTTCAACGCCAAGCTGGCGTCTCCGCCCAGTGATCCGAAAGGCCTTGACCGGTGGCTCGACGAACGCACCGTTGAGCATCGGCTCGACGGCGATCGACTGACCTACGCGCTGCCCTGGGACGCGCCGGTCACCGAACGCGCGCAGTTCGCGGCGCAACTGCAGATGCGCCTCGGCGAGGAAGGGACGCCGTATCACGAGCTCGAGGAGCAGCAACCCAGCCTCGAATCCGTCTACCTCGCCGCGATGACGGAACCGATCGCGGACGAGCCGTCGGCTGCGCCGGCACCAAAGACCGTCACCACGAGCATCGGCGCCGTCCACATGTTCCGCTCGCTCGCTCAACAGGGTGGCCTGCTCCGTGAGTCGCTTCCTTTCTATGTGAGCTCGTGGTGGCGGCGCGGCGACCTGAGCTGGGTCATGTACCTCAACGCGTTCGTCCTGCTGCTGGTAGCCGCCACCTCGTTGTTCGGCCAGCTGCCCGGCCCGGCGGGACAGGTGGCAGCTCGCTTCGCCGGTGGAACGGCGTTGCAGGCCGGCCTGCTCCTACCGCTTTTCTTCATGTCGTTCGCGCTGCTCGAGTCGATCAAAACGTCGATCGGGATCTGGTGGGAAAAGGCTCAGGGGTCGCTCGAGGTGCTCCTTTACGCCCCACTGTCGGATCCATCGCTCATCTGGCTCGAGGTGCTTCCGGGCGCGGTCGTGAGCATCGTGTGGGTCACCGCATGGATGGGGGCGGGGATGGGCCTGCTCAGCCTCTTCGGAGAGCTGGCGCCGTGGCACCTGCTCCCGGTCTTCGCGTTTGTGGCGGGGGTCACCGCTTACTGGGCGGCGATGGGCCGGATGCTCGGTTTCATGCTGTTCCCCCGCGAGGGCGCTGCCGGTGGGGCGTGGTCCTTCTTGCTCTCGCCTGTCTCGGCAGCGGTCGCCGACCTGCCGCTTGCCCTATTCGTGTTCAGGTCGCCTTTGGCGCCCGCTTCCCTGCTGCTTCCGATCATCGCCTGCCTGGCGCTGACGGTGCTTTGCGGCACGACGTTCGACCGCGAACGCTTGATGGAGACGGGTCTCGGCCGCGTCCGGCGCAGGCGCGTGTGGTTCCAGCTCGGTGTGCTCCGCCGGAATGCGGCCGCCATCGTGGCCGGCGTGCTGATCGCCGCGGCGCCGGCGGGCGTTGCGGCTTCGGTGAGCGGGAGCGCCCACTGGAGCTCCTGGCCACAGGTGCAGGCCGCTGTCAGCGGCGGACATGGGGACACACAGCTCGTGGCGTCTACCCCAGGTGGTCACCCTTCGTCACCCGCGAGCGGCGTCACCATCGCGGCCGCCGGCCTCGCGGGGATCGTCGCGACGCTCGGCCTGATGCTCGCCATGGTCGTCGTCAGCTTCGCGGCGTTCTTTCTCCTCGGCCTGCCGGCGCTGTTAGGCCTTGTGGTGGGCGCCGTGCTGTGGGGCGTGCAGGCCGGGTTCGGCGGCGCCGGCCCGCTGCAGCCGTGGCTCGCGGGCGCGGGTGGCGCCGCATTGCTGGCACTGGCCCTGAACACGGGAGCCGCGCTTCCGATCTACTGGTCGCTGATCTTCGGCTCAGGGCGCCGGCTCGACCGTCTGCGAGAGGCCTGGTCGAACTACTGGGCGGTGTTCCGCCAGCTGGTCATGCCCGCGTGTGGGCTATTCGGCCTGATCGTCTTCAAGCTTCTCGCCTCTGGGTGATAACTAATCCCAGGGGCCGCGTAGCTGCGGATATGAGAACAACATGCGCGATGGGATTCTCCGGTCTGTTCGTGGGACTGTTCGACTCTAGCCCGACTCAGTGCGTCTTCGCGCCTGAGAAGCCGACCAGCACCACCCCGCCGACGATCAGCACCATGCCGACCGCTGCCAGCGGCGGCACGGGGTCTCCGAAGATGACCTTCCCCAGCACCGCGACCAGGGCGATGCCGACGGCCGACCAGATCGCGTAGACGATACCGACAGGCAGCGTCTTGAGCACGATCGCGAGCAGCACGATGCTCACCAGGTAAGCCACGGTCGTGACCACGGATGGCACGAGCTGCGTGTAGCCGTTCGAGGCTCGGAGCGCGAGCGTGCCCACGACCTCGGTGGCGATTGCCGCCACCAGCAACACCCAGGGCACGCGGTTATTACAGGTCCAGGGCCTGGGCTACCAGCTCGCGATGGAAGGTCGCGTCGCCGAGGGTCACCTCCGAAGACTTGGCGCGCTTGAAGTACAGGTGCATGTCGTGCTCCCACGTGAAGCCGATTCCGCCATGGACCTGGATCCCATCGCCAGCAACTTTGCGATACGCGTCGGAAACGTAGGCCTTCGCCATCGAGGACGCGAGCGAGCGATCGGGCGCGTCGGCGTCGACGGTCCACGCGGCGTAGTACGTCGCCGAACGCCCACTTTCCGAAAGCACCAGCATGTCCGCGAGCTTGTGCGACACGGCCTGATAGATCCCGATCGGCTTGCCGAACTGGTGCCGCGTCTTTGCGTATTCGGTCGATGTCTCGAGCACTTTCTGCACGCCGCCGACCATCTCGGCGCAAAGCGCGCTGGTCGCCCACTCGAGCGCGCGCTTCAGTCGCGGCCACGCCTTGTCGGGCGCGCCCATCACCGCATCAGCGCCGAGCTGGACACCGTCGAAGCGGATCTCGCTCCAGCGGCGCGTCATGTCGAGCGTCTCGAGTGGCCTGACGGCCATGCCTTCGGGCTTGTCTTGGACAAGAAAGAGAGTCACGCCCTCCTCGCCTTCGCCACGCGTCCGCGCGACGACGACGATGTAGTCGGCCGCCTCGACGTCGGGTACGAAAACCTTCACGCCGTCCAGCCGCCATCCGCCGCCGGATTGTTTTGCGGTCAGGCCGATGCTGCCCGCGTCCCACCTGCCTGACGGCTCCGTGAACGCGAGGGTCGCGCGCGCCGAGCCAGCGGCGATCGCGCTAAGCACTTCTTTCTTCTGTGCCTCGGTTCCGGCCTCCACCAAGGCCGGGACCGCCAGTCCCATCGTGGAGAAGAAAGGGCCGGGCAGCAGCGCCCGCCCGGCTTCCTCCAGCACCACGACCAGGTCGAGGAACGTGCCGACGCCGCCGTATTCCTCGGGGATTCCCAGCGCCGTCCAGCCCAGGTCGGCGATCTTCTTCCAGAGAGCCTGGTCGTAGCCGTCCGCGCTCTCCATCAGCCGGCGCACGACCTTGGGGCTGCATTCCTTGGCGAGGAACTCGCGCGCGGAGCGGCGCAGCATCTCCTGCTCTTGCGAAAAGGCGAAATCCACCGCGAGAGTGGAGTCTAGGTTGTGGGCGGGCTCGACTCGTGTGGCGGCAGCTCCGGACGCTCCTCCTCCTCGTGCGGAGGCAGCTCGAGCTCGGGCTCTTCGGAAGCAGGCTCAGCGCCGTTGGCGGGCGCCGGCTTGGCCGGGCCAGCTGCAACAGGCGTCGTCTGCCGGGCCGACGCCACGGGCGGAGTGCTGCGTATCGGCGGGGGCGTCGCGGTCGGAGCGTGGCGGCGAAAGACGATCATCAGCCCCAGGAAGCCGACGAAAAGCGCGGCCAACGCAAAGCCGGCGGCAAAGCCGATCCCGGTGTTCTCTGCGACGGTCAGAGGGCGCGGCAACCCGCTGGTGCACGGAGCCGGCGGGGCGGCGCATGTTCCGAGCACGGCGAGCTCGAGCGGGAACGCAAACATGGTCAGCATTCCGAAGACCAAGGCCAGCCCTGCCACGAAATAAAGAACGCCGGTCACCGCTCGCCCCCGGTCGTGCCAGAGGGCGGAAGCGCCGAGAGCCGCGGCGCCGATGGCGTACGGAATGAAGACGTTCGCGATCCGGCTGGAGAGGCCGCCGACCAGGGATGGGATCGCGCCCCCGATGGCGGCCAGCGCGGCCGCGACCCAGAACGACCAGATCAGCCTCGGCTCCTGGCTGAACGTCGCTGCGCTGAACTTTGAATTCACGAGCGGAATTCTGTCCTGCGTGCACCCGCAAGACAAGCCGATATCAGCTAGAAGTTATGTCTCCTGCTTCGGGCGAGGCTCCGGCGACCCGCCGGCCCGCCGCCACATGAGCCGTCTGGCGAAGCGGAAGCTCCTTGATGAGCAGCGTCGCCAGGAAGGCGATGGCGATGATCGGCACGCCGGCCAGGAAGACCGGATGGAGGGCGTCGGCGAGCCCGTGCCGGATGCCCAGCTCGATCGCCGCGGGTAGGTGCGCCAGCTGCGAGGGATCGAAAACCGCGGTCGCGGCAGCGCCGCCCTCACGGGCCTGCAGCTGCTGGAGCGCGGCTGGCGGAAGGTACTTCGCGATCGAGGTGGCCATACCCTGGGTGAGGATGGTGCCGAGGATCGCGAGCCCGATCGCGGCCCCTATCGAGCGTGATAGCTGTGTCGCGGAGGTGGCCACTGCCATGTCTTCACGCTCGACCGAGTTCTGCACGATCAGGACATAGGTCTGCATGCTGACACCCAGCCCAAGGCCGAGAAGGATCATCGCGACGATCACGACCTCATTCGTGGTGTTCACCGTGAAAGTCGAGAGCATGTAGTAGCCGGCGCCCATCGCAAGAAGACCAGCCAGCAACAACACCTTGTAGCGGCCCGTCCGCGAGATGAGCTGGCCGCCCAGGATGCTGGTGATGATCATCGCCGCGAGCATCGGGACGAGGATCGCGCCCGAGTTGGTCACGCTGTTGCCGACGACTCCCTGCACGAAGACCGGCAGGAAGAAGATCGCGCCGAACATCGACATCGCAACGCCGACGCTCGCGATATTGGAGAACGCGAAGATGCTGCTCTTCCACAGCCGAAGCGGCAGCACCGGTTCGGGCGTGCGCCTCTCGATCCAAACGAAAGCGATGAGCGAGACCGCAGACGCCCCGTAGAGCCCGATGATCTGCCACGAGTTCCACGGGTACTGCACGCCGCCCCACATCGTCGCCAGCAAAGTTGAAGCGATGCCCAAGGACAGCGTCACGCTGCCCCAGACGTCAATCGAATGCTTGCGCCGTTCATTCGGCACGTGCATGTAGAACCAGATCACGATGAGCGTCAACGCGGCGATCGGAAGGTTGACGAAGAAGAGCCACCGCCACGACCAGTGCTCAGTGATGAGTCCACCCGCGGCCGGTCCGATGATCGAGGCCAGCCCAAACGACGCGCCCATCATTCCCTGGTATTTGCCGCGCTCGCGCGGCGAGATGATGTCACCGATGATGGCCTGCGACAGCGGCATGATGAAGCCCATCCCCGCGCCCTGGACGAAGCGGGCGAAGACGAGAAACCAGAAATTCGGCGCCACGCCCGACAGCGCCGAGCCCGCGGCGAAAACGACGATCCCCGTCATGTACAGCGGCTTGCGGCCGTAGATGTCCGAGAGCTTGCCGGCCACCGGCGTGACGATCGTCGAGGCGAGCATCGCCGAGATTGGGATCCAGCTGTAGTCGGCGATGCCGCCGAGCTCGGCCACGATCGTAGGCAGCGCAGGCGCGACGAGCGTCATATTGAGAGAGGCGATCAGCGAGCCGAGCATCAGACCAGCGAAGACGGCCATGACGCCTCGGTCAAGGCCGTGCTTCGCTGTCGTGCTCGCCGCCTGGGATGCGACAGCGGTCACCGGATCTAGGTTAGCGAGAGCGCGGTAGGCCCAGCACCCTTTCGGCCAGGATGTTGCGCAGAACCTCCGACGTTCCCGCCTCGATCGTGTTCGCGCGCGAGCGAAGGAACTGGTATTTCCAACCGTCGCCGTCGCCGACCTGCGCGGCCGGCCCCGCGATATCCATCGCCGTCTCGGTCATACGCTGGTTGAGCTCCGACCACATCAGCTTGAGGATCGAGCCTTCGGGGCCGGGGATTCCGCCTCGTTTTACCGAGGTGACCGCCCGGTAGCCGTTGAGCTGGAGCGCGCGGGCCTCGATGGTGTGCTGGGCGATCTTCTGGCGGACGAGGGGGTCCGCGCCCAGGCCCAGCTTGCGCGAATGCTCGGCCAGCTCTGACGCCGTGATCTGGGCCCGCGTCGCCAGCGCCAGACCCAGCGTGCCGCGCTCGTGGAGGAGCGTTGTCATCGCGACCACCCAGCCCTGGCCTGCTTCTCCCAGGATCTGCGACTTTGGGACCTTCACGTCCTTGAAGAAGATCTCGTTGAACTCGGCGTCTCCCGTGATCTGGACCAGCGGCCGGACCTCGATGCCGGGACTCTTCATGTCGACCAGCAGGTAGGTCAGTCCGTCGCGCGGGTTTGCTTCCTTGCGTTCGCGGGCGAGCAGCATGCACCACTTTGCGACGTGGGCCAGGGTCGTCCAGACCTTCTGTCCATTCACCACGTAGTGGTCGCCTTGATCCTCTGCGCGCGTCTGCAGGCCCGACAGGTCGCTCCCCGCGTTCGGCTCGCTGAACCCCTGGCACCAGATCTCCTCTGCCGAGAGCAGCGGCTCCAGGTATCGCTTCTTCTGCGCATCGTTGCCGTGCGCGATGACCACAGGGCCGCCCATGCCGAGGCCGATCACATTGATCGGCTCAGGCGCGTGCGCAAGGATCATCTCGTCGTTGAAGATCAGCTGGTCCATGAAGCTGCGGCCGCGGCCGCCGTATTCCTCGGGCCAGGTCATTCCGACGTAACCGGCGTCGAAGAGCTTCTTCTGCCAGGCGCGCCGGCGTTCGATGAACGACTTCAAGTCACCGCCGCCCTCGGCGTCGTGGGGGGCGTTGGCCTTCAGCCAGGCGCGCACCTCATCGCGAAATTCCTTCTCAGCGTCGCTGAGCTCGAAGTCCATTTCCTTACCTTAGGCGACCGCAGGCAGGACTTCCTTGCCTAGCAGGTCCAGCGCGTCCGAGTCGTCGAGCAGAAAGTGCTGGAGCATGAACAGGTCGACACCTAGCTTGCTGTGCTCGCGGATCTTGGCCGCGATCTCTTCCGGCGTTCCCACCAGCCACGGGCCGTTTCGGTTCTCGAGCACCTCTTCTGGGCGGAGGGACTTCAGGTCGGGGACGACCTCACGCACCTGCGCGGCGCGCTCCAGCTGGTCGGCGCGATCGCGGCCGATGATGTAGCTCGTCATCACGGAGCGGTGGATCGTCGCGGGATCGCGACCAATCTCGCGGCAGCACTGGTCGAGAGCATCGCGCCGGTCGCGGAACATGTCCGCGTCGAGTCGCGAGAGATTCCATTCCGTGGCCTCGCGTGCGACAAGTGGAATCGTGCGCTTGAGTCCCTTGCCGCCCATCAGCAGCGGGATGGTGTTGCGAGCTGGTCGGGGGTTCGTCTTGCTCCAGATGTCGCGCATCGTCTTGATGCCCGCCTCCAGTCGCTCGAATCGTTCGCGCTCCGTGAGGAATGGGATCCCGAAGACCGAGTGCTCGTTTTGATTCCACCCGGCGCCTACGCCGAGGATGAGCCGGCCGCCAGACAGCGCGTCCACCGACGCGGCGATCTTCGCCAGCACACCAGGAATGCGGAACGTCATCGGGCTCACCATTGGACCGAACTCGATCTTCTTGGTCCACTCCGCGGCCAGCGCGAGCGATTCCCAGCATTCGATGCAATCGCGCTCGCTGGTCCCCGGGCCCATCAGGGAGATGAGGTGGTCGCTGCGCCGCAGCGATGCGAAGCCGAGGCGCTCGACGTCGGCGCAGATGCGGCGCCAGCGCTCCCAGCTGAGGCCCTCCTGGCCCTCGAGCATGATTCCCAGCTTGGTCATTGAGTCGCCATCGTAAGTTCATCCAAGGGACGGAAGTTCAGGATCCGTTCCTTCTCGATGCCGGCGCGGCGCGCCATCCACAGGGCCATGGGCACGTACGCAAACTCGGCCGGCGCGTGCGCGTCGGCGTCCACGACGAAGTTGCATCCGCACTCGTACGCGAGGCGAGCCATCTCCGGCGACAGGTCCATGCGCGCCGGGTCGCAATCGAGCTCCAGCGCGATGCCATGCTTGGCCGCTTCTTTGAAGACCGCTTCAAAGTCGTAGCTCGCTCCTTCGCGCGATCCGGGCCGCCTGCCCGTCGGGTGGCCGATCACGTCGACGTGCGGATGGGATGCGGCGCGGAGCATGCGCTCGGTCATGGCCGCAGCTTCCTGGCGCAGCTTGACGTGCGGCGAGGCGATGACCACGTCGAGGATCTCGAGCACGGCATCGGGCAGATCGAGCCCGCCGTCCTCGAGGATGTCGACCTCGATGCCCTGGAGCAACGTGACACTTTCGACCTGCTTCTGGACCTCGGCCATCTCGCGCGACTGGGCAACGAGGCGCTCCGCGTTGAGCCCATGGACCACGGTAATTCGCGGCGAGTGATCGGTGACCCCGAGGTAGCTGTAGCCGAGGGCTTGCGCGCCCTGCGCCATCTCCAGCATCGTCGCCCGGCCGTCGCTCCAGTTGGTGTGCGAGTGCACGTCGCCCTGGTAATCGTTGAAGTCGAGCTCTGATTCGTCGTCGCGCGCCGGTTGCTGCATCTCCTCGCGCAGGCGATTCAGGTAGCGGCTCTGGCCGGTCTGCACGAAGTCAGAGAGCACTCTGGCGATGCCTTCGCCGACGCCTTCGATCTGGGTCAGGCTCTCAGTTCGCTGAAGGGACTCGAGGTCTGGGCGCTGCATGGCGATCGACCAGGCGGCCGCCGAGAAGGCCTTCGCCCGGAAACGTTCCTTCTCGTTCTGCCGCAGGAGATAGCCAATCTCGGACAGCGCCTGAGCCGCGGCGATCGCGTCCACCTCGTAAATTGTGTGAGCAACGATGGCCAGACCAAGTCCGAAGCCGGGTGACCCGATCGCTGAGCTCGTCGAATCGCTGCTGGTCGAGCTCGGCGAGGACCCTGACCGGCCGGGCTTGAAGGCCACGCCTGATCGAGTGTCGCGGGCCATGCGTGAGCTGACGAACGGCTACGGCGTCAAGCCTGAGGAGGTCGTCGCCGGCGCCGTCTTCGATCAGGACTACGACGAGATGGTGATCGTCAAGGACATCGCGTTTTACAGCCTGTGCGAACACCACATGCTTCCGTTTTTCGGCCATGTCCACGTCGGCTACCTGCCGAAAGGGAAGGTGATCGGTCTGAGCAAGATCCCCCGCCTGGTCGAGGTTTTCTCGCACCGCCTGCAAATCCAGGAGCAGCTGACGCGGGAGATCGCCGAAGCATTGAACGTCACCCTCGTCCCGAGGGGGGTGGGAGTGGTGATCGAGGCTCGCCACCTCTGCATGGAGATGCGTGGGGTGGAGACGCCGGGCGGCCACATGATGACCTCGTGCATGCTCGGGACCTTCCGGCGCGACCCGCGGACGCGGGCCGAGTTCCTGGACCTGGTCCGCCGCACGGGCTAATCCGTCCGGAGCGCCGCGGCGGGCTCTAGACTCCGCCCGGTAAAAATCGTGGTGAGGAGTTGGGCTTCCGGCATCGTCGTTCTCCTGCTCCTGATGGCAGGTTGCGCCGCTCCACAGAAGCTGGCGTCGTCGAGCTCCCCGCCGCCGGCATCACCCAGCGCCGCGAGCTCGCCATCGCCATCGCCGTCGCCGATCGCACCGCTGGCGATCGCTTCCGTCGCCTTTCATGCCGGCGAGATCGGTTTCGCCTACGCGCCGGTGATGGCGACCGCCAACGGGGGCGTGCCTCCGTACAGGTGGGCGGTCACCGCTGGCTCGTTTCCCGGCGGTCTGGTGATGGGCGCGACCGGCAAGGTTTCGGGCACGCCGAGCGCAACTGGAAACTTCTTGTTTACCGTTCAGGTCGCGGACGCGGTGGGCGGCAGCGCCAGCATCGGCACCTCGATCGCCGTGAGCAAGCACATCTCGGTAGCCGCAGCGTGCCCCACCCGACAGCCGTGCTCGGTCGAGGCCGGCTGCGTGACTGCGTGCGGAGTGTTTGGACACGCGTCGGGAGGCGTCGCCCCGTTCACCTACAAGGTGGTCGCCGGGGCGCTCCCAACCGGCATGGGACTGAACGGCTTCTCGCTCACGAAGGCCTTTCCGTCGCCCGCGAAGGACTGGATCTTTTCAGTGAGGGTCACGGACGCGATCGGCGCCACAGCGCAGACCACCGCCAAGTTCCATGTGTTTCCGCACATTGCTTTTACGGGCGCGCTGGCCGCCAACTGCAGTGGCGGCGGTACATGGGGAACTGGATGCACGATGCAGCCGGCATTGCCATACACGCTCGGCACTCCTGGACTCGCGCTGCCGCCCGTCAAGTTCAGTGTGATTTCCGGGCCGCCCCTACCTAAGGACGTCAAATTCACGGCGCAAAACGGGACCGTCACCGGCATTTTTCCGGGCCAGATCTGCCCGTCAACTGGATATGACGCGGTCGTCAAGTTGGTTCTCGTCGACGGGAGCATCTGCAGCTCAGGGACGTACTGCTCATCTGCTCCGGCGACCGTCACCGTCCACCTTCTCAGGTGCTAGCCGCCTCGACACATAACGGAGCCTTTATGCGTTATATTGGATAAAGGAACCTTTATGTTTCTCCAGAACCCGCGAAACGAGCTGCCCGACCACTACCTGGCGTTCGCCAACCCGACGCGCCTGCGCATCCTGGAGCGCCTGGCGGCGGTAGGCGAAGTGAACGTCAACGACCTGGCCCTCTTTCTCCGCATGAGCCAGCCGCGCATCTCGTGGCACCTGCGGATGCTGCGGGTTGGCGGGGTGATCCGGACGCGCCGCGAAGGGCGCCAGGTCTACTGCTCGCTGGACCTGGAGAACATCCGGCGCTTTCGCGAGCGCCTGGACGAGATGCTCGGCATCACGTCAAGTCGCAAAGTTCGGGAGGAGGTTGGGGCATGAGCGCCAATCACAAGAACGGTCATCGCAATGGCAAAGTCCGCGTGGCCATCGTCGGGGTAGGCAACTGCGCCTCCTCGCTTGTCCAGGGCGTGCACTACTACCGCGACGCATCGACGAAGGACTCCGTGCCGGGCCTGATGCACGTCGACCTCGGCGGCTATCACATACGCGACATCGAATTTGTCGCCGCGTTCGACATCGACAAGAACAAGGTCGGCCTCGACCTGTCAGAAGCAATCTTCGCCAAGCCCAACAACACCGTGAAGTTCAGCGACGTGCCCAAGACCGGAGTCAAGGTCCAGCGCGGCATGACGCACGACGGCATAGGCAAATACCTGTCCGACATCGTGCAGAAGGCGCCGGGAGAGACATCCGACGTGGTCGGCATCTTGAAAAAGACCAAGGCAGACGTCGTCGTCAGCTACCTCCCGGTCGGCTCGGAAGAGGCGACTAAGTGGTATGTGGAACAAGCTCTGACCGCAGGCGTCGGTTTCGTCAACTGCATACCCGTCTTCATCGCGCGCGAGCCTTACTGGCAGAAGCGGTTCCTCGACAAGAACCTGCCGATCATCGGCGACGACATCAAGTCCCAGGTCGGCGCCACGATCATCCACCGCGTGCTGACGCGCCTGTTCCGCGACCGCGGCGTCAAGCTCGAGCGCACCTACCAGCTCAACTTCGGCGGCAACACCGACTTCCTCAACATGCTGGAGCGCGACCGCCTCATGTCGAAGAAGATCTCCAAGACGCGATCTGTCACATCGCAGCTCGACTACGACATCGGCAAGGACAACGTCCACATCGGACCCTCCGACTACGTGCCGTGGCTCAACGACCGCAAGTGGGCCTACATCCGCCTCGAGGGCCGTTCCTTCGGCGACGTGCCGCTCAATGTGGAGCTCAAGCTCGAGGTCGTCGATTCCCCCAACTCGGCGGGCATCGTGATCGACGCCGTGCGCTGCGCCAAGCTGGCGCTCGACCGCGGCATCGGCGGAGCGCTCGAGGCGCCGAGCTCGTACTTCATGAAGTCGCCGCCCGTGCAATACAGCGACAACGAAGCCAGAAACCTGGTGGAGGAGTTCATCGAAGGTGATAAGGCGGGGGTCAATGGGCGGAACGGCCGTGACGGACGCGTCCGCCGCGCCTCGACCCGCACGAAACCGACCGCAACTGCTCGCCGCTAGTTATAGGGCCGGCGCGCGTCTGCTCCGGGCGACGCCATCCGAGCTGCGGCACGCGGCCGCGGCGCCTGGTGGCCTTGCCTGGTTCTGGCTGAGCGGCGCACAGCGTAGCGCCGCGCTCGACAACTACGCCGCCGCGCTCGGTCGCGACCGCAACGATCCGGACGTGGCGCGCGTTGCAAGGCGCGCCTTTCAGAACTATGGCCGCGTGCTGATGGACTTCCTACTTCTCGGCAGCCTCACGCCATCCGAGCTCATCGCACGAATGACCAACGATGGCCGCGAAAATCTTGATGCCGCCCTCGCCGGTGGACGCGGCGCCATCATGGCGGTGCCCCATATGGGGTCCTGGGATATGGCCGGCTCCTACGCCGGCGCGCTCGGATATCGCATCGCCGCCGTAGCTGAGCGATTCCCAGGATCGCTCAACGAGGCCGTCGTCCAGACGCGTCAGCGTTTTGGGCTGAACGTGATCATGCTGGGTCGCTCGGCGGTGCGGGAGATCACCGACGCGCTGAAGGCGAACTCGATTGTCGCGTTGCTGTGCGACCTGGAACAGGGGCCTGGAGTCCCTGTCAGGTTTTTCGGCCGCCAGGCGGTCGTACCCGGTGGCCCCGCCGCGATCGCGCTCAAGACCGGCGCCGCGTTGGTGCCGGCCTGCCAGTATGCGATCTCGCCTGGCCTGTATCACGTCCACCTCGATCCGGCGCTCGCCCTCTCAGGTGAGGACACCAAAGAAGGTTTGATGCAGCGAGTGGTGGACCGTTTCGAGTATTTCATCAAGGAGCGACCCGACCAGTGGTATGCGTTCCGGCCGATGTTCAGTCGCTGAGGGATGGGCGAGTGGACATGGCGCGCCTTCAAGATCGTGCAATCGATCGTCGAGCGCCTGCCGCGCTCCTGGGCGTATGCCGTCGCGGTGCTTGCGGCAAGGATCGCGTGGTGGTTCTCGCCGCTGGCCCGCCCGCGGCTCGAGTTCAACCTGAAGATCGCATGCCCGGAGCTCGAGCGCGATCCCGCCGAGTTGCGCCGCATCTCGAAGTTGAATTTCCGCCACCACGCCAAGGCATACGCGGACCTGATGCAGCTGCCGCGCGCGAGGGTCGAATCCATGCGCATGCGACTGAAGGTGCAGGGCTGGGAGCACGTGGACGCGGCTCGCGCCGAGGGCAAGGGCGCACTTGTCGTGTCGTGCCACATGGGCTCGTACGAGGTCGTGGCGGCGATCTGGTCGGCGACGCTGGCGCCAGTCAGTTTTTTCGCCGAGGAGCTGGAACCGCGAGCGCTCTTCGAGTGGTATCGCGACACGCGAGCACGACTGGGGATCAGCGTGCTGACGCTCGACCACGGCGGCATCCGCAAGGTGCTGGAGGCCTTGCGCGACCAGGAGATGGTGATCACTGCGATCGACCGCGATATCACCGGGACCGGCTACCTGATGCCTTTTTTCGGCAAGCTGGCACCCATCCCGCTCGGCCCCGCCGCGATCGCGCTGCGCCTCGGCACCCCGCTCTTTCCGGTTTGCGTTTACCGGTTGCCGGACGATACGTATATGGCAGAGGGGACCCCCCTGATCTACGCAAAGTCGACCGGCAACGCGCGGGCCGACCAGGTGAGCGCGACCGAACAGCTTCTGCGGCGCATCGAAGGGTTCATCCAGCGCCACCCCGAGCAGTGGCACGTGCCGCATCGGATCTGGACGGGCTCGCCTTGAGGATCGCGCCATGAGGATCGCGCCATGAGGGTGGGGCTGGTCTCGCCGTATGACTTTGCGTCTCCCGGCGGCGTCAACGACCATGTCCGCAACCTCGCGGTCCGCCTCCAGGAGCTCGGCCATGAGAGCCGCATCTTCGCGCCCTCCAGCCGCGCCGACGTCGGATTCGACAAAGCACGCTTCTATCGGATCGGAACGCCGATCGCGATTCCGGTCAACGACTCCGTGGCTCGGATCACGCTGAGCTTTCACCTGGCCAACCAGGTCGCCGCGATCGTCGCGGACGAGCGCTTCGACGTCCTTCATTTCCACGAGCCGCTGATGCCCGCGCTGCCGATGACGATGCTGCGGATGTCGACCACCGCCAATGTCGGCACCTTCCACGCCTTCGCAACTTCGAACGTCGGTTACTACTACGGGCGCCTGCTGCTCCAGCCGTACCTCACGCATCTGCATCGCGCGATCGCGGTCAGTGAGCCCGCGCGAGCGTTTGTGAACCGATACTTTCCCGAGTTTCCGATGCGAGTGATCCCGAACGGGATTGACCTCGACGTCTACCGGCCGGGTCTTGCGCCCATCCGCCATCTGCGCGACGACAACCTGAACATCCTGTTCGTCGGTCGCCTCGAAAAGCGAAAAGGCCTCGGTGATCTGCTGCGTGCATATCGTGCGATGGGCTCGCGCGTTCCGCGCGTGCGGTTGATCATCGTGGGCGACGGCCCGCTGCGCGGCCGCGTCGAGTCGTACATCGCGCGGCACCGACTGGCCAATGTGGTCATGGCCGGCTACGTGCCCGATTCCGTCAAGCCGCGCTACTACAACAGCGCCGACATCTTCTGCGCGCCGGCCACGGGTGCCGAGAGTTTCGGCATCGTCCTCCTGGAAGCGCTCGCGTCGGGGCTGCCGGTCGTGGCGACAGAGGTGCCCGGCTACATGTCGGTGTTGGAGCCAGGGCGAGACAGCATCACGGTGCCGCCGAAGAACTGGCGCGAGCTGGCTGCGTCGTTGGTCATCCTCGCTCGCGACCCCCAGCTGCGCACACGGCTCGCCGACTACGCGCTGGAGAAGGCGCGCCGCTACTCATGGAAGCTGGTCGCTTCCGAGGTCGTCGAAATCTATCAAGACGCGCGCAAGGCACTCGCCGCGGAACCGGTGCCGACGCTGGAGGTGAGCAGTGTTCACCACGCGGTTTGAAGCCTGGGTCCGGAGGCATGCGGACGCGCTGATGGCTGCACTGGGCCGCACGCCCCTTACCCCGAATCAGGTCACCGTGGTCGGTCTCGGGCTGACCTTTCTCGCGGCGGGCCTCGCGGCGTTCGGCCAGCTACGCTGGGCCGGAGTCGTGCTCATCTTCGCCGGCACGTGCGATATCCTCGATGGCGCGCTTGCTCGCTCGACCAGGGCGAGCTATCCCTACGGCGCATTTCTGGACTCCACCCTCGACCGCTACTCGGAAGGCGCGGTGTATCTGGGGCTCGCGGCCTACTTCGTCACCATCGACCCGCCGCTGCAGGAGTGGCTCATCCTGGCCACGCTGGCGGCGCTCGCGGGCTCGTTCCTGGTCAGCTACGTGCGGGCAAGGGCGCAGAGCCTGGGATTCGCCTGCAAGACCGGTCTCTTCCAGCGCCCGGAGCGAGTCGTGGTGACGGTCATCGGTTTGCTCCTGGGCGGCTGGTGGCTGTATGGAATCGTCTTCCTGCTCGCGATCGTGACTAACATCACAGCCTTGCAACGCATCCGCGAGGTCTGGCTGCAGGGGCGCGCGCAACGACTCGAGCGGGAGCGTGAGATCAAGGCCCAGGCCACGGCGAGCCGTCCGGCCCCCAACCAGGCGCCTTGACAGATCCGTTCGGCGCCGTCGTCGGCCACGGCCAAGCGCTGGACCAGCTGCGAGCGCAGATCAATTCGGACCGCCTCGCCCACGCCTACTTGTTCGTCGGCGAGTCAGGCCTGGGCAAGTCCGCCACCGCGCGTGCGCTCGCCTCAGCCCTGCTTCCAGAGGCTCCTCTGAAGCGAAATCCCGACTACTGGGAGGACGACCGGATCAAGCCACTATCGATCAATGAGATCCGGCTCCTGCCCGACAAACCGCCCGAGTTTCACGAGCTTTCCCTGCAGGCGTTCCTTAACCTGAAGCCGGCCGTCGGCTCGCGCAGGGTCGCGGTGGTGACCAACGTCGGCCGCCTCCGCGACCAGGACCAGGGTGTCCTGCTGAAGACCCTCGAGGAGCCGCATCCCCACCGGGTCATCGTGCTCACGACGCCGAGCCTCAACCCCTTCGTGGTGCTTCCCACGGTCGTTTCGCGATGCCAGCGCCTGTTCTTCCACCCCGTGCCGGCGCCCGAGATCGAGAAGCTGCTCGGTTCGCATGGCGTCGATGCCGGGCGCGCGAAGCTGCTCGCCGATCTATCCAGCGGCCGCCCCGGCTGGGCGATGCGAAGGGCAAGCGACGAGAGCGTCATCGAGCTCCATCATTCGTGGACGCAGCGCTTGGAAGAAATCTTCGGCGCGCCCGCGGACGTTCCGCTGCACCTCGCGGCGCAGCTCGACTCCGAGCAGATGGGGTGGCGGCGCAGTGAAGGCGATGAGGAAGATCCCGCGCTTTTCGCGATCGCCAGCTGGCAGATCGAGCTTCGGCGCCGCATGCTGGCGAGCCGCGGCCGCGAGCAAGGACGCTGGGCGAGGTTGCTGGAGCTCTCCTACGACACGCTCGGCTACCTGGAGCAGAACGTCAGCCCGCGATTGGCCTTCGAAACTTTTCTGCTCGAATGTCGAAAAGCGTCATAAGGCGGGCGCTCCAGGGGTTCCAGGCCTACACGCCCGGCGAGCAGCCGCCGGATGGTGAGGGCTGGGTCAAGCTCAACACCAACGAGTCGCCGCTACCGCCCTCGCCTAGGGTGATCGAGGCGATCAAGGCTGCCGCGACCGATTCGCTCCGCCTGTATCCGAGCCCAACCGCGCAGCCGGCGCGCGAGGCCATCGCCCGGCGATTCGAACTCGAACCCTCGCAGGTGATCGCGGGCAATGGCGGAGACGAGCTGATCGAGATGTGCTTCCGCGCGTTCGCGGGCGCCGGCGATACCGTTGCCTATCCGACCCCGACCTATCCGCTCCTCGAGCCGCTTTGCCGCATGCACGAGGCCGAGCCGTCCACACATCCCACAGAGCTCCCGTGGGAGCTGCCTCCCAGTCTCGGGCCTGACCCCGCTCCCCTCAAGTTCATCGTCAACCCGAACTCGCCGACCGGTGCGCTGTTTCCGATGCCCGATGTCGAATCCGTGGTCGCGGTGTCGTCGGGGGTGGTTGCCATTGACGAGGCATACGTCGACTTCGCTCCGCAGTCCTGCCTTCCGCTGCTCGAGCATCACGAGAATGTCGTGCTCCTACGCACCTTCTCCAAGTCGTACGGGCTGGCTGGCCTTCGCATCGGCTTCGCGCTGGGTCCGCGGGACGTGATCGAGGCGCTGAGCTCGGTCAAGGACTCGTACAACGTCGACCGTCTGGCCATTGCCGCCGCGGTGGCGGCGATCGAGGATGAAGATCATCACCGCGAGCTCGTCGAAGAGGTGATCAAGAACCGTGGCGAGCTGGCCCGAGCGCTGGCTGAGATGGAGTTCGACCTCGTTCCTTCGGCCACGAACTTCATCTTTGCGAAGCCTCCAAAGGCCGCGGCAGCTGTCGTCGCCGGGCTGCGCGAGCGCAAGATCCTGGTCCGCCATTACGATCGGGAGCCGATCGCCGGTTGGGTCCGGATCACGGTCGGCACGCGCGAACAGCACGAAACGCTGATCGCAGCCTTGAAGGAGATTCTGTGAGCACACCCACCAGGGACGAGGCGTGGGAGCTCGTCACGTCGATGACGAAATCCGACCAGCTGCGCCGGCACATGCGCAGCGTGGAGGCCGCGATGCGCGCTTACGCGCGGCGCTTCGGCGAGGACGAGGAGCGTTGGGGCGTGCTCGGCCTGATCCACGACTGGGACTACGAATCGGGTCCCACCCTCGACCTGCACCCGATGCGCGGCATCCAGATGCTGCGCGACAAAGGCTGGCCCGAGGACATCCTCGAAGACATCGCCTCGCACGCCGACTATCTCAACGTGGCGCGCGACAGCAACGCGCGGAAGGCTCTCTACGCGGTCGACGAGATGTGCGGGTTCATCATCGCGTGTGCCTTGGTCAAGCCGGACAGGTCGTTGAGCGCGGTCGAAGCATCCACGGTGCGCAAGAAGATGAAGGACAAGGCTTTCGCCCGCGGCGTGCACCGAGACGAGCTGGTCGCGGGCGCAGAGGTGCTCGGTATACCCTTCGACGAGCACGTGGAGTTCGTCCGCGATGCCCTGAAGCCGATCGCACAGGAGCTGGGACTGAATCCATGACCACCGCTGGCCGGCCACGGGTCCTGCTGATGCATCCGATCCTGGATCCCGGCCCGTCGATCCTCGCGGAGGCCGCCGAGGTCGTGGCCTACCCGCCAGACCGCCCGCTCGACGAGGCCAGCATCCGCCAGGCCGCCGAGGGCTGCGTCGGAATCGTCAGCCAGCTCATGGATCCGATCCGCGACACGGTCCTCTCCACGCCGGGACTCAAGTGTGTCAGCAACGTCGCCGTTGGTTTCGACAACATCGACGTCCCGGCAGCGACCGCGCGCAAGGTGATGATCACCAACACACCGGGCGTGCTCGACGATGCGACCGCGGATTTCGCTTTCACCTTGCTCATGGCCGCCGCGCGGAGGGTGGCCGAAGCGGACAACTTCACTCGCAGCGGCCGCTTCCGAGGCTGGGCGATCGACATGATGCTCGGCCAGGACGTCTTCGGCGCCACGCTCGGTATCGTCGGAATCGGGCGCATCGGGCGCGGCGTGGCCCATCGCGCCAAGGGCTTCAACATGCGCGTCCTTTACTACGACCCACAGCCGCTGCCGCCTGAGGCGGAAGAGCAACTGGGCGCAACCCGCGTCGATCTGAACCGCCTGATCGCGGAGTCCGACTTCATCTCGGTCCACGTGCCGCTGACCCAGGAGACGCTGCACCTCATCAGCACGGCGCAGTTCAACGCCATGAAGCGAAACGCGATCCTGGTCAACACCTCGCGTGGGCCGGTCGTCGACGAGGCCGCGCTTGTCGAGGCGCTGAACGCCAGGAAGCTGGCGGGCGCCGGCCTGGATGTCTACGAGCGCGAGCCGGCCGTCCACCCGGGCCTGCTCGCGATGCCCAACGTCGTCCTCGCGCCTCACATCGCGAGCGCAACGGTGCGGACGCGCTCCGAGATGTCGGCGATGGCCGCGCGCAACATGGCGACGGCCGTCCGCGGCGGCCGCCCGCCAAACCTCGTGAACCCCGAGGTCAAGAAATAGCTCTAGCCCTTCGTTACAGGCTCCTGGCCCTGGACCTGGACGGGACGATCCTCGGCCTGCACCTCGAGCTGGATCCGCGCGACGTCGAGGCGGTCCACCGCCTGGTCGGCGCCGGAGTCGCTGTGATCGCCTGCACCGGACGGCCCTTTCCGGGTGCGCTCCCGTGGGTGGAGCGGCTCGGCCTGGCGGGCCCGATCATCTGCTACCAGGGCGCGCAGGTCCGCAACCTGGACGGCACCGTGTTGCTCGAGCACGGAATCGCGCACCAGACCGCGATGGAGGTGATCCGGTTCGCGCGCAAGCGCAACCTGCACGTGCAGGCCTATCGGGAAGATCAGCTCATCGTCGAGCATGACCGAGAAGAGGCTCAGCTCTACGCGACGCATGCGGGGATGCAGGTCCACGTTGTCGAGGACCTAGACCAGGGGATGGGCGAGACGACACCGAAGCTGGTGATCGTGTCCAGCCCCGAGGTGCTGGAAAGGTTGCTTCCGGTGGTACGGTCCGAATGGCGCGGCCGGCTGAACGCGGCCACGTCAGTGCCCGAATACCTCGAATTCACGAGCGCGCAGAGCGACAAAGCATCCGCGCTACGTTTTCTGTGTGGGCGCCTGGGCATCACGCAGGACCAGTCCGTCGCTGTGGGCGACGGCCGCAACGACGCATCGATGATCGCGTGGGCCGGCCTCGGCGTGGCGGTCGAGGGGTCGCCGCCCGAGGTGATCGCCGCCGCCGACCGCACGATTCCAGGACCCGGCCACGGTGGAATCCAGCAGCTCGCCCAAGCGTTGCTCAAATAGATGGCCACCCTTCTGCTGGTCCACGCGCACCCCGACGACGAGGCAATCTCGACCGGAGGGGTGATGATGAAGGCGAAGTCGCATGGCCATCGTGTGGTGCTGGTCACGGCCACGCGGGGTGAGGCCGGTGAGATCTACAACATGGACGAGACTGCATCGCGGCCGCGACTCGGTGAGATCCGAACCGAGGAGCTAAGGGCTGCAAGTGAGATCCTCGGCGTCGACCGCCAGGAATTTCTCGGCTATCGCGACTCAGGCATGGTCGACACCGCGGACAACAAAGACCCTCGCTCCTTTCACCAGGCAAAGCTCGACGAGGCCGCGGGCAAGCTGGCGGTCTTCATCCGCGAAGAGCGCCCGCACGTGGTCGTCACGTACGCCGAGGACGGCGTGTATGGCCACCCGGACCACATCAAGGCTCACTTCGTGACCAACGCGGCGCTCGACCTTGTGGGGAAGGAAGGCCTTGCCATCAAGAAGCTTTACTACACCGCGATCCCGCGTTCGATGATGGAGGCGTTCGTGCAGCAGATGCCGGAGGAGGCGCAGCGGGCCATGAGCGGCAACATGCGTGTCGCCGGCACCCCGGACGAGCTCGTCACGACGAAGGTTGACGTGCACGACTACGTCGAACGGAAGCGCGAAGCGTTCCGCGCCCACCTGAGCCAGAACGACCCGAACTCATGGTTTGCGACCATGCAGGACCAGATCTACGAGCTTGCGTTTGGCACCGAGTATTACCAGCTGGTGCGCGGCAAGCGGGGCTCCGAGCTTCCGGAACCCGACCTGTTCGCGGGTATCGGCTAAGGCTCGCAGACCATACCGCCACTCGATCCGGCCCAACCGAACGCCGCCCATGTGAGCTCGATTTCCCCCTTGCACTTTGCGGTCGCGGTGTCCCCGGTGATCGGATAACGAGCGGTGCCAAGGCCCCAGGTCGGCTGCCCCAGCGAGTAGCTCGTAAGGTCGCGGCTCAACAACTCGTGTTCCTTGAACATCCCGTCGATCACCAGCGGCGGTCGCCCGAAGTAGTCGAATCCGGCAGTGAACAACAGCGCCGTCAGCAACGTGGCGACGAGAATCCTCCTGGCGGTTCGACTTGCGTGGCGTGTGGCGCCGGGCTCGAGAGCGCGATGTTGATACATGACTGTGGTGCCCGCGGCCAGGTCGCCGATCCGCTGCGACCCTGGCGTGCCGAGCACCAGCAATCCGCCGAGCAGGTACAGGATCGGCAGGAAATCGATCGGCTTGAGCAGGTTACGGACGATGACCTCATTGAGCCCGAGAGGCCGCCCGTCAAGGCGAACGACCCTCAGCCTCATCCAGTACTTGCCGGGCGAGGCACCAAACATCGCCTCCGGGATCGCGAAGTAGAGCATGCCGAGCAGGGTCAACCAGGGCCACGCGACCGCGGTCGTGGTCGTCATGAATGTCCCGCTCGCCGAGATCGAGCTGGACGTGATCTCCGTAACCCCGTAGACGCTGTTCACGATGAACGTGATGAAGCCGAAGACGATGGTGTCCAGGACCAGCGCTGCAGAACGAGCAACCCGAGCGTCCCGAGCGAACGCCGCGCGTTCAGAAATGATCGAGCCGGCGGCCGCCACGGCCATGGTGGGCGAAATCATCTCACGTAGACTCGGAGCCACATGGAAGTCATCAAGATCACGCCGCGCGGGTACTGCCACGGCGTGGTGGACGCCTTCCGTATCGCCAAGCGCGTGCGCGAGGAGACCGAAGGCCCGGTTCACATGCTCGGCATGCTCGTCCACAACACGCACGCCACCGACGACCTGCAAAAGCAGGGCATCGCGCTCGTCGACCAGCCCGACCGGCTCGCCGGGCTCGAGCACATCACGGACGGCACGGTCATCTTCACCGCGCACGGCGTTTCGCCGCAGGTCAAGCAGCGCGCCGTCGAGCTCGGCCTGAAGCCGGTCGACGCGACGTGCTCCGACGTCGTTCGCACGCACGAGCTGGTGGCGGACCTTGCGAACAAGGGTTACGAGGTCGTGTACATCGGTCGCAAGGGACATCCTGAGCCGGAAGGCGTGGTCGGCGAGGCGCCGGGCCGTGTCTACCTCGTCCAGGAACCCGAGGACATCGACACGCTCCAGCTGACCGGCGACCGGATCGCCGTCACCTGCCAGACGACGCTATCGGTCTGGGACACCGAGGACCTCATCGGCCGGGTCAAGGCGAGATACCCGCAGGCCGAGGTCTACAACGAGATCTGCCGCGCAACGCAGGAGCGCCAGGAAGCGGCGGTGGAGGCTGCCAAAGAGGTAGACCTCGTGATCGTCGTCGGTAGCCCGCGCTCATCGAACTCGCTGAGGCTGGTCGAGGTGGTCAAAAAGCTTGGTCACAAGCCGGCGTACCTGGTGGACAGGCTCGAGGATCTTGACGTCGCCTGGCTCAAGGGGATGCGGAAGGTCGGGGTGACGAGCGGCGCCTCGACCCCCAGCCAGCTCACGCGCCGGGTGATCGAATACCTGGAAGCCTTGGACGCCCCGGCTTAGCTGGGAGCCTTGGGTCGCCCCATCCCCGGCCTGCGGCCGGTACTTCCCCATAGCCCCATCCCCGGCCTTCGGCCGGGACTGCCCCACAGCCCCATCCCCGGCCTTCGGCCGGGACTTCCCCACAAGTGGGGAGGAGTTGGAGCCAGGTTCCCCGCCAGCGGGGAACGTGTCTGGGGAAGAGTTGCCTAGGAGCTTCCGCGCAGGCGGCGGATCACGCCGCCGAGGCCTCTGCGGTTGGCGCGTCCTGGGGTGGTCGCCTGCGGCGTCGGTATGGCGGGCGGAGGAGCAGTTTCGGGCACATGGCTCGCCCGCGGCTCATGCTCTTCTTCCCGTTCGGCCGAGCCCGACGACCGCCGCCGACGTCTTCGTCGGGCAGGACCCGACGCTCGCTCAGGCTTTGCGCTGGCAGCTGGGGGCGCGGCCACCGCTGGCGGCTCAGGCATCGCCGTCCCGTTCGCGCGTGAGCGCCGTCTCCGCCGCCGCGGCGCCCCAGGGCTGCTGGGCGCTGCCGGCTCGGGCGAAGCGGAGCGCTGATGGCTGGCGGCCATGCTTCGCTTGACCTTGGCCCCGATCTCGCCCTCGGCGCACAGGGCCCCGTCGAGGGTGTGCACGTCGACCCTCCAGACAATGACTGAGGTAGTCGCCCCGCCCCGTGGCGGTCGCTTCTGGGTCAGCGTCCAGCGGGCGTAGATCGTGTCGCCGGCGTGGACCTGGCGCGGGAACTTCCAGTTCAGCCAGTCCCACTCGGCCACCGACGGCACCGGCATGTCGACCGAGCCCAACCCGACGGCCATCGCCAGGACAAGGGCGGGCGGGGCGGGTCGGGGGCCATCGCGGCCTGCCTCGATCGTCAGCGGCGAGAAGTCACCGGCTACGCCGGCGAAAAGCGCTATCTCGGCTTCGGTGACGGTGCGGCGGCGGGTCGTCCACTCGCCGCCGAGGGGAAGGTCGTCAAAAGAAAGCGGCTCCAGATCGGGCCGAGTATAGCCCGCGAGGCCATTTGTAACGCGGCGCCCACACCTGCTGCCAGAGAACCAACTCTGAGTTTCCGGCGTTAACCTATGGCAACTTCAGCCCACCTTCGGGAGGCAATCGTTGGATCTCGCGGCAGTCCTTCTGGTCGTGTCGGTCCTCTTCGTCATTGCCTTCATCCTGCTCACCGTGAGCCTGATGCGACAGCGCGGTACGGCGCGTGAGCTGGAAGCGGCCCTGGCAGACGAGAGCGGCGCGCGTGACAGGGCGGCGCTCCTTCTCGCGATCGCCTCCGCGGTCAACTCGTCCCTCGCCCTGGAGGAAGTCCTCAACGTCGCCCTGACCCACGCCGGCCGGATCATGGGCGCCGTCGCCGGCGCCATGTACCTCGTGCGCACCGGCAAGGCCGAGATGTATCGCGAGGCTTCGTACAACCTGACCACCCGCGCCCGCGGCGGCACGCGCAAGCTCGACGAGGAGCCGTTGAGCTCGGCGATAGGCGCCATGCGGCCGCTCGTGGTCAAGCTCGACGAGCACACCGCGCCCGGGCTCGAGCTCGGCGGGCATCCCCAGCACGCGCTGGTCGTGCCGATCCAGCGCTCGGGCCAGCTCATGGGTGCGATGGAGCTCTACCTGAACGCCTGGCGGGAGCTCTCCGAGGACCAGGCCGACCTGCTGAACGGTGTCGCGTCGCAGGCGGCGATCGCGATCCGTCACGCGCAGCTGTTCCAGGCGCAGGAGGAGAACGCCCTCACCGACGAGCTGACCAAGCTGCCCAACCGGCGCGCGCTGGCCCAGGAGTTTCTCAAGGAGATGCAGCGCGCGCGACGCCATAAGAACGCGATTGCGTTCGTGATGATCGACATCGACCACTTCAAGCAGGTCAACGACACCTATGGCCACCTCAACGGCGACGCCGTCCTGGCGGAGCTTGCCCAAATCCTGAAAGGAGGTGCCCGCGAGTCTGACGTCTGCGCGCGCTATGGCGGCGAGGAGTTCGCGCTGATCCTCCACGAGACGACGGAATCAGGCGCGCGGGTGCTGGCGGAACGGATCCGTTCCAAGGTCGCAGCCTCGACCTTCCCCGGTGGGTTGAACCTGACGATCAGCGTCGGCGTGGCGGCCACGGACGACGCCACGCTTTTCACGCAGCTGATCGACCGCGCCGACCAGGCGCTGTACGCCGCCAAGCAGGGCGGCCGCAACCAGGTGCGCGTCGCGGACATGAAGGGCCCGGCGCCCAAATCCCATATGACCAAGCCCGAGGTCGAAGCGGTCTAAGCTCCGCGGAAGTGGCCGGTCACTTCTGCGTCAACTGCGGTGCGCCGCTCATCACGAAGCTCATCGAAGGTCGCGAGCACGAGGTCTGCCCAAACGACTCGTTTGTCTTGTGGCACGATCCGAAGGTGGCCACGGCCGTGGTGGTGGAAACCGCTGGCGGCATCGTGCTCGGGCGTCGTGCGATCGAGCCGGGTCGCGGCCTGTGGTGTCTGCCGGGCGGATTCGTCAACGACGACGAGGACCCGGCGACGGCCGCGGCTCGTGAGTGTCTCGAGGAAATCGGGGCTCGGATCGAGCTCACTCAGCTGATCGGCACGTATCACGTTCCGAAGACAACAGCCTCCAGCATTATCGGCATCGCTTATCGGGGGAGGCTCGTCGACGGTGAGACGATGAGCGCCGGGCCAGAGATGCTCGAGGTTCGGGTGTTTACGCCTGACGCGCTGCCGCAGATTGCGTTTCCGAGTCACCAAGAGGTGCTTGCGCGCTACGCCGGCGAACACGGTCGCTCTGCATCATCGCCGTCACTAGAACAAGCGCCATCGCCGCTACCGCGCACGCCGTGAACCCGGCTGCGTAACCATAGCCCTGGACGATCGGGCCGAAGACCAGCGGTCCGACCGACAGCCCGCCGAACAGGACGGTGCCATACATCCCCATCGTGACCCCGCGCGTGGAACCGGTCGAGAGGTCGGCAAACACAACGCCGATCGCGACAAAGCTCAACGCGATGAATGGGGTTCCGATGACCAGCAGGATCGCAGGCAGCAGGAAGCCGGTGAGATGGCCAAAGATCACGACCGTCGTGCACCAGCCGGCGGCGCCGACCAGCACGAGCGGCCAGCGACGGCGCGCTCGATCGACGAGCCACCCACCCGGGATTCGCGAGACGGCGTTGATCACGGCCTGCAGGGCGAGCAGGTAGCCCACCTGAGCGCTCGGCAGACCGAGCTGCTCTTTGCCGAAGATCGGGACGAACGCGTTGAAGGTGCCCCAAGTGAGAGTCATCCCCAGGAGCGAGATGGCGACCGGGGTGAAGGCCGGCTGGCGGAGGAGTGCCCGCAAAGGCTCACGGATAGAAAGGCCTTGCCCCGCGTTCTGCCTCGTGTTGCTGGCGACCAGTGCCCCTGGGATCGCGGCGACCAGCAGCGCCGTGGTCACAGCGATGTCGGCTCGCACGTCGATCCAGGTCAAGGCGAGCCCGGCCAGCGCCGGGCCAAGAAAGAAGCCGGACTGCATCGAGAAAGTGAGCCAACCCATAGCTCGCCCCATGCGAGCGCGCGACACCGACTCGGTGACGGCGCTGAAGATCGCCGACTGCTGGATCCCGGCAGCGAACCCGCCGATGATCTGCCACAGGAAGAGCGGGGCGACCTCGGGCGTGGCGGCGGTGGCGACCTGCGAGACGGCGGTCAGAACCAGCGATACCCCGAGCAGAGTCCGGACACCGAACTTGTCGACCAGGACTCCGGCGGGCAGGGCAAGGAACGCGGCGACGATCGTGGCCACCGAGAAGAGCGCGCCGACCTCAAACCGGCTCGCGCCGAGATCGTGCGCGTACAGAGGCACCGTGAGTCCGCGCGCGCCGATGGTGCCGAACACGGCGCCCGCTGCGACATACAGCGCGAGGGCGCGGCGTGGTTGAGGGATTGCTTGGGCCACGACTCCTAACATACCGGCGACATGGTCCGCGAGAGGGTTGGCGATTGGCGCCTCGCCTGGCGCTTCGCCCTGGCAGGCGTGATCGCGGGCATCCTGGTCATTGCTCTAGCTCAAACCGGCGTTACGAGCGGAGCATTCGACAACGGGCAAGATCGCCTCTTTCCGGCTCCGGCTCCCGATCCACGGATCACGCTCGTGGCGATCGACCAGACCTCAGCGCAGAACCTCGGCGGCTTCCCCCTTGTCTCGAACGATTATCACGCTCAGGTCATCAACTACCTGATGAGCCTCCATCCCTCCGTGATTCTGTTCGACGTTCCGCTCAACGTCGAGACAGGGCTCGACCGAGAGACGGGTCTAGAGACCAACGGCCGGCTCAAGCAAGCGCTCAAGGCGGCGGCGAGCAAGCTCGTCGCGGTGTGCACCGCTGATCAGAGGCCACTCCTTGAATTCGAGCAAGGCGAACTGATCGGCGAGCGCAGTTTTGGCGTTCCAGACCATGCCAACGCAGTGCGCGGCGTCTCCCTCAGACCTGAACGCACCTGCGACGAGAACGAGAGCCAGGAGCCGGCGTTCCTGCAGGCGCTGAGGATCTCACAAGGCATCACCGACGCCCTAACCACGCAGGGTGCGGTCACCCAGTTCGGTTCCCACCGCATACCGATGGTCAACAACCAGATGCTCATCAACTTCACCCGCGGAACCGGACCGACCTGCACTTACGGTCAGATCTTCCAGGGTGGCTGCCCGCGACCCGACCTGATCACCAACCACATAGTGGTCGTCGGCGCCAAGGTCATCGACGCGGGTGACGTCTATTCACAGCCTGTCGATTTCGTCCACAACGCGAGCTTCTGCCCTGAGTTCCGGCCACGCTGCATGCTCGACAACCAGAACTACGGCTATCGGATCCAGGCCGACGCCATGAGCACGATCCTTCAGGACCGGTACGTGCAGGTCCAGCCCGACGCATCGACAAAGCTGGTGATCCTGATGCTGGGGATGCTCGTCGGCCTCATCGTCTACCTGCTCCCGTTCCGACTCGGGATGATCCTCACCGCCTCCATCCTGGGCGCCTATTTCGCGGGCATCTATGGGCTCGGGCGGCTGGGTTACCTTTCCGACCCTCTGTACGCGCCGCTCGCGATCGTTTTCGGCGCGATCTTCTCCCTCGGCGCACGCTACGTGCTCGAAGAACGTGAACGGCGGAAAGTGGAGCGAATCTTCGGCCACTACATCGACCCGCGCGTCGCGCAGCAGCTGGCGGCAACACGGTCGGTCGACGATTTGATCTCCAAGGGTGAGCGACGCGACATCACCGCTCTCTTCATGGACATTCGGGGTTTCACGACCATGTCGGAGACGATGCGGGCGGACGACGTGCTCGCCGTGATCCAGGTCTACCTTGACGATATGAGCAAGTTGATCCTCAAGTGGGACGGGCTGATCGACAAGTACGTCGGCGACGAGATCATGGCCCTGTGGAATGCACCGCTGCCGCAGTCGAATCACGCGCTGCTTGCGGTCCGCTGTGCCTATGACCTCATCAACAACGCCGCGGCCGTGCAGGCGAAGCTGGCCGCGAAAGGATTACCCCCGATCGGCTGGGGGATCGGGATCAACACCGGTCCAGCGGTGGTCGGCAACATGGGCAGCGAGGACCGCTTGCAGTACACGGCACTGGGAGACACCGTCAATACGGGTGCGCGCTTCTGCAGCGCAGCTCCGGCGTTTCATGTCCTGGTCGGTTGGCCGACGTACGAGGCGTGCTCCGAGTACATCGCCGTCGACGAGATGCCTGGCCTTCAGCTGAAGGGCAAGTCGGCCGAGACGTTCCGCATCCTCAAGGTCACCGCGATCCGCGAAGACAAGACCTCGCCGTGGGTGTCGATGCCGACTGACACCGCGACCGCGGCGTACTCGGCCAAGAAAGGCCTCTACTCGACGCAGTCCGTCTTCGCGTGATGGTTGACCGCGCAGCTGAGCTCCTTCGCGGAGCGAGCACAGCCGTGGCGCTGACCGGGGCCGGGGTCTCCGCCGAGAGCGGCATCCCGACCTTTCGCGGCGAGGGGGGACTGTGGACCAAATACGACCCAGTGAAGGTCTCGTCGATCGACTCCTTCCTGGCCGATCCCGCCTCTTACTGGCAGGTCTCGAAAGAGCGCGGCAACATCGCCCTGGCGGCCAGGCCCAACCCGGGCCACGAAGCTCTGGCCGCGATGGAGACGGCGGGGCGTCTGGTCGCCGTGATCACCCAGAACACAGACGGTCTCCATCAGGCAGCCAAGAGCCGAAGGGTTATCGAGCTGCACGGTTCGGGACGGACCGTCGAGTGCCTTGAGTGCGGAGCCCGGGAGTCTCGCGCGGACGTTCAGGCAAGGCTCGACCTCGAGATGCCGCCGCGGTGCAAGAGCTGCGGCGGCGGGGTGCTCAAACCGACGGTCGTCCTGTTCGGGGAGCCGATGCCGGTGGACGCTGTCAACGAAGCCCTGGAGCTGGCCCGCGTGGCGGACGTGATTCTGGTCGTAGGGTCGTCGCTCGTCGTATATCCGGCCGCCGAGATCCCGCTGATCGCGGTCCGGTCCGGCGCGCGGATGATCGTGGTCAACGCCGAGCCGACCCCGTTCGACGGCCTTGCCGAGATCGTGATCCACGGACGCTCTGGCGAGGTGCTTCCCGAAATCGCGCAACTCATAGGTGCGTGAGGCTTCCCGCGACGAAGGCCTCGCCGTCGACGATCAGCTCACCAAGCGGCCCGATGTCGCGTGCGATTCCTTCTGTGGTCTGACCCGCGAGCTCGACCCGGACGCGCCGGCCCAGCGTCGCCGACAGCTCACGCCATCGACCCAGCACGGCATCCTGGGGCGCTGCAGTCCAGCGGTCGATCTCAATGCGTAGGCGTTCCAGGACCTCGTCGCGCGGCTGCTCCAGGCGGGCCGCTCCAGCGGGAGCCCACGAAAGGTTGACGCCGACGCCGCAAATCGCCTTGTCCTCGTTCGTTTCGACGAGGATCCCACCCAGCTTGCGATCGTCGAGCAGCAGGTCGTTGGGCCATTTCAGGCGGACGTTGGGGCCGCACGCCTGGGCCGCCGCGACGCCGGCGGCGAGGCTGAGTACCGGGTTCCGGTTCCTCGCCAGCACGAAAGACACGAGCAGCGCCGTGCCCGGTGGCGCCTCCCAGCGACGGTCGAGCCGCCCGCGGCCGGCGCTCTGGTGATCGGCGACCACGATTGACCCGACGGGCAGCTCGCGAGCGATGTCCTGCGTCGAGGTCACCGAACCCACGCGCAAAACTTGCCCTTTACCCACGCTCGGTAAGCTAACCCGCGTGAAGCTGCACCGGGCGATCGTGCTCGTCGTGATGATGCTGATCGCGGTCGGTGCCCTCGTCCTGCTGACCGCGGCGGGGATCGCAAACTTCGACAGTCACAGCCTGATCGCGCTGGTGGTGGTCGTGGTTGCGGCGGCGATCAGCGGTGTCGCCTTCAGCTGGAAGCGCTACAGCCGGCGCTCATGAAGCCGAAGTTACGCCTCGGTTACAAGGCGTCGGCCGAACAGTTCGGTCCGCGCGAGCTCCTCGACTTCGCGGTCGCCGCCGAGCACAATGGCTTCGACTCGGTGTTCGTCAGCGACCACTTCCAGCCGTGGCGGCATTCCGATGGACACGCGCCGTTCGCGTTCTCATGGCTCGCGGCCGTTGGAGAGCGCACGACTCGGGTCGCGTTGGGCACATCGGTCAACACGCCCACCTTTCGCTACCACCCCGGGATCGTGGCCCAGGCGTTCGGCACCCTGGGCGTGCTACATCCGGGCAGGATGATCCTCGGCGTCGGCACGGGCGAGCACCTGAACGAGGGCGCTCTCGGCATCAAGTGGCCGGACAATCGCGAGCGATTCGCTCGGCTGCGCGAGGCGGTGCGGCTCATTCGCCAGCTCTGGACCGAGCAGTCGGTGACGTTCGACGGCGAGTACTACCACACGAAGAACGCCACGATCTATGACCGGCCCGCGACACCGATCCCGATCTATATCAGCGCGGGCGGGCCACAGGTCGCGAAGTACGCAGGTCGTGGCGGGGACGGCCTCATCTGTACCTCCGGGAAAGGAATGGAGCTGTACTCGGAGCAGTTGCTCCCGTCATTCGCCGATGGAGCAAAAGAGTCAGGCCGCGACGGGAACGAGCTCGACAAGATGATCGAGGTCAAGGTGTCCTACGACACTGATCGCAACCGGGCAATGGAGGATACGAAGATCTGGGCCGCCCTCGCGCTGCCAGCTGAATCCAAGGCCGGTGTCGACGACCCACGCGAGATGGAGCGTCTGGCCACAACCGTCGAAGACGTCGCTCACCGTCGCTGGCTTGTCGCGAGCGACCCAGAGGAGCACATCGAACAGCTCCGGCCGTATTTCGATCTCGGTTTCAACCATCTCGTCTTTCATGCACCAGGGGATGGTCAGGCGCATTTCCTCGAGCTCTATGGTTCGCAGATCCTGCCGAGGATTCGTAAGCAATGGTCATGAAGACGTGGGTGGTCGTCCTGATCAAGGACTTCGACACCGCGAAGCAGCGGCTCCAACCGGCGATGGGGGCCAAATCTCGGCGTGCGCTCGCGCGGCGCAACGCACGGCGAGCGGTCGAGGCGGCCGCGGCTGGGGACCGCGTGTTGGTCGTCGCCGGGGGCGCGGAAGTGGCCGAGATGGCGGCTGCCCGTGGCGCCGAGGTTCTGGTCGAGCCGCGTGAGGAGGGTCAGAACGTGGCCGCACGGCGCGGGATCAATCGGGCCGTGGAGAAGGGCGCCGAGGCGGTCCTGATCCTCTCCAGCGATCTGCCGCTGGTAACCGTGGATTCAGTTCGCGAGTTGCTCCATTCCGCGGGCCGGCACGCGTCGCCGGTCGTCGTGGCCGCTCCCGCGATCGGCCGTGGCGGCACCAACGCCCTCTACATCCGACCCCCCGACGCGATCGGCCTCCATTTCGGCGATGACTCGCTGACCAAGTTCCGCGACGACGCGGAGTCGCGCGGCGTCCGCTTCGTGATCCATCACTCGGACGCGATGGCGCTCGACCTCGACGAACCCTCGGACCTCGCGCGCCTCAGCCGCGCGGTGTGAAGCGAATCGAGCTGATCGGCGTCGAGGGCCTGCCCGAAGTCAAGCCCGGAGACGATCTGGGCGAGCTGATCTCAGCCCACTCAACTCTGCAGCCGGGCGACGTGCTTGTCGTCGCTCAGAAGGTCGTCTCGAAGTCCGAAGGCCGCGTCGTCCGGCTCGAGGACGTCATAGCGGGCGACGACGCGCTGCGGATCGCGGCCCACCTCATCGCGACCCCGGATCCGCGGATGGTGCAGGTCGTGCTCGACGAGAGCGTCCGGGTGCTGCGCTCGGAGCGGGTGTTGATCACAGAGACGCGACAGGGCTACGTCTGCGCGAACGCCGGGGTTGACCACTCCAACACCGGCGCCGGAGTGCTCACGCTGCTTCCGACGGACCCGGACGCCAGCGCGCGCCGGCTCTGGGATCGCCTAAGGGAGCTCACCGGGGTAGTCGTGGGAGTCATCGTCTCGGACACGTTCGGGCGGCCGTGGCGGCTGGGCATCGTCAACGTCGCGCTTGGCGTGGCCGGCTTGCCGGCCGCGATCGACCTCCGTGGCACGCCAGACGACGCGGGCCAGCCGCTGCACGCAACTGTGCTTGCCGTCGCGGACGACATCGCCGCGAGCGCGGGCCTGGTGATGGGCAAGACGGCTCGCACACCCGCGGTCATCGTCCGCGGCCTCGAGCTGAAAGGCAGCGGCACCGGCCAAGACCTGATCCGGCCGTCCGCGGAGGACCTGTTCCGCTGAGAGTCGTCGTTCTCGCCGGCGGCACTGGTGGCGCGGTGCTCGCCGCCGGCATCCAGGCCATCGCGCCGGAGCACGTGTTGACAGTCATCGCCAACACAGCCGACGACGACGACTTCTGGGGACTTCGCGTCTGCCCAGATATCGATGCCGTCATCTACCGCTTGGCCGGCATGTTCAACGACGAGGCCGGTTACGGCGTCATGGGCGATACGTTTCATGTCCTCGACGGGCTTGCTCGCGCCGGCGAGAACACCTGGTTTCGAATCGGCGATCGCGACTTCGCGACTCACCTCGTGCGCACAGAGATGCTGGGCCGGGGATGCTCGCTGACGGAGACTTCGCTCGAGCTGTGCCGCCGGCTGGGCGCGACTGCGCGCGTGATTCCCATGACGGACCAGGTGGTGCGTACCCGCTTCACCACCGAACAGGGGGAGCTTTCGTTTCAGGAGTATTACGTCCGCGAACGACTCAAGCCCGCGCTCCACTCAATAGCGTTCGCCGGGATGGCTGATGCACGGCCCAGTGCGGAAGTCTCGGCAGCGCTGGACGATGCGGACCGCGTCATCATCGGCCCGTCGAACCCGCTCATCTCGATCGCCCCGATCCTCGAGCTGATGCGCGAAAGTCTCCGGCGCGATCGCACCGTGGCCGTCACGCCGATCGTCGGCGGCATCGCGCTGAAGGGTCCCACCGTGGAGATGATGCGCGCGCTCGGCCGTGACCCGGATCCGGTCGAGGTTGCGCGGATGTACCGCGATGTGGCGGCAGGGTTCGTGCTCGACCAGCGCGACCGCAGACTTGCGCCGGCAATCGAGGCGTTGGGCTACCGGGTCGTCGTGTGCGACACCGTCATGCGCGACGGCGGCCGCACGCTCGCGCGCGCTGTTTTAGGTGACGTGTGAGTTGGCGACCATGACGAGCACGCCGATCAGGACCATGACAAGCCCGACCACGAGCACCGCATACTGAGCGACGGCCATCACGGTCGCCGTCGATCCCCTCGCGACCGGCTCTTCGGCATCCAGGTTGGGCGCATCACCCGACGCGAGCTGCCACGAACCCGTGGCGCCGCCGTCTCGTTTCTTTTTGCCGCCGCCCTGGGTGACAGGCTCTTTGTCCATGCTGACGACGGACCATGCTCCCGCGGCCGTTCCGGAGGTCGCGGGCGCAGCCGGCTCGACCTTCGCCACGGGTTCTGCTGCGGGGCTTGGCGCCGGTGTCCACGATTGATCGCTCGGGGCCGGCATCGGAGTCGGCTCGGGCGCGGGTCGGAACGGCTCCGGCGCGGGCGGCGTATAGGCAGGCTGTGCCGGAGCAGCCGGATAGTCGAAGCTCGAAGCGGGCTGCGGAGCGCTTGTCGTCTCCCAAGGGGGTGGCGCCGGAGCTTGTTCGGGCCGAGCGGGTGGCGCGGCGGGTGCAGCCGCAGGCGGCGGCTCGTATGCCGGAGCCTCATAGGTGACCGACTGCTGGACCTGGGTGGGTGCGTATGCGCCTGCGGCCGCGGTGGTCTCTTCGGCGGGCCGCTCTGAGTGGCCCCGCGGGGTAAGCGTGCGCTGTCGCGCGGCGCGGACCTTGTGCTCGATCTGTGAGCGGCGTGCCGAATACATCGAGCGCTTCTCGACCGATTTCCTCCGCATCACGAAAAACACCGCCACGATCCCCACCAGGGCGACCAGCGGCCCGGCTATGAGGTAGGCCATAGGCGCCGATTATCGGGGATCGGTCCGTGTTTACAATCGCCGGAATGGCCCTTTACGACCGCATCGAGTCAGAAATGATCAATGCCCGCCGGCAGCGCGACGACGTGGCCCTGGGCACGCTCTCCCTGCTCAAGAGTGAGCTCGTCAGGGCGAGCAAGGAGGGTGGCGCTTCGGGCCGGATCGATGACGACCTCGTGGTCAGGGTCACTCGCAAGGAAGTCAAGAGACGAGAAGAGGCGATCGAGGTCTACCGGAAGGCGGGTCGCGAGGAATCGGCGAGCCGCGAAGAGGCTGAGATGCGTGTCTTGCGCGATTACCTCCCAGCGTCCCTGAGCGAGGATCAGATCGAAGCGGAAGTGCGAGCTGTCATCGCGGAGGTCAAGCCGGACGGACCAAAGGGATTTGGGCTCGTCATGAAAGCTGCGACCGCGCGTCTGGCGGGACGCGCCGAAGGAAACGAGATCGCGAAGGTGACCCGCAGGCTGCTTGGCTCCTAAACGCGAGCCTTCGTGGAAGTCGCCGGCGCCACCGCGCGGTGCCCGCACGCGGGCCAAGCTGACCGTCGAGCGGCTGCAAGATCTCTACACCGCGGCGACCGAGCTGTCGCATGAAAACCCGTTCCAGCTGCTGATCGCGACGATTCTTTCCGCGCAAACGACCGATCGCTCGGTGAACCTGGTGACGCCCGAGCTCTTCCGTCGCTACCCAACAGCGCACGACCTTGCGGCGGCCGATCCCTCAGAGGTCGAAAAGCTGATCAAACCAACCGGGTTCTTCCGTTTGAAGACAATGCGGATCCTCGCCGCGAGCCGTGCCCTTGTCGAGCTTTTCGGGGGCGAAGTCCCGACGACGATGGAGGACATGGTCAAGATTCCCGGGATCGGTCGCAAGACCGCGAACGTGATTCTCGGCGCTGGCTTTGATTCGCCAGGTTTCGCGGTCGATACCCATGTGATTCGGCTGACCAACCGGCTCGGGCTGGTGGCGACGCGTGACCCCGTGAAGATCGAGTATCAGGTTTGCGCGATGGTGCCGAAGGAGGACTGGACAGGGCTCTCCCTCCGCCTGATCCTGCACGGCCGGCGCGTGTGCGACGCCCGGCGTCCGCGCTGCGAGGAGTGCGTGCTCAACGACTTCTGTCCGTCGTCGCTGCTGCGGCCGCGTCGAAGGCTGCGCAAGGGCCGGCCCATCGGCGAGGCGCCGAATTCCGACATCAAGCTGGCGGGAGCCTGAATATGGCCTGAACGTAGGCGAACGTTTGTTCTATCCTTGGGGGGATGGCCGCTCCTGAACCTCGGCTGGCAGACGTCGAATACGTCGAGGTCCAATGCAAATCGGCCCTGAACCCCGTCAAGAACATGGGCTTCGCGTGGTCGCTGAATCCCTACACCGGCTGCGAGCACCGCTGCGCCTTTTGCTATGTCCGCGCATTCGAGCTCCGCGCCGATCGGCCATCTGACGACCGCTACGGCCGGACGGTCCGGATCAAGGTCAACGTCGCCTCCGTTCTCCGCGGCGAGCTGTCGCGCCGGTCGTGGCGGAAAGAGACCATAGTCATCGGCGCCGCGACCGATCCCTATCAGCCGGCGGAAGGCCGCTACCGCCTTACCAGGCAATGCCTGCAGACGCTTGGCGACTTCGCCAACCCTGCGGCCATGATCACGCGCGGCCCGATGATCGTCCGCGACATCGATGTGCTGACCGACCTCGCGCGCCGTGCTGACCTGCACATCACCTTCAGCATCCCGACGCTCGACGACGACATTTGGCGCAAGACCGAGCCGGGCACCGCCCATCCCAAGCAGCGGCTGCGCGCCATCGAGAAGCTTGTGGCCGCGGGCATCGACGTCGGCGTAGGTATGGCGCCCATCCTTCCGGGCCTGTCCGACCGGCCTGAGCTGCTCGAGGAGGTCGTCAAGGCCGCGCGGGCTGCCGGGGCGACCGGACTGTGGGCGGGCATGCTGCACCTCAAGGACGGCACGCGGGAGCACTTCCTCTCCGTTCTCGCGCGCCACTGGCCCGAGCTGCTGCCGCGCTACGAGCAGGCCTACCGCGACCGCGCTTACCTGCCCACGGCCTTTGGCGAGAAGACCATGCGCGAGGTGTCGCACCTGCGTTCGCATCACGGAGTTGCGGACCGCAGGCGCGTAATCCTCAAACCACCGCCGGAACCCGAACAGCTCTCCCTCCTGAATTAGCATTCAGCGAGAGATGCGTGGCCCAATCGACGTCCTGGCGGGCACGGTCGGCGGGTTCAAGAAGATGGACATCGCGCGCCGCACCGTTCCCTGCTACAAGCATGTCATCGAGAAGGACGGCGAACGGCTTGCCGTCTGTCTCCTCGTCGACTCCGGCAAGCTCTACCGCTTCCCATACGAGACGACGAAGGGCATCCGCGGCCTGGAGATCAAAGCGCGTTTCCTGCGCGGCGAGATGGAGCATCTGCGCCTCCGCGAGTTTCAACCTGGCCTCTGTCGCTATGTCGAAAGAGCAGACCAGGCCGTCTGAGTCTCTCGTCCAGGACCTTCTCGCGGAGCGCCGCGAGCTCAAGGTCGCCGTCGAACGACTGAAGCTCGAGCTGGCGGACGCGCAGGCGGGCGTCGGTGGGCCTGATCGGCGGACGCGGGAGCTGAACGAGCTGAAAGATGAGGTGGAGAGGCTGCGCTACCAGCTCGCTTCGGCGCGGGCCGAGATCACCCGCCTGCGCGAAGAGCGCGACCATCTGCGCGGGGGAATCGAGCGCGCGCTGGACCAGCTGACCGCCGAGCCCTAAAGAAAAAGAGGCCCCGCCTTTGGGCAGGGCCTTGGCAGCGGTCTTGGTTACTTGACGGCGTTCGCGAGCTGGTCTGTCAGCTGGTCTGTGAACTGGCCGATTCCTGGCGCCGCGATGCGCCCGCCTTTGTAGTTGAAGGCGCCCACCAAGAAGATGATCCAGTACACGAGGCCCACGATCCAGACGATGGCGCCAAGCGGCAAGAAGATGATGTAGAGGATCGTCGAGATCAGCCACAGACCACCAAGCACGACTACCGACTGGGCGGCGTTCCACTTGACGTCCGGGTCGTCCTTACCGACGAACAAAAAGATGATTCCGGTGACCCACCACAAAAGATAAGCCAGGATGACGTTGGTCTTCGCGTTGCTGGCCCCGGTGGCCGGCGTTCCGCCCATGGGGGCCGGCTGGCCTGGGGGCGGCGGGGGCATCTGCGACATGGATCAATCTCCTCCTGTTGGCTGGCTGCTGCGGGCCCGATTATCGACGTAATCCCTCCAAAACGCCATATCCGAAAGGAGTTCGCCAGCTCGGCACTGACTTCGAACTCACTCTGCTAGGCTCGCCACCAGATGGCGGATTCCGGTCAGCCGGACAAATCTCCTTCGGGGCCGCCGGTCCCCAAGTGGGCGCCGGAGCCTGACGACAACGACGCGCCGAAGCACTCCGCCGAAGCCGCGTCTTCCGCCACGCCGCCGTCGTTCGGCGGGGATTACGCGGCCACCATGCGGTTGATCCCGGTTCCCCCGCCCGCGACGCCGCCGCCAGCTTTTGGGGTCCCCGCCGCGCATGCAGCCGGGGATCCGACGCCGCCCCACGTTCCCGGTGAGGGCTACATCGGCAAGTACCGCCTCAAAGGTGAGCTCGGCCGAGGCGGGATGGGCACCGTCTACCTGGCCGAGCAGCCTGGTCTGGGGCGCGAGGTCGCGATCAAGGAGCTGATCCAGTCGGCCGATCCGGTCGCTTTGAAACGCTTCCTGCAAGAGGCGCAGGTCATGGCGCGGACCAGCCATCCGAACCTGGTCCAGGTCCATGACATGGAGCTGCAGGGCAACATCAACTATCTGGTCCTCGAGTTCATCCGAGGCCGCTCCCTGCGCGACTGGATGAACCAGTCCGAGATTCCGCCCCCACAGGTGTTCGCTGTCATGCACGGAGTCCTGCAGGCGCTCGACTACGCGCACCGCCACGCGATCGTGCACCGCGACATGAAGCCAGAGAACGTGCTCATCTCGGACGAAGGGATTGTCAAGGTCACGGACTTCGGGATCGCGCGCCTGCTCGATGACACCGGCGTCGGCGGCACAGCGACCAAGACCGGGACCACGGTCGGAACTCCGCAGTACATGTCCCCGGAGCAGGTCGCGTCGAGCAAGGTCGACGGTCGGAGCGACCTCTATTCGGCCGGGATCATGTTCTATGAGCTGGTGGTCGGGCAGCCTCCGTTCACCGCGTCGGATGCCGACGGGCCCTTCACGCTCATGGCCAAGCACGTGCAGGCGCCACCCAAGCCGCCGTCGGTTTTCCGACCGGGTCTCAACCCCGAGCTCGAGCAGGTGATCCTCAAGTCGCTCTCCAAGCGACCCGAGGACAGATTCCAGAGCGGCCACGAGTTCGACGACGCGATGTCGCGGGTGGCCGACCAGATGTGCCCGGGATGGCAGCGAGCCCTGGAGCCGGGCGCTGACCTGGCCAAGATGGTGCCCCGAGCCACGCCCGCGGGCCCCATGCCGGCGACGCCGATCGGAATGGCGATCGCGCAGCCGGGGATGGCGGTCCGCCACGCCCATGTTGTCTACAACCCGACGCCTCCGGTGAAGCCGGTGGCCAAGAAGTCGATGGGCTGCGTCAGCGTGATCGGGACGACGGTGCTGGTCGCTGCAGCTGTCGGAGTCCTAGCGGGAAGCTTGCTGCACTAGTTCGGAGACTGCCCCTGTCGGGCAAGTGCGTCCTGCGCGTCCTGACCGATGAGGATGTCGCGCGAGCCGGATTCCCCCGCCGCGATCACCGTCTGCTGCGTGTACTGAGCGGTGTAGGTGTGATGCGACTGCGTCGCCAGCTGGGTCGGGAACTGCACCCACGGCGAGTCGGTCGTCTCCCGGATCGCGGTGACGTCGTAGATGCGGAAGGTTTCCGCCGACTTTCCTTTGAGCTGCACGCCTGGAACGAGGTCCACGGCGATGTAGTCGCGGCACATATCGTAGGTTTGCTGGCCGATCAGCACCTGGAACGCCGGCGCGTGCGCGCAGAAACGTGCCGCGGTGTTGACCGTGTCCCCAAGCGCGGTGTACTGGAGGCGGCTGCGCGATCCCATGTTGCCCACAACGGCGGGTCCGGTGTTGATGCCGATGCCGTAGCGGATCGGGGGAAGGCCCTTGGCGAGCAATCTCTCCTGCAGCTCGTGCGCGCGGTTGATGCAGTCGTACGCGCACCGGATGGCGAGCAACGCGTGATTTTCCTGCAGCCGGGGCGCGTTCCAGAACGCCATGATCTCGTCCCCGACGTACTTGTCGATGGTGCCGTCCCAGGTGAAGATGATCCCGCTGAGGTGGTCGAGGTACATCTGCACCACCTCGGTCACATCACTGGCCGCCATCGACTCGGACATCGACGTGAAGCCGCGGATGTCGACGAAGAACAGCGAGATGTCGCGGCGCTCGCCGCCACGCATGATGTCGGCAACTCCGCCGCGCGTCTTCGCCAGCTGGGTGACGATCTCGGGCTTCAGGTAGTGTCCGAACAGCGCAGTGACCTTGCGCTTCTCGCGATCCTCATACAGGAAGCGATACGCCGTGACGCCGGAATAGGTGAGCGCGATGGCGAGCCAGGGATGGAACAGGTCGGGCATCCAGTTCTGGAACGTCGCTAGGGCGGACATCCCGAACGTGAACAGCACCAGCGCGACAACCGTGCCGAGCAATCCCCAGAGCACTGTCACGCGTGAAACGCCGACGGCTGTCGCCAAACCCAGGAGAAGGATCAACACGAAAAGGACCCAGGGCGGCTCTGCGGTCAGAAAGCGCGACGGATTCGGCGGCAGTGGAACCGCGTTGAGCAACATCTGGATGACGTTGGCGTGGATCTCCACACCGGCCATCGCGCGGGTCGTCGCGCCGAAGCTCGTGGTGGCCAGCTGCTCGTCATTGACCCCGGTGAGGTCGTACGCGCCGATGAGCACGATCTTGTCCTGGAAGAAGTCCGCGGGCACGCTGCCTTCAAGGACCTTGCTAAAGCTGACGTAGTGACCGAAATTCTTGAAGTTCCCCGGCGGGCCCGAGTAGTTGATCAGGATCGCGCCAGATCCGTCGACGGGAGTGCTCCATGCCGTGCCGAAGGTCGCAACCCCGTCCGCCACCACGACGTCGGGCGCGGTGTGAAAATCCGCGCCGAACTGGCCGATGCGGTAGGTCGCCACGCCGAAGCTGTCCATCACCGGCGTGCTGCACGTGTGCCGCGCGAAGCAGAGTGGCTGGACCGCCATTGCGATGCGCCTGACCACTCCGTCGCGATCCTGGGGCAGGTCGGGAGAGGCGAGCACGATGTTGGGCAGGGGTTGCAGACACGGGCCGTCAAGCGGCCCGTCAGCGTCGAGGCAGCGGAACGCTTTGATCGGAATCTCATCAACCACACCGCCCTGGACCATCTTGCCGATGCCCGGGTCGAACTGACCGGCCCCGTAAGCAAGGACGACGGGCGTCTTGGTGGCGACCAGCGCCTTCCGGAAGGCGTCATCGCCCGTTCCCTGGTCGGGGAACGAGATGTCGAACCCGACCGCGGCGGCGCCATCCTTCTGGAGGACCTGGAGGGCCTGCGCGTACCGGTCACGGGAGATCGGGTAGTGGCCCAACGTCTGCAGGCTCTCGTTGTCGATCCCCACGATCACCACGTCGTTTCTCGGTCGGCCGGGGTCGTACGAGGCCACGAATCGGTCTTCCGGATGAACCGAGATGTTCGCCACGCAACCCTTGACACCCGCGTCGCAGGTGAGCTGCTGCGTGTAGAGGAAGTACATGACGCCGGTCAGCACGAGCGCGATCAGGACCGCGACGGCGGTGCGATACGTGTACCAGTACCGGATGTAGCGGCTCAAGAGCGCCGCGATCATAAAGCCCATGACAGTGAGGTGCGGCATCGCCGGCTGGGTCGACAAGTCCCTGATCGACTCCAAGCTTTTCTACCCCCTGTCGGTCAAGACATCGGGCGACCGGCTGCGCTTCTACGCGAGCCACTTTTCGCTCGTGGAGGTCGACTCGACCTACTACGGCATCCCCAAACCGGACAACGCCCTAGCCTGGGCCGCGCAGACCCCAGACGACTTCACCTTTGACGTCAAGTCGTTCTCCCTATTCACCAACCACCCGACCAAGCCGGCATCCCTGCCACCGGACATTCGGGAGGGTCTGCCGCCCAAGCTTCTGGAAAAGAACGTCTACCTCGAGTACATGCCGGACGACCTGCTGGACGAGACCTGGGACCGCTTTCGAGAGGCGATCGAGCCGCTCCGAGCGGCCGGAAAGCTTGGCGCCGTGTTCTTCCAGTTCCCGCCCTGGTTTCTCCCTTCGTCGCGGTCGTTGGCGTACGTGGAACAGGTCCAGGAGAGGATGTTCGGGTTCCAGATCGCCGTCGAGTTCCGCAAGCCCGAATGGCTGGACGGGCGGCACAAGGACGGCACACTCGCGTTCCTTCGAAGTCGCGACATCCCGTACGTCGCCGTCGACGTCCCCCCGGGCCACGCCACCAGCATGCCGTCGGTTGCCGAGGTGACTTCCTCGAAGCTCTCGGTCGTGCGATTCCATGGGCGCAACCACGAAACCTGGGACCTGCGCGGCGTGCCACCCAACGTCCGGTTTCGCTACGACTACACCGACGAGGAGCTTGGAGAGTGGGTGCCGCGGATCAAGGAGATGGAGAGGTCGGCAGGGCGGGTGCATGCCCTGATGAACAACAACTACTCCAACTACTCGGTGAAGAACGCCCAGCAACTCGAGAAGTTGCTCCAGGCCTGGCAGAAATAGGTCCTAATCTAGAGGCGCATGAACGAGGCCTTGCTCGTCCTCTATCGGCACAAGACGTGGGCAACGCTCGCGCTCATCGACTTCTGCAAGGGCGTCGACGACGCTGTGCTTGACGCGACGACACCAGGCACCTACGGCACGATCCGCGACACGCTTCGCCACCTCGTGCGCTCAGAGGAGGGATACCTCGCGAGGGTGACCGGCAAGCGGCACTCTGAGGCACTTGGCGACGAGGCCGTATCGCTGGACGAGCTCGCCGAGCGCATCCGGCGCATGGGCCCGCATTGGGAAGCGGCCGCGCAAGACCCCGACCTTGCCAGGCGCAGGGTCACGACGGACGACGGCTGGCGCCTCGCCGGCGGGGTCGTGATGGCGCAGGCGATCCATCACGCTGACGACCACCGAACACACGTGATGTCGGTCCTTAGCGCCCACGGCGTGGAGGGTCCGGACATCGACATCTGGTGGTATGCCGACGAGAACGGCGAGGTGCAGCACGTTCCGGTGGCGCAGTCGGAATGAAGGCGCTGACCTTTCAGGGCGAGGGTGACGTCAAGATCCGCGAGGTTCCCAAGCCATCGGTCGCAGCGTCAAACGACGCATTGATCAAGGTCACCTTGGGTGCGGTGTGCGGGTCCGACCTGCACATCCTTCACGGCCACACACCGATGAATCCGGGCACCATCCTCGGTCACGAGTTCGTCGGCGTGGTGGAAGAAGTCGGGCCGGAAGTCAAGCGCTTCAAGCCCGGCGACCGCGTCGTGTCGAGCTTCTTCACCTCGTGCGGGCATTGCACGCTCTGCCGTAAGGGCTGGTTCAACCAGTGCGTCGAGAAGGGCACGTTTGGGCATGGGGAGTACTTCGGCGGCCTTGGCGGCGGGCAGGCGGACTACGTCGTGGTGCCGAACGCCGACCACACCATGGAGGGCATTCCGGACGGGATCCGCGACGACCAGGCGATCTTCGTCGGCGACATTCTGTCGACCGGCTTTTTCGGCGCCGAGCGCGCCGAGATCAAGCCGGGCGATGTCGTGGCGATAGTCGGCGCCGGCCCGGTCGGCCTGATGGCGACGATGTGCGCGCAGCTGTTCGGACCCGCGAAGGTCTTTGTCATCGACATGGTCGATGCCCGGCTCGAGATCGCGCAGGAGCTGGGCGGCATCCCGATCAATGCCAAGGAAGTTCACCCGGTGGGCGCGATCGAGAGCGCCACGGGCGGCATCGGCGCCGATTCAAGCATCGAATGCGTGGGGCTCATCTCCGCGATCGACACCGCCATCCACTGCGTCCGCGGGGGCGGAACGATCTCCGTGGTCGGCGTCCCGAGCGCCGTCCAGGCCGACTTTCCTTACCTGCGGATGTGGCTCAAGTCGCTCACGTTTCGCGCCGGTTGGTGCAACGTCCAGGCCTATATGCGGCCGCTGTTGGAACTGATCGCCGCGGGCCGGCTGCGCCCGGAAAAGATCATCAGCCACCGCATGAAACTGGAGCAGGCGGAGGAGGCCTACCGGATGTTTGATGCCCGGGAAGCGACAAAGATCGTCCTGACTCCCTAGGATCCGCAGCCCGCGAGTGCCGGCACAGGCGTGGAATTTGCTGCCCCAAAGACCGCGAGCGTCGGCAAACGCGGAACTAAACCATGGCGTCGAGTGCCAGCAGGTAGCCCTTCGCGCGTTCGGTCAGCGGGTAGCGGTTCTCCACCTCGTGGAACTCGGGTCCGTGGTCGCTGTGCACAAGGTGCGCCAGCTCGTGCATGACCAGATAGTCCAGCACCCATTCCGGCAGGGGCGCCGCGCGACGGGCGATCCGGATCGCACCGTCGGTGAAGGTGCAGCTGCCCCACAAGCGCTCCATATCGGCAAAGCCGATCGACGTAAAGCGCAAAGCACCCGCGAAATGCTTCTGATTCAGGCGCTGCGCGGACTTCAACAGCCTTTCGTCCGAGGGACGGGCTCGCGCGGCGCGCTTGGCGAGGCGCCTGCTCATGACCTGGGCCCACTGCTCTCGTTCCACCAGCGGCATCGATGCCGGTACCAGCAGTTCCAGGACGCCCGAGCGCAGCCGAGCAGTCACTGTGCGGCGACGTTTGCGGGACGTGATGATGTGAACTGGTGGGTGACTCAGTGGGCCGAATTGTAGGATTGCCGCGCAACCAGCGTGCCTAGAAGCCTTGTCCTCGGAAACGGCAACTCGCTTGTCGGATTCGATGGGACGTACTCAGTCCGCGACATCTACTACCCGCGCGTCGGCGACGCCAACCACACCATGGGCAACGTCTGCCATGTCGGGTTCTTCGTCGACGGCAAGTTCGCGTGGCTGGAGGATGGAGCGTGGCAGCGCCAGCTCGCGTACGTCGAAGACTCGCTCGTCAGCGATGTGACGCTGAGCCATCGGCCCCTTGGCATCTCAGTCACCTTCGAGGACTACATCGACCTCGCCCGCAACTGGTTCATCCGCAACCTGACGGTCACGTCGGCGGCCGGTTTCAAGGCCGCGAGTGTTTTCTTCCACTACGACTGGTACATCGAGGGCTCGGACATCGGCAACACGGTCCTCTACGAGCCTCGCCATCGCGCGGTGATCGCGTACAAGGCCAACCGTTACTTCCTGATCGGCGGCCAGTCCGGTCCCGACTACGGCATCAGCAGCTGGGCCAACGGCAAGAAGGGCAACGGCGCGGCCGGCACGTGGGTCGACGCGGAGGACGGCATTCTCGGGAAGAACCCGATCGAACAGGGCTCCGTCGACTGCACCGTCGCGTTCGACCTCGGCCCCGCCGCCCCCAACGAACCGCGCACGCTCAATCACTGGCTGTGCATGGGCACCCGGCTCAGCGAGGTCACAACGTTCGGGCAGGATCTGATCACCTCGCGCGGGCCGGACACATATCTCGGTCGGACCCGCACGTACTGGCAGGTATGGTCCGAGAAAGACCACCGCCACATCGACGAGGAGCTTGGCCAGAACGCCTCGAAGCTCTACCGGCGCAGCGTCCTCACCGCGCGGACGCATGTCGACAACCGCGGCGCCGTGATCGCCTCGAGCGACTTCGACATCACGAAGTTCGCCCGCGACACCTACGCCTACGCGTGGCCTCGGGACGGCGCGATCGTCGCCAACTCGCTCGACCGCGCGGGACACGAAGACGTGACGCGGCAGTTCTTCCTCTTCTGCCAGGAGACGCTCGTCGAAGAAGGCTTCTTCCTGCACAAGTACACGCCGTACGGGCAGCCGGGCAGCTCGTGGCTGCCGTGGGTCGACTCGCACGGCGGCCGGACGCTGCCGGTGCAGGAGGACGAGACGGGGCTCGTCCTGTGGTCGCTGTGGCAGCACTACCGCATCCACCGCAACCTTGACTTCGTCGTCGGCCTCTACTCGACGCTCATCGTCCCGGCCGCTGACTGGATGGTCAGCTACGTCGACGAGCGCAACGGGCTCCCGTTGCCCTCCTGGGACCTCTGGGAGGAGAGGTGGGGCGTGCACGCGTTCACGGTCGGGTCTGTCTGGGGCGGTCTCGACGCCGCTCGCAACTTCGCCGACCTGTTCGGCGATGGCAAGGCCTCCGCGCGTTACCGCGGCGCCACAGAGCGATTGCGCGAAGCGTCGGACAGCAACCTCTACAGCGCCGAGCTGGGCCGGTTTCCGCGGCGGATCACGGTCGAGGACGATGAGTCGATCACAGTCGACACCGTGCTCGACAGCGCCATCTACGGGCTGTGGCGGTTCGGCATGTACCCGCCCGACGATCCGCGCGTGGTGGACACGATGCACACGATCGCCGACCAGCTGTCGAACAAGGCGAACGGCGGTGGCATCGCTCGCTACACGGACGACTACTACTTCCAGGTCGAGCACGACCCTCGGCTGGTCCCTGGCAATCCGTGGTTCATGTGCACGATGTGGTTGGCGCAGTGGTACATCGCCACCGCCAAGACTCAATCAGACCTGGAGCCCGCCAGGCAGATGATCGATTGGGCGGTCGCGCACCAGCTGCCGGGAGGCTTGCTCTCAGAGCAGCTCGATCCGCACACCGGGGCGGCGCTCTCCGTCTCGCCGCTGACCTGGTCGCACGCCGAATACATAGTCACCGTTGACGACTACTGCAGCAAGCTGGACGCGTTGCGGCGAAAGGCCGGTAACGGCGCCTAGCAGTCGAAGTGCAGCCTTAGGCCGGATTCACTCCGGCCGTCCCCGGGCGTGTAACGCCTGACGCCTCCCCGTGGAGGCTTGCCACAGAGGGGGTTCCGCGGGGGAGGCCTGCCTCCCCCGCGCCTTACTGCTAGACGAGGTGCAGCCGTAGGCCGGATTCACTCCGGCCGTCCCCGGGCGTCTATCGCCAGACGCCTCCATGGTGGCCTGCCACGGAGGGGGTTCCGCGGGGGAGGCCTGCCTTCCCCGCGCCTTAGAGCGGGATGTTGCCGTGCTTGCGCGCTGGCCTTTCGACCGTCTTGCGCAGGCACAGCTGCAAACCTCGGACCAGCTCGCGTCTGGTCTGACTCGGCTCGATGACGTCGTCGATGTAGCCCCGCTCGGCGGCGACGTAGGGGTTGGCGAAGCGTGTCGTGTATTCGGCGACGAGCTCCTTGCGGCGCGCCGCCGGGTCGCGCGCGCCGGAAAGGTCGCGTTTGTAGATTATGTTCACGGCTGCGTCGGGGCCCATCACCGCGATCTCGGCCGTCGGCCAGGCGAGGTTCAAGTCGGCGCCCATCTGCTTGGGTGACATCACGCAGTACGCGCCGCCGTAATCCTTGCGCGTGATCACGGTCAGCTTGGGCACTGTCGCCTCGGCATACGCATAGAGCAGCTTCGCGCCGTGTCGGATGATCCCGCCGTGCTCCTGGTCGCGGCCAGGCAGGTAACCGGGCACATCGACGAACGAGATGATGGGGATGCCGAACGCGTCGCAAAAGCGAATGAACCGGGCCGCCTTCACTGAGGCGTTGATGTCGATGGCTCCCGCCAGTACCTTCGGCTGGTTGCCGACGATGCCTACGACGTGGCCGCCAAGCCGGCCGAGCCCGACGATGATGTTGGGCGCGAAGAACGGCTGTACCTCGAAGAACTCACGGCCATCCAGCACTCGCGAGACAACCTCGCGCATGTCGTACGGCTTGTTGGGCGATTCGGGAACGATCGTCTGCAGCTCGACATCGGCACGTTCGAGGTCGTCGGTCGTAGGCACGAAGGGCGGCCGCTCCGAGTTCGAGGAGGGCAGATAGGACAGAAGCTTGCGCACGCCGGCCGCGCATTCGGGCTCAGTCTTCGGTAGAAAGTGCGCGACGCCGGATGTTGCGTTGTGGACGTGGCCTCCGCCGAGCTCATCGAATGAGACGGCCTCTCCAGTCACGACCTTGATGACTTCGGGGCCGGTGATGAACATGTAGCCCTGACCGGCGACGATGAAGATGAAGTCGGTGATGGCCGGGGAGTAGACGGCGCCTCCCGTGCACGGACCGGCGATGACGCTGAGCTGCGGGATGACGCCCGACGAGCGAACGTTGCGATAGAAGATGTCCGCGTAGCCCGCAAGTGCGACCACCCCTTCCTGGATGCGCGCGCCGCCTGAATCATTGATGCCGATGATGGGCACGCGGTTGCGCAGGGCCAACTCCTGCACCTTGACGATCTTTTCGGCGGTCACCTCGCCGAGCGAGCCGCCGAAAACCGTCGCGTCATACGCGTAGACCGCAACCGGCCGGCGGTCGATCTCGCCAAAACCCGCGACCACGCCGTCACCGGCGATCTTGCGGTCTTCCATGCCGAAGCCATGGGCGCGATGAGTCGCGAAAACGTCGAGCTCTACGAACGAAGCTTCGTCGAGAAGCATCTCGATGCGGTCGCGCGCGGTCGCCTTGCCCGCGGCCCGACGTTTGTTGGCAGCCTCGGTCTCCGCGTGCAGGGCCTGGTAGCGGCGCTTGCGGTACTGGTTGATCTTCTGCTCGGACACGGTTGCCGCCGCTCTCTCCGGAGCTTCGACTCCTTCGAGGCTTGGCGTCGTGCGGCGAACTGGCGAAAGTGATCGAGGTTTCCGCGCTGCCATCCGCATATCGTAGGCGCCGTGCCGCGGCCCGACCTTCAGCTGGACCTCGATCGCGCGGTCACGCTGCGCCAGCTGCGAACGTTCAAAACGGTCGCCGATTTGAAGAGCTTCAGCCTGGCCGCGCAGCGCCTCAAGCTCAGCCAACCGTCGATCTCCTACCAGGTCAAGGAGCTCGAAGAGGCGCTCGGTGTGCCGCTCCTCGACAGGCTCGGCAAGAAGGTTCAGCTGACCGAAGCCGGGACCGTGCTGTACGGCTACGCGCGGAGAATGCTCGACGTCCTCGACGAGGCCAAGGTCGCGGTGGAGGAGATACGGGGCATCAAGCGCGGCACCCTGCGTGTGGGCGCGAGCACGACCGTGGGTATCTACTTGCTGCCCGCCGCCCTCGGCGCTTTCAAGAAGCTGCACCCAGGCCTTGTGATCTCGCTCGAGATTGGGACGCGGGAGCGCGTTCAGGAGCAGGTCCTTAACAGCGAGTTGGACCTGGCGGTGGTCGGGCCGGCACTGAAAGATCCTGAGCTCGCGATCATCCCGTTTCTCAGCGATGAGCTGGTGGTGGTCGCGCCGGCGGGTCACGCGCTCGCCGGAAAGAAGCACCTCGATCTCAAAGACGTCGCCGCCCAACCATTCGTCATGCGCGAGGCGGCCTCGGGCAGCAGGTGGTCACTGGAGAAGGCGGCGCGCAAGGCGGGGGCCAAGCTCCATGTCGCGATGGAGCTTGGATCCAACGGCGCGATCAAGCACGCGGTGGAATCGGGCCTCGGCCTGGCGGTCATCTCTCGCTACGCGTGCGCGCTCGAGTTTGCGAGCGGGCGCCTGGTCGAGCTCGACGTGCGCGGTTTCCCGATCCGCCGCGACTGGCACATCGTCTACCTCCGCAAGCGCAAGCTGCCCTCGTCGGTGCACGCCTTCATCGAGTTTCTGAAAGGCACGAGCTGGTTGTCGCGCAACGGCTCGCGCGGCGTGCGCCCGCCGACCGACTAGATGGCCGCTTGATCGAACGTCTTAAGCGCGCCGCTGCCCATGTTCTGTCGCGGCCGGTCCTGTACTGGTTGATCGCGGCGGTGTTCGGGCTGCGCCTCCTTGTCTTCACTGTCATCGCTCCTCGCCGCTTCGACGCCGAGGGCATGTGGGAGGGCGCGCATGCGTACCTGACCAACCCCTCGCACATGTACGACCAGGCGGCCGACTACCTGGCGCGGCTGCACATCATCGCGCCGCCTGGTGGACTCGACGCCTTCGTGAGCCCACCCCCGGTCGCTGTGCTCGGCATCCCGGTCGCTCTGCTGCCGCGAGGCATCGGGGCGCAGGTGTGGGCTGCGATCGACGCCGCCGCGCTGATTCTTGCCCTCGGTTTGCTCTATCGGCTCCTCGCGAGCCGCGACCGCATCGCACGCCCGGTCTTCTGGGTCGTGGCCGCCTACTTTCCACCGCTGTTCGCGGACGTGAGTGCAGGCCAGCGAGGTGGCATCCTGCTCGCGCTGGCGATGGTGTCGGTCTGGTTCGAGCGTACCCGTCCATCGCCGGCCGGCGTCTTCGGTGGACTCGCCGCAGCGATCAAGTACTACCCGGCGGCGATGATCATCGGCCCGGGTCCGGCCCATCGGGTCCGCTACGCGATCGTCCTCGCCGCCGTGGTCGTCGCCGTGACCGCGGCAACGTTCATCCCACTCGGCTGGAGCGGCACGCTTTTCTACTACCAGCACGTCCTCCTGCCATCCCTGGGGTCGCACAACCCGGATTGCGCGTACGACTCGGTGCGCACGCTGTTTGCGCGCACGATCGGCGGCGAACCGTTCGCGGTGCCGTCTGGCACGGGATACGAGATCGTCAGCTCGCCGCTGCATTTCACCGGCCTGGCGCTCGTCCTTTCTTATGTCAGCGCCCTGGCGTTTGCTGCTGGCGCAGCGTGGGCTGCTTGGCGCAGCGGGTGGAACCCCGCGTACGGCATGTCGATCGGATTTGCGCTCGGCGCTCTCATCCCGAACGAGGTCTGGCCGTACCAGTGGTTGCCCCTGCTTCCGGTCACTCTTCTCGTGCTGGTGAGGGCGGTGGAGCGCCGGCGATGGATCACGCTGGGCTTGCTGTCGGTCTGCCTGCTCGGCTTTTTGCGCCAGCCTTGCGAGCTGTTCTTTCCGAATCTGTGGACTGTCGCCGGGGTCGGGATCTTTGTTTTGGCCGTGTGGGAAAATCGGCTTTTCCGGTCGGCATCAAAGGGGGGAACCGATGGCGCTGAACGCTGACGTCAGCTTCACCTGGGTCGGGCACGGGACCTGGAAGGCTCGGAGCGCCAAGGGCAAGGAGGTCCTCATCGACCCTTGGGTCATGAACAACCCGGTCGCGCCCGAGCAGCTGAAGAACGTCGACCGGTGCGACCTCATGCTCATCACCCACGGCCACTTTGACCACATCCACGACGCCCTGGAGATCGCGCGGCGCACGAAGCCGACGATCGTGACCAACTTCGAGATCAGCGCATGGCTCGGCTCGAAAGGGCTTGACGCCGACAAGATCATCGGCGGAAACCAAGGCGGCACGATCGAGGCCGAGGGAATGGCGGTGACTCTTGTTCATGCCGAGCATTCGTGCGGCATCACCGACAACGGCGGGATCGTTTACGGCGGGCAGGCATGCGGCCTGGTGATCGAATTCGAGAACGGATTCAGCGTCTACTTCGCCGGCGACACCGACGTCTTCGGCGACATGAGCATCATCGCCGAGCTTGGCAAGTTCGACGTCGCGTTTCTGCCGATCGGTGGCTTCTACACCATGGGTCCCGAGCGTGCCGCGAAGGCGGTGTCGCTTCTGGGGGTCAAGACAGTCGTGCCGATGCACTTCGGCACCTTCCCAATCCTTTCGGGTAACCCGAGCCAGCTTCAGGAGCTGGTGGGCAACGGCGTGAAGGTGCTCGACATCAAACCTGGGGATACCGTCTAGCCAGTTCAAATTCGACCTAGAGCGACTAAGCTCCCCGGCGATGCGGGACGTGATCGGAGCGCCGGCCGGTTGGATCGCGCGCGCGATCCGGACCAAGAAGCTTTCCGCGGTTGAGGTGGTGCGAGCGCATCTGGAGCACATCCACACCGTGAACCCCCGCCTGAACGCTGTGGTTTTCGCGACCGCCGAGAGCGCGATCAAGGAAGCTCGAACCGCCGACCGCCACAACACCCGGGGGAGCGCGCTCGGCCCGCTGCACGGCGTGCCGTTCACGGTCAAGGACATCTTCAACACCGCGGGCCTGCCGACAACCGCCGGCCTTCGCATTCTGCGCAGCCGCATCCCAGACCATGACGCCACAGTGGTGGCCCGGATGCGCCGGGCAGGCGCGATCTTGATCGGCAAGACGAACTGCCCGCCGATCCATGGCGAGAACAGCTGGAGCCCTCTGCACAGCGGCACGCGTAACCCGTACGACATCAACCGCTCGCCAGGTGTGAGCAGCAGCGGCGAGGCCGCGATCATCGCCGCGGGCGGATCGCCGCTCGGTCTCGGCAGCGACTCCGGAGGCAGCATCCGTCTACCTGCGCATTACTGTGGGGTCGCCGCCCTCAAGCCCACCGCGGGGCTGGTGCCGGTGACGGGCGGATACGGATTGGTGGGGGGCATGACGGACCCTCGCAGCCAGGTCGGGCCGATGGCGCGCTACGCGGCGGATCTCGCCATCGCGCTCCGCGTGCTCGCCGGGCCGGACGGGATCGACTCCGGCGTTGTCCCGGTCCCGCTGCCGAAGCGGGTGCCGAAGCTGGGTGGGCTGCGCGTCGCGTGGTACGCCGACGATGGAATGGCCAAGCCCATGCCGGCGATCACCGCCACCGTGAAGGCGGCCGCCAGGGCGCTGGCGTCGGCTGGTTGCGTGGTCACCGAGGAGCGGCCGCCCTGGCTGACCGAGGCCTACCAGCTGACCATGGGCTTTTGGGGTCGCAAGCACATGAACCGCGACCGCATGGACCGCCGCTGGGATGCATTTCGCTCCTCGGTTCTGAAGTTCATGTCCCGCTTCGACCTGGTGCTCAGCCCGGTCGCCCCCGACATCGCCCCTCTCTATAAGGCCAAGGTCGTGGGCGATCACCAGTTCAGCTACACGATGCCGTACAGCCTTTCCGGAAACCCGTGCGTCGTCGTCCGGGCGGGCACCTCGCCGGAGAACCTACCGATCGGAGTCCAGATCGTGGCCGCAGGCTGGCACGACGACGTGGCGATCCGCGCCGCTCAAGCCGTTGAGCGGAAGCTGGGTGGCTGGCGTCCTGCTAGCGTGGTCCGGTGAGGTTTCGCTACTCACGCTGGGACGGCACGCAAAAGCTCGACGACCTGGATGCAGGCGACGTGCTGGACGCGCTTTCCGATGACCTGATGAACTACGGCGACCTCAACGCGGCGCTGCAGCGCTTCCTCCGCTGGGGTTCGCCCAACATGCCCGGACTGGAGCAGCTGCTTAAGCAGCTTCGGGAGTCGCGTGAGCGAGAGCTAGGCCGCTACAACCTCGACTCCACCGTCGAGGAGCTGCGCCAGAAGGTGCAGGACGTCATCGACACCGAGCGCGCCGGGATCGAACGCAGGCTGCAGGAAGCCACGCCTGAGGGCCGCAAGCTGCTCGACCGGATCGCGCGACAGCGCAACGACCAGCTCGACCGGCTGCCCGACGACCTGGGTGGGCGCGTCAAGGGCCTGCGCAACTACGAGTTCGTCGATGACGCCGCCCGGCAGAAGTTCGAAGAGCTGATGCAGCAGCTGCAGAAACAGATGCTGGACCAGATGTTCCAGGGCATCAAAGGCTCGCTCGAGCAGATGCAGGGTCAGGACCTGTCGCGCGTGCGTGACATGGTGCGCGAGCTGAACAAGATGCTCGAGCAGCGGATGGAAGGTCGCACGCCTGACTTCCAGGGCTTCATGCAGAAGTTCGGCGATATGTTCCCTCCGGGAATAAACAACCTCGACGAGCTGCTGGAGCACCTGCAGCGCCAGATGGCGCAGATGCAGTCGTTGCTGCAGAGCCTGAGCCCCGAAGCTCGTGAGGAGCTGCGTCAGATGATGGACTCGCTCCTACAGGACGACTCGCTCCGGCTCGAGCTGGCGCGCCTGTCCGGCTTCATGCAGGCGATGATGCCGCCCTCCGAGCTGAGCGAGCGCTATCCGTTCTTCGGCGAGGACCCGCTGACCATGGGCGAGGCGATGCAGCTCATGGAGCGGCTGCAGCAGATGGATCGGCTCGAGTCGCAGCTGGAGCGGGGAAGCTTCCGCCCTGACGACGTCGACCGCTCCCTCGCGCAACAGCTCCTCGGACCCGAGGCGCGTCAAGCGCTGGATCAGCTGCGCCAGGTCACCGACGTGCTGGAGAAGGCGGGCTACGTTGAGCGCAAGGGCCGAAGGCTGGAGCTCACGCCGCGGGGTATGCGCCGGATCGGACAATCGGCGTTACGCGACATCTTCGACCAGCTCAAGAAGACGCGCATGGGCCAGCACCAGCTGTGGCGCGGCGGCATCGGCACCGACGCCTCCGAGGAATTGAAGGCGTACGAGTACGGCGACCCGTTCCTGCTCGAGATGAAGGAGACCCTCTTCAACTCGATCGTCCGTGAAGGGCCGAAGGTCCCGGTCCCCATCGCGCCGCAGGATTTCATCGTCCATCGCACCGAGCACCAAACACAGGCTTCTACGGTCTTGATGATCGACATGAGCCGGTCGATGTTTCTTCGCGGCTGCTTTCTCGCCGCCAAGAAGGTTGCCATCGCGCTTGACTCGCTCATCCGCAGCCAGTACCCGCGCGACTCGCTGTACGTGGTCGGCTTTTCCAACTATGCGGTCGAGCTCAAGCCGCATACGCTTCCGCAGTTGGCGCTCAACGACTACGTGTACGGCACGAACATGCAGCATGGCTTCCAACTAGGGCGTTCGCTGCTGGCGAAGCACCGCGGTAACCGCCAGATCATCATGATCACCGACGGCGAGCCGACCGCCCACATCGAAGAGAACGGAAAGGCACAGTTTGCTTATCCGCCGACCTATCGCACGATCCAGCAGACGCTGAGCGAGGTCAAGCGCTGCACGCGTGACCGCATCGTGATCAATACCTTCATGCTCGAGCGCGGTCCGTACCTGACCGAGTTCATCAACCAGATGACCAAGATCAACAAAGGGCGCGCGTTTTTCGTCTCCCCGGACCGGCTCGGCGAGTACGTCCTGGTCGACTACGTGAGCGGCAAACAGCGACGCCGTTCGAGCGCGCGGCGCGCCCGCATCGCGTAAGCCTTTCCTCGACGCCGTTGCTTATTCTGAAAACAGATGGCCTCTAAGACCGAAGTTGCCGTCGAACGCCGGAATCTGAGCCCGGCGGCACTCTACGAGCACGCGGTGCGGCGAGGCGAAGCCGCGATCGTGTCCACCGGCGCCTTGACGGCTGAGACCGGCAAGCACACTGGGCGCTCGCCCAAGGACAAGTTCTTCGTCAGAGAGTCGACCAGCCAGGACGCGATCTGGTGGCACCCGGGCAACCAGCCAATCCCCCCCGACAAATTCGACGGACTGTTGCGCCGGATGCAGGAGTTCATCGCGACCCACGAGGTGTACACCCAGGACGTGTTTGCCTGTGCCGACGCGCGCTACCGGTTGAGTGTGCGGGTCATCACTGAGCTGGCGTGGCACAGCCTGTTCGCGCGCAACCTGTTCATCCGCCCCAACGCCGACGAGCTGCTCGCGTTCGAGCCGGACTTCACCGTCATCGCGCTGCCCTCCGTGAAGGCAGATCATGCACGCGACGGCACTCGCAGCGAAACCTTCGTCCTGGTCAACCTCGGCCGTCGAATCGTGATCATCGGCGGCACCGGATACGCGGGGGAGATCAAGAAGTCGATCTTCACCGCCCTGAATTACCTGCTGCCGGCGCAGAACGTATTCCCGATGCATTGCTCCGCCAACACCAACGCCGCGGGGGATGATGTCGCGCTCTTCTTCGGGCTGAGCGGCACGGGTAAGACGACCCTGTCGGCCGAACCTTCGCGGCGCCTCATCGGCGACGACGAGCACGGATGGAGTGACCGCGGCGTCTTTAACTTCGAGGGTGGCTGTTACGCCAAGACGATCCGGATCCACAAGGAGTCCGAACCGGAGATCTACGCCGCGACCGAAAGCTTCGGCACGATCCTCGAGAACGTGGTCTACGACCCCCGCACACGGGTTCCCGATTACGACTCTGAGGCGAGGACAGAGAACACCCGGGCGGCATACCCGATCGACCTGATTCCCAACGCTGCGCTCACAGGCACCGGCCAGCACCCGCATAACGTCATGTTCCTTTCCGCCGACGCATACGGCGTGCTGCCGCCGGTGGCGCGTCTCGACGAGGACCAGATCCGCCACTACTTTCTCTCCGGTTACACCGCGAAGGTCGCCGGCACGGAACGCGGAGTCACCGAGCCGGAACCGATCTTCAGCACGTGCTTCGCGGCGCCGTTCCTTGTCCTTCCTCCGGAGCGATACGCCGACATGCTGATCGAGCGCGTGAAGCGACACCACGTGGACGTGTGGATGCTGAATACGGGGTGGGTCGGCGGGCCGTATGGGGTGGGGGAGCGGATGTCGATCGCGCACACTCGAGCGATCGTGCGCGCGATTCTCGAGGGCGAGTTGCGCGGGATGTCGACTCACGTCGACTCGGTATTCGGCCTGCAGATTCCGAACCGGGTGCCCGGTGTGCCGCGGGAGGTGCTGGACACGCGCGACAGCTGGCCCGACGCGGAGGACTACGACCGACAGGCGGAGAAGCTGCGCGGGATGTTCGAGAAGAACATCGGCATGATCGGCAAAAGTGGCTCCGCCGCCGGCTGATTGAGAGTCGCGATCGTCGGGAGCCGGCACTTCTCCGATCCGTGGCGTGTGGCCGACTACGTCAACTCCCTGCCCACGCGCGCCTCGATCATCACGGGAAGCGCCAGCGGGGTCGACGCGGCGGCCACCAAGGCGGCGCGGGAGAAAGGCGTTCCGGTCCAGGTGATCCCAGCCTCATTCGACGAGCTTGCGGATACGGCCAAATCAGCGGTGCGGAACCAGCGCCTGGTCGATGCATGCGACGTGCTGGTTGCCTTCTGGGATGGAAGCTCGAAGGGCACGCGCACCACCGTCGAGCGAGCACTCGATTCCGGCAAGGAAGTCCACGTATTCATCGCCCGAGTAAATTGAGGCCGTGGCGGTAGCAATCGGGATCCGGATTCGCTTTTTCGCGCGATTGCGCGAGCAGGCGGGAGTCGAAACCGAAGGCATCGAAGTCGCACCGGACTCGACGCTAACCGACGTCTACGCGGCGCTCCGCGGCAAGCATTCCGCCCTGCCCGAGCTGGGCTCAGTGCGAGCGGCGTTGAACCAGGAGTTCGCCGACTGGAACGCAACAGTCGCTGAAGGAGACGAGGTCGCCTTCATCCCGCCGGTCAGCGGCGGGGCGCACAAGGTTGGGATCCTCTTCGAGCTGACGACTGATCCGCTCGACGCCCGGCGGCTCGAGGCCGCGGTTGCGCATGCGGGCGCGGGCGCGATCTGCACCTTCACAGGCATCGTGCGCGATAACTCGCGGGGGCGATCCGTGACCGAGCTCGATTACGAGGCCTACGGCGAGATGGCAGTGGCCGAGATGCGCAAGATCGGGGACGAGATCGCCCTGAGGTGGCCCGAGGCGCGGGTCGCGATGGCGCATCGGACGGGCAAGCTGCAGATCGGTGACGCGTCGGTCGTGGTTTCGGTATCGTGCCCGCACCGCGCCGAGGCGATCGAGGCCTGCAGGTGGGGGATCGACCGGCTCAAGGAAAGTGTGCCGATCTGGAAGAAGGAGCACGCCGCCGACGGCACTTTCTGGATCGAGGGCGACGAAGCGAAACCGGTCGCCTAGAGGTGCAACTCTTCCCCATTCATGGGAACTACCGGCGCCGGGGATGGGGCTGCCGGATGGCCCCTCCGGCCCTTCGGGCCACCTCCCCACAAGTGGGAAAGGAGTATGTCAGTCCTTGACTCTGGCGACGGACAGGCCGTCGCGGATCGGGATCACGACGCCCTCCAGCCGGGGATGCTTCGCGACGAGTTGGTTGTACGCCGCGACATTCTTCGCCTGCTGGTTCTTCGGTGCAATGACCTCGCCCTGGCGCAGAGCGTTGTCGGCCATCAGAAGGGCACCACCCTCGAGGCGTTCGATGCAGAGCTCCAGCACGCGCCGCGTGATCTCCTCTGACTTGAACGAGTTGAGGAGGTCGATGAAGCAGGCGTCGAACCGCCCCTCGAGCTTCTCCAGCCCGTCCTTGGCGTTCTCTTCCAGCACGATGGCCGCCTTGCCGAAACCCGCCTCCCCAAAGTTGGCGCGCGCCCGCTGCGCGCGATCGTGGTCTGTCTCGTACGTCGTCAAGGTGCCGCCCCCGCTGCCGCGCAGCATCCAGATCCCGCTGTAACCGGTCGCTGTCCCAAGTTCCAGGATTCGCTTCGCGCCGGCGATCTTGACGAGCAAGTAGAGCAGGGAGCCCTCGTGTGGCTCCACGATCGGGATGCCTTCGCGATCGGCCTCCTCCTCCATGCGAGCGAGCACCGCGTCGCGCGTGGGCACCAAGCCATCGAGGTAGGCCTGAAGATCGTCCGTCACTTCAACTGTCCTCATCACGACTCCTCAAGAACTGTTCGAGCATCGGCTGCAGCGTGACCACGTACTCCGTCATGCACTCCACGGTTTTTCCCAGCACCTGGTCGTCGAGGCGTACGGCGGGGACCGTCTCATAAAGCCTGGACCATCCACGGTCCCACGGCTCGAGCTCGGCGCGTGGCAATCCCGCTTTGACCTCGACCATCCGCGAACGGAAAAAGTCGAACGCAGCCTGGTTCTCGACTGCTGACGCCTCGAAGTGCAAGCCAACCTCAAGCCTACCGGCACCAGCGTGGTGCCATGCCTCGTAGTGGAAGGCCGGTTCGCCGAAGTGGACCTTCATCAAACGCCCACGTCCGCGCGTCGTCCGGAAGTTGCGCAGCGCCGTTGGCAGCCGCTGCTTCAGGTCCTTCCGGAGGGCGGTGAAGAAGTCAGAAGGCGCGAACAGCATCATTCGACGGTGAGGATGAAGGCCGGATTCATTCCGGCCGTCCCCAAAGCGTCATCTGCCAAACGCCGCCAATCGCTGCATGCAATGGAGGGGGTCCCGCGGGGGAGGCCTGCCTCCCCCGCGAAGGGTTTCTCGTAAGCTGCCATTCACGTTGGCTTACATACCGACGGTCGTCGAGAACGAGGGCGGCAACCGCGAGCGCACTTTCGATATCTACTCGAGGCTGCTGAAGGACCGGATCATCATCATCGGCCGGCCCATCGACGACGTCGTGGCCAACCTGGTCGTCGCGCAGCTCATGTACCTCGCGGCGGATGCGCCGGAAAAGGAGATTCAGATCTACGTCAACTCTCCAGGCGGCGCCGTCACCGCGGGCCTCGCCATCTACGACACGATGCAGTACGTCCAGGCGCCGATCTCGACGGTCTGCATCGGTCGGGCGGCGAGCTTTGGGACTGTGGTGTTGATGGCCGGCGCGAAGGGCAAACGCTTCTCGCTGCCGAACTCGACGATTCACATGCATCAGCCGCTGATCGGCGGCAAGGGTCTGCAGGGCCAGGCTAGCGACCTGGACATCCACGCCAAAGAGATCATCCGGATCCGAACCGTCCTGAACGAGCTCATCGCCAACCACACGGGTCAGTCGCTCGCGAGGGTCGAGCGAGACACCGACCGCGACTTCTTCCTCTCGCCGCAAGAAGCGGTCGAGTACGGCTTGATCGACGGCATCATCGCGCAGACGCCGGTGCCTGTTCTCGCGGCGTCCAGGTAACCACCAGGCCGGCCGCCCGCAGGCAAACCCAGCCGATCACCAGCACCCCGACCAACGCCGGAACCGGCGCGGGTGTCAGCGCGCAGATGACGGCGGCTACCGATAGCCCCAGCCAGTCGAACCACTTGGCCTGACCCCACAAGGCAAGGGCCAGCGCGACCAGGACGAGGTCGGCCGGGAGCGCGTGAGGCGAGGCGAGCACCCCACCCGCGATCACGACGCTGGCGGCGGCGGATAGATCGTGGCGTCGCCGCCGGGCGAGCAGCAGGACCAGCGCGATCGCGGCGACAGTGAGCCCTGCGATCGCCGCGGTCTGCGTCGCGAGGGGCAGCAGGACGCCCAGGTGAGGTAGGTCGACCTCGCGGCTGCCAGGCTGCACCGTCGCGCGGGTCTGGCCGAGCCAGTCGAAGACCCAGTGCGGGTTGAGGGCAAGCGTGACGCCAAGCAGCGCGACACCGGTCGCGGCCCAGGCCGCAAGCACCTTCCAACTTCGCGCCAGCAGCACCGCCGCGGCAAGAGGCAAGACGAGCTGAGGTTTCACCAATGTCAGGCCCAGCGCCAGCCCGGCCAGATACGGCCGTGACCACAAAGCAAAGGCGGCACCGAGCCCCAGGGCGACGATGCCGTCGAGCTGGGCGTTCAGCAGCAGCAAGGCGGTCGGAACCGCCGCGAAGCCGGGGAGGATCGCGGTCGGCGGTCGGGGCCTGGTGGCGAAAAAGAGACCCGCCGCCAGGCAGGCAAGCCCGAACAGAATCCAGAGCCTTCCACCGAGATCGGTGCCCAAAGCATCGAATGGGACCGCTAGCAGGGCGACCCACGCCGGCGCGAGGAATGGAAGGATGCCCCCGATGCCAAGGGTCACCAGGACCCGGCCTCCAGTCACCTGGAGTTGAACTCGCGTCTGGGTGTCGAAGTCGTAAAGGTGACCGGGGTCCGAGACGATCAGACGCGCCCCGGTGGCGAACGCCGGCCAGTCGGAATTGATGACGTCGTCGTTGGGAAGCAGCGGCAAGATCACAAACGCCATGGAGACGGCGAGCAGCGCGACGGAACCGCGCCATCGCCACCGACTCATAGTTCGAGCGACAGCCCGTCGCTGGCGGCGCGGACGTCGATCCCTGTGCGTTGCGAAAGGTCGGCGGCGATCTTCGATGGATTCGCGCGCCAGACCGTCGTCCCGTAGTGGGTCAGGAAAGCCAGGCGCGGCTTGGCGTCGCGGACGATCCGCTCGGCGTCGGCGATGCAAAGGTGTGGCAGCGTCGGAATGCACTCGCGCAGGACGGTGTGGATGACCATCACCTCGGCCTTGTGCTGCTCGGCGATCCCGTCGTAGTAGCCGGAGTCGGTGATCCAGCCGAGCTTTTCGCCGAATCGAAAGCCGTAGGTCTCCGACTGGTGGACGTGACGGGCGCTGGTCGTGAAGGGCAGACCGTTGACCGCGTAGGACGTTTCCGGGGCAAGGCGGATGATCTCGCGCGGAAACCGGCGCACGTACTTGAGCACGACCGGATCTTGGTCCAGCGCATCGGCCGGGCAGAAGAGCTGGCCGCGGTGCTGAAACCCGCCGTCGGTCATCGCCTCGAGCATCACGTTGACGTCGCCGGAGTGGTCGAGGTGGCGATGGCTCAGCACGATTGCGTCGAGCGTCGTCAGGTCCACGCCGCGTTGGGCGTACTGGACTATCGCGCCGGGTCCGGGATCGAGGCTGATGCGCGTGCCGTTCTCCTCGAGGAACAGTCCGCCCGAGGCGGCGACCTGCCTGGCCACCATGAACCGGGCGCCGGCAGTCCCCATGAAAGTGAGCCTCATCTCGAACTCGTCACGTCTTCGCCACCTCGGAGAGCGGAACCTCTGACTTTTCGCCGAAGTAGCGTTCGTACAGCTCCGCGACCCGCTCGACCGTGTCGATCTCGTCGACGGGCTTGTCGTCGCGGATGCGCACGATGCGCGGAAATCGCAGCGCGTAACCGCTCAGGTGCCGGCCCGAGTGCTGGATCGAGTCAAACGCCACCTCGAGCACGACCTCGGGCCTCACCAACCGCGTGTGGCCCATGTCCTGGACCGTTATCTCGAGGAACCGTTTGGTGAAGGTCGCGATCTCCGCGTCGGTCAGCCCGGTGTACGCCTTGCCCACGTTGACCAGCCGACCCGTGCTCGTGTCTTTCACCGCAAAGGTGTAGTCGGACAGCACGCCTCTTCGCTTTCCGTGACCCCATTCGACCGCCGTCACTACCACGTCGAGGGTGGCCAGCGGCCGCTTCAACTTCAGCCACGCCAGCCCGCGACGTCCGGGCGTATAGGGGCTGAGCGGATCCTTCACCATCAGCCCCTCGTTGCCTCGCTCGCGAGTCTCGGCGAAGATACGGTCGAGGTGCTCCGGGTCGGTGGCCTCCTCCAACCGAGCCAGCAGGAATGGGTGCTCCAGGCCAAGCCCCTCGAGGAGCTTGCGGCGGGTGGTCAGGGGCTCGTCCATCAACGTGCGACCGTCGAGCCACAGCAGGTCGAAGATCACCAGCACGACCGGGACTTGGCGTCGCAGATCCAGGTCGACCTTCTTGCGTCCGAGCCGGCGCTGCAGCTCGAAGAACCTCAGCACGCGGCCGTCGCGGTGCGCCAGCACCTCGCCGTCGAACAACACGTCGTGTCCGATTGCGGGCGCGTTCTCGACCAGCTCTGGAAACGCTCCCGTGGTTTCTTTGAGGTCGCGCGAGAACAGCTCGACGCGCGTCCCCTGGCGATGCAGCTGGCAGCGCACGCCGTCGTATTTCTCCTCGGTCCAGACTTTGCCCGCGCCCATCCTGTCGAACACGTCGACCGGCGCCTCGACCGGGCTCGCGAGCATGAACCGCATGGGCTGGAAGGGGGTGATCGTGCTGGCCTCGAAGTCGCCGCGTTTGCACCGGACAGCCGTCTCACCGATGTCGCCGGTGACGAGGTGCACCCGCTTGACCTGCGTGATGGGAACACCGAACGCATCCGCGATCGCGGCCTCGACGAGGCCCTCGCTGAGCCCGATCCGCATCTCGCCCGAAACGATCTTGATGAAGAAGCGCGCACTCTCCAGGTCCATGCGCCTGAGCAGGGATTCGAGCGGCTTGGCCTTGGCGTTGCCGCGCGCGGTGCGAATCGCCTCCAGCGACGTCTCGACGTCGGCGAGCGTGACGGGTTCCGGTCTGGTGCTTCCGTCGAGCGCCTCCCCCGCCCAGTCTCCGAGGTCCGAATGCTTGCGGAAGATCGTGCCGAGCTCATCTTCTCCTCGCTCGGACAGAGACGAAACGACCTTGCTGACGGTCGACCAGCCGAGGCCGAGCGTGCGTCGCTTGGAAGGCGCAAAGGCACGGCCGCTCATGTAGACGGCGGCGCGCCGCAGGTCATCGTCGTTCAGCGTGCGGAAGTAGGCGCCGAGGATACGCGTCTTCTCAAGCGTCGCTGAGGTGGCGCCGATCGAAGCGCCCGCCCGGGCGAATTCAAGCATCTGGACGACGGCCGGGCGGCGATGCGACACGGACGCCTATCGTAGTTTGCGATGCGGAGGTGCCCTTACCTCGAGGAGCTGGTGAAGGAAAAGCGTGGAATCCTGCGCATCTACCGCTTCGACTGCCACGTCGACCACCGCTCCAAGCGCAAGTACGCGCTTGGCGACAGCCCGCCGATCTGCGTTCGGAACTTCGAGGATTGCCCTCTTTACCAGGCTGAAAAACGGCGCGAAGACCGCACAATTACCCGCTACACGGACTGAATCTCGTAAATCGCCCCTAAAGCCCGCCACACAATTGAACTGCACAGTCTGCTCCGCCCCGGCTTTGCCTATTGACGACGCGTGCGTCTTCTGCCACGCGCCCCTGGTCGAGCGCGACGAGCCTCTCGAGCTGCTCGACTACCTGGTGGAGCGCATCCCGATGGCACAGGCCAAGCGCGGGCATCTGAACCGGGGCCCCATCACAGAGCTGTCGATCGACGTCGACGGGCGTAGCTTTCGCGCCCGGGTCAAGAACGAGTCGCTAGAAGTGGCGCCGCCGGTCGAGCTGGCGGCCTGGGTGGACTTGCTCCTGACCAAGCTGAGCGACGCCGCCGCCGGCAATCACGAGCTGCGGCGGGCGGTGCTGCGTTCGGGGTGGGCGCTGCGCTGACAGCGGCGTAGGCTAAAGGCGGCAATGGCCGTCGCTATGCGGCGCCCGAGATCCACGCTGTGGATGGCGTGGGTCGCCGCCGGAGCACTCGGTACGGCAGTTGCCGCCTCGGCGACGCAGCCCGGATTCGAAGTCTTTCCTAATCTTGGCGACTGGTACTGGCTGCCGCCGGCCTTGCTCGCGGCGCCGCTCGCCTTGCTTCAGTTCCTGGTCCTGCGTGGGGCGATGGGCGTCTCACTGGCCGCCGCTGGCATGTGGGTCGGTCTGACTTTGGTCGCCTCGGTCGCCAGCCTGTTCGCGACGAGCGGGTGGTATTTCTACGTACCGCAGGTACTCCCGCGCGCATTCATCCCTATGGAAACCGGAATCGACATCATGTTCACTGTTGCGGATTACATCAACCCGCTGCTTTTGGGCCTTGCCCAGGGCGTTGTGCTGGCTTGGGTGTTCGGCCGCCCGCGCATTGCCGCGTGGTGGGTCGTGGCCAACCTTGTGGCTTATGCCGTCGCACTTCATCTGATGCTCTTTGTCTTGACCGCGTCGGGGTTCGACCTGAGAACTGCGCCCGGTGGGTACGTGCTGGCGCGCGTCGCGCTCGCGGCGTTGTACGCCGCCATCACCGGCCTCGTCCTGGTCGCGATCCTGAGGATGCGAGCGCCGGTCACACCGCCACAACTTCCCCGTCCAGCCGTCTAGTCGCGTCGATCGCGGCGGGGTCGTACGTTTTGATCAAAGTGCACGTATCAGCTGCTCTGGAAAATGTGCGGTTTGATCAAAGGCACCTAACGGGTTAGAGGGCCAGCGCCAGCTGCTCGTTGGCTTCCAGCGCCCAGGCCCGGATTCCCTTTCGGCGCAGCGACCGCGCGAAGTCCTCCGTGAAGCCGTGCACGGTGTAGACCTGGTCGGCGCCGGTGCGCTCGACCACCTCCATCAGCTCGTCGAAATCGCAGTGGTCGGAGAGATCGAAGGTGGCATCCGCGCCGAAGAGCCGCGCGAAGTCGGGATCCTTCGCCCAGCCTGAGATCAAAGCCGTCCGGTAGCGCCCCAAACGCCGGATGTCGTCCTTGCCGACAGGTGGAGCGATGACGACGCGGTCCATCACCGCTTCTCCGTTGAGCTCGACCCAATCCGGCAGCGAACGGCCCGCCGACGCGTACTGGTGTGCGCACGGAACGCAGCGTTTCTCGAGCGCAAACGCAAACCCGTACTTGGCGAGCGCGAGCATCACCTCTTCGGTCTTGCCCAATGCATGGCACAGCAGGACAGGTGTCACACGGCTGTCCAGCGCGCGCTGGCACCATCGCGCGATCGATTCGATGGTTTCGTCGGGATCGCCGAACCGAAAGTGCGGCCGCCCATATGTGCTCTCGAGGATCAAGACGTTCGCCTTCGGCACGAAGGTGCTCACGCCGCCCGTCTGACGCAGCTTGATATCGCCTGTGTATAGAAGCGACGTGCCGTCCTGCTCGAAATGCAGCTGGGCGGAGCCCAGCATGTGGCCCGCGGGGTAGAGGGTAATGCTGCCCTCGCCGCGCCGCATGGTCTCGCCGAAGCCGAGCATCCGCCAGCCGCGTGGCCTTCGAGCCTCGGGTATCAACGCCAGCGTCTGGGGGGTGAGCAGCGCTTCTTTGTGCCGGCGCGCGTGGTCCGTGTGCGCGTGGGAGATGAAGGCAAAAGAACGCACGACGAGCGGGTCGAGCCACAGCCTATGCGCGGGCAGCGATACCCCATGGTCCCAGACGACCTCGCGAGTCACAGCCTGACGAGGTCTCCTTGGGCGAAGAGGTCGTGCGGCACGGCGATCCCGATCGCCTCGTAGGCCTCGATCGGCACTCCGATGTCGGCCACGAGGACGCGCCCCGACAGCTTGAGAAGGCCCGGCTTGGGCAGCCCCAGTGTGATGGTTACGTCAGCTTGCACAGTTGGAGAGTAGGCGACGCCGGAGTCCGCGTCGAGCCCCGATGGAACGTCGACCGCGATCACGCCCTTGCCCGACTTGTTGATGGTGTCGATCCACGCCGCGAACCTTCCTTCCGGCGCGCGCGTGAGCCCTGTGCCGAAGATCGCGTCGACGATCACCTCCACGTCGTCGAAGCGCAGTTCGTCCTCGACGTCGATTCCCAGGTTGCGCAACGCGGCCAGCTCGCGCGCTGCTGGGCCATGCAGACGGCCGGCGTCAATGCAGCAAACGGCGGCCAGGCGGCCCCAGCGATGCAGATGCCTGGCGGCCGCGAGGCCGTCGCCCGCGTTGTTGCCCACGCCGCAGACGACCGCCGCACGCTGACCGACGAACCTGGCGATCTGCCATCCCGCCGCCTCCATGAGCCACTCGACGGAAACGCCGAAGCGCTCGTCGGCCAGCGCGTCGACCTCCCGGACCTGCCTGCTGTTAAGAGTTGGTAGGGCGCTGGACGACAAATGAGCAGTAAGGATCGCGCCGGTGGATTGAATCGGACTGCGAGACCGCCGCTCCGGTAAGACGCGAGATGAGCTGCGGCGTGATCGTGCAGACCTGCGGGAACTTCAGCGCTGTGTTGCGGAACGGGCAGTTGTGGATGGTGACCTGGATGCCTTCAGGGCCTTCGGACTGTTCGACCAGGGTGCCGGCCCGCCCGATCCAGCTCACCACCCGGTGGAGCTTTTCTTCGAACTCGAGGCCCTGCAAATCCTTCTCGATCGCGTTTGCGTGGCGCGCCGCGACCCGCGCGAACACCTCGTCGAGGGCGTCCGGTCCGCCCATCTCCTGGACCTCCTGGAGGACCATCGTCGCGAGCTGGCCGTAGCGCTTGGGGAAGACGGAGTCGGCCCGCTCGGTGAGGACGAAGAGCAGCGAGGGGCGTCCTCGGCCACTGCGTTCCGGCTGGCTGACCACGAGGCCGTCCCGCTCGAGGTTCGTGAGGTGTTGGCGGACTGCGTTGGCGGTCACTCCGAGGTCGCCGGCGATCGTTTCCGCGCTGGAGCGGCCCTTGCGCCGAAGCAGCTCGAGGACTTCCATGCGGGTCGAACGGCCGGCGATCATGAAGGGCACATCCGGTCGCTTGTTCGCGATGCTAGCACAGGCCCGGAGGGCTAAATCGATTTATTACAGGTGGTTCTTGACAAAAGGCATGTCGTCTTTAAACTGTAGTCGAGGAGATAGGGAAAATGCCCATGATCAAGCAGGCCAGCCGCGCCATCGAGCACATGACTGCCCGCGAGCGCCGGATCCAGCGCGCCAAGTACGCACGCCGGAACAAGATGCATTACATCGACAAGCTCCTGAACGAGCTCGAGATGCTCAACCTGGCCGATCAGCGGCAGATGCCGCCCGTGCTCTCGGTCGCGATCAACAAGGTCATCGAGGAGTCGCCTGAGGTCACTGTTCTGGCGCAGACCAAGCCGGCGTCGGTGATGGAGGCGATGGACGCTCTGTACGAGATCCAGGACAGCCTCATGTACAACCAGATCGAGGACGAGTAGGGCGCCCGATTAGCGAAATCAACCAGGGCCGGGCTATTCGGAGCCCGGCTCTTTCTTTTTCTGAGCCCCCGGCCGATGAATAAGGTCTGCTTGATAAGTCTGCATTGACATGAGCAAACTGCAAGGGGTGAGCATTAACGAGCGCGTCCAGCGAGCCATCGAAGAGATGGTGGAATCCGGTGCGGAGCAGGGTCTCCAGGTCGCGGCTTATCAGCACGGCGAGCAGATCATCGACGCGGTGGCTGGGCTCGCCGACCCCAAGACAGGACGTGCTGTCACACCGGAGACGCCGTTCTACTGCTACTCGGTGTGCAAGGCGGCGGCCTCGACTTTGGTCCACATGCTTGCCGAGCGCCGGGCGCTCACTTACGACACGCCTGTGGCCGAGGTATGGCCCGAGTTCGCCGCCCGTGGCAAGGATGGCGTGACGATCCGCCAAGTGCTCAACCACACGGCCGGCGTGCCTGGCATTCCTCTGACCACGACCATCGAAGACCTCTGCAACTGGGACAAGATGTGCTCCGCGATCGCCGGCGCAGAGCTCTGGTGGAAGCCGGGCACCAAAATCGGCTACCACGCGTACACATTCGGCTACATCGTCGGGGAGGTCATCCGGCGCGTCACTGGCAAACGCATCTCGCAGCTCTTGCACGAAGAGGTGTCCGGACCGCTCGGCGTCGAGCGGGAGCTGTATTTCGGGATGCCGCAGTCGGAGCACCACAGGTTGGCTGTGCTCGAGGACGCTCCGATGCCGCCCGATTTCCAGATGCCGGCGATGCCACCAGACCTTCCGATGTTCAAGGCCGCGCCTATGTCATTGATGCCCAACGCGGCCTTCGGCAACCGCCCGGACACGCTGGCGGCCGATATCCCGGCCGGGGGCAAGACATCGGCGCGTGCAATCGCGCGTATGTACGCCGCTTTGCTTGGCAAAGTCGACGGTGTCCAGCTCTTGACCCCTGCTCGCCTCAAGCAGGCGACGACCGAGCGCGTGACGGGCCAAGACGAGGTGTTCGGCATGCCGACCACCTGGGGCCTGGGCTACTCGATCGGGGTGCCCGGCGGTAATCCCCAGGACTTGCAGACGGCCTTTGGCGTCGGCGGCGTCGGCGGAAGCTTTGCCTTCGGCGATACGGCGACCGGGCTCGCATTCGCCCTGACGAAAAACCGCCTTACGTCAGATTTCAACGCCTCATCGCGGGTCATCCACGTCGTCACAGACGCGATCGCCGGAAAGCCCTAGAGGTCCGCCTCGGCCTGCCGGATACGGCGGCTCAGCGTCTGGAGCAGGCGGTAGGCGACCTCAGGGTGCTCCTTCAGGAACGGCTTGAAGTTCCATTCCGGGATCGTTGCCATCGTGACGTCGGTGTCGGCGGTGATGGTCGCGCTGCGGCCTTCGTGGTCGAGCAAGGCCATCTCACCGAAGGAGTCGCCTGGCCCGAGCTTGCGCGTGTGCCCCTGAATCGTCTTCACGCTGACCGTGCCGTCGGTGATAACCATGAACCCGACGCCGCCCTCGCCGCGGACCACGATCTCGTGACCGGCCGCATGCTTGACGGTCTTGAGCTGCTTTTCGACCGACCGCATCTCTGATTCCGGCAGACCCTGGAAAAGCTTCGCCTCTTTGATTTCGACCACGACCGAATACTATGCGCCCTCCGCCGCCAAGGCGACCAGACCGGCCCGGCCGGGGCTCCCAGCCCGAAGCCGGCCAGCACGCGTGGCGGATCCTCACGATCCTTGCCACGGACGCCCGGCGGGGCGGTTACGAGATCGAATCCTTCTTCTTGCCGTCCAGGAACTGCTGGTAGAGCCTGTAAGCCTCCTGCTTCCGGCTGTCGACGATCTTGGTGTAGCCCTGCAAGGTGTTCAGGTTGGCGTGGCCCAGGACCTCCTGGACGAGGCGCACGTCACCGCCTGTGACCTCGAGGAGAGTCGTGGCCGCCGTGTGGCGGGCGACGTGCGGCGATTTGAATGACCAGGCGCCGAGCTGCTGGCGGATCTGCTTGACGATGTAGCGCGCTCCCGCCGACGTGAGGCGTCGCTCGCGGTCATCACCCGCGGAGCGGTCGAAGTTGATGAACATGGCCATGCAAGCGTCGGTCCGTGCCGTCAGATACTCCTCCATCGCAGCGCGCGCGTCGGTCGTGAGGTAGACGCTGCGCTGCTTGGAACCCTTTCCCGTCACGACGAGTCGATTTCCGGAGCGCGGGAAATCCGTGCGGTCGAGCGCAAGCGCTTCGGAGATGCGACACCCGGAGCTCACCAGGAACTGCACCAGCGCGCGATCGCGCTTTTCCAGCAAAGACGCGGTGGGAAGCGCGGCAAGCAACCGCGTGAGCTCGTCAGGTTCGATCGGTTTGGGCAGCCTCTGCTCGAGCTTGGGCAACGTGATGCCGTTCGACAGATCGTGCTCGATGAGCCCCTCGCGCGCAATCCATCGTAGCCACGAGCGGATAGCCACCAGCGCGCGGGCACGCGAGGCGGGACTCCTCAGCTTTTCCGCGAGGTGGCGCTGAAATGCACGCAGATCCTCGTGGCGCAGGGCATCGACGGTCAGCGAGTGGGAGTTGGCCGCCAAAAATCCGAGGAGTTTGCGGATCTCCGCGCTGTACGCGCGCACAGTGTTAGGGCTGCGGTTGGCTTCGAGCTGAAGCCAGCCGAGGTATTCGTCTGCTGCGGCCTGAAGGGCGAGTGGCATAGCGAGGCCGTTGCTCATGATAATTGAGCGGAGTGGGGACTCTCCGGGTTGTGAGTCCCAGCGCCCAGCTGGAACTCCGAAGCGATGGCTTCGGCTTTGACCCCGAATTCACCGAGCGCGTCAAGAACGTCGCGCTTTGGTTTTATCGCAAGTACTGGCGGGTTGAGGTCGATGGGATGCGAAACGTGCCCGCGCGCGGACGCGCGCTGCTCGTAGCCAACCACGCGGGCATCATTCCGTACGACGGCGCGATGATCCGCACCGCGATCATCGCCGAGCACCCTCATCCGCGCCACGCCCGGATGCTCGTAGTCGACTGGGCGTTTGCGATGCCTTTCACCAACATGCTGCTGGTCAAGACCGGCAACGTGCTCGCGCATCCCGACAACGCCACGGCGCTACTCGAGCGCGACGAGCTGGTCGGCGTCTTTCCCGAAGGCGTGAAGGGCGCGTCGAAGCCGTATCGCGACCGCTACCGGATCCGCCGTCTGGGTCGAGGGGGTTTCGTCCAGGTCGCACTGCGCACCGGGGCGCCGATCATCCCGGTCGCCGTCGTCGGCTCGGAGGAGGTCCATCCGGTGGTGGCCGACCTCCAGCCGCTGGCCAGGCTCCTCGGCCTGCCCTCGCTCCCGATCACGCCGACGTTTCCATGGTTCGGCCTGGGCGGAATGATCCCGCTCCCTTCCAAGTGGTTCATCGCATTCGGCAAGCCGATCGAGGTGGCTCGATATGGACCGGAAGCGGCGAGCGATGCCCGGCTCGTGCTCGAGCTGAGCGAGCAGGTCAGGGAGTGGATCCAATCGACCGTGAACCTGCTACGACCAAGGCGGCGGACGATCTTTTTCTAGGCTGGATCGGTTCGCGCGACGCGCTGGTAGTCTGCCCCGGTGCTCAAGGTTTGGGTTCTTCTGCTCGTGGGTGTGCTCTTCGCCGTCGCGTGTGGAGGCTCGAGCGGCGGGCAGGGGACGACCGTCTCCAACGTCGCCGTCCAGCCGGCCGACTTACCGAGCGGAATGGTCAGGTGCAACCTGAGCGGCAACATCGAGGACTTCATCAAGGCTGAGCAGAGCCCCGATCCGAACACGTCGAAGTCGGTCTCGGGCTACTGGCAGGACGCCCAGAAGAGCGGAGCCAAAGCCGCGTACGCGGCGATCTACACCGACAGCCAGGCGCGGTGCGCGGCGATCAAGGATCCGTCGACCGACGTCGGGACCGCGACCTACAAGCTGGTCGTGAACTTCGTCGTCCAGTTCAAGGACGAGAAGACCGCTGCGGACGCATATATAAACAAGTCGATCTTTGGCTTCAGCCCGTCCCAGCTGCGTTCCGCCCCGACCATCGAGGGCACCAAGACTGGGCTGACCGCAAACTCGATCGTGCTGAACCAGTCCATCGCCAGCCAGTCCTTCTACATCGCGGAGTGGCAGAACAAGGCGTTCATGGTGATCCTCGCCGTGCTCAACATCGACCCCGAGGCAAGCAAGAAAGTCTCGACCTTGGAGAACGGCCGGATCAAGTAGCGCGGCCGGCTCCGGCGGTTTCCGGACCAATCCAGACGAGGCGAAGTTCGCAAGCAAACCAGCGGGTCAGCAGCGAATCGCGGTCGGTCTCGCCTCCCGGCAGAAGATCTACTTCAACGGGTCCTAAGGAATTCCGCGATGGTGCGCCTGGCAAGAATCGAACTTGCTGACTCTTGCTCCGCAGGCAGAAGCCCTAGCTGTGGAGGTGGGACCGAACTCAGCTCAGGCGCTTCTCTGCAGGACTGTGCCAGAATCCGGCGCTTGCTGCGCCTGGTGAAAGACCGTGCAACCGCATACTCTGCGCTAGACCGCGACCCAAGTACGAAGCGCGCTCGAGGTCCTCTCCCAGGCCCTGTTCTTCCGCCGCGACGAGGCCGAGAAGGCGGTCGCCCGCGTCCGCGTGCTCTGTCCCGACACCCGCGCCAGCTGCGGCCGGATGATCGCGGCTTGGGACGGGACCCACACCCGGGAGGAGTTGCACCAGTTACTGGACGCGATCCGCGATGCCGCGGCCGAGTGCCTGCGCGTCTGAACTTCGCGCCCTCTAGCTTTACCCGCCAATCCCTTTTTCCGCCAAACGGGCTCCCGCAACGGCGAGCCCGTTTGGCTGAAACGCCGCCCTCTCGGAAGATGCTCGAATGTCTGTGCTCAGTGCAATTGATGCCACGGCCGCGCATTCAATCACCCAACCAGTCCGTTAGAGTCTGTGAAGCTCGATGCCCGGGATGCGACGCTGGATCGCTGCGGTAGCGGCACTTGCCCTCGGCGTGGGCTCGGTCGTGGCGGCCGTGCTCGAGGTCCGTGATCACACGGTCCCTCATCGGGTGCTTCTGTCCCCGACGTTGCCCACGACTGCCCTCGTTTCGCCCGCGCCCAGTGCGACACGTCAGACAAGCCAAAGCGTGGCGACGCCGAAGAGGGCGACCGTCTATTCCTACTACTACCTCTGGTGGACAAATCAGCACTGGCATGACAAGTTAGGTACCGCTTATCCGTACGGCACGGTGCCCATACCCGGAACCACTGACGCGCAAGGCTGCAACCCCAAGGTGTTCTACTCCGCCGCCCAGATCGTCGATGTGCCTAGCGAAGGTCTGTATGACCAGGCGCAGAGCTCGACGTTCACGCGGCACATCGGCCTTGCAGCAGGTGCAGGTCTCAAAGGCTTTCTTGCCTCGTGGCAAGGGACCGGCTCAACGTCTCAAGGGCCGCAATCGAGCGGCTACAACTCGAGACTTAACCTCCTGGTTTCGGCCGTCGACTCATACAACCGCTCCCACGGCACGACTTTTGGTCTTGGTCTTGCGTACGAGGCTTTCGGAGACTACAACCGGCCCGCGGCGGACGTCATCGCCGACCTCAGATACTTCTACAGAGAGTACGGCTCGGATCCAGCGTTCCGGAACAGCTATAGCTCGAAGCCCATCGTCATGTGGCTCGATTCGCGCAAGTTTTCCGGTCAGACGATCCAGGCAGTATCAGCCGCCCTTAAACGCTACGTCTACCTGCTCGGCGATGAGACGGCGAAGTCGTGGCTGATTGATGGTCGCAACTTCGACGGCACGGGTTACTACTGGTCGTCACAGGACCCGTGGAACAACCCGCGCTCGGGATCAGCCGTGGCGCAGCTCGCTGCGGAGGTACACGCAGCGGGCAAGAAATGGTTCGCTCCCTTCGTCGCTGGCTACAACAAGCAGCTGCTCGGTGACGTTTGTGTCCAACGGCGCGGATTGTTAACTCTGCAGCAGCTCTGGCGCATCAACGGTGCGAGCCATCCAGACGGCTGGTTTGCCATCAGTTGGAATGAGTTCGTCGAAAATACTTACCTTGAACCGAGCAAACGCTTTGGTGCCACCTACCTGAACGCGGTGAGCGCGCTGATCAAAGCCGGTTAATCGTTTGTTCCCCACCTGACGCAGAACGCAAAGCCGGGCGGTGCCGACGACGGCAGCGTCGACGACGAGCGCTCCGCCGGGGTGCCCGCTATGACCGGATTGCCGTAAGCGCATCCCCCATTGGGGTGTGAGCGGCGGTGGGCCGCCAGCCCCAGGATCCAACCCACCTCCCTGTCTCAGCCTCAGGCTCGGGTATCCGTTTTCGGCTAAACGCGCGCCCTCTAGCTTTATCCGCTAATCCCTTTTTCTGCCAAACGGGCTCCGCAACGCCGAGCCCAAGCTGAGCCGCGAAAGTGTCCGGACCTACGCTCGAACCTCGAGCACGTTTTTGACCATGGCTTGATGCTCGTGACAAGAGGAGCAAGCGCCGGAATCGAACTGCAATTCCGCGCTGGTGCGCCTGGCAAGAATCGAACTTGCTGCCTCTTGCTCCGCAGGCAAGCGCTCTATCCGGTGAGCTACAGGCGCAGGTAAGGAGAGTTCAGTTTAGGCGAGGGTCGATTGCGGCCGTGGCGGCCTTAAACGTATTCAAATCGAAGTTGCTGACCACGACCAGTGCGACGTAGACGTAATGCCGCCAGCAAGCCAATCGTACCGACGGTCGCTCGTAGGTAAACGAGCTGAGCCCAAGCCCGGTGCCGGTACCCCGCGTCAGCCCAGGTAGGAGCTGACCTGGCGCCGGCGGCACAAAGGCGAAGACGCCGGCCTGCCATGCGCGGTCCGCCTGGCCTTCGTCGTCGAATTTGATGACGACGCTCGCCACGGATTTCAGGGTCGTCGTCGCGCCCAGCTCTGCCTTGCAAGCGGAGGGGTTGGCCGCGAAGACAGATATCGCGCCCGACCGGGCGCCGTGGCTCAGCAGCTCATCCCATTCGGCGCTGAGGCGAGTCGCCAGGGCGACATCCGAGTTGGCGAGCACGGAAAGATAGACATCGAGTGGCCCGGATCCGAGACATGGGTTGACCGTGGCGGGCACGTCGGCGGATTGAAGGATCGCTGCGGTCGGAGCCGCATGCGGTGATGGGCTTGGCACAGGGCTGATGACCGCATGGGTCTCGTTCTGGCACGCGCCCAACAGCACGATGGCCGCGATGCACGCCGCGAATCGGGTCACGGGGGGCGCAGTTTAGACTGGGTAAGACCTATCGCGCCTGTAGCTCACCGGACAGAGCGTTCGGCTCCGGACCGAAAGGCAGCAGGTTCGATTCCTGCCAGGCGCACCAACAAGTCGTATTCGAACCGCCAC
>VBEG01000080.1 GCA_005882115.1 Chloroflexota bacterium
TCCTCAACGGCTACCGGCTGAAAGAGCGCGTGCCGGACAACATAGGCTCGTTCACGGTGTCGCTTGGCGTGCCCGAGGTTCTGCGCGCGGGCACCGACGCGACCGTCGTCACCTACGGTGCCTGCTGCGCGATCGCGCTCGACGCCGCGCAAACTCTCGATGAGCTGGGCGTGTCGTGCGAGGTCATCGACGTCCAGACGCTCAACCCGTTCGATGTGACTCACATGCTCGCGCGCTCGATCGAGAAGACGCACGCGCTGATCTGTGTGGACGAAGACGTGCCGGGCGGCGCGTCGGCGTTCATGCTGCAGCAGATCCTCGAGGCGCAGAACGGTTGGTGGCACCTCGATGCGGCGCCGCGGACACTGGCAGCTTCGCCGAACCGGCCCGCTTACGGGCCTGACGGGGACTACTTCACGAAGCCCAACCGGGAAAGCATCGTCGCCACGGTCTACGGGGTCGTGCGCGAACGTCAGCCGTGGAGGTTGCCGGCACTGGACGGGTGACCGGAATCCCGCGGCTGCCGGCAGTGGCGGCAACCTTCGGTTAGGTGAGATCTCCTGGTAGGTACTCCATCACGGCCAGGGCGGGTGCCGCGCTCAGGAGGCTGAAGCCCTCGAGCAGGTAACCGAACCAGCCCGCGGCCGGCGCCGGCTCGGCGAGGGGCGGAATCACTCGCCGCGGTCTGCGTACCTCTCGCATCGGAACCTTGTCCGACAGCCCCGCCAGCGCCCTCGCCTTGGCGAGGCCCGCGTCGAGGCCGCCAAGCTCGTCGACCAGCTTGCGCTCGAGGGCCTGTCGCCCGCTCCACACCTTGCCCTGCGCGATCGGCGCGAGCTCATCCGAGGTCATCTTCCGCGCGCTTTCGACCAGGCGCAGGAACGCGTTGTAGATGCGCGTGATGTCCGCGCGGACGATGCTCCGCTCCTCATCCGTGAACGGACGCTCGTCGCTCTCGAGCAGCACACGATCGCCGCGGGCAATCGTCTCCCGGCTGAAAAGCAGCTTCTCCCACATCGAGCCCGTGACGATCTTTCCGCTCAGCACACCGATGGAGCCAGTGATTGTTCCCGGGCGGGCGACGATCCAGGATCCTGGCATCGAGACCCAGTAACCGCCAGAGGCGGCGACCGGCCCCATGACGACGACGATCGGCTTGCGCTGCCCGACCACGGCGAGCGCATGGCGCATCGCCTCCGACGCTGTCGACGACCCGCCGCGAGAGTTGACGTACAGGACGACGGCGGCGGCTCGCTTGTCCGCCGCAACCTGGCGCGCCACCTGGACGACGCTCAGGTCGCCCGCGCGATCGTCGCCCACCAGGGGCACCTCGAATGGCGGCTTGATCGGCAGATGCCCGGACCGGCCGTCGATGATGGTGCCTTCGATCCGCATCAGCGCGACGTACTTGCGCAGGCGAAGGGTCGGCGGAGGGGTTCGCATCTTGCGGCTCGCGCGCTCCCAGGTCCCGATACTGACAGGTGCTCCGGCGCCACGGGCCAGATGCGCCGGCAGCCCTTCCTCGCCGACGACCCGGTCGACGGCGCGCTTCTCGACGGCGACGTCGTCGCCGTAGGGCGAGCAGTCGATCAGCTCCTTCGCACCCGCGCTGTCGAGCAGCCTCGACTCGGCGATCGCCGTGAGCAGCTCCTCGTGCTGCGACTCGAGCAGCCAGCTGATCTGTTCGCGCAGCTCGTCGGACATGCTCGACTTGGTAAGCGGGTCGGCCGCCGACTTGTAGGGCGAGACCTGGACGAAATCCGCCCCCAGGCCGAGTCGCGCGAGCCCGTCGGCGAGAAACAGGCTCGTGCTCGAGAAACCCAACGCGCGGACGCTGCCGGTCGGCATCAGGAGGATCTCGTCGCAGGCGCACGCGAGGTAATAGGCGCCGGTGCCGTACGAGGGCGCCCAGGCGACCACCCGCTTGCCCGCCTTGCGGAGCCGGCCGACGAGCTCGCGGAGATCTTGCAGGGTGGCCATCGACATGCCCGCCGATCGGAGATGCAGAACAACCCCTTTGATCCGCGCGTCGCGCGCCATCGCGTCGAAGCGCTCGCCCAGCTCTTTGACGCTGAGTCGCGGCCGGGATACGAAACGCTGCCACAGCGGGGGTGGCGGATCAGGCAGCGCCGGCAGGTTCTCTTCGAGCACGAAGAGGACGAAGTCCGGCGGCCTACCGATCGAGCGGCGGATGCTCGAGACAAGCCACCACAGGTACCGCAACGGATACAGGAGCACCCTCGCCCTCTCAGGCGAAGTTTACTGGCTACCTAAACGACCTTCGAAATCTCCAGGCGCTCGTCTATCTCGCGGCTCAAGCGCGACGCGCCGTACTCCTGCCCGACGTGGTGGTGATACGGAACCCCGGTGAAGAGGTGGTGCGACCTCGTCGGGATCGTGGCGCCATCCGCCCACTCCTTTCGCTGCAAATCCATGTAACCCTCTTCTTTGTCGTGCTTCAGGCCTTCGAGGAGGACCGACATCCCATGGCCGGCAGCGTGCTGCAGCGCGAGCGTGATGAAGATGAAGCCGATGCCCAGCAGGCCCAGCTCGTCCCAGGTGATCGGGTTCTTCTCGTTGAACCACTTGAACGAGGACGAGTAGTTGAAAGCAAACCTCGCCTTGGGGAAGCGCTTGCGGATCTCGGTGCAGAAGGTCTCTGTCGGCCCGCGCTCGGCGGTCGGAAACTCGCACCACAGCAGGTCGGGCACGCCGCTGTCCAGGTAGCGAAGCCCGCGATCGATTGCCAGCTCCAGCCCGCGCTTGGACTCGGGAGCCTCTGTTGCGGACACGCCGTCGGTGCGCGCGATGATGATGAAGTCGGGGTGGCCGAGGTCGTCGGCAACGCTGCGCATCATCTTCAGCTTGCCGACGAATTCGTCCGCGGCGATGAGCGCCTTGCCCGCGATATGGCCGCAGCGCTTGGGCATCACCTGGTCCTCGAGGTGAGCGGCCGCGACGCCCGCGTTGAGGTACAGCTCGACCGTGCGCTGGACGTTGAAGAGGTTCCCGTATCCCGCGTCCATGTCGACCACCACGGGCGGGATCTCGAGGTGGGTGGGCGGGACCTTCTTGTCGGGGTCGCCCATCGCCATGGTCAGCTGGAACTTGCGGAGCGCGCTCACGCTTCGGCGCGCGCCGTCCGCGATCTCGACCGACGAGTAGAGGTCCATGTCCGTGGTGCCCAGGTGGCCGATCGCGAAGGAGTAGCCGCTGAAGTAGACGGCGTCGAAGCCGTGATACATGACGAGCTGGGCGCCCATGGGGTCGTACACCCCGGGGGCGAAGACGTAGGGCTTGGAAGCCAGCATCCCGCGCAACCGCCTGCTCGGCGATTCGTTGCGCGACGCGGGAACCTTGAAGCCGGCCGGAAGCAGTGGAGTCGAGACGAGATCCATCTAGGGCCTCCTACTCGTTTTCGTGATCGCAGTTGCAGGGTTCCGGGCATTCGCACTCGTGCTCGGTCTCCTGTTCCTGCGATAGGTTTTCCTGATCCATAGCTAAGAAACTATCAACGAATCCGATATACGTCCAATCAATTGATCTGATCGGTCCTATCGGAACAACCGATGTAGAAAGAACGCATGTCGCGCGTTCTATTTGGTCCCGAGCAGCTCCAGGAACGCGGCCACGATGCCTTCCGGCTTGCCGGCGTCCCGGCGGCGGTAGGCGACGATCGTGTTCTGCATCGGGGGCGCGTCCAGCATTTTCACGGTTCGCAGCGTCTTGCCCGCAAGCTCGCGAGCTACAGCCGTGCCCGGAAGAAGTGCGACGCCAAGGTCGCGCTCGACCATCTTTTTGGCCGCCTCGATGGAGTCGAGCTCCATCAAGCCGCGGAGGCTCACTCCGGCCGAAAGAAACGCTCCCTGCGTGATCTCGTAGTAGCTGGACGTGCGGTCGAACATGATCAGCTTCTCCGCGGCCACCTGGGCCATCGTCACGTTGGAGAGCTGGGTGAACGGATGATCTGGCGCGCACACCAGGACCAGGTCCTCGGTGTGGAAGGCGCGCAGCTCCAGGTCTGGGTGCCGGATGGCACGCCCAAGGCCGATCTGGACTTCGTCGCGCAGGACCAGCTCGACCACGTCTTCCGAATGACCTGTGCGCACGGACACCTCGACTCGAGGGTGTGCGGCCACGAACCGCTCCAGCAGGTCCGGGAGCACGTAGGTGCTGACCGCCGGCGCGGCCGCGATCATCAGGTGGCCCGCGGAGGCGGTCATCACCTGCTCCAGCGCGTCCCGGCCGTCGACAAGGGCGCGCAACGCGCGCTCGGCGAAAGGGATCCAGGCGCGGCCGGCGTCGGTCAGGCGCATGCCGTGTGGCGTGCGCAGGAACAGGGGCGTGCCGAGCTCGCGCTCGAGGCCCTGAAGGCGTGCGGTCAGCGTCGGCTGGGTGATGAAGAGGGCCTCGGCGGCCCGGCTGACGCTGCCCCGCCGGGCGACCTCGAGGAAGCCCTCGACCTGGACGAGCTGGATGCCACTTGGCTTCCCGTTACGGGATTCTTCTATGGCCACGGCAGGACGCTACAAATTCTATCTATGGCGACCCCAACCCCGACCTCCTGGTCGGGACTTACTCACGAATGGGGAAGAGTTAGCTCCGGTTCCCTCGCAGCAGGACGCGGGCCGCCGCCACGGCGACGATCCACACCGGTGCCATCGTGATCACGAACGGCCGGATGGTGTCGCTGTTGGAGTGCGAGACTCGGTCGAAAGCCTCGAAGACCGCGACGGTTCCGTACAGCAGCAACAGGCCGCCGAGGGCAAGGAGCGCCAAAAGCTTCCAGTTCATGTCGAACGGAATGGTAGACCGGCGGCTTGGATTCTCCTAGACATGGCTGTTTTCTTCGGCTTTCACATGCCCAACTTCACGTTTCCCGGAGTCCCCGCCGACAAGCTCTTCGACCGCGTGGTCGAAAACGCAAAGGCCGCCGAGAAGGCAGGCTTCGATCTCGTCACGGTGATGGACCACTTCTATCAGATACGGGGCGTCGGTCCCGAGACCGAGCCGATGCTCGAGGCCTACACGACACTGGCGGGCATCGCCGCGCACACGACGAAGATCAAGGTCGGCACCCTTGTCACCGGCGTGACCTACCGCAACCCCGCGTTGCTGGTCAAGGAAGTCACCACGCTGGACGTGATCTCTAAGGGTCGCGCGATCCTCGGCATCGGCGCCGCGTGGAACGAGGACGAGCATGTCGGCTATGGCATCGAGTACCCGCCCATCGGCCGGCGACTGGACCGTCTCGATGAAGCCCTGACCATCGCCAAGCTGATGTTCACCGAGGAGCGGCCTTCGTTCGAGGGCAAGTTCTACCGGATCGAGCGTGCGCTCAACGTGCCGCGGCCGATCCAGCCTGGTGGACCCAAGATCCTGGTCGGCGGCGGCGGCGAGAAGCGAACGCTGCGGCTGCTTGCGCGGCACGGCGACATCGGGCATTGGTTTGGCGGACCCATCGACGACTTGAAGCGCAAGAAGCAGATTTTCGAGGAGCACTGCGAGGTGGTCGGGCGCGACCCGTCGACGGTGTTGCTGACTGTCGGTGTCGGCCTCATCCTGGTCGAGAACGAGAAGGACGCCAAGGCGATCCTCGACCAGGTGCCGCCCGAGCGCAGGCCGATGGTCATGGCGGCCCGCGTTCCGCAGGCGGCCGAGTTTCTCGGCCCCTACCTCGACGCCGGGTTTGGCGGCTTCACGCTGAGCAACCCGGCGCTGCCCACCGTCGATGCGATCGGGCTGGCCGGCGAGCTGATCAAGACCGTGCGCGGGAGCTCGGTCGCGGCTTAAGAACTTCCTGGATCTGCTCGGCCGCGAGAAAGCGCGCCGCCCGCTCCCGCGCTAGGCCTGCGGCCACGTTGTTGATCACTGTCCCTGCGTCAGCGAAGGCGCGCTCAGCTCCCGTGTCGTCGCCGCTCTGATACAGGGCTCGCGCGAGACCTGCGCGAGATTGCCACCGCTGCGGAGGACTGCCGAGCCGATCGGCCTGCTCGACCGCAAGACGCAGCTCTGGAATCGCTTCTTTAGGCTTACCTGAGGCGACCAGGGCGTGACCAAGCAACGTCCGTCCGACGATCTCGTATTTCACGCGACGAACCGGTTCACTGAGCTCGATCGTCTTTCGCGCCCACTCGACAGCCTCGATCGGGTGACCTGTCGCAAGCTCCAGCTCTGCTCGTGCCGCAGCCAGCCGGCAAGCGACCAGCCAACGGGCCCACCCCTTTGTGTTGACGGAGTCGTCCCATTGAATGCGCCACGCTGCCTGGGCGGTTGCGATGTCCCCTTGCAAGAGCGCGGTCTGCACGAGATCAGCCATTGCCATTGCCTTTGGCATGGTGAATCCGACCATTCCCGTCGTCGCCTCCACCGAGTCCTCGGTGCGACGCCGTGCTTCGTCCAGGTCGAAGATGTCGCGCAGGGGCAATGTCGAGTAGTTCTGGATGATCCGGATCGGTCGACCCAGTCTCTGCGCCAGCTGCAGCGTCTGATCAAACAGCGCGAGCCCTTCTTCGTAACGGCCCGTCGACGTGAGCACCATCGCCCTCAGCGAGGCGCTTCTGAGGCGGGCTTCCAGGCTTTGCGGGTCGGCCTCTGCCTCGGTCACCGAAGCCATCAAGGCGCCGGCGTCGGCCAGACGCCCCATCCAGTACAGCTGCTCGCCGAACATGTGCTGATGGTTGACGCGATCCCATGACCTCGTGCCTGGGACCCAGATCTGGAGAGCCTTCTCGCCCAGCTCGGCCCCTCGGTCGAGGTCACCAGGTTCACCCCTCATCGCGAGCCCCTGGCTCAGGCGACCGGTCGCGACCGCGATGAGCTCCTGATCGCCCAGCTTCTGCGCGAGCTCGAGTGCCTCCTGGGCGCCGGCGATTGTTTCGGCGGCCTGTTCCGTCCACTCGGTTCCCCAGATCCATCCCAGCAGCCCCTCGACCCGATCCCGACCGCTCAGCTCCGGCAACAGTTCGCCGAGGTCGTCCACCGCGCCCTGGTAGTCGTCGAGCGTCACGCGGCCGATCCCGCGAGCAAGCCGGATCTGTCGCCGCCGGGCGTCATTGGGCGCCAGCTCGAGCGCGGCGTCGAACAGGGAGATCGCTTCGGCCAGCGCCCAGCCATTGAGCGCCTGATCGGCGGCGAGCAGGAGGTAATCGATGGCCTTGTCGGGGTCGCCGGCTTCCCTCCAGTGATGCGCGAGAAACGCGGCCAGGTCCTTGGTTTGGCCGGCGGCGGATTCGACGTAGCGGGCGACCGCTGCGTGGCGCTCCCGGCGGAGGGAGCGAGGGATGGTCGCGTAGGCAACCTCTCGGATGAGGATGTGCTTGAACTGGTACTCCACGTCACCGCGGACACGGCTCGAAGGAACACGCCGAATGAAGTCCCGCACCTCGAGCGCGGAAAGGGCATCGTCGAGGTCGCCATGGCCACCAAAATCGACCAGCACGCCGCGCCAAAACGCGCGGCCGACCACGGAAGCGTCCAGGATGACCGCGCGAGCCGCGCTCGGTAGGGCGTCGAGGCGTGCGGCTATGGCGGCCCTGACTGTTGTCGGGAGGTCGGAGCCTAATGATTGCCCCTCGATGAATGCCGCGGTCAGTTCCTCGACGAACAGAGGATTTCCCTCGGCGGCCTCGGCTATTCGCTCGATGGTCTCTCTGGAGAGGTCAAGGTTTGCAAGCAGCGGCTCCGCGAGCGCGGCGGCGTCAGCGTTGGACAGGGGCTCCAGGCGGATCGTCGTATGCGGGAAGAGTCCGCTTCCCCAACCGGATCGGTGATCGAGGAACTCGGGCCTGGCGAGACCGACCATCATGATCGGTACGTCTCGGGCATGAGTCGCCAGATATTCGATGAGGTCCAGAAGGCCCGCATCCGCCCAATGCAGGTCTTCGAAGATGAGTAGCGCCGGCCGATCCGCGGCAAAACTCTCGAGCAGCCTTCGAGCGGCAAAGAAGAGGTAGTCACGGTCGAGGGCTGGCTCGTCGATGCCGAGGCCGGTGAGCAGCGAGATGTAGCGGGTGGTCTCGTCCACCTCATTTGCCGGCAGATGCTTCGTGATGAGCGCAGAGAGTTTCGCTCGCGCGGAGTCCGCCGGATCGTTCTCGTAGATCTCTGCAATGATCCGCAGCATCTGCGTAAACGCCCCATATGCCGCGCGCTCGCCGTACGGGAGGCAGCGCCCGCGCATCACCGCTGCGCCAGCCGCGTGGACGCGACCAGAGAACTCACGCTGCAGCCGCGATTTACCGATGCCTGGAGGGCCCAACACCGTGACGAGATGCGGATGTCGGTCGCTGGTGGCGCCTTCCCAGATCGAGGCCAGGAGCGTGAGCTCGCGATCGCGTCCGACCATCTCGATGTCGGGTCGAGGCCGAGCGACGGAACCCGCCGCGATGGTCAGCCACGCGCGAAGCGGTTCCTCCTTGCCTTTGGCTTCGACCGCGCTGACAGGTCGGTACGTGATCGCGCTTCTCGTGAGCCGGTACGTCTCCTCGCCCACCACGAGAGTGCCCGCCCCGGCTGTGGTCTGCAGCCTCGAGGCGGTGTTGACGACGTCGCCCATGGCCAGCGCTTCTCGGGTCGGAGAACCCGAGGTGACCGTGACCACCGCCTCGCCGCTGTTCACCGCGGCGCGCGCTTCGAGTTTCAGAGCTGCAACCGCGTCGAGGATCGCGAGGCCCGCGCGCACGGCGCGCTCTGCATCGTCACCATGCGACACCGGAGCACCGAACACCGCCATCACGGCGTCGCCGATGAACTTCTCCATGGTCCCGCCAAAATGGTCGATCCGCTCTTGGGCGGCGCTCTGATAGGCGCGCAGCGTGTCCCGCACATCCTCGGGATCGGCGCGGTCCGACCTGCGCGTGAAGTCGACCAGGTCGACGAAGAGCACGGAGACGAGCTTGCGTTCCTGTTTTACAGGCTCCGCGCCGAGCGGCGCGCCGCAGGCGAGACAGAAGCGGGCCCGTTCCGGGTTCTCCTCTCCGCAGCGTCCGCAGCGCACTACCGGAGTCTAAGCAGTCGACGCAAGCTCATCATGTCCCCGTCCCCACCGGGGAGCGGGCTCGGGAGGGGGCTCAAGCCGGCGCTAGTCCTTGTAGGTCTTTTCGCCCGCACGCACGTCGACCTGGAGGTGGTTCTCCGGAGGCGCGAGTGGGCAAGCCCAGCGTGGGCTGTACGCGCACGACGCGTTGTAGGCGAAGTTGAAGTCGAGAACGACCTCGGATGACCCAGGCTTGATCTCGAGCACCAGCCCGTCGGTGTCCTTGGCGGTGTCGAAAAGGTACCGGCCTCCGCCATACGTCTCGCGGCCCGATGTGCGGTCGCGGAAGGGGACGAATAGGCCTCCCGCGTACTGGACCAGGCTGAGCACGGTCAGCCTGCACTCCTGGCCCGCCAGCGTGAAGACGAGCCGGCCCACGCGCCGATACCTAACCGCTCCGTCCTCGCCGCCGGTATCGATCACCAACTCGGTGTCGTCGCCAGGTTCCACGTGCGCCGTCACGCGACAGGCGGGGTCAGTGTCGAAGTAGCGCAGGCCGGTGAACGAGTCGCGCTCCTCGGGCTCGATCGGCGATTGCGGATGTGTGCGAAAGAGCTCGTCGCGAGCGCCGCGAAATCGCATCACGGCGTCAGGACCGGTGATGCGGTACAGATCGCCGACCCGCCTGCGCCAGTCGACCAGGTCGAGGTACGGCTGGGGGTCAGTGCCCGTCAACTGCCTGTTCGGTCGGGGTCAGCTTGTAGCTAGCTTGGGGTGGCAGGGACGCGAGCGCGGAATGCACGTCATCTTCTGTCGCGTCCGTGACGATCAGGGTGTAGCGCCAGCCGTGGGGTTCCAGTGCCTCAGTCGCCTGGGCGGGCTCGGTCGCGGCTGGAGCCGCAATGACCGCGACCTTCGCAATGGCGGGGGCGGTGGCGGGCTTGGGTGGACGAGCCGCTGCGTCGCCCCGCAGGACGATCCAGTGATAGACGCCTACGCCTACGGCGACGACGATCAGCGCGAGGTATTGCGCGAAATCGAGGTTCGCCGGGTCGTCCAGGCGCGGATGGGCGCTGAACGTCTGCTGCAGGACCGCGTTGACTATGCCCACGCCTCCGGCGAGCACCGCGAGGACGCTGCCGAGCAACGCGGCCCACACATAGAGCTTGCGGCTCAGCGACTGGCGGTCGGCCGCCCACGGTGAGTGGCGCCAGTGGGCGACCCATACCGCTGCGCCAACGATCAGCAGCGTGACGGAAAGGCTGAGTGGGTCCTTCCAATCTGGCGCGGCGACCCCGATGATCGGCGCCTCCGCCAGCTTCGCGAGCGTCGCCAACAGGCCGAATGCTCCGTACGCCCAGGCGGCGAGCGAGATGAGCGAGGCGAGGTTGGTGTACAGGCGCCGGATGGCCGCCTGCCGATCAGCCTCCTGCGTCCCGGCGTCGCGCGCCAGCCGCCGCCTGATCAGGACCCACGCGATTCCGTAGACGAGAAGAAGCGATCCAGGATTGGCGAGCTCGGCCATCAGGTTGGTCCCCGCGTTCCCTGGGTTGCTCACGCCCAGACCGCGCGCCAGGGCGTAGTAGAGGATCTGGGTTGCGCCGTACAACGCTGAGCCGATACAGAACGCGACGACGATGAATCCCTCAAGCGCGCGCAGCGTGGAGTGGCGGTCCTCGCTGATGTGCTTGATCGCGATGACTCGCGCGTGGACACCCCAAAGGACCAGGCCACCGACGGCCATTCCCGCAGGTCCAGCCAGGGAGTAGAAGCGTTCGCTCGAGTCGAGCGCGAGCCTCGTCCAGGCGATCTGTAGCAACGAGGCGGTGCCGCCCAGCAACGTGAGCAGGCCGACGAGGAGCGCGATGTACATGTACCAGCGACGGAGGGTCGACGACCTGCCCTCCTCGCCCGCGGTTGTCCGGTCGCGCCACGCGATGAAGAAGTGGAAGCCCCAGACGGCCGCGAAAACCAGGGCGGCCCACCCGATCTGGGACGCGGAGAGGGTGTTGAGTGGCAGATCGTCGAGGACCGGCTGCAGCAGCTGCACGACCAGCGCGGTCACCGCGATCATCGCCGCGATCGAGCCAACCAGGCAGGCCCAGTAGAGGTAGAGACGGCGGAGAGCGGAGGCGCGCTCGTACGGATCGCGCGACGCAAAGCGCTGGGCAAACCAGAAATGGATGCCCCAGACGGGGAGCGCGACGACAGTCATCGCGGTGAAGATCGCGAGCTGGCCGCGGCTCGTCTCGGCGGTCGGATCGTTGAGGGCGAACAGCAGGATGGTGCCGCCAAGAAGGACGAGACCGGTCGCCAAAACCACGAGCGCCGCGGCGCTCACGAGGTAGAGGTAGAGGCGCCTCAGAATCATCGGCGCAACGGTACTACCATGCGCGGGTGATCTCTCAAGAACTGCTTGAAATCCTGGCCTGCCCGAAGTGCCATACCAAGGTGGAGCTCAGGGAGCCGGATCAGCTCCGATGCCCCCACTGCAAGGTGCTCTATCCGATCGTGGACGGGATCCCCGTGATGCTCATCGAAGAGGCAAAGCCCGAGTCGGACGCCGGCTAGTTACGCCGCGCAGTTATAGCGGCTGGTGTCTTTCAGGGAGGGGTTGGCTTCGGCGTCGCGGATGTCCGGCGCGATCTCGTCGTCGGTGAGCGCGTAAGCCTGGTTCGGATCGCTCGCCGACGTCGCGAAGACCATCCCCAGGACGCGGCCGTCGAGGTCGATCAGCGGCCCACCCGAGTTGCCCGGGTGCACGCTGGCCTGCAAGACGTAGATCTGCCTCGTGACGAAGTTCGCGTTGTAGATGTCGCGGCCCTGGGCCGAGATCGATCCGTCGACCACGGCCGGCACCGTTGATCTGCGCGCGCCGCCGGGATAGCCGATCACCGCGCCCTGCGTGCCCCGCTGAGCGGGGCCAAACGTGACGCCCGTGACCGTGTAACCCGGCACGTGGAGAACCGCGACATCGCGCCCGGGGTCGAAGAAGATGACATCAGCGCGCATCGTCGTCCCGTCCGGCTTGGTGATCGAGTGAGACGCCGTGCCGGAGACCACGTGCGCGTTGGTCACGACGTAGCCGTCGCCGACCGGAAAGCCGCTGCCGGTGACGATGCCGCCGCAGCCCACACTCGAGACTTTGACGACGACGTCCGCGGTGTGCTTCACACCGGGCGTGTCGACCGATGCGGGGATGGGCAACGCGCTGGGCAGGCCGCTTGGCTCTAGGCCGGCGAACACGGGAGGGAACTGCACGCCGGCGAGGACCTGGGCGACGCTCGCGAGAAACGCCGGCGGACGTGGCGCGATCGTGTCCAGACCGCGGAGTAATACCGAGCGTTGGATCTGCTGCGCGATCTCCGGGCTCGGGCCTCGCGAGAAGCTGAGGCCGAGGAACCAGCACATGATCAACACCGCAAATGCGGACAGCGCCGCACCGGCGACCGAGTCGGTCGACGTGTGGACGCCGGTGCGCAGGATGTTGCGCCGGATCGGCTCGCCGACCGCGAAGCCGATGCTCGAGCCGAGACTTCCTCCGATCACGAGCACAAGCACCGCCCCCAACGGACGCGCGCTCGAGTTGTTGATCTGCAGGTAATCGAGGACAAATCTGGCCGACGAGGCGCCGAGAAGGACGCCGACCAGCAGGCCGAAGTACTGGGCCAGCGAGAGCCAGAAGCCGCGCCGGTATCCGTTCGCGAGCCCGACCAGGGCGGCGATGAGAATGAGGACGTCGATGAGGTTGAACACGGGCTCTGTTTGGTAACACCCTACCGGGACTAACCGCTCGAAGATTCACGCTCGGAGATAATTACGTCCGTGGTCTACCTTGCCGGGGAGTGGGTGCCCGCCTGGCTGTGGATGAGCATGACCTTCCTTGTCGCGACCCTGGGCGTGTGTGGCCTCGGTTGGTGGGTGCTGCGTGGAGACGCTCGCAATCGGGCCGCGGAAGAGCTCGTCGACGAGACCCAAGCCGAGGCTGAGGTAGTCAAGCACTAAGCCACTCCGTCGGCCCCATCCCCGGCTTTTTGCCTCACGGCATCTTCGACTCCGCGGGGGCCCTGAGGCCGGGTACTTCCCCGCAAGCGGGGCAGAGTTAGGCCGGCACCGGCTCGTGCTCCGCCAGCTCGCCGGCTTCACGCAGGTCGCGTACGGGCATGAAGCTCCGCACCGGCGGCACCCGTTCAAAGTTGTAGGGCGGTGGGGGAGACGTCGTCGCCCACTCGAGCGTGTTCCCTTGCCATGGGTCGTTGCCCGCGATCTCGCCTTGGGTCCAGCTGTGGATCACATTGATCAGGAACAGCAGGATGGAGATCGCGATCAGGAACGACGAGATCGTGATGATCATGTTGGTGGCTGCCCATGCCTCGTTCGAGTAGGTCCAGATCCGCCGCGGCATTCCCTCGAGCCCCAGCGTGTGCATGATCAAGAACGTGCCGTTGAAGCCGATGAAGACGGTCCAGAAGTTCCACTCGCCCAACCTCCGGTTGAGCAGCCGGCCGGTGATCTTGGGGAACCAGTAGTAGATCCCCGCCAGGATCGCGAACACGCTTCCACCGAACAGCACGTAGTGGAGGTGGGCGACGACGAAGTACGACTGGTGCAGCTGGGTGTCCACCGGCACTGACGCGAGGTAGATGCCGGTGATGCCGCCGATCAGAAACGTGGCCAGGAAGCCGAAGACGAACTTGATCGGGACCGTGAAGTCGATCGAGCCCCACCACATGGTGGCGATCCAGTTGAAGAACTTGATGCCGGTCGGGACCGCGATCAGCATCGTCATCAGCATGAAGAAGCCCTCGACGTAGGTGTTCATGCCGACAGTGAACATGTGGTGCGCCCACACGGTCATGGACAGGAAGACGATGCCGAAGAGCGCCGCGACCATCGACATGTAACCGAAGATCGGCTTGCGCGCGAACACCGGAACGATCTCAGAGATCAGCCCGAACGCCGGGAGGATCATCACGTAGACCTCCGGGTGGCCGAAGAACCAGAACAGGTGCTGATACAGCACCGGCCTGCCCGCGGTCGTGAAGAACTGGGTGCCGAGCTGGCGGTCGAACTCGACCAGGATCATCGCGGCGGCAAGCGGCGCGCCCACGATGAGGAGGAGGATCGAGGTCGAGATCTGGGCCCAGACGAAGAGCGGCAGGCGCGAGAACCGCATCCCCGGCGCTCGGAGGGCGACGATCGTGGTCAGGAAGTTGGTCGACGCCATGATCCCGCTGATCGCCCAGACGATGATGCTCATCGCCCAGAAGTCGACGCCGAGACTGTGCCCCTGGAACGCCTTCTCGGTCAGCGGCGCGTAGCCGGTCCATCCGGCGTTCAGCCCACCGCCCGTGAGGAAGCCGCAGTAGTACAGGATGATCGACACCGGGATGAGCCAGAAGCCGAGCAGGTTGACGCGCGGAAACGCCATGTCGCGCGCGCCGATCATGATCGGCACCATGTAGTTCGCGATCCCGGTGACGAAGATCGTGACGAAGAAAAAGATCATCGTCACGCCGTGCGCCGAGATGAGCTGGTTGTAGGTCTCGGCGTCGACGATCCGGAGGTTGGGCTGCGACAGCTGCAGCCGGATGATCAGCGCGAAGATCCCTCCGATGACGAAGCTGATCAGCGATGTGACCATGTACATGATCCCGATCAGCTTGTGATCGGTCGTCGTCAGCCAGAGGCTGATCGGCTTGAAGAATGTGTCGTCGTAAGCCTTCGGCCTGGGTAGGGTTGTGGTGGCCATCCGCTTTCTATCCTACTTTGAGGGCGACGGAGAAGCTGAAGGTGAAGGCGCCGGTTTCTGCTTCGCCATCCATGCGTCGAATTCGGGCTGATCCATGGCCTGGACGATGATCTGCATCGAAGCGTGGCCCGCGCCGCAGAGCTCCGCGCACTCGCCGCGCCACTGGCCCGTCTGGTCGATCTTCAGCCAGGAGAAGTTGTCGTAGCCGGGCACGGCGTCGGTCTTGCCCGAGACTGCCGGCACCCACCACGAGTGGATGACGTCGGTGGCGCGGAACTGGAGCTTGACCAACGTGTGCGTGGGCACGACGAACGGCACAACCGGGGCGGCGAGGCTGCCCTCCTGGTGCACCACGACTCCGTTCTCATACTGATAGTCCCATCCGAACTGGTGGCCGCTGATGATCACGGTCATCTGCGGATTGCTGATCGGCTGGAAGTCCTTCTGGAGCTCGGCGAAGCTGTACGCGGCGATCGCGAGCACGATGACCAGCGGGGCGATCGTCCACGCGATCTCGAGGCCCGTGTGGCCGTGGACCTGCGGCGGCACGTAGCCGACCGGCTGCGCTGAGCGCCGGTACCGGATCACCACCCACAGCAGCGCCGCCTCGACACCGACGAACACCACGATCGCCATCAGCGAGATGCCGACGTAGGTGTCGTAGATGTTCTTTCCGTTCGCCGAAACCGGGTCGGGAAAGATCGGATGCACCCCACCCAGATCGCAGGCGCTGAGCACGAACAGCAGGGCCGCGATGCCGGCGAGTGCAATCAGCAGGCGTGCGCCGCGTCCGAGGGGCCCCCGCGAATTCAAGGCGAAGCCTGCGAATTCGTGGGGATTTGCTTCACGAGCTTGAAGTATATCGGCGGCCCAATTGCAACCCGGCCTCGCCTCACCCGACCCGATAGAATCCGAAATCGATTGTGCCCGTAGCCCGCAAGCCTCGCTACGTCGACGTGGCCAACCCGAGCCTGTCTGTCGAGTGCCCACGCTGCGGCTTGCTGACAGCCCGGTTCATCGACCAGTGCCGGAACTGCGGGTACAAACTGTGGCCGTCGAGCGAGATGGCCTCCGCTGCGTTCAAAGCGTGGCGAGACGCCGACCCGTCGCGGAAGGACGCATCGCGATTCGACCTTGACGTTCCCGAGGAGCCGGCCGACGTGACGATCGACTACGCCGCCCGCGCCCATGAGCTCGGCATCCACCTGTTTCCCAACAGCAACTACCCGTTCATCATCTGCGTCGGCGCTCTGTTCCTGGCGCTGGGCGCGATTCCGTTTTCGGGCACCATCCGCGTCGTGCTGGCGGTGATCGGCGGGCTGATCTTCCTATATGGCATCGTGGGGTGGGTGCTCGTCGAAGACGTGCGTATGTTCCCCGCAGAAACGCCTTCCACGCACGAGGCACCCCACTGATGGCGGTCGCCGCGCTTCGCCGCGAGCCGACTCCCGAGTACCCGGCGATCAAGCCGGGGATGATGGGGATGTACATCTTCCTGGCGTCCGAGGTGATGTTCTTCGGCAGCCTGTTCGCGACGTACTTCTACCTGGTGGGCTCGCATCCAGTTTGGCCGCCGATCCCGCCGGCGGACCGCCCCGAGTACTACGTCAACTGGTGGCCGATCCCGGCCATCAACACCGTGATCCTGCTCTCGAGCGGTGTGACGTGCCACTTCGCGCTCGAGGGCCTGGCGCACGACAACCGCAGGCGGTGGTTCGTGCTTCTGGTCACGACGATCGTGTTGGGGTTCGCGTTCGAGGCCGGGCAGCTGTACGAGTTCATCAACGCGTTCAGCCGCGGGCTGACGCTGACCGCGAACACGTTCGCCAGCGCCTTCTTCGCGATGACCGGTTTCCACGGCGCGCACGTGCTCGGCGGCCTGATCCTGCTCACGCTGGTGCTCTACCGCTCGGCGCGGGGGCAGTTCTCTTCGCGGAATCACGTAGGCCCGGCCGCCGTTACCCTCTACTGGCACTTCGTCGACGTGGTGTGGATCTTCCTGTTCGGAATTCTTTATCTGGGAGTGACCGCCTTCAAATGAGAGCAGTTGCAGTTGCGCTTGCCACGGTCGCTCTCCTAACCGCATGCGGCGGCGCAGGCGGGAGTCAGCCCGCAGGGTCCATTGCGGTCAAGATGACCGAGTTCAGCTATAGCCCGGACACCATCAGCGTCCCGGCCGGCAAGGTCACGTTCTGGCTCGTGAACTCGGGATCAGTGGCGCATGACCTGATCATTCGGGACAGCAACAACAACCGCGTCGCCGCGAGCGAGCTCATATCGGCGGGCGACTCGCTGGCGTTCACGGTCGACAACCTTGCTGCAGGCCAGTACACATTCTTCTGCGACCAGCCCGGGCACGAGCAGTCCGGGATGAAGGGAAAGCTGACCGTTACCTAGCTGGAAAACTCCACCCCATTGATGGGGAAGAGTTATTCCCCTACTTCGATGGCGTCGCGCTGGGCGAGGGGGACGGTTTGGGCGAGGGCGACGGGCTCGGCCCCGGCTTCAGGCTCAAGAGCTCGATCTCGAACACGAGCGTCGCGTTAGGCGGGATGATGACCGCTCCTGTTGTCTGGTCCTTCTGCCCCTGCGCGCCATAAGCGAGCGCGGCGGGGATCGTCAGGCATCGCTTGCCGCCAATCTTCTGACTGAGGAGACCTTCGTCCCACCCGGGGATCACCTGGCCGACGCCGATCTGGAAGGTGAAGGACGTGCGCCCGGCAAACCGGCTCGAATCAAAGGGGTGGCCGTCGGTTAGCCAGCCGGTGTACTGGACCTCGGCGTTCTGGCCGCTCTTGGCCGCGGCACCCGTCCCGACCTTGAGGTCAAAGCTCTTCAGGCCATCCGGATAGGTCACGCCCTTGGAGTTATAGCAAGTGCCGAAGTCGTCCACACCCGGCGATACGCTCGGCGAGATAGAGGGGTTCGGGCTCTCGTTTGCAATCGGCGGCGAGCCGGCGTACGGATCGGCGTAGCCGCATGACGACGCGGCGAACGCGGTCACCAAGGAGACGGTGAGGAAGACCCTCCTCACGAGCTGCTGACGTCGAGGGAGCGCATCGCATCGCCGACCTGGATCTTGTCGATCACGTCCATCCCCGAGCCGACTTGCCCGAAGCGGTTATAGACGCCGTTCGTGGCCAGGAACGGAGCGTCGCCAAGGGTGATGAAGAACTGCGACCCGCTGACGCCGGCTGCGCTCGAGGCCATTCCGACCGTGCCGCGAGGCCACTTCGAGGGATTCGACTCATCGGGCAGCTTGTAGTCGGGGCCGCCTGTGCCGTTGCCCAGCGGATCGCCGCCCTGGACGACGAATCCAGCCACGACGCGGTGGAAGGTCAGGCCGTCGTAGTAGTGGTTCTGTGCCAGGTAGACGAAGTTGTTGACCGTCTGCGGGGCGACCATGGGATCAACCAGGTCGATCACGAAGTCACCGCGTGAGGTGTGCACGGTCACGCTGTATTTTCTGGCGGCGTCGATGATGTTCGGCGGAGGGGTGTTTCGCTTTTCCATGGCGGCGGACGTTCCACATTAGAGCAACCACCGGTCTCGGTACGCTTAGCCGATCGTGAGTGACGAGGGGTTTCATCTCGGTGCCGAGGTGCGCTCGAGCGACGGGAAGGATGTGGGCCAGCTCGCGCATGTTCTGGTCGGACCGGATTACGGGCTGCGGGCGCTGGTGATCAAGGAGTCGGGGCGATTCTCCGGCTACTTGCTCTCGCCGGGATCGCTGCTCGTCAACGACGAGTTCATCGTGCCGAAGGAAGCCGTGAAGTCCGCCGGCCACAACCGCATCGACCTCGGCCTCAGCGCCGCGGACGTGCGCCGCCTTCCGCCGTACCTTGCCTACCGCGAGAAGCAGGAATCCGTCGCCCAGGGGCTCGAGGACTCGGCGGCTGCACTCGGGTCAGGGCCTGATTTGCCCAACTGGATGGAACAGATCGCGAACAAGCCGGAGGGTGACCTGGAGATCGATGGCGGCGAGAACGTGATGCTCGGCCGGACCGGTAAGCGTCTCGGCACCGTGCAGGACGTGCTGTTCGATGACGACGAGCTGGTCGGCATCGTCCTCAAACCCGCGGGCTGGTTCAAGAGCGACGTCATCCTGCCGCGACGATTTCTCGACCGAAGCGACGACCTCGCGCTGTTCGCCAACATCGACGAGCACGACGTCGAAAACCTGAAACCGTTCCAGCCGGGCGGCTAGCGCGCCGGCTCCCGCGCCGACGTGCCGACGAAGACCGCAAGCAGAACCGCGAGAGCAGCGATCACGTAGAGCGACACCGAGACGTCTGACGTAGCGGCCGCCACGCCGCCGCCGATAAGCGGGCCGAGAAAGAACCCGAACGCGACCGAGCTCGCGTTGAACCCGAACACCGTGCTCTGCGCGTCGTGTGGCGTTTCGAGGCCGATCATGCTGGCGGTCGCCGGGATGACGACCCCGCTGAACAGCCCGCTCAAGCCGATGGCGATCACGACCACCGAGGTCCATGGCGAGATCCCGATCAACAGGACCGCAAGGGCCATCAGGCCTGACGCCGCCGCGGCGGTCCGCACGTAGCCCAGGCGCCGCGTCACGCGTGTGTAACCGACCGCCGCGACGCTGCTCGCGAGTCCCGCCAGGCCGAAGCCGAGACCGCTCACCGCCGACACGCCCGTTGTGATCATCTCGAGCAGCCGCAGCACGACCAGCTGCTGGGTCGCCGAGGTGCAGATGCTGACCAGGCCCTGCGCGCCGATCAGGACAGTCAGCGCGTGCCTGAGCCCAGGTTGCTCGTTGAGCAGCGCCAGCGTGCTCACTCGTGGCCCGACTCGAGGAGGGAGGGGGCTCTCGCGCACGATCGCGAGCACGGGGATCAGCGACAGCGCAAGCAGCACGCCGCCGCCCAGGAAGACGAGGCGGAGGCCCAGGAACTCGGCCGCGAGCCCTCCGACCACCGGCCCGATCGCGCTGCCCAGCGCGACCGCCGACGTGACGACTCCGAGCGCCCAACCCACACGCGAGCGCGGAGTCTCCGCGGCGACCAGCGCCGTCGCCGCTGCCACCGTGCCGCTGGTCGCGCCCTGCAGCAGGCGCAGCACGACGAGCTCGGCGGGGTTTTGCGCGAAGTAGATGATGCCGACCGTGATCGCGCCGCCCAGCATCGAGCGGATCAACATCGGTTTGCGACCGTAGCGGTCGCCGAGGATGCCCCAGATCGGGCTGGCGACCGCCATCGCGATTCCGGAAGCGCTCGCCGAGGCGGCCGTCCAGAGGTAGAGGTCCGTGCCTGTATGCACGCCCAGGTCTTTGTTCAGAAAGATCGAGAGGAAGGGGAAGGCGAAGCTGAAACCAAAGATCGCCATGAATTCGGCGAACCACAGCGCGGCGAGGTTGCGCCGCCAGTTGACTCCCCCCGCGTTGATCGGAGGGGTCGTTTGGCGCGGGTCGGTCGACAGGGCTACTGGCTCAGAAGTTCGACGATCCGGTCGGACGTGATCGGCAGCCGGTCGACGACCGCATCAGGCTTTCGCTTGCGGAGCGCGTCTTCCACCGCATTCGAGATCGCGGCCGGCGCGGGGATCGTTCCGCTCTCGCCCGCGCCCTTGAAGCCTTCGGGGTTGGCGTCGGTCGGGGTCACAATGTGGACGAGCTCGGGTTCGTCGACCTCGCCCGTGCTCACGATGGTGTAGTCGAGAAAGCTCGCGGCGCGGAATCCGCCGTCAGCGTCATACGTCGCGGCCTCGTACAGGGCGTAGCCGATCCCATGCGCGTAGCCGCCGTGCATCTGGCCCTCGACGATGAGCTCGTTGATCGCCTGCCCGGTGTCGTGAGCGATCACATAGCGAAGGATCTCGACCTGGCCAGTGTCGGGATCGACCGCGACCACCGCGACGTGGCAACTGCTCGAGTAGGCGAGCGGCCGCTTGGGATCGAAGGTCTCGAGCACCTCGAGCCCTTCGCTCGGAATCATTTCGGTGATGGGCACCTTCTTCGACGGCGCGCCACGCACCGCGATCACGCCGTCTTCGATGATCAAATCCGCGGCGTCGGCCTCGAGCACGTCGCCGGCCCGCTCGAGGAGCCGCTTGCGAACCGCCGTCGCGGCCTTCGAGGTCGCGTTGCCGACCTGGACCGCGCTGCGGCTGCCCGCGGTCAGCTCCGCGGGCGGCGTGTTCTTCGTGTCCGCAGCGGTGACGCGGATCTTCTCGAACGGCCAGCCGAGCCGATCCGCCGCGACCTGCGCGGCCATCGTCTGGTGCCCCTGGCCCTGCGGGGTCGAACCGATGTACAGGTCGGCCGATCCGTTCTTGTTGACGCGCAGCCTGGCCGGCTCGCCGCCGCCGAACCCGGTCGATTCGACGCAGCACGCGACGCCGAAGCCGACGAGTCGCCAGTCGTCGATATGCTCGGGAATGTCGCCGAGCTTCTGCAGAGCAAGGTCGAGCAGGCGAGGGTAATCGCCGCTGTCGTAGACGAGCCCCGCTCGGCCCGCTGGAAAACCGGTGGTGAAGGGGATCTGCTCCGGTTGCACCATGTTGCGGCGCCGCAGCTCAACGGGCGAGATGTTGAGGGCGCGCGCGAGGCGATCCATCACGCGCTCGGTCGCGTAGTTGCCGAGCGGCCGCCCGCCGCCGCGGATGAACCCGCTCGGCACCGTGTTCGTGTAGATGAGCTGGGTGTCCATGCTCATGGCGGGCACGATGTAGGCGGAGAGCATGTGGGACACGATGAGGTCGGGCTGGCCGGCGCCCGATCCGCTGTACGCGCCGAGGTCGTGCAGCAACCGTCCGCGAATGCCGCGCAGCTTGCCATCGTGATCTGAGGCGATTTCGACCTCGATTACGGACCCATGCCCTTGCGCGGTGGTCGAGCCGTCTTCGCTGCGCGAAGCGACCCACTGCGCCGGCCGCTTCAGACGCCAGGCCGCGAGCGCCGTCAGAATCTCCTCGGGAAACGCGCTGCCCTTGGCGCCAAATCCGCCGCCGACGTCCTCGGCGACGACGCGCACACTCTCTTCCTCGAGGCCGAGCGCGCCCGCGATCGCCTCCCGGACGCCGAAGACGCGGGAGGTGGTCAGGCGGATCTGGGCGGTCACGCTGCCGGGCCCAAACGCTGCTTTGATGTCGCCGTAGGCCCGCGTCTTCTTGCGCGCGATATTGTCGTCCATATCGGCGTGCACTTTCGGCGCACCGGTTGCCGTGGCCACGACCACGGTGCCGACGCCGTCGAGCGGTTCGAGCTCCGCCGACACCGACTCGGCCGCGTCCTGGGCCTCATAGGCGGTCTCCGCCACGACCATCGCGTACGCCTCGCCCACGTAGTTGACCTTGTCGCGATTGAGGATCGGGCGCCCGCGCGCGACCATATCGTCCGGTCCCCAGTCGCTCAGTCCGTCAGCCGTTTCGGGCAGGTCGTGGGCCGTCCAAACCGCGATGACGCCGGGCATCGCTTTCGCAGCCGAAGTGTCGATGGCCCCGATGTGCGCGTGGGGGAGGCCGGAGCGGCAAAACGCGATGTGGACGAGACCTTCGAGCTTGATGTCCCCTGCGAAGCGACCGCGACCTGTGATCAGTCGCTCGTCCTCGACGCGGCGCATGCGCCGGCCGATGTACGGAGGCATCGCTCCTACAATAAGTCGTCCACTCAGCCCAACTCTCTGGGCGGCTCTGGGCGGCTAGCTCAGTTGGTAGAGCGCCAGCTTGACATGCTGGAGGTCGGGGGTTCGAAACCCTCGCCGCCCACCAACTCTTCCCCACTTGCGGGGAAGTACCCGCCGAAGGCCTGCAGCTCCAACGGCCGCAAGTGCGTGTTGAGCCCACCTAGTCTTTTAGCGCCACCCTCCAAGGAACAGCACGCCGGACGGCGTCCGTTACGGGGCAGTGCCGATCCGCCGCGTCTACAAGAGCAGCTAGGTCTGCCGGACCTTTCGCTTCGATGCGCACTCGCGCTGTGGAGCTGAGGGGGCCCGCCGGAACCGACTCGTCGATGCCCAGGATCCCGTAGTCGTCCGATTCGCTGTCAACGACGACCTCGACCCGGCGAAGCGTGACACCCGCTCGCGCGGCCTCCATTGCAATCAAGCTCGCTAGACAGCTCGCCTGCGCCGCGCGAAGAAACCATCCCGGCGATGGCAAGTCACCGCGCCCGCCGATCGACTTCGGCATGTCGGTTGTGAGCTGTGCCCCCTCCGGTCCCGTCACCGTGACCCGCAGGCCGTCTTCGAGCACGGCGGTGGCCGCGCTGTCGGTGTATTTCGCCTCGCTCCGATGCTCGCCCAGGTACTCGACAGCTTGGCTCAATGCATCCCTGATGTCAGTTGTCATAGAGCTAGCGTAAGTTCCGGACTTTGTCGAGCTCGGTCAGGCAGACGTTGCTATCGCCTAAGGTGTGGCAATGCACGCATTTCGGTGCCAGACGCGTGTATCGGCGGCGCATGATAGACCCGCTTGGCGCACAACGCGTGCAACGAGGCATCAAGCAGCTGGTAGCCCAAACGGGACGCTATTCGAACTACCTGGACAAACTCAAGGTTCAGACAGACTGGCCTCCTCCTCTGACACTGGTCGCCCCTCAGCAGCGTCAAGACGGGCAATTGCCATTCGCGTTGCGGCGGCCTCAGTCGTGATGCCCTCCCGATCAGCCGCCGCATAGATCTCGGCCAGGGTGTCTCCAATACCGCGGTGTCGCACCTCGATCGTTTCGCGACTCCAACCCAGAGCTTTCAATCCCCACGCATACAACACGCCGCCCGAGTTGATCACGAAGTCGGGGGCATAGAGGATTCCGACCGCGCGCAGACGGTCAGCGTCCTGCGGCTCGGCCAACTGGTTGTTCGCACTTCCGGCAACGATGCGACAACGGAGTCGTGGGATCGTGCCGGCGTTCAGGGACCCACCGAGAGCGCAGGGCGAGTACACGTCGCACATACTTCCGATCGTCTCCTCCCCGGGACCGGTTTGGCATCGATCGCAGCGCGCGCAAACGGCGCAAGCGCCGCGGCCATGGTCGACGAACCTCGTCGACACCTGGGATCAGGCCCCGCCGGCCAGCAAGCGCGGGCTCCTCGCGCACTTCTTCGAGGAGATCGACGTCGAGGGCGGGTGGGTCGTCGGCGGCAAGCTTCGACGGGTCCACGCCGACTTGGCGGAGATCGTCGAGCAATATCGTGGGAGTAGCCCCGGCGGGATTCGAACCCGCGATCTCAGCCTTGAAAGGGCCGCGTCCTAGGCCACTAGACGACGGGGCCTCGCTAGAAGTCTAGGTACTCTAGTCGCTGGCCTTGCCTGCAAGCCCGTGCGGGCTGCCGACCACAGCAAGCGGGCGTAGCACAATGGTAGTGCGCCAGCCTTCCAAGCTGGTTACGTGGGTTCGATTCCCATCGCCCGCTCCAACGCATTTGTACGACCGTAACCGTCGAAACGCCCGCGTTGTTGATGGTGTGATGCATTCAGCAAGTCCCGATATCGAAGCCGCGCTGCGACGCCTGCTCGTCGGCCTCGAGCGGCCCGCCCACCTCGACGAGTGGCGTCAGCGCGGGCGGCTCGCTGAATCAATGGCCGTGTCAGGCGAAGATCGCGAGGAACTTCCGAAAGCGGCCTGAAGCGTCGAGCGCTAGGCGGTGTTAGGGCTTGTGAGGTTTCGCCGGAGGCTGGCCGCCGAGCTCCTCAACTCGAGCGTCCCAGTATCCGAGTCGCTGCCGGAATCTTTCCGCCTGGGCCACCACGACAGGAACGTTGGTCAGCTCGACCTCGCGGCGGCTGGCGGCCGATTGCTTGGTCATCAGATGACGGATGCGAGCCAGCACCTTCTCTTCCATGGCAAGGATGTCGGTGTAGATCTGCCTCCAATACAGAGCCTGCTTGATCGACGCGCCGGCTGGGGAAACCTCACCGTCCATGGGTTGGCTCCAGTCGCCGCCGCGAATGGCGGCATCAACGTCCGGTCGCCCGGACACGGCTATGTCCTTTTTCATTCCTCACAAGTACGAGGGGTGGCATAAAAAGATCAGCAACATTTTCCGTGATAACAAAAAAAGACCCGGCCCCACGAGGGGACCGGGTCGCATGCGTCGGGGGGTTAGACCGTCGTAGTCGCGGGGATCAGACCGAGCTGCTGCAGCTGGTCGAGCTGGTCGAAGTAGATGCGAGCCTCGGCGATCTTTCCGTTCTCCACGCGGAGAAGCTGGACGCCGTAGCCGACCACTTTCTTGTAAGTCGGTGCGATCGTGCCCGTCGGGCTCTCTAGAGGGGCCGTGTGCGTGCCCTCCATGACGATCTCCTGGACGACCCAGGGACCACTGATGAGCTCGCTGCGAACCTTCATCTTGTTGTCCGGGAACGCCTTAAGCCAGGTCATCGCGAATTTGGTCGCGTCCTTGCCGTTGGTGGCCTTGAAGCCGCCCGGCGCGTTGAACTTGATGTCGTCAGCGTGAAGGGCATCCAGAGCCTTCTCGTCGTGCGCGTTCATCGCGGCTACGAAGCGGTCGGTTGTCTCTTTGACTTCAGGCATTGTCTCCTCCTGGGAGTGTCCGCGAAGCGGAAGGGCCAAGTGGGCTACTGCCATCGTCGGCCGGCAACCGCGAGGGTCTCACTGCCCTCGCCTCAGTCCAGGAACAATCGCCACTATACCACGAAATGGTTGCGGCGGCGCGCTAATATTTGGGGATCGAACGCTCCCGACTTCTGTCCGTCCCTGAGGCTGCTGCCGAGCTACACGCATCGGAGGCTTACGTGCGCCGACTGCTCCTGAGGCAGCGGCTGTACGGAATCAAGGTGGGTCCGGTTTGGGCAATTTTTTCCGATGACCTGCACGCCTTCGAGCGCACGCGCCGCCCTCCTGGCCGGCCACGCAAGCGAACGGACTCCGCGCCCGACCGCGCATCGAAAGCACGCATGGTCACCGAACGCAAACAGGCCGGCACGGACCGTCTCCTCAGAAAGCGAGGGCGCTGAGCCTCACTCGGCGCGGAAGACGAGCGAGTAGCCCCGAGCGGGCTTGTTGACCAGGTCAACCGGGATTTCCAGGTCTCTGAGGATCGTGCGGAGGCGGCGCACGTAGTTGCGTACCTCTTCGGGAAACAGGGCCGGTTCGACCCATGCCTGGTTCAGGATCTGCTGGGCGGTGTAGTACCTGTGCGGATGATCGAGAAGGAACTGAAGCAGCTGGAACTCGCGTTTCGTGAGGGCAGCCTCGCGGCCCTTGTGCCGGACCATGCGACCGGCCGGATCAAGCCACAAGCCGTGTAGATCCCAGAGCCGGCGGTACCAGAGATCCAGGCGCGCCTCGTAGCCCCGCATCTGCGCTTCGATGATTTCAAGATCAGCGGCCGCGGCCTTCTGTGCCAGAGGCAGCAGATTGGATAAGTCGCGCTTCACCCGGCCCAGGATGCCCCGCTTGAACTCGAGCAGGTCGGCGTAGATGCTCATCCAATGACGGGCATCCTCCCAGCGTGTCGTCTCGAGGTCCTCACCCTCGAGCGGCCGCGACGGGCGTACGGGGTCCTCACCTTCCCCAACCGTCATCTCTCGCCTATTCAGGAAATTCCTATCACGAGGGGAATGGCTGCTTCAAGGTGCAGGGAGGCTTGAGTACGCGCTCCGACCGCTCTAGGTCGTGGAGAGGAAGACGTTCTTCAGCTCGGTGTAGTGGTCGAGCGCGTTCGGTCCGAGCTCGCGTCCGATCCCCGACTGCTTGAATCCTCCAAACGGCGTGGTCACACGCACCGAGGTGTTGGAGTTGATCGAGATCGTCCCGGTTTCCAGCGCGCGGGCGACGCGCATCGCGCGTCCGGCGTTGTTCGTCCAGATCGAGCCCGAGAGTCCGTAGACGGTGTCGTTGGCGATCCGGATCGCGTCGGCCTCGTCGGAAAACGGGATCACCGCGACGATCGGTCCGAAGATCTCCTCGCGCGCCGCGCGGTCGGTCGGCCCCACCGGCGATAGCACGGTCGGCGGGAACCAGAAGCCCGCGCCGCTCGGCGCGCTGCCTCGGATGGCCACCTTCGCCCCGTCCTCCAAATATGTGGCGACCTTGGAGCGGTGGTCGGCGGAGATGAGCGGACCCATCTCTGTCTTCTCGTCCATCGGGTCGCCGACGCGCAGCTTCTTGATCGCGATCTCCAGCGCCTGCATGAAGCGTTCGACCACCGAGCGCTCGACCAGGATGCGCGAGCGAGCGCAGCAGTCCTGGCCGGCGTTGCCGAACACCGCGCCCGGCGCGGAAGCCGCGGCCCTGTCGATGTCTGCGTCCGCGAACACGATGTTGGCCGACTTGCCTCCCAGCTCGAGCGTCACCCGCTTGATCGAGTCCGCAGCCAGCGCGCCGATCCGCCGTCCCACTTCGGTCGACCCGGTGAACGCAACCTTGGCCACGTCGGGGTGCTGCACCAGGCGCTCGCCGACCGTGCGCCCCGCCCCGACCACGATGTTGAACACCCCCTCCGGAATGCCGGCAAGCAGCGCGAGCCGCTCCAGCTCCAGGGCGGTCATCGGCGTCAGGGCCGCGGGTTTCAGGACGACGGTGTTGCCGGCGGCCAGGGCCGGCCCGAGCTTCCACGACGTGATCGCGATCGGGAAGTTCCACGGCACGATGAGCGCCACCACGCCGAGCGGCTCGCGGAACGTCATGTCGACGCCGCCCGCGACCGGGATCGTGTTCCCCAGCAGGCGCTCGGGCGCCCCCGCGTAGTAGTTGAAGACGTCGACGACCATCCCGACCTCGCCACGCGCGTCGCTGATCGGCTTGCCTACGTTGCGGGCCTCGAGCTCGGCGAGCTTGCCGGCGTCGTCGGCGACGGCGTTGGCGAAGCGGCGCAGCAGCTTGGCGCGGTCGCCAGGGCTGACGGCGCGCCACGCGGGATAGGCGGCTTTGGCGCGGGCGACGGCGCGGTCGGCGTCCTCGACGCTCGCTTCCGCGACCTCGGCGAGGACCTTCTCGGTGGCCGGCTCGATCACTCTCATGGCGCAGCTAAAGATAGTCCGGCCTCAAAACTCTCACCTGAATCCAAGCCTGCTCTGAGGTTCAGCCCAGATGATCGGGGCATGGATAGAACCCGAGTCCTTGTCTTTGCGTCTGTCGTCGCCGCGGCGATGGTCTTCGGTGGAATCGTCGGGGCGACGGCATTCGCGGGGGCGACCCTGACGCCGGCAATCGCCGCCCTCACCGCCACGTCGCCGTCGCCGACCCCCAAGTCCAACGAGTCCGCGACGCACGAAGCCGGGGAGAGCGCCGCCCAGGAAGCGGCCGAAAACAACGGCACGGCCCGCCTTGGCGGCCACGGCGGCCACCCTTGTGGCGGCCACTCCAACGAAGACGCGGCCCACGAGAAGACCGAGACGGCGGCCCAGGAAGCGGCCGAGAACGCGGCGTGTCCCACGCCACCGCCGAGCGCGACAGCCACGAACCAATAGCGCCTCGCTAATCTCGACCATGTGAGCTCGGGCACCCGGGTGTACCTCGAGGTCGGCGGCAAGCGCGTCTTCGCGAGTGCCGCCGACTGGCCCGGGTGGTGCCGCTCCGGCAAGGACGAGGCATCGGCGCTCAAAGAGCTCGCCGAATACGCGCCTCGCTACGCCAAGGTCGCGAAGCTGGCGCGGGCAGAGTTTCCCAAAGACCCGACCAACTTCAACGTAATCGAGCGAATGAAGGGCAACGCCACGACCGACTTCGGCGCGCCCGGGGTCCCGGCGAAGGACGAGTCGAACCCGCTGACCACGCGGGAGACTGAGCGCATGGCATCGCTCGTGGAGGCGTGCTGGAAGTACCTCGACCAGGTGCGAGCCCAGGCGCCGGCGTCACTCCAGAAGGGACCGCGTGGCGGCGGCCGGGATCGCGACAAGATGTTCGAGCATGTCCTCGCGGCCGAAGTCGAGTACGCGAAGAAGATCGGCCTGCATGAGAAGCAACCGGCCTGGAATGACCCCGCCGCGATCAAGGGCTTTCGGATCAGCCTCAGCGCTGGCTTTCGCGATTCCTACCGGGAGGAGAAGTGGCCCGTGCCATACGCGGCGCGGCGCACCGCGTGGCACGCGCTCGACCACGCGTGGGAGATGGAAGACCGCATACCCTAGTTAGCTCATGGACGGGCAGAAGGGAGGCCTGCTCCTCGTGATGGCGCATCCCGACGACGAGTCGATGGGCAGCGGCGGCCTCGTCCTGCGCCACACGCGGGCCGGCATTCCCACATATCTGATCTGTGCGACATACGGCGAAGCCGGGTGGACCGGCAAGCCTGCGGGGGCCAAGAAGGAGGACCTACCCGAGATCCGCGCCAAGGAGCTCGAGGAAGCCGCGGCCGCGCTGGCGATCGACGGCGTCGAGCTTTGGGACTACCCCGACGGAGGCGTTTCCGCGGCTGACCACCCGCAGATCTCGCAACGCATCACCGAGCAGATCGTGAAGCTGCGACCACGCGCGGTCGTGGGTTGGGGACCGGACGGCGGTTACGGCCATCCCGACCACATCTGGATTGGCGCTTGCGCCGACGCGGCGATCGTCGCCCTCGATGAAGCCGAACGACCGGCGCTCTACCACCTCGCGGTCGACCAGCCGCTGGCGGAGTTCTATCGCGAGGCGATGCGACTTGGTGCCAGCAACGGCGGGCTGGCTCTGCAGCCGCAGGACAGCGTCGACATCGTGATCGAGCTCAACGCTGACGAGGTGATGATGAAGCTGCGCGCCATAGACTGCCACCAGAGCCAGCTCGAGGACTGGCGGATCGCGATCCGCAGCCATCAGCGGCTGATGCAGCAGGGCTACGGGCGCGAGCCATACATCACGGTGTCATCCAAGGCCGCGAGCCTCACGGGAGGCGGCCTCCTCGGCGAGTTCGGGTGAGCGCGTTCTCCCACTCGGTCCGCGGCATGATCGAGTACCTCGAGCCGGTGCTGTCGTTCATCGGCGACGCGACCTACCAGGGACGCGTGATGCGGCCCGAAGCGTGCGACTTCCGTTTCGGCAACCCGCAAGAGATGCCCCTGCCGCAGATCCAGCAAGCGCTTACGAAATGGGCCACCCCGCAGGACAAGGATTGGTTCGCCTACAAGTTCAGCGATCCGCAGGCTGTCAAGGTCGCCGTGGAGTCGTTGCGGGAGCGGGTCGGCATCAATTTCGATCCGCGCGACATCGCGATGACGACGGGAGCCTTCGGCGCGCTCGCCTCCACGTTGCGTGCGGTACTCGATCCCGGCGACGAGGTCATCTACCTATCACCGCCGTGGTTCTTCTACGTGCCGATGATCCTCGCGTGTGGCGCCAAGCCCGTTCGCGTCGATTTCACGCCGCCGCAGTTCGAGTTGCCGGTCGACGCGATCGAGTGGCACCTCACGCCGCAGACGCGCGCAATCATCGTCAACTCCCCGCACAATCCGAGCGGTCGCGTCTTCACGCCCGACGAGCTCGAGCGCCTGGCCGACGTGCTCGAAGCCTCGCATCGGCCCATCTACCTCATCTCCGATGAGTCATACAGCCGCATCCTTTTCGACGGTCGCGAGTTTCATTCGCCAGTGCGCTACTACGACCGATCGTTTCTCATCTACACGTATGGCAAGACGCTCGTCGCGCCCGGCCAGCGCATCGGATACATCGCGATGCCTCCCTCGATGCCGGATCGCGAAGAGCTGCGCGAAGCGGTGCTTGTCGCGCAGCTCGCCAACGGCTATGCGTTTCCCAACGCGCTCATGCAGTACGCGATGGGCGACCTCGAGCAGGTCAGCGTCGACGTCGCCGCGCTGCAGCGCCGGCGCGATCGAATGGTCAGCGCGTTGACCGAGATGGGCTATGAAGCTGTGACACCGGAAGGCACCTTCTACGTGATAATGCGGTCTCCCATGGCCGACGACCTGGTGTTCACGCACCGGCTCGCGGAGGAGAACGTTTTCGTCCTGCCCGGCCGCATGTTCGAATTACCAGGATGGTTCCGCATCTCGCTCACCGCAAATGACGACATGGTCGACCGCTCGCTCACGGGATTCGAAAGAGCCATCGCGAGCACGCACCTAAGCAACGTCAGATAGCCTGGCGAGGTCTTTGCACTCCTGTAGTCAAATCGCAGCCATCAACGGCTAACCTTTAGCGCCTATTCCGGGCTGCCGGATCACTCATTTCTTGTCGGGGGTATTTGCATGGACGTACAGGAGGCGGTTGCAGAAGGCACGGCTTCTGCCGACAACGGCGAAATCAAGCGCGACGGCAAAAAGCAGTTCTCGATGAGTCCGGGCGATATCCTCGAGGGCAGACTCATCTACGACGGGTCGGTGCACGCCGATGGACGCGTCGAAGGCGAGGTCCGCGTGACCGGCAACATCGACGTCGCCAATGGCGCGACTGTCAAGGCGTTGCTCGAAGGTGCGAACGTGACGCTCAAGGGCGCGGTCGAAGGCCCGGTCACCGCGCGCGACAAGCTGACCCTGGGACGGAACGCACGGCTGAGCGGCGACATCCAGGTGCGCCGGCTTCAGATCGACGATGGCGCGACGTTGAACGGCAACGTCCGGATGGGTGAATTTGAGCACCAGGCGTCCGGCCAGTAGGCTCGCGACCCGGACCCCGGCCGCAAGCGGCAGCAACGGCGAGCGCAACTCGGTAGTCCTTGGTCCCAACGACCGATTGGTCGGTCAGTTGTTCATCGAGGGTGACCTGCGCGTGTCGGGGACGGTGGATGGCGAGCTGGAAGCAACCGGCGATATTGAGATCACGGGTCGAGTGAACGGCGCGGTCACCGCGTACAACCGGCTGGTGGTCGGGAGCGGAGGATCGCTGATCGGCAGCGACGTGCGCGTGGCGCGGCTCACAGTCGAGGACGGCGCGACCTTGACCGGCAAGATTTCGATGGGCAGCGCGGCCGTCCCATCCCCGAAGGCCGTGGAGCCAGGGCCGGTACCGGTCGTAGTCGAGGCAACACCCGTAGTGGTCAAACCAGAGCCGGCCAAACCGCAAGCAGCCAAACCGGAGCCGGTCAAACTGCAAGCAGCCAAACCCGAACCGGTCAAACCGCAACCCGTCAAACAGCAAACGGTCAAACCGATCCAACAAAAAGGAAAACGCCGCTAGCAAGGCGAGAAGGGCCTGCTGCCTGAGGCCTACTTTTTCTTCGGCTTCTTCGCCGGCATCTTGCGCGTCTCCTCGAGAGCGCGCTTGATCAGCACGGTCGGCGGCTTCGTGCGCCAGTCGCCCGGCACCATCACGTAGCCGCCCATCTTGTGCCCGGCCATCGGCTCGAAGTCCCGCCCGCCCGACTTCTTGACCTTGGCGATCTCCTCTTCAGGCAGCCGCACGAAGAAGTCCTCGCCAAAGATGCCGCAGAACATGTTGCCGTTCACAAAGGCGGACATCTGACCGAACATCGGCTTGATCGTGATCGCCGGCTCATCCGGCACGACCCGCGCAAATGCAGCCTTCGCGTCCTCGCTGGGCCTGGGCATCTTCATCGGACCGCGAGGCGCCGGGCTCACGGCTGGATCGTAGTACGCTTCGTGAGTTCTCTCCGGTACGAATTCAGAGGTGTGCCCATGAGCTGGACAGTCGAGGGAACCTACTTCGAGAACTGCAACTGCGACTTTGCCTGCCCCTGCACGATAACGAGCTTTGCGTCGCCCGGGACGGAGGATCGCTGCCAGGTCGTCCTCGCCTATCACATACAGCGAGGCGAGATCGACGGCGTCGATGTCAGCGGCCACAGCGTCGCGGTCGTCGGCGACGCGCCGGCCAAGATGCTCGATGGGAACTGGCGGGTCGGTCTGCTCATCGACGACCAGGCCTCTAAGGAGCAGGCAGACAAGCTGGCGGGCGTCTTCTCCGGGCAGATGGGCGGCCCGATGGCGGCCCTCGCGCCGCTCATCGCCGAGGTGCTCGGCATCGAGCAGCACCCGATCGAATTCCGGGACAACGGCCACAAGCACCACCTGAAGATCGGGGGCGACATCGCGATCGATGTCGAGGACTACGTGCCTGAGGGATTCACCGAGCCGACGAAGCTTGTCGGTGTCTTCCACCCGTCCAATACGACGCTGACGATCGCCAGGCCGACCTCGTCTCGCATCAAGGCCTTCAACATGGAGTTCCATAACGACGGCAAGAGCGCGTTCTCGGCGCCCTTCCGCTGGTCTGCCTAGACCCTGACTGTGCAGCAGCGCGTCGCGCCCCTGGCGAGGCCGGCCAGCGTGGCGCTCGTCGCGGCCTTGCTAGTCTGCGCTGCCGTCGCTTGGTTGATCACCATCAGCCAGGCAGGCTCGATTGGCATGGGCGGGATGGCCATGCTGTCGGCCGGCCTCTTCCTCGTGACCTGGCTCGTGATGATGGTCGCGATGATGTTTCCGTCCGTGGCGCCGATGACGCTCACGTTCGCATCGTTCTCGCGGTCGCGCGGCGAGGGATACCTTCCGGCCGCTCTGTTCGTGCTCGGCTACATCGCCGTGTGGACGGTCTCTGGCCTTGTTCCGCTGGCGGTGCAGCAGGCCGTCACCCAGATCTGGATGACGCCCCCGTCGTGGCTGCCCCGCGCCGGCGGGGCCGTGATCATCGTCGCCGGGATCTACCAGTTCACGCCCCTCAAGGACACGTGCCTGCGTGCATGCCGGTCACCCCTTGGTTTCCTCCTCACGCACAACTTCAGCGCGGGTCTTCCCGCGGCGGTTAAGGCGGGCGCGTCCCACGGCATCTACTGCCTGGGCTGCTGCTGGGCGCTGATGGCGGTGCTCGCCGTGATCGGATTGATGAACATCGCGTGGATGGCGGTGATTGCGGCCGTTTTCTTCATCGAGAAGAACGGCCGCCGCGGCGAGCTGTTGCCAAGGGCCGTCGGCGTCGCATGTGTCCTCGCGGGCCTGGCGGTCGCGGCCTGGCCGGCCATCCTCGCCGGCCCCGCGCCGATGTAGCCGTGGTCCTGGCTACGAGGTCCGGTTGGCCGGCTAGCGCTTGCTCCTCTTGCGGATGCGCCTGACCGCGATCGCGTAAGCCTCCGCCAGGAGCGGCTTGAGCTTCTCGAAAGTCTTCTCGCTCGGGTTGAGGACGCAGACCCAGTGGTTGCGCCCATAGACGGGGTGTGGCATCAGGACATCCAGCGCCGTGAAGTCGTGGGGACCTTCGTCGGGAAAGAGCGACTGGTACGTCTCCTTGCTGACCCCGATGTTGAATCGAAACACACCGGGACGATTCAGGTCGGAGGCGTCGTCGAAGTCGCCGTAATCCTTGGTCACGATCGTCGCGAATGGAAACCTGCCGGCACCCTCGAGGTTGCGATCTGGATCGTAGATAAAGAATGTGTCGCCCCACGCGATCTCAGGCGAGCCCGCCTCGCGCGACCCAACTTCGACGTCGACGCCCTCGAACTGTTCGGCGATGTAGCGACTGATCGAGGCCGCGTCCACCATTGGTAGGCTAGCGATTCCGATGGCTGTCTCGACCGAAGAACGTCGCATTGTCACCGTCCTGTTCGCCGACATGGCGGGTTCGACTGCGCTTGGCGAGCAGCTCGACCCCGAGGAGATGCGGAGCGTCCTGGCGCGTTACTACGCGATCGCCCGCGAGTGCGTCGAGACCTACGGCGGGACGGTCGAGAAGTTCATCGGCGACGCGGTGATGGCCGTATTCGGATTGCCCACCGCGCACGGCGACGATCCCGACCGCGCGGTGGCCGCCGCGCTGAGAATCCGCGACCGCATCCAGGAAGACCTGCTGCTGCGCGACCGGGTGGCCATCCGGTTCGGCGTCAGTACCGGTGAGGTGGTGGCGAGCCGTGACCAGTCCGCGGGTGACTTCCTGATCACCGGTGACGCGACCAACGTCGCGGCCAGGCTGCAGCAGGCGGCCGAGCCGTGGGGCATCCTAGCCAGCGACCGCACCGTGCGCGCCGCCAACA
>VBEG01000081.1 GCA_005882115.1 Chloroflexota bacterium
GTCTTGCCAGCCCCGTTGGGTCCAAGGAAGCCGTATACCTCGCCCGTCTCGACCCTCAGATCGAGCCCGTTCAAAGCGCGGGTCGTTCCGAAGTTCTTGACGAGCCCGGAGACGACGATCGCGGGCGCCATGCGCGAATCTTGGCACCGACTCTGCGCCCGGCGCCTTAACTATTCGCCAGTCCGGCGGCCCTCACCAACAGCTCGGCCATGTGACGGACAAGAGTCAAACCTCTCGGTCGTCGGGCACTTTCAGGGTGAGCCTTTGACCTCGCGCCGGGTCACAGCAGTGTCACGCATTCGCGGAACCGGGCGGATACAGGAGGTCACAGGAGGAGACGAAGGAGATCCAATTCGAGTACGGGAGGACCCTCGCGGACACGAAAGGACGCTGGAGGACACGGCGTTACCAGGGTTCGGGACCGTGAGGCCCCGGGTTCAAATCCCGGGCCCCCGACCATTTTCGTATCCAAAATCGCTGATTTCCGAGACTCTCTGAAGTCAACGGCAGACACCCGTATCACAATTTCCTACGAACGGACCAAACCGACGCGGCGAAAGCCGTGTTGTCGCGGCGCAATGTGAGATCGCTGGTCAGCGACCTGTGGCCACGCAGGGTTCCAAGCCGGCGGACGCACAGGTCTGGACCGTGAGGCATTGACAGTCGAAAGTGATCGCGGGCACTTCGGCGGGCCAGGTTTACGGGCTGTTCGCACATCGCCTGCGACGTACGATGGGCGGCGATCATGAGCGGCTCCTTCGCCTCGGTGGCGAGTTCGGGTGTCGTGCAGGGTGTGATCATTGGCGCCACCTTGGCGTTCTTGACGACCATCCTGATCTTGGACGCGGTGGCGAAGTCAGAGACGAGGACTGTCAACGGTTGGAGTTCGATCCAGAAGGCTGGTCAGCCCGGCAATGGACTGCTGGTGCGCGCCGCATTGCAGAAGGCTCTGCCGGTCGTCAACGTGTTTGAAGAAGCCGCCTACTGGACAGCCTCTGTTGACGGTGCAGGGAAGCGGTTCAGTGGCGAACATGTTTACCGCCTCCACTTCCTGCCCGGGCAGCTCCCACCGAACGACGCCTTCTGGTCGCTCACCGCGACGGACACCGTCGGCTACATGGTGAGCAACCCGATCGGCCGTTCGAGCGTGGATGATCATTCTGGTCTCGTGACAAATGCCGATGGCTCGGTCGACATCCTGCTCCAACCGCAGGAGCCGAGTGGACCTGCACAAAACTGGTTGCCGATACCGACCGGCCGATTCAAGCTGATGCTCCGCGCCTATTTACCCGGCGTCCCCATCGTGGACGGCAGCTACGAAGTGCCGCCGGTCGTCCAGGTTTCGTGACATGAATCGCCTCATTCTGAAATACAGCTATCCCGTCACGGCCGTCATCCTGCTGGTCTTCGCCTGGGTCGTCAACCGACGGCTCGCCGGCGGCGTGGCCGCGATCATCCCGCTCGCCGTGGCGGCGACCTTCGTGTGGGTGTTTGGCTCGCTCGTCTTCATTTACTACTGGCCCTGGATCACCGTCGGCGGGTTCAAGCGGGCAATCCTCAAACGCGGATTCGGCGGCGGCCCGATCCCCGTAAACACGCTATACGCCGTGCTGGACCGGCCCTCCCAATCAGCGTCGACCAGCAGCGTGATGGGGACCGGCGCAGACGATTTGCTCTACATCGGCGGCTGGCTCGACGTGAATGCCGGACCGCGAGCGTTGCATGTGCCCGAGATGGACGGGCGCTACTACAGCGTGCAGCTCACTGATCCGATCAGCGGCGCCAACTTCGCCTATGTCGGAAAACGGACCACCGGGAACGCCGCTGGCGACTTCCTACTCTGCGGCCCCGACTGGAAGGGCGTTCTGCCAACTGGCATGACCCGGATCGACGTGCCGCACCGTTCGGCCCTCCTCATCGGTCGGGTGTTTGCTGCCGATGAAGGTGACCGACTCGCTGCGTATGAGCTCGCGAAGCAGATCCAGCTCGCACCGCTCAATAATCGGGCCTGAAACTCGATTCTGCGACTCTTCGCAGTAGTATTCATGCTCCGTCTTGCAAAGCATCTTGCCTGCGTCGCAAGTGACGAGGAAACGCCACCGTAAAGCAGAGGCGACGCTGGGCGACGCACGGGGCAGGACCGTGAGGCACTCTCCGGGTAGTTTCGAAGCCAGAGGTGGCATTCAGAAATTCGACAGTTGACCTAGCGGCAAGTCGAGGTTTGGAACTAGTTGGGCGCTCGGACAGATGCTCACGATCTCACTGGACCTATCGCAAGCTACGACCACCGTGCCGGGGTCGCGCGCGTCCTCTGGCATGGTCAGGATGAGGGGATAGCCTCGCACGGCCGCGACGAAGGCAAGCCCGATTCCCGTGTTGCCCCCAGTCGGTTCAACGATGGTCATGCCTGGTCTGAGCGTGCCTCGGCGCTCGGCGTCATCGATGAGCGCTACCGCGAGCCGGTCTTTGACGCTACCGGCTGGATTCCTCATCTCGAGCTTCGCGACGATGCGGCCTGGCAAGCCATGTCCTAAGCGAGCCAGCTCGACAAGCGGCGTGTTGCCGACGGTCCTGGTCGCGTCTGAGTGGATCACCGCATGCCGACCGCGAGACTTCTGCATTGGATTGCAATCATTGCCGTGGTCCTCTCAAAACTGCCTCCACGTCGACGGTCAGGTGAATCGTTCTGCCGACAACAAAACCGCCCGCGTCGAGCGGCAGGTTCCAAACGAGCCCCCATGCCTCGCGATCGACCGCCGACCTAACCATGGCGCCAATTTTTGGGTTCCCCCACGGATCGCTGACCGCGCCCGCGAATTCGACATCGACATCGACCGGCCTCGACATCTCTTTGATTGTCAGCTCGCCTCTGGACTTCCATCGGTTGCCCGAGACATGGCTGATGGCCCGACTTCGGAAGCTGATGGCGGGATAGCGCCCCACGTCGAACCAGTCGGCGCTCTTCAGGTGCTCGTCTCGATCTTTGAAGCCTGACTCGATACTGGTGGCGTCGATGTCCAACTCTGCGATCGATTCCTCCGGGATTTCAGCCACGATGAGCCGTCCACTGAAGTTCGTGAATCGCCCGCGCACTCTGGCTACTGTTAGGTGCCGGCCCTCAAAACCGACCTCTGTGTGACCGGCATCGAATTCCCAAACGCCCGGCACCGGAACCAGGCTTCCGTCGACGATCCGGACGAGCTGTGTGCTGACTGCCATCGGAGACCTCCAGAAAAGTAGTTGCCGATTGCAACGACTTGGCGGAGCTCTCCATTCCATTTAATTGCAGCTTGCAACCAACGCTAGGATAATGAGATGTCTGCGCTGGTACCGCCGTCCGGTCTCCAGGCCTGGCGCGGCTTCCTTCGTGCCCACGCTGCCGTTATCTCAGCGATCGAGCATGAGCTCGAAAGTCAGGGACTCGTTCCGCTGATCTGGTACGACGTGCTGGTGGCGATTTCGTCCGCCCCAGGCCGGAGGATCCGGATGAGTGGGCTGGCCGACGAGCTCGTTCTCACGCGGAGCGGGGCTACCCGGCTGGTGGACAAGGTTGAAGCGGCAAGGCTGGTTCAGCGTGAGATAGCTCGTGAGGATGGCCGCGGCGCCGTCGCGACGTTGACGCCCGCAGGGCGCGAGGCCCTGCGAAAGGCATGGCCTGTGTACGCACGGGGCATTAACCAGTTGTTCCTGTCTCATCTGACCGTTCGCGAAGTCGACATCTTCATCCGCGCGTTCGATCACGTTCGCCATGCTGCTGCCGTGTCTGGGCCGTAACCGGCCCGGTGTCTGCCCACGTCCGCACTCGGCGCCCGGCGGCGGCACCCGGTGGGGGCCTGGGTGCGCTGCGGCGAGAGCGACCGCCGCACGATCGCCACTACCGCCTGATCATTTCCGAGCGCGGCGCCCGCCGGCCGCGGCTCGAACCATGATCGACACCGCGAATTCCATCTCCGACAAGGAGGTAGGCGACGTGGCGGGACACTCGGGCGGGCCGTGGGATGTAGCGGCACCTACTGGCATGTAGGTGAGCTGACCCGTGCTGAAGTCCTCGCCAAACATCCAGATTGCCGTCTTGCGCCGACTGCGCCTTATGAGGTCCTCCTCGGAGCCAAGTCGTGCCACCAGCATGAACAGATGGCGGCACCGAGGCTGCGAATACGGCTGGACTATTCGGAAATGCGGCCAAGCGGGAATCTTGGCCGCGATGAGGCGATCTACACTCACGCGTCCAGCATCGACCAGGAGGAGCGCCCAAAACACGAAGCTGTAGATGATTGCGGCGCCGACGTCGGTGGTCGCGCCTGGCACGGACCAGATCAGCCCAAAGGTGATCCGCAAGAACGCGATGGCGGTCATGCGCCTGGTGGCGTCCGATCGGCTTCGGCGCAGGGCAACCGGCATTGGGGCTGCCATAGCGATGTCAGTAGATCTTGATTCTTGTCTCATCACGGGGAGCAACTATGAGCCAGCGTTACGCACGTCACGCTCCGTAACGGCACGCCGTACTTGATGTTGCGATGGCTCACCTCGCGGTCGTCCGCGGTCTGACCTATACCAATCTCTCCCAGGTCTTCAACCGGTGGCTCATGCCCACGTACCAAACCGCTTTTCGGTGGACGGGCAATCGCGTCGACAGTGAAGACGCGACGACGTGGGTGTTCCTAACGGTCGCCGGCCATCTTCAGCTGCCAGAGCTGGTCCAGGTCGCGGACGACTACGTGGTGGACGCCGGTCTCGAAGCGGTCACCCGTCACTGGGTCGACCGGTACGGAATCGCACGCGTGAGATGTATTGAGATACATGCGTCGGAATCAACCCCAGGACTGGAGTCGATGTTCGACGACCTCACCGCGGAGATGCGTCTGGCGCTCGTGCTGCGGTTTCTTCGACGGCGTTCGGCGGCGACCATCGCGACCCAGTTGGGCATCCGCCCGGAGGCCACCAGGCGACGAATCATCGCGGCGCTTGCCCAGGTCGCCCAGCGCATCGGGTTCCAGGTGGAGTCGAGCGAGCCTGCGCAAACCGACCAGGTTTCCGCCTATATCGACGACGTAGTGGCGAGAAGAAGGCCGGTGAGATTCGAAGTCCTTCCCGAAGCCTGGCCGTCGATGATCGGCGCCGGTCATGTCCAGGCCGCAATCGCCGGCAACCACCTGCCGGCCCACGAATTCGTGCGGACGCTCGACCGGAGGCTCGAGGAGCGCGCCGGGAGGAGGTTTGTAACAGACCTGCGTATCTGGTCTGCGTGACCAAGGGGCGGGGTTGGCTGTGACCGAGCTGCGGGTGCTCGGCAATTCGGAGCCGGATCGGCCGGCCGAACCACTGCCCGCCATCTATCCGAACTGGGAGTCGGTCTACCAGGACAACGTGGTCGGCATCTACCAGCTCGTCTTCCGCAAGGTGGGCAACGCGCCCGATGCTGAAGACCTCGCGGAGGAGGCGCTGATGCAGACGCTGAAGACACTTCGACTCCCGGCTCCCGTACCCACTGTGCGCGCCTACCTGGTCAAGACTGCGCGAACAGTGCTGGCCGACCACTGGCGCCGCCACTACGCAGCGCGCGATGCGGCCAACGAGCTCGAGCAGATGCCGGTCGAGATCGCTGCCAACCCCGACGCAGTGGAGCGCGCGCAGCGCCTTCTCACGCTGCTGCCCGAACACTTCAGGAACATCCTCGAGCTTCGGTTTCTGCGAGGCTACTCGGTTCGCGAGGCGGCAAATGAGCTCGGGGTGACCGAGTCGAATGCCCGTGTCATGCAATTTCGCGCCTTGCGCAAAGCGGCGGACTTGGAGCGGGAGGTGCTTCGATGAAAGAGTCAGCCGATCGGGTGGCGCGCTTTGTCGACGATCTTCTGCACCGCCGCCGGCCGCACCGATTCGATGCGACGCGCGAAGAAGCTGACGCTATGACCGCCGCCGCTGGCCTGGCCGCGGCGCGGGTGGGGGCGGACGTTCCGGAAGAGGCTGCACTAGACCGAATCCATCAAAGGCTCGCCGAAGCGCTGGACGAGAGTCCCGCGCTGGATCGCCGCCTAAGCCGACGCGCGTGGCTCCGCACGGCTGGGGCCGCGGCTGCCGCGGTGGTGGTCGGCGTGGGCCTGGACGAGGTTGTGAAGAGCCGAGACGAATCCGGAGGTGCAGGGGGCGCGGCAACGCTGCTGCCGGACAACGGAACCTGGCGGCCGGTTGCCGCGGTGACCGAGATTCCATCTGGACACGCGATGCCGGTATCGACCGCATCGTTGGACGCGGTGATCATCAACGAGGGCGGCACAATCAGCGCGGTGTCGGGCGTCTGCACGCATCTCGGCTGCAAGCTGCAGCCTGACGACGCGAATCGAAAGCTCAACTGTCCTTGCCACCAGACCGCATTCAGCTGGTCAGGCAAGGTGCTCTATTACCGGTTGAAGACTGCGCCCGCGAATCTCCCGCAGATCCCATCGCGAGTGAACAACGGACAGGTCGAGCTCTATATCGTCTGAGCCGTGTAATGCCTTTGCGTAGTTGCGTGCGTAATGACCGCGCAACCGAAGTCGTCGAAGGAACCAACCAGGCGCGCATTCCTCGGCTGGTGGCTCGGCACGCTGTTGGCGGCGACAGTGGTCACCGCGTTCGCGCCCATAGCCGTATACCTGTTTCCGCCGCGCGACCCGAAACAGATCAAGGAGAAAGTCCGCGTCGCGCTGGATGCTCCGCTCACCGCACTGCGCGAGGCCACGGCTTCGCGCTTCGACGCGCCGGCCGGTACCGCGTTTGTCATAGCGGACGGAGGTGAGAACAACTCTCCCGGCGATCCGACCCTCGGGGGTTTTCTGACTCGCGATGGCGGGCAGCTGCGAGCGTTCGCGATCACCTGCCCACACCTCGGATGCTCGTACGCATTCGATGACGGCAAGAAGCATTTCGTGTGCCCGTGCCACGGGTCGGAGTTTGCCCTCGACGGGAGCGTGATCCACGGCCCGGCCACCGCTCCGCTCTCGCACCTGACCTGGCAGCCCGGACCCGGCGTCAACGAGATCGACGTCGAGGGGACAACGATCGGCGGTTGATCCCCTGATGTAACGCAGCTCCATATCTAGCTGCGTCCATTCCGAATTAGAAGGGAGATTGCACAACACCATGAACTGGAAATTCGCGCTCAACGGAGCAATTGCAGGCGCTGCGCTGCTGGTCGCCGCGTGCGGCGGCTACGGCACATCTGCCTACGGAACCTCGGCCTCGCCTTCCTCAAACGGGCGGTATCCCGGCGTCACCAGTACCCCCGCTGGGACGCCGGCGCCGCCTGCGATGACCACAGTCGCCCTGCGCAGTACGCCGCTGGGCCAGATCCTCGTCGATGGCAGCGGCAGGACGCTCTATCTCTTCGAGGCGGGCCGCTCGAACATGTCCAGCTGCTACGGCGATTGCGCTTCAGTATGGCCGCCGCTCATCGCCGGCAGCACGCCGACCGGAGCTGTCGGCATCAATCAATCGTTGCTCACGACGACCACGCGCAAAGACGGCTCGCTCGAGGTCGTCTACAACGGCCACCCGCTTTACTACTTCATCTCTGACAAGCGGGCGGGCGACACGACGGGCCAGGCCATCAGCAGCTTTGGTGCGGAGTGGTACGTCATCTCGGCCACCGGCAGCAAGGTCGACAACGGTTAACCGTGACGACTCTCTCTCTCAACGCTGTCACGTTCGTCCGCCGCGATCCCGACCGGGTCTTTCGGGACCTTCACGATCCCCGGACGCTGCTCAACTGTGTGCCGGGCGCGACCCTGATGAGGCTCACCGGTCCAGGCTCATTCGAGGCGAGGATTTCGTTTGGGCTTGGGCCTTTCAGGTCCGAGTACAAGGGCAAAGGGCGGATCGTCGCGTCGGATCCTCTGACGCGCACCGCCTCGCTGGACATCAGCGGAGATCCATCCGTCAACCTCGCCACCGTTCGCGTGCACATGACGATGGCGATCGCTGAACGCAGCGGTGGCTCGGAAATCGACATGTCGTTTGACATTGCGATGTCGGAGCGAACCTGGCTGCTCGCCAACGGCTGGTTGGATCCCATCGCGTGCGACCTGCTCGACCGCACCACTCGCCGTTTGAAGCAACAGCTGGAGGAGGCGCCGGTCATGCCGTTGCCTCCTGCGGCCTGACAAGGAGAAAGCAAATGAAGAAATCACCCCTCGCGCTCGTCGCCGCACTCGGAATCGTGCTCGGAGTGGTGGCGACCACGGCGATCACAGCGGTTGCGACCAACAACACAAAGCCCCCGCCACCTCGGGCCGATGGACGGTCCGGCGCCGTCGTCGTCGCGTGGAACCAGGAGCTGCTCCACATCGTGCAGGCGCCTGGCGACCAGCCCGCGAACATCCACCCGACGCGCAGCTTCGCGATCATGCACGCGGCGATCTACGACGCGGTGGTCTCGGTCACCCGCGACGATCCGCCCTATCTGTTTTCGGTACCCGCTCCACGCGAGGCGCGAATCGACGCGGCGGCCGCCCAAGCGGCGCACGATTCGCTGGCCGCCTTGTATCCGAAGCTGCAGCCTGAGCTCGACTCACTGCTCGATTCGCAGCTCGGGTCGATCCCAGATGGCAAACCGAAGCAGGACGGCATTCGGGTAGGTGTCGACGTCGCCGCGCGACTGGTGGCCGCTCGTGCCAACGACGGCTCGGCAGTCGTTCCGCCGCCCTTCGTGGCCGGCACCCAACCCGGCGATTACCGGCCGACGCCGCCTAATTTTCCGGCGCCGGTCTTCACGGGTTGGGCGGACGTCGCGCCATTCGTGATCGGCAGCGCGTCCCAGTTCCGGCCCGCATCGCCGCCAGCGGTGACTAGCGCGGCGTATGCGAGCGCGTTGAATGAGGTCAAGAGTCTCGGCCAGAACACGAGTGCTACCCGCACCGCCGACCAGACTGTGGTCGCCAAGTTCTGGGCGCCGCCGATCTGGAACACCTGGAATGAGATCGCAGATCGCGCGGTGACGGCGCACCACACCAACCTCGAGACAAGCGCCCGCCTGTTCGCCATCCTCAATCTGACCTTCGCCGACTCGGTCATTGCCTTCTATGAAGCCAAGTACCACTTCACGGTCTGGAGGCCGATCACGGCGATCCGCCTCGGCGACACCATCGGCAACCCGGCGATCACAGGCGATCCCAGCTGGACGCCGCTCGCCGTGACTGCGGCTGATCCGTCCTATCCCGGCGCTCACAGCACAATGAGCGCGGCAGGGGCCAGCGTGCTGTCCGCATTCTTCGGCGATCGCGGCCAGATCGACGTGACATCCGACACGTTGCCGGGAACCGTCAGGAGCTTCACTAGCTTCGGCGCGATCGCGACTGAGGCGGGTCTCAGCCGGATCTATGCTGGCCAGCACACTCCGCTCGACGACGCGGCGGGTCAGCAGCTTGGCAGGCAGGTCGCCCAGTTCGTGTTGCGGAGTTCGAAGTCGCAGGATTTCGGCTCTTGCGCCGCGGCGGTATCAGTCGCGGGCGGCTACTGAGCGTCGTTCGGAGGGTTCGGGCGAACGGGAGGGCGCCCCGCCGGCGCCCTTGCACCCGTCATCCTTATGCGACCGAAGTCAGAGCTGCTGCTTTCGGAACTCAATCACCGTCCGCATCGTCTTCTCGGCGCCAGCGAGTCGGTTCATGGCCGGCCCGAGGCTCGGGAACAGGTCCATTACGGCCTTGAGCAGGCGGCCGGGCCCTGGCATCACAACGATCTCGGTCCTGTCCTTTTTGATTGCGGCCAGCACTGCGCGGGCGACATGGATCGCGGGTGATGTGCCCATAGCCGGCACCTTCAGACCGACTTCCTTGGCCGTGCGGTCGCCCAGCCCAGCGTCACGGATTGCGCCGAGGATCACCACCGACGCGCTCACGCCCCGGTGCCGGTAGTCGTTGCGCAGCACACGGGTGAAGCCGATAATCCCGTCCTTCGCCGCTGCGTAAGCCTCGGCATACGGGAAGCTCACGCGCCCGGCGATGGATGAGATGTTGACAACGTGCCCGCGGCCGCGCTGAAGCATGCCGGGGAGCAGCTGGTGGGCGAGGTGGATCGGCGCCAGCGCGTTGAGGCTGATGATCGCCTCGTTGTCAGCCCAGGACATGGCGTCGAACTCGCGTTGTGGATCGCCGCCCGCGTTGTTGACGAGGACGTCGACGCGCCCGAACGCGGCCTCGGCAGACTTCGCCAGCCGCTCGAGGTCGTCGGCTTTGGTCAGGTCGGCCGGGATCGCGACCGCAGGTGTGGCGGCAGCGTTGAGCTGGCCGGTCAGTAGCTCGAGCTCGCGGGCGGTGCGGCCGGTGAGCACGAGCCGGTAGCCGGCTTCGGCCAGAGTCCGCGCGATGATCGGACCGATGCCGTGCGAGGCACCGGTGACGAGTGCAACATCTTCTTGCTTTTCCATTCCCAGTCTCTCCCAGAGAACCGGCGCCCCACACGCCCTTGACTTCGATAATTGGCTGCGCTAATCGTTTATTTCACCAATCGTATTTCGCTGCTAGGATTGGCTTCACCAATGGCCGACGACAATGGTTATCCGAGCGCCCTGGCCGGACGGGTCGGCTTCCTTCTCGCCAGGGCGCACCTCGTCGCCCGTGAGAAGGCGGATGCTGCGATCGGCAAACTGGGGCTCACCGCCAAGGCCTACGGGGCGCTGGCGACAGTGGTGAGCGATGGCGCCGTCTCGCAGCAAACCCTCAGCCGCCGGATCCGTGTAGATCCGGCGACCATCGTCGACGTGGTCGACTCACTCGAGCGGTCCGGCTACATCGTCCGGAAGCGCAACCCGCGCGACCGGCGCGAGTACGCGCTGCACACGACCGCGAAGGGACGAGCGCTCTTCTCCAAGGCAGAAAAAGCGCTCAAAATTGCCGACGAGGAAACGCTGCGCGAGATCAAGTCTGATGAAAGGCGGGTGCTGATGGAGCAGCTAACCAAGATCGCCGGCGCGAGCAACACGCCCGTGGCCGACGACATGGTCGATGGCGCCTTCGGTCCTTAAGTAATCGCGGCCATGGCGTGCCAACGCTGGAGTAGTTCATGTGGCAGTCCGTCTGAAAAGACCAGCAAATAGGAACAGGAACGGACAAGACGTGCATACCTTGACAAATTGCTCACTTTCACTGTTGGAAGGCTGGTTAACGGTTCGGCAGCCGGCCGCTTTACAGTTTCCGGCCGAGGTACGGCAACCGGCATCGTCAGACGGGCTGCGGTGGGCCGCTTTGAACGCGATGGCAAGCCGTCGGCGGCGGTCCAGTGGGTTCACCCTGACGACGCACGGGAGAGGACCGTGAGGCACCCGGTCCAGATGTCCAAGCTGGGTCGCCATGTCTGGAATCACGCCGTCGCGCCAGCGCCGAGGGAGTAACGGAACGCTACAACTCTCGGACTCATCGGTCGTGCAGATAGTTTGCCCAGGTGATTAATGTCGAAGCGAGTCGGGCATAATCACGCAATGCCGGTCCCTCCTTCGCTTCTAGACCGCGACGGAGCGCTGCTCGTGATTGCCGCCCGGACCGGACAGCAGCTGGCGACCCGGAGGCTTGCGCCAATGGGACTCACAGTCCAGCTCTGCGGGGTGCTGAACCGGCTGGCCGTGGGTCCAATCTCACAGCACGAGCTTGGCCAGCAGCTGGGAATCGACCGCACGACGATGGTCGAGGTGGTCGACGATCTTGAAGCCAGGGGCGTCGTCGTGAGGCAGCGGAACGCCGCGGACCGGCGCGCCTACTCCATCCAGCTCACGCCGAAGGGCCGGACGGTACAGAAACGCGCTGCCAAAGCCTTTGACGCCGCGGCCGATGAGTTCTTCGGCCCACTCAGGCCTCCAGAGCGCCAGGCCCTGTCGGAAATGATGCGGCGCCTGATTGCGGCCGCCGACCAAAAGTTAGGGGAGCCGTCCGGAACCGAGGTCGCGTCCTCTCGACGATAATCCCTTAAAGAAATCATCCGCTTAAGGGAATAACCTCCGAACCAGCCGGCTTCTGGTGGGTCATGAACTCCATGCCCCGCGATCCAAAGCCCCTTGTCAGCCCCAGGATCCTGATCACCGGCGCCAGCAGAGGCATCGGCCTGGCCGCCGCCCGGCAGCTCGCAGCCGGTGGCGCGGAGGTCGTCATGACCTCCCGCGACCCGGTTCGTGGAAGCGCCGCCCTCGACCAGGTCGCGGCCGTCGCCTCCGGGCCGGCACCGACCTACCTGCCGGCCGACCTCTCCAGCCTCGCCTCGATTCGAGATCTTGCGGATCGGCTACACAACAGCTTCGACCCCATCGACGTCCTGATCAACAATGCCGGCACCGCGTCAAGCCGCCGCGTGCTGACCGTCGACGGCCTTGAAAGGACCTTCGCAGTCAACCACCTCGGCCCGTTCCTGCTGACGCAGCTCCTGCTCGACCTTCTGATGGCGGCTCCTGCGGCGCGGGTGGTCAATACCGTCTCTGAGACCCACAGCGGCCGGCTCGACTTCGGCAACCTGCAGGGCGAGCGCCGCTATAGCTTCTTCTCCGCCTACGCGCGTTCGAAGGCGGCAAACATCCTCTTCACCTACGAGCTGGCCCGGCGCTTGGTGGGCACCAGCGTCACCGCCAACTGCTTCACCCCGGGGCCGACCGCGAGCGACTTCGGACGCGGGAGTGGCGGGTTCGTCGGTTTCATGGGCGGGCTCATGCGGCTCATCGGCCGGCCCGCCGATGACAGCGCGCGAACGGCGGTCTATCTCGCCACGTC
>VBEG01000121.1 GCA_005882115.1 Chloroflexota bacterium
GCGGTACCGACATCCACCATGCGGTGGAGGCGATGACGAGCGAAGAGCGCCGCCAGCTCACGTTGTCGCTGCGCCGCCTGGTCGAGCTTGCGCGCGCGGCTTCAACCCGCGACGGAGGTAGGGAATGAAGCCCGCCTACAAGTGGATCGCGCTGTCCAACACGACCATCGGCATGCTGCTGGCGACCGTCAACGCGACCAGCATCCTCATCGCGATGCCGGTGATCTTCCGCGGCATCGACATCAACCCGCTCGATCCGGCCAACTTCAGCTACCTGCTGTGGTTGCTGATGGGGTACATGGTCGTCTCCGCCGTGCTGGTGGTGACGGCCGGACGGCTGGGCGACATGTTCGGCCGGACGCGTGTCTACAACCTCGGCTTCGCCATCTTCACCCTCGCCGCGATCGGTCTGACATTCGTGTGGAGCCGTGGCTCGGCGGGCGCGATCGAGCTGATCGTGTTTCGCATGCTGCAGGCGATCGGGGGCGCCATGCTTATGGCGAGCGGGGCCGCGATCATCACCGACGCCTTCCCCGCCAATCAGCGCGGCTTTGCCCTCGGGATCAACATGATCGCGGCGATGGCCGGGTCCTTCCTTGGCATCGTCATTGGGGGAGTCCTGGCAGCGATCAATTGGCGCTGGATCTTCGCCGTCAACCTCCCGATCGGCGCCCTCGGCACGGTGTGGGGTTTCTGGCAGTTGCGCGAGGTCGGCCTTCGCCACCGCGGACGCATCGACTGGATCGGCAATCTCACGTTCGCGGCCGGCCTGGCGATGGTTCTCATCGGTGTGACCACGGGTCTGCAGCCCTACGGCGGTTCGTCGATGGGCTGGAGCAACCCTGAAGTTCTGCTGCTTTTGCTCGGCGGCCTCGCGGTGCTGGCGCTGTTCGCCTACTGGGAGACGCGGACCCCGGAGCCGATGTTCCACCTCGAGCTCTTCTCGATACGCGCCTTCACGCTGGGCAACCTCGCGGGCATGCTCGGCGCGGTCGCGCGCGGCGGCCTCCAGTTCATGCTGATCATCTGGCTGCAGGGCATCTGGCTACCGCTGCACGGTTACGACTACACGCAGACTCCGCTGTGGGCAGGCATTTACATGCTCCCGATGACCATCGGCTTCCTTGTCGCGGGGCCCGTCTCGGGAATGCTTTCCGACCGCTACGGAGCGCGGCCGTTTGCCACGAGCGGAATGCTGCTGAGCGCCGCCACCTTCGGCGCGTTGATGCTCCTGCCCGCCGACTTCTCCTATCCCGTGTTCGGCCTCCTCATCTTCCTGAATGGCGTCGCGATGGGGCTGTTCGCCTCGCCCAACACCGCCGCGATCATGAACAGCGTGCCGGCTCGCCATCGCGGGGTCGCCTCAGGCATTCGCGTCACCTTCCAGAACGTCGGCATGCCGCTCTCGATCAGCCTGTTCTTCACGCTCATGATCGTCGGCCTCAATTCCACGGTTCCCGCCGCCCTGTTCAGCGGGCTTACGGCGAACGGAGTGCCGGCCGCGTTAGCCCACCAGCTGGCCGCGCTGCCGCCGATCAGCTATCTGTTCGCGTCCTTCCTCGGCTACAACCCGCTGGCCACGCTGCTGGGCCCAGTGCTCGGCCAGCTGCCGCCTGCGGACGTGGCGAACCTCACGGGACGGACATTCTTTCCATCCCTCATCTCGGGTCCGTTCCAGCACGGGCTGGTGCTCGTGCTCGGCTTCTCGATCGCAGCCAGCCTAGTAGCGGCGGTCGCGTCGGCGCTGCGCGGCGGCCGGTATATCCACGAAGAAGCACACGAAGAAGTGGCGGTGGTGGCGTGATGGATGAGAAGGAGATTGGCGTACGTACGAGCGACGGAACGATGACCGCGTTCATCGCGCATCCTGACGGTGGTGGTCCGTTCCCCGTGGCCATGCTGTTCATGGACGGGGTCGGCTACCGCGAGCAGATAAAGGAAAACGCGCGCCGATTTGCCAGCGGCGGCTACTACGTGGTCGCGCCGGACCTCTTCTACCGAGCGGGCGACCGGATCGCGTTCGACTTTTCCAGCATCGCCTCGGCCGGCGCCGACAGCGAGGAGCGCCGGCGGATGATGACGGTGATCAGCACGGTCACCCCGGACGCCGCGGTGTCGGACACGAGAGCAGTCGTGGCGGAGATCGCATCGGATCCGGACGCCGCCCGTGGCCCGAGAGTTTGCGTCGGCTACTGCATGGGAGCACGGATCGCGTTGCGCGTCGCGTCGGCGATGCCAGAGGAGTTCGCGGCCGTGGCGGGCATCCATCCTGGCGCGCTCGTCACCGACAAGGCGGATTCGCCTCACCACGATCTCGCGAGCGTGAAAGGGGAGGTTTACTTCGCGTTCGCCGAGATCGATCGATCAGCCACCGGTGAGCTCGTCGACCGGTTCCGAGAGGAGGTCCAGGCGCGTGGTGTCGACGGCGTCGTGGAACGCGTCCCGGGTGTGGCACACGGTTTCGCGATGGCCGACCTGCCCGTTTACGATCATGACGCCGCGGAGCGCCACTTCGAGCGGACCTTCGAACTCTGGCGGCGAAATCTGAACCCAACGTAGCGCTGCCTGTCTTGGTAGAGCATCTCCCGGAGGAGGCGATGCTTCATCGAGAAAGTTAGCCGTCCGTCGCTTCAAGTTGACGAGCCAGGTCGATGAAGTCGCTCGCCTGTAGGTCGGACTCCGCATCGGGCAGGCGATCGGCGCGGCCTGAGGGACCCTTCTCCAGGGCTCGCTCGACAAATGCGGTTCGCAGGCCGGCCGCCCGAGCAGCCCTGAGATCTGGCTTGTGGGCCGCCACCATCATCACTTGGCCTGGCGCAAGACCAAGCGCAGCCGCCGCGCCCAGATAGACCTCTGGGTCGGGCTTGTAGTGCTTGAAGTCCTCCGCCGAGAGAAGGCGCTGAAAGGGCAAGCCAGTGAAGCGCATCAGCGCCTCCTGCTGGCTCCGGTTGCCGTTCGACAGCGTCGCCACGGTGAACCGATCCGTCAACCTGGCCAGACCGGCCGACGCGTCGGGCCACGCGGGCAGGCGCTCCCAGGCGAGCGTGAATTCGTCGCGGGCGACCGAATCGAATCGATCGATCCCCTTGTCGGCGAGAACCTGGTCCAGCGACATGCGATGCAGTCGGTCGAAGTTGGTCCAGGGCAGCTCTCCGGAGCGAACGCGATTCATGTACGGCACATACAGGGCGCGCCACGCATCCGCCACCTGCTCCCAGTCGGCCTCGATGCCGTGAAGAGCACCGAGTCGCCGGCCCTCGAGAGCTACGCCGGAGCGCCAGTCGACGACCGTTCCGAAGACGTCAAACGTCAGCGCACGAACGTTGCGGAAGTCACGCATTCGCCCTCAAGCAGCACCGAACTCTAAGTCTTTCATGGTCTCTCTATCAGATGAAGTTGGCGGACATGGCCACCTATCTCGGACCGGATGGAAGCCACGCGCAGTCGCTACGAGCCGGTCAAGACGCTGGCTGAGCTGTACGCGAAAACACGCAATCCACTCGACTTGATCTTCACTCGCGAGGATGGCGGGCGCATGTACGGAACAGTGGTTACTCATCAGTTCCACCGGCTCCTGGACCAGGCCCACGTGAACCACCGTCGATTCGATGATCTGGGGCACTCGTGTGCGACGTTGTTACTAGTGCAGGAGGTCCCAGCGCGAGTCGTAATGGAGATACTCGGCCACTCGCAGATCGCGCTGACCACGAATACCAACGCACACGTCATTCCCGAGCTTCGCCGAAACGCCGCCGAGCGGATGGAGGCCTTGATTCAAGAGCGCTAGCCTCTGGGGGACGCACGCCGCCTCCACCTTGCAGAGAACCCCGTGGCTACCCCAGGTGGCCGACTTACAAAGTTCACGGCAGGCTACGTCCCGCGTTCGGGATGGCCGCTACGATGCTGGCGGCGCTAGCAAAACATTTACGCCCCGACATTTGTCCCAAGTTGACCACGACTTTCGTCCCATGGTGTCACATCGCACGTCGAGGTTACGCTGGCGCGGGAGGACTTTTTATACATGGCGAGAAGGAGCACTTTTGTATTGGTTGCGGAGGGTAGGTGGTGAAACGTTTTGCCCTGTTCCTGGG
>VBEG01000082.1 GCA_005882115.1 Chloroflexota bacterium
CCTGCACCGCCGCCAGCAACGCGTGAACCGACTTGAAGAGCTGCTCGCGGACCTTATCGGCCGCGACCTCGTGAGCGGCGGACATCCCGCGCACCTTCTGGCGCAAGCCCGGCACCAGTGTTGCAAGCAGCGGCCCATGATGGGCGACGCCTTCTTGAAGCGCTTTCGCCGTCGAGCTCGCCACCGCGGCGCTGAGCACCTCGCGAAACGGCGCGTATGGCGCCCCGTCCTTTTCGAGGCTGCGGCCGCTCAGCACAAGCCAACCCCTGGCGGACGCGTCCGCGGCGACCTCCGACGCCAGTCTGGATGTTCCGATCCCAGGAGCACCGGTCAGCAAAACGAGCGAACCGCTTCCCGTGGCGGCACGGTCGAGCACCATCCGCATTTCGAGGCGTTCATGGTCACGGCCCACAAAACCTTCGCCTGAGGCGAGGACGCGCGGCGACTCCCTCACCTCGCCAGGCGTCACCTGGTGCAGCCGCCAGCGGTCGGGGAATCCCTTGAGCTTGTAGCGGCCGCGAAAGTCGAACTTCATCTCTGCGATCGGGCCGACGAGCTGCCGGACGATCTCGGAGACCAGGATCTCGCCGCCTTTGGCCTTGCCCGCAACCCGTGCCGCGACGTTGACGGCGGCGCCGAAGATGTCGCCCGCCTCCTCGACGACCTCGCCCGTGTTGAGGCCGATGCGGATCCGGAGCTTGCGTTCCGGGTTCTCCTTGCTGTAGGTGGCGATGGCCTGCTGAATGTCGAGCCCGCACTCGACGCCGTGTCGGGCCGAGCCGAAGCTGATCATGAAGCCATCGCCGAGACCTTTGATGCGCCGGCCCGCGTGCTGCGCGACCTTCTCATCGATGATCGTCTCGTACGCCTTCATGATCTCGTGCGAGGCGGTGAATCCCCGCGTCGAGAGCAGGCGCGTCGACTCCTCGACGTCCGTGAACATGATGGTCACCGTCCCCTCGGTCTGGCCGACGGCAAGGCTGCCGATGATCGTCTCCGCGGTCAGTGGCGCTGTTGCGTTGATCGGCTGCCCGAGCCCTTCCGCGATCTCGCGGAGCAGCCCCTGCGACGCCCGGTACCCAGCCTCGCCCTGCGGATAGCGAACCGCTTGCAGCAGCCCGGACTCCATCGCCAGCCGCAGCTCGCGCCCGGCGGAATCCTTGCTGATCTTGACCTCTGCGGCGTAGTCGGTGGCTTTCAGCTCGGCGCCCTCGAACGCTTGCGTAAGCGGCCCCGCAAGGCGAAGGCTCAGTCCGCGCCTGGTGATGATGCTTTCGATCACCGCGTGGATCCGCCGGGAGGCCCCGGCCGGCCCGGGCGCGCCTTCTGTCGTGCGGACGGTTGGCAGCATGCCGGTGAATCCGCTCGAGGCGGCCGCCAGCTGTCCGAGCGCGGTCGTGGCGCGTGCCATCGCGGTGGCGGCCTCGAGCGCCTGTCCGGCGTGGACGTCGGACTGCGGGCTGTAGAACGGCTGCGGCGCGGTGAACACCTCGGGGCCGCCCGACGCGGGCGGGGCGGCGTAGACGACTGGTGCGACCGGCGTCGTCGCCCCAGGGGGCGCGTGGGGTGCTTGTGGTGCCGGAGGTTCGTACGGAGTCTGGGCCGGCGCCGCCGGCGCGGCGGCCTGCAGGTCGGCGACCGCCGACCGCGCCGCGTCGATGAGCTTGCGCATCTCTTCCTGCATCTCGGGCGTCTGCGCGGGTGGCGGCCCCGCCGCTGCGGCGGTCCGGGCCGCGGCCTCGCCTGGGCGGTCGGAGCTGAATGGCACCACCACCACCTGGCGGACCACGTTCTCGCTCTTGCCCTGGCCCGACATGAGCGGGTCCTTGACGACCGGCATCATGCTGTCGGAGCCGGCAGGCACGTACCGCGACTTGACCGGGTCGAACAGGTCCTGGTTGACCTGCACGCCGTAGAACGCCGCCTTGTCGAGAGCCGTGGGTACGTACCCGGTCGCGTTGTACTCGAGCCGTAGGTCCGACCCCATTCCCAGCAAGAAGATGTCCCGCAGAATCGCCCCGTTTGAGTCGTAGCCGACCACCTCGGCGATCTGCGCGACCTTGCGCCGGCCGTCGGGCATGCGCGCTTGGTGCACGATCAGGTTGACCGCGGACGCGATCTGCGCGCGCACGGCCTCGAACGGGATGTCGATCGAGGCCATCATCACCATCGTCTCGAGGCGCGAGAGAGCGTCGCGAGCGGAGTTCGAGTGGATGGTCGACATCGAACCGTCGTGCCCGGTGTTCATCGCCTGCAGCATGTCCAGCGCCTCCGCGCCGCGGACCTCTCCGACGAGAATCCGGTCGGGGCGCATTCGCAGGCTGTTGCGCAGCAGCTGCCGGATCGTCAGCTCGCCCTTGCCTTCGACGTTGGGTGGACGGTGTTCGAGGCCGATGACGTGCGGGTGGTCGATCTGCAGCTCCGCCGCGTCCTCGATCGTGATCACGCGCTGGTTGTGCGGGATGAAACGCGCGACCACGTTCAGCGTCGTGGTCTTGCCCGACCCGGTGCCGCCCGAGACAAGGATGTTCATGCGGCCGAGCACTGCCGCCTGCAGGAACTCCGCCATCGCCGGGCTCAAGCTTCCCTCGTGCTTCAGGTCCTCGATGCCGAGCACCGCGTCCTTGAACTTGCGGATCGTCAGCGCGGGGCCGTGGATCGCCGCCGGTCGGATGATCGCGTTGACGCGGCTGCCGTCGGGCAGACGCGCGTCGACCATGGGGTTGAGACCGTCGATGTGGCGTCCGGTGGTTGCGACCATGCGGCGGATCGTCTCCAGCAGCTGGTTCTCGTCCTCGAAACGGACGTCCGCTTTCGTCAGCACGCCTCGACGCTCGATGAAGATCTGGTCAGGGCCGTTGACCATGATCTCGCTGACCGAGCGGTCGTGGAGAAGGCTGTCGAGCGGGCCGTAGCCGACGGCGGCCCGAAGGATGATGTCGGCGAGCGCCGACTTCTCCTGGGGGTTGAGGTTGATGCTGTCCTCGAGCAGGAAGCGGTCGAGGTGGGTCCGCACCGCGCGCGAGAACGCGAGGGTGTCGCCGGTGGTGAGGCCGACGTCCCGGATCAGCGCGAGGCGGTCGCGGAAGTCATTCGCGAGCTTGTTCAGGTCGCGTCCCTGGCTTGCCGCGGCTTCGAGGATGTCGGAGCGCCGTCGCCGCGGAGTGCCTGCCGGCGGAACGGCCACGGCTCCGGGCGCCGTCCACATCTCGACGTACTGCGTCTCGAGCAGAGACGGAAACGCCGCGACCGCGGGGATCACCCGCTGCAGCTCGGTCAGCCGGATCTTGATCGCGATGCCGTCGCCGTCCGGCTGCGCCCCTTGGGCGATGTAAGCCGCGATCCATTCGCCGTCGCGGAAGCGCAGGACGGCTTTGCGCGCGGTCGTGCTGTCACCGGGGTCGGGCTCCAGCGCAGGATCGTCGACCGATCCGAATACGACGTACTTGATATCGCGCGTCGGGACGACGCGCGCGCGAGTCGGGTCGGCCGGCGAGTAGATCAGAAAACCCTCGCCTTTGATGACGCGCGATTCCGATTCGCCTTCCTCGAGCCCACCGTCGAGCCGGTGGACGACGACCTTGACGCGCGGTGGCGTCTCGGTGCCGTCAATGAGGAGACCGGAGGGAATGTCGGTTATGACCTCGCCCATCGGACTCGAGTCGGGCCGGGTGCCAGCACTCGTCTGTTGTTCTTCCGCCTGCTTGGAGACGTGATCCTCTTCCTGTTGCTTGTCCCTCGCTCTCGAAAAGAATCGCATCAGCTGTAGCGCTCCGGGGCGCGGCGGCGGTCAAGCACCCATTTCGAACCTGGCATCCGCTTGGCGACGCCCTTCACCTCGGACGCGCGGGCCGCGACCGCGGCGGCGCTGCCGTAGCTGCCAGGCTCGGCGATCACGATGCCAATCGAAACAGACACCACCGGCGTCTTGAGGATGTTGCCGTTGCGCTCCTCGGACTCGATCCAGCCGCGATCGCGGTCGCTGGGGTCGTAGAGGGCGGGGATTGCCACGTCGAATCGCTTGGTGATCTCCGTCGCGACCGTTTCGGCGAGGCTCGGCTCGGTCAGGATGACGAAGTCGTCGCCGCCGACGTGGCCGGCGAAGTGGGAGCTCGAGTGGTTCTCCTCGAGAACCTCGAGGATGATCGTGGCCAGCGTCTTGATCACGTCGTCTCCGCGCAGGAAGCCGTAGTGGTCGTTGTAGCTCTTGAAGGAATCGATGTCGGGATAGAGGACCGCGAATCGCTCGTGCTGAGCCAGGCGCCTGCTGATCTCGCGGAGGATGTCGCTGTTGCCGCTCATTCCGGTCAGCGGGCTCAAACCTCGCGCCGTCGTCGAGCGAGTCATCACCGCCCGCAGGCGCGCGACCAGCTCCTCCGGAATGAAGGGCTTGGTCACGTAGTCGTCGGCTCCGGAAAGCAGGTGCTCGACTTTGTCCTTCAGCGAGTCACGCACAGTGAGAAAGACCACCGGGATGAGACGCGTCCGAAAGTCCTCGCGCAGCTCGGCCATGATCTGGTCGCCCGTCGTGTCGCCGAGCATGAGGTCGAGCAGGATGATGTCCGGTCTCCATTCGACGGCTGTGTTGTGCGCCGCACGGCCGTCGTTGACCGTCACGCATTCGAAGCCCGCGCGTTCGAGCACGCGCTTGACCAGCCGTAGCACCTGCTCGTCGTCGTCGACGATCAGCGCGATCTCGCGATGGGTCAGGGCGGATTGCGGCCGTTGCGACGCACTTCCAAGCTTGCGGGCAATCGTCACGACGGCTTCGGCTCCGGTCGCGGAAGCTTGTCGGTCAGCACGATGGCGCGTTCCGCGGCGGAGCGGACCTCCTGGATGTCGGCCTTGATCGCCTCGGGGTCGTTGGCTTCTTCGGCGATCAATTCGCTGTAGTTCACGATCACGGCGAGCAGGTTGCGGAACTCGTGGATCAGCGCGCGCCCCGGGTCTTCGGTGAGGTGGTCGCTCACAGCCGCTTCACCAGGCGCCAGCGGTTGACATCGCCGTCCCGCTCATAGCCGAGCTCGTCAAGAAGCGAGCGTGCCATCGCCAGGCCCCGCCCCGCCTCGCTGTCGTGGCCCGGCATCTCGCGTGAAAGGTGCTCGTGCGCCGGCGAGCCGGAATCGCTGAGCGAGGCGACAACGGTTCCCTCGTCGAGTCGCAACGCGTAGTCGATCGGCGTCGCTGTCCCTGCCGGCCGGCCATGCGTGAGGACGTTGCTGCCGATCTCGCCAAGTGCGGTCTCGAAGAGCAAGAGCGGCCTGTCGTCTGCGCGCCGTCCGGTGGCTCGTCGCAGGCGATCGATCGATTGATGAAGGATATCGAGCCCTTCATCAAGCTCGGAAAACGAAGCCCGGAATTCAAACTCGTGGTGCCCAGCTCTCATCGGCCTAAAAGCCGGTGAGGGCTTCCTCGACAGTCGCGTAGTAGGGGAAGACCCGATCCAGGGTGGTGAGCTCGAGCACGACGCGGGCCTGCTGGTTGGGAGCTGCCAGGCGCAGCTCGCCCTGGCTGCCGCGGACCTGCTTCAACGCCGAGATCACGGAGCCGAGGCCGGTCGAGTCGACAAAGCTAACGCCCTCCATGTCGATGACGATCCTCGGCGGGCCGTTCTTGACCACCTCCGAGATCGCCTCTTTGAGCGCCGGCGCGCCGGCGACGTCGAGCCGGCCCGTGGGCGCGACGACCGTGATCCCGTTGTCGGCGGTGCGTGTCTCGACTTCGAGCGCCATAGACGGAAGAGCATATGGCAGAAAGTAGGGACTTTAGCCACCCTACACTCCTTGTCCGTGGCCGCCTCCGAACCCACCCAGCGCGTCCTCGTCGTGGAAGACGAGGAGCCCTTGGCGAAGGTGATGGCCCGCACCCTCCGCAGCCGAGGCTTCGAGTGCGACGTGGCGCTCAGCGGAGGTGAGGCCAGGGCGCTGATCGAGAAGAAGGACTACGCGGTCGCGCTGCTCGATGTTCGCCTGCCGGATGAGTCCGGCTACGGCTTGCTCAAGGAGCTCCGGTCGACGCGTCCGGACACGGCGGTCGTGATGATCTCGGGGGTCGACGATCCCGAGCTCGGCGCCGCCGCGCTGGAGAACGGGGCATACGCGTACCACGTCAAGCCGGTGGGCGCGACCCAGCTATATCTGCTCGTCGTCAACAACCTGCGGCGCCGCAGCCTTGAGATCGAGCACCGGGCCAGCCTCGGCCGACTCGAGGCACTGCTCGCCGAACGCACCGAGCAGATGCGGCGGGCGGCCGAGCTTCAGGCGGGGATGCTCCCCGCGTCGCCATTCCGGGAAGACGGGCTCGAGATCGCGGCCCATTTCTCGGCGGCTCGCGAGATCAGCGGAGATTTCTACGACTGGCACCGGTCGGCCCGTGGGCGGATCGCGTTGACGCTCGGCGACGTCATGGGCAAAGGGCTGCCCGCGTCGTTGATGATGGCAACGGCGCGGGCCGCGTTGCGGGGAGCCGCGGATGTCGAGCCATTGGAGGCCGGCATCAAGCAGGCGGCCTCGGTGATGTCCGCCGCGCTCGAGGTCAACCATGCGTATGTCACCCTCTTCCACTGCAGATTCGACGTCCGCTCGGGTGATCTCGAATACGTCGACGCGGGACACGGCCACGCCCGCCTGCTACGCGGAGTCACGTCGCAGGAGCTGCTCGGGGAACGAAGCGCACCCATCGGGATCTTCCCGGAAAGCAAGTTTTCGACCGGCAAGGCGATCCTGGGGCATGGCGATTCGCTGGTCGTTTTCTCCGACGGCCTCCTCGACCTCCGGCCTGATCTCGCCACGAAGGACGTCCAGCTCCCGTACGAGGTCCGCCGAGCCCCGACCGCGCAGGAGATGGTCGACATCCTGGCCCACGGAGCCGGTGAAAAGACGCTTCAGGACGATGTGACGGTGGTCGCCCTGAAGCGGATCTGAATCCGCCGCAGGCCTCCAGCCGCCGCCCAAACGTGGCATGCAACGGAGGGGGTTCCGCGGGGGAGGCCTGCCTCACCCGCGATCTTTTAAGACGGCTGAAGCGCTTGAGTCCGCCGATACACTGTGCGTCCTGCGCACCTTCCATGCCGCCAGGGGGGGCGAGGCATCTGGGGTAGGGCCGGGGACCGAAATGCGCCAGGTGGCGCGGGGTTCGTCAAGAACCCGGATCCTGGTTCGCCGAGCCACGCCGTTCGCCGCGGTGGCAGCGGTGTTCGCCGTTCAGGCTCTGGCGCAGGCGGAGCCGGTCGTCGCCTTTCCTCTATATCTGAGCATCGTCCTTCTCGCGTCGCTCCAGCCCGACCGAGCGCGGTCGTTCGCGGTCGCCGCCGTCGCGGCGGTGGCGGTGGTGATCCGGCCGCTGGCGGCGAACAGGGATGCGTCCGAGGTTGCGTCGTCGGTGCTCCTGGCCGCGGTCCTGCTGGGTGTCGCGCTCGCCATAGGAGAGCTGACACGGCACGCCCGTGCTGCGGCGAGCGCCACCGAGCGCCAGCTCGACGAGCTGACCGCGAGCGACCGCCGCCTGCGGGCCGCCCTCGAATCGGCGGAGGTGGGACTCGGATTGTCGGAGCTTGACGGAAAGCTGATCCAGGTCAACGAGCGCATGGCGGCCCTGCTGGGCCGCGCACGCGACGAGGTCCTCGGGGACAGGCTCGTCGACTTCGCCTCTCCGGCCGACCGGGCCGGCCTCGAGGAAGGCCTGGCGATGCTGCAGAACGGCGACGTGACCAGATGGGAGGCCGAGATCAGTCAGTCGAAGGGCGACGGCTCGACGGTTCCGGTGGCTATGTTCCTCGCCCGGCTGCCCAACACCGCGACGGGCGAACCGGTGGTGCTCGTCCAGGAAACAGACATCACCGCCCGCCGCCGCGCCGACGCGCTCCTGGACTGCGTCGCCGCGGTCCGCCAGATCATCGTCAACTCGTCAGGCGTCGATTCCGCGATGCCTGCGCTGCTGAGCACCCTGTGCTCGCATCTGGGTTGGACCGCGGCGCAGCACTGGGCTCTGGACGCCGACGGCAAATCGATGCGCGTGCGTTACGCCTGGAACGGTTCCGGCGCGCGGGCCGACGGATTCCTGCACGCGAGTCGCGGCATCGCGCTGGCGCAGGAATCAGGCGTCGTGGGGCGAGCCTGGCAGGCGGGAACAGTCACTGCCGAAATCGACCTGGAACACGCCGCCGACTACCCGCTCTTGGCGGCGGCCCGCGCGGCCGCGCTGCTGTCGGCGGTGGCGCTTCCCGTCGTGGCGGGTGGCGAGGTCGGCGGCGTGATCGAGCTCGTGTCGGATGTGCGGCGAACACCTGACGACGACCTCGTGACCATGCTGGCTACAGCGGGCGTCGAGATCGGGCAGTTCATCAGCCGCGCGGAGACCGCCCAGGCGTTGCGACGCAGCGAGGCCGACCATCGCACGATGTTCGAGCGCTCTCCGATCGGGATCGCCCGCATCAGCAGTGGGGGAGAGTTGCTGGAGGCGAACCCGGCGCTGCTTCAGATGCTCGAGCACGATGTCGACACCATGCGCACGAGCGCGTGGCCGGACATGCTCCGCGCGTATGACCAGGCTGCTTCACGCTCGCAGAAGGCGCCCTTCCTCGCCGGCATCACTGACGGAAGCAGCCTGCAGGTACGCGCGGCGACGGGTGCGGGCAACTGGCTGTGGCTGCAGCTGACCGTGACATCGATCCCGGACTCGAGCGGCGTACCGGAGCACGTTCTGGTGATGATCGAGGACGTCACCGCCGTGCGCGAGACATCCGATCGCCTGAGCGAGGCGCTCGAGGCGCAGCGCGACGCGAACGCCAATCTCGAAAAGATCGACCGCACCAAGAGCGAGTTCCTGAGCATCGTCAGCCATGAGTTTCGGACCGCGTTGACGGGGATCCAGGGCTTCAGTGAGCTGATCCGCGACGGCGGCCTCGAGGCGGACGAGGTGCGCGCCTATGGCGGCTACATATTCAATGACGCGGACCGCGTCAACCGCCTGATCAGCGACATGCTCGACCTGGACCGCATGGAATCGGGCCGGATGTCCATGCGGACCTCTGAGGTCGACATCAACGATGTGCTCATGGAGGCGATCTCGAGGGCGGTGCCGGGCGCGGTCACGGTGGAGTTCAAATCCGACCTCGACCCTCGCCTGCCGATCGTGGCCGGCGACCGCGACAGGCTGATCCAGGTCGTCAGCAACATCGTCAACAACGCGGTGAAGTACTCACCCGAGGGCGGGACCGTCACCCTGTCCAGCCGCGCCGACGGACGCTACGTCCTGATCAGCGTCACCGACACCGGCATCGGCATCCCGCAGGACGAGATCGGGCACGTCTTCGAACGCTTCCGTCGGGTACGCAGCGGCGCCGCGCAATCGATTCCCGGGACTGGCCTCGGCCTCACGATCGTTAAGCAGATCGTGGAGATGCACGGGGGCAGGATCTGGGTGGAAAGCGCCGTCGGTCACGGCTCGTCCTTCCACTTCACGATCCCGCTCGCGCCCGAAAGCACGAACGCATTGCAGCTCCGGCATGCCTGAGACAGATGGAGCTGGCACGACGAGTCCGCCCTCGGTCCTGGTCGCCGATGACAACGAGGTGGCGCAGCGGCTCTGCAAGCGTGTGCTCGAGAAAGCGGGGTACCCGGTCTTGATCGCGGGAGACGGGCTGCAGGCGGTCGACATCGCTCTCCACCAACGGCCGGCGATGATCCTCATGGACGTCGCCATGCCTGGCATCGACGGCCTCGAGGCGATGCGCCGCATCAAGGCCGAGATCCCGGCGATGCCGATCGTGATCGCCAGCGCGCACTCGATGTCTAGCGACCGCGAGCGCTTTCTTGCCGCGGGCGCCGACAACGTCCTGAGCAAGCCGTTCCGGCTCGCCGATCTCATCTCCATGGTCCAGTCGCTGGTGGATGCGAAGTGAAGGACCTGACCGGGACCCGGCTCGGCCAGTACGAGATCGTCGAGCGCCTGGGCGGGGGCGGGATGGCGGTGGTCTATCGCGCGGTGCAGCAGCCCCTTGGTCGCGAGGTGGCGCTCAAGGCGCTGTCGTCAGAGCTGTTCCAGGACGAAGGTTTCGTCAAGCGGTTCGAGACCGAGGCCAAGACGCTCGCCAAGCTCGATCACCCGAACATCCTGCCGATCTACGACTTCGAAGTGCTCGATGGCAATGCGTTCCTCACCATGCCGTTGATCCGCGGAGGAACTCTTCGCGACATCCTCAACCGCGGGCCCATGGACGCGCTCACTGCGTGGCGCTACCTGCGCGAGATCGGCGATGGCCTGCAGCACGCGCACGACGCAGGCATCGTGCATCGTGACCTCAAGCCGACCAACGTCCTCATACACACGGATGGTCGCGCGATGCTCGCGGACTTCGGCCTGGCGCGCGGCGCGGGCCAGCCGACGCACCTGACCACCATCGGCCTCGCCATCGGCACGCCGGGCTACATGGCGCCGGAGCAGGTGATGGGGCACGACGTGGACAAGCGCGCCGACATTTACGCCATGGGCGCGCTGACTTTCGAGATGCTGACGGGACGTCTGCCGTATGTCGGTGCGAACCGCATGGAGGTCGCGTACGCGACGGTCAACACGCCGATACCTTCGGCGGTCAAGCTCAATGCGAACCTGCCCGATGAGCTCGACCAGCTGCTCCAGAAAGTGCTGGCGAAGGATCCGGCCCAGCGTCCACAAACCGTGCGCGAGCTACTCGCCCAGATGGCGCGCCTGCCGCAGCGGCGAACCACGGCCGCTGGTGTCGCGGCTGCGACGCCGGTAGCGGCGTCCACCTCGACGGGTGGAGTCGCGGTGATGCCGCGTCCGACGACTTCTTCGAACGGACCCGACACGACGTCGATGCGTGTGATCCAGCAGTCAGCGCCGCCTGGGTTCCATGGATCGCCGCCGCCGACGCCGACCGCGGCCGGCGCGTCGACGATTCGCACGCTGGAGCTGATGGGTGTGCGACCGGCGCGCGCGAGAGGCCGGTTCATCCTCAACTCCCATTTCAGCAATTTCGTGCACATCGCTCGGACGGTGACAGGTGACCGGTGGCCCGAGGTCGCCTACGCGGCGGGGCTCGTCCAGTACATCGAGCAGGACGCGCCTCACGACGACCAGCTCTCGTCTCCGGTCGAATCGCTGAGCCGACTGAACGAGGCGTTCGAGACGATCTTCGGACCGGAGGCGGAGGACATGATCCGCGCGTGGGGCCGCCGCGCGACGGAACGCTGGCTCGCCGACGGCCGGCACGGCCTGGGTGGGGCGCGACGCTTCGTGCCCGGCCGGCAGCGAAAGCTCGCGGGTGTCGTCAAAAATTTCACCGAGGCGATGGACAACGTGCGCGGCGAGCACACGCACGCATGGCTCCAGGTCGACGAGCACCAGTTCTGGCTCGTGAACTTCTCGAACATGTTCGCGCTGGGCCGGATCAAGACCGTGAAGTCCTGCTATGTGTGGACGTCGGCGATCGAGACGATCCTCCGATGGGCGGGCCTGGCCAACGACTGGTATGTGGAAGAGGTCGAATGCGGTTCGGTCACCGGCACGTTCGACTGCGCGTTCGCGATCCGCAGCGCCGAAACGATCTAACTCGGCGCATCGGGCGCCGGCGAGTCAGAGAGAAGGCCCTCCACCGGGGGGCAGAGGACCTTCAGAAAGGAGGGAGGGTGAGCTAGCTGTAAGGCCATATTACCCCCGGCGCCGGAAGGCGCGCGCGCCGGATTTTGCGTCCTCTTCTAGAGTCTTCCGGTGCGTTTCGCGATCGACGTGACGGCATGCTGGCGGCCCCAGCGCGTCGGCATGGTCACAGTGGCGGTCGAGCTGTCCCGGGCCCTGGTCGCGAATCGAGGTCAGGACGAATTCGTGCTCCTGTGCAGCCGCGAGCGGCCCGCGTCGCTGGCTGATCTCGACTGCGAGGCGGTCCTCGCGCCGTACCGCCACGAGCTCGTGCTCAAGTCGCGCTGGCTGCCCACGGTCGAGCCGTTGCTGGAATGCGACGCCATCCTCTATCCGTACTGGCCAAGCCCGCCATTCCGCCGGCCAGGCGCGCCGCCCGCGGCGATCTTCGTCCACGACCTCGCGTTCCGGATCCGCCCCGGCGAGGTGCCCTGGCAGCAGCGACTCTACTTTCGAACGGTTTTGAGGCGCGCGCTTCACCAGGCCGCCGCGGTCCTGGTGCCGTCCGAATCGACCATGCAAGACCTGCTTCGCCTCTACTCGATTCCCGGGCTCGCGCACAGGCTGGAAGTGATCCCGGAGGGACTCCCGACCGGGGTCGCGGCCGGACCTTTGCCGGACGGTGTCGAGCCCGGGTTCGTGCTCGCGGTGGGGACGGTCGAGCCGCGCAAGAACTACCCTCGCCTGCTGGCCGCGTATCGCCAGCTGCGCGGGCGCGGCGCGCTGCCCTTCATCATCAACGGCCGTCCCGGCGTGCCGCAGCTCGTGATCGCCGGCCGGCCGGGCTGGGCATACGGCGACACGCTTCAAAGAATCGGCGGCGAACCTGGCGTGCGTTACCTCGGCCACGTCGACGAGCCGACGCTGGCCGCGCTGTACGGGTCGGCCTCGGTGCTTGCCTTCCCGAGCCTCTATGAAGGCTTTGGACTGCCGCTGCTCGAGGCCATGTCGTATGGCGTACCGGCGGTGGTCGGCCGGACCGGTGCGCTGCCCGAGCTCGCGCCGGGCGCCGCGATCTTGGTCGACGGTGAGGACGTGGCCGCGATCGCGGGCGGTCTGGAGAGGCTTTTGGCCGACGAGGGTCTCCGCAAGAAGCTCGGTGAGGAAGGCAGGCGTCGGGCGCTCGGATACACGTGGGCGAACGCGGCGAGCCGCACGCATGATGTCCTGCGCCGGATCTCTCGGCGTTCGCACGAGAAGGTGGCTTAGCTGGGCAGCGGCCGCCGTCTGGGTTGGGGCGTGCTCGGGCCGCACACATCGCCCGGCGCGCGGTGCTGGAGGCGATCGCAGCATCCCGCAACGGCGAGGTCGTCGCGATGGCGAGCCGGGATCCTGCGCGGGCACGCGAGATCCTGGCGCCGTATCCGGATGCGCGCGTCCTTGAGAGCTATGAGTCGTTGTTGGCGGATCCGCGCGTCGAGGCCGTCTACAACCCGCTTCCCAACAGCCTTCATCGGGAGTGGACGCTTCGCGCGCTGGAGGCGGGCAAGCACGTTCTATGCGAGAAGCCGATCGGCTTGAACGCGGGCGAGGCGGAGGAGATGGCAGCGGCCGCGAGCGACGCGGGCAAGCACCTGATGGAAGCATTCATGTACAGATTCCATCCCGCGATGCGCGAGCTGGTCGCAAGCTCGCGAGGCGCGATCCATGTCGAGGCCAGCTTCGGCTTCCAGGTGCGGGAGGCATCGGACATTCGTGTTCAACAGGCGCTCGGAGGCGGCGCGCTGCTCGATGTCGGCTGCTACACGGTGAGCTTCGTGCGCTGGATCCTGGGCGAGCCGGAGTACGTCGGGGCACGCTCGACGATCCGCAACGGGGTCGACGTGACGACAAGCGCTCTGCTTGGTTTCGCCGGCGGGGCGACGGCCAGCGCGTGGTGCAGCCTGGAGTCGGCCGAGATCCAGGAGGTGACCGTCATCACACCTGAGTCAGTGCAGAGAAGGACCACAGCATTCACCTCGCGCAAGGATCCCGACGACCCATATCAGCTGATGGTCGAGTCGTTCGGCGACAGCGTCATCCATGACCGGCCGGTCGCGATCCCGCTTTCGGAGTCGATCGCCAACATGCGGGTCCTGGATCGGATTGCCGAAGCCTCTCGCTGATCCTTCTTGCCCCTCGCCGAAGGCTCACGCTCATCCTCTTGCCCCCTCCATAAAGGCTCATGCTCACCTTTTTGCCCCCCGATGAAGGCTCATGCTCACCTCTTTGCCCCCTCCCGGCGCTTGCGCGCCGACCTCCCCGGCGAGCGGGGAGGTGAAGCCGACCTAGGGTTTGAGCAGCTCTTGAAGACGAGCGTCGTCGCACAGGGTGCCCAGGTCTGAGTCTTTGGCCGCGGCTGCCTTGAGGTCGGGCCGCATCGGGAAGGCTTCCCGCAGAAGAGCCAGCGCTTGGTCGCTCCGGCCCTCGCCCGCTCGAACCACCGCGAGGTTGTACAGCGCCGCCCCCAGCACCAACGGCGGAGCATCGGTTTCCCGCAGCTCATCAACTGTTTCTTCGGTCAAGCGCCGGGCCCGCTCACCCTCGCCGTTCTCGCGGTAGTACTGGGCGATGTGGGTGCGCGGGTGCGTGAAGCTGCTGCGAAGAACGGCCTCGGTCGTCGTTTTCGACATGTTCCACTCGATCGGTCGCTCACCGACCTTGTCGTAGAGCTCGATGATCTCCGCGAGCAGGTGGTCCGCCCTCGCCGCGGCGTCCGTGAGCGGGGTGCCGATACCCTGCGCGAGCTCCGTCTCGTTGAACTCGTCGATGTTCGATGGCGGTCGTGGGTAATCCTTTCCTTCCTGCATTCGAGCGAGCGAATCGCGCAGCCGCTCGCGCCACATTCCCACATGAAACATGAGGAGCGCGGCAGGCCAGCCTGTGGGCGCCGACTCATTCGCGCGCGCGGTAGCGACGAAATCCTGCTCGAGCTTGCGCTCGGTTTCGAGCATCTTGCGGATCGCGGTTGGGTTAGGCAGGCGCTTATTTGACCACTGCCGACAGCGTCGCGGGGGCCGGAGTGGGTTCCGACGTGTTGATCGACGCCACCGGAACGATCTGGCGGAAGGTTTTCACAGCCGCCTCCCAATCGGCGAGCATCCCGGCGGCTTTGACGCTGCCGGTGCGGTGGCGGTGCTCCTCGACGAGCGAGCGGAGCTCATCGGCGTCTTCGGCGGGGACCTCGCGCGCCACGACGCTGTCGAGATTCAGCTGGCTCCATTCGACCGCGTAGGCGACGCCTCCCGTCATCCCGGCGCCGGCGTTCCAGCCGACGGGGCCCAAGGCGATGGCGACGCCGCCGGTCATGTACTCGCAGAAATGGTCGCCCGCGCCTTCGACGACGGCGACGGCGCCTGAGTTGCGGACGCAGAAGCGTTCGCCAACGCGGCCCGCGATGAACAGCTTCCCGCCCGTGGCGCCGTAACAGATCGTGTTTCCCGCCAGCACGGGATCCGGCGCGCCGTTGCCTGCCGACGGGCGGATCGCGATCACGCCACCGCCCATGCCTTTGCCCACGTAGTCCTGCGCCTGGCCCTCGAGCGCGAGCTCGGTGCTGTGGTCGAGGAAGGCGCCGAAGCTCTGTCCGGCGCTACCGGTGTACGACCGGCGCTCCCCGGCGGTCAGCGACGCCCCGACGGTGCGGTGCGAGTTGTCGATCTCGCCGCTGGGCGGTGCCGGCGCCGGCGCGTCGCCGTTGCGGTGCCACATGCGCTTGCGAGGCAACGAGGGGTCGGTCGCGGCGAGCACGAAGCCGAGGTCCAGCTTTGTGCTCGGCCCGTGCTCGAGCAGCTCGACTCGCCCCACCGCCTCGTCGAGCGATCGCAAGCCAAGTCGCGCGAGGTGCTCGCGCGCCTCCTCGGCGATCAGGAACAGGTAGTTCACGACGTGTTCGGGCCTGCCCTCGAACTTCGCGCGCAGGTCTTCGCGCTGGGTGGCGATGCCGGTCGGGCAGGTGTTGAGGTGGCACTGCCGTGCCATATCGCATCCGAGCGCGACGAGCACGCCGGTGCCAAACCCGAATTCCTCGGCCCCGAGAAGCGCGGCGATGACGACGTCGCGCCCGCTGCGGAGACCGCCGTCGGTGCGCAGGCTCACGCGTTCCCGCAGGCGGTTCTCGACCAGGACCTGCTGCGTTTCCGCGAGGCCGAGCTCCCACGGGGAGCCTGCGTTCTTGATCGAGGACAGCGGCGACGCGCCCGTCCCGCCGTCGTGGCCCGAGACGAGGATGTAGTCGGCATGGGCTTTGGCGACCCCGGCCGCGATGGTCCCGACGCCGGCCTCGGAGACTAGCT
>VBEG01000122.1 GCA_005882115.1 Chloroflexota bacterium
GCTTGCCCATGGCCACCGACAGGATGTAGGGGATGGTGGTCGTTCCGTTCATGTACGTGCCCAGAGCCAGCAGAACCGTGGGGATGAAAAGCAGCCACGCGGCTGAGTTGTTGAAGAGGTAGCTGTAAACAGGGAGTGCGGCAAAGCAAACGCCGGCGAAGAGAGGCATCGTCCCGTAGCAGACGAGATCGTGCAGCTTGCGGTACTGCGTAATCAGACCCACGTGGTTGTGCGCGCGGTGCAGATTTGAGAAGGAGGGGAAGGCAGCCTGAGCGACGGCACCTGTGACGAGCGTGGCTCGGTTCACCGTCGATGAGGCAAATCCGAACAGACCGAACTCGCCGATCGGCAGGAGCTTGCTCACGATGACCTGGTTGGCCTGGGTGTTGACCAGCGAGGCGACCGAGGTCAGCGACATGCGGCCCGCGAAGCCAAGGTTGCGTCGCGCGACGTACGACGAAAAGGACGGTAGAAGGGTTCGCCAGCCGAAGAGCCGGCTCGCCACCAGGATGTAGGCAAGGACCGCCAGCGCGGCGCTGGCGGAGATCCATCCCGCGACCATGTACGGGCTGCCGCCTGCAATGAGCACCACCAGAATGCCGAATTGCTGGACGATCGAGGCGCCTACGTCGATCGCGTTGTTGTAGCCCATCCGCTGCCGACCTCTAAACATCGCCGTGTAGAGACCTCGCGGCAGAGCTACAAGCGCAGGCACGCTAAGGATGCGAAGCATCGTGGCCGCGGTGTTGGGATCGATCGTTGTCAGGTTGATCCAGTTGGTCACCAGCAGCGGCGCGGTGATCCAGATGAACAACATCAGCAGTAGTCCGATCGCCCAATAGAGGAAGGAGGCGGTGCGGACCAGGTCGCGAACGTAGGCTCGCTCGGACTCGAAGGCGCTCGACACCTCACGCACGATGGTGGACGAGGCCCCGAGCTCGAGCACCCTGGTCAGGACCGCCGTCAGGGTGATGTTGAAGAAGATGATCCCGAACACGTCATTGCCCAGGCGCCGAAATATGAAGCGAACCGCGATCAGGCTGAGAACAAGGACGAGGCCCTGGCCCACCACGTTGTACATGACGTTCCTGGTGAGTCGCGTCATGAATGGTGAGAGCTTACTGGTGGGGACCCACCGACGCGGAGGTGCGCGCTAGCGAGAGGGTGGCGGGGCGGGGCTCGTCTGGGTGGGCTGGTCTCTGGTTGGGGCGGGCGGCGTGCTCACCGGATTCGCGGCACGCGTGGGGGTCACTGGGCCCGTGTGCGTCGACTCGAGGCTCGAGCCGCCGGCGACATTGGTGATGATCGTGAACGTGTACGCCGTGCCGTTGATCAAGCCGGTGACGAGCACGTTCGACGCACTGGCGGCCGCTGCAACTGTCTTGATCTCGGTCGATCCGTCATAGACACCGATCGTGTAGCTCGTGACCGGCGTGTTCGGATCGGGCGGTCCAGGGGTCCAGCTCACGAAGGCGCTCTGGTTGCCTCCCTGTCCGCTTAGGGACGTGGGCGAGGCGACGTAGATCAGCGCGAAGTTCCGGTCGTGCCACTCCGGGAGGTTGGTGGACGGGGCATCGAGTACCTCATTGGTACCCCACACGACATTTGTGTTGGTGGGGTCCGGCGTGAGTCCCGAGTAGTCTCCCCAACGGCACGGTTGTCCGCCATTGCCGCAGCTGAAGTCCTGGTCGGCTCCCCCGCTGCTGTCCAGGAGCATCTCACCGGGTTCCATCGTGCCGACGGGCGTGGAGCTCAACCTGACCTGGGCCGCGATCACGGTATCGATCGTGGCGCTGGAGCGGCTGTACTCGATCATCGCTCCCTGCGCGTCCTGTCGCGGCGATATCGCGCCGTTGAAAATCCAGTCGGTGGCGCTGGACACGTTGCCCTGCTGGACGAGCGACGCGGTGGTGCCGCTGACCTTGATCTCGTACCACCGCACCACCGACGGGGTGCTGGAAAGCGCTCCATCGTCCACCGTGTGGCTTGTCCAGATGCCGGTCGCCGGGTTGCCGACGGCTTGCGTCAGGCGGCCGTCGAGGGTGTCGATTGCCCATGAACCGCCCAGCTGAGAAGCCGCCACGGGCAGTGAATAAAGGTTGACGCCGATGTCAGGATGGGCGTGGAGGACTCCGGCCGAGTCCAGATGCCATATCGCGAGCTTGCGTTGCGATGCGACGGCGCCGACGTTGCCGGCGGGATCGTAGGCGGACACGATGTAGCCGTCTGAGGCCGCGCTGTTCGTGTTCACCGGAACGGGCGTGAACGTCGGCGTGAAACCATCACCGTTCATGAGTGTGGTGTTCGTTCCGTCGATAGAAGGTAGGGCGCAGCTGGTCGAGCCGTTCGCCGGCTTGCCGACCCAGGCAAGCGAGGAACCCTCAAACGAGAGGGTGCTGTCGTCGTAGAAGTTGCCGCCCAGGATCATGTATTTGCTGTTGTGGCCGAGCTTGGCGTAATCGAAAAAGTTGTTGCCTGTACCGACGGTGAACAGACACCAGCCACTGGCGTTGTTTCCCCGCGGGTCGCTTGTCTGCGACCAGCCCACAACCAACACCTGGCTCCCTGTGCCTGCTTGCGCATTGCAGAAGATGAAGCTGACGAGCCACCGAGTTGAGCTCGGATCCCACTGCATTTGCGGGTCGCAGAACACGACCGTGTTAGGTGCGCCGACGAAATCCGACAAGGACGTGGCCCCCACCGTGGAAAGGTCGGTCCGGCTCCTCACGGCGATCTCCGAGTTGACGATCTCCACGTAGTAGTTCGGTCCGATGGCGCCCGTCGAGTCAGGGGGACTGGCCTGGATCGTGTCGCCTGCAGCGATCCCGCCTGCATTCAGAGAGTTGTACGTCGTGACCCGTGGCGCCACCGGCGTGGAAACTGTCAGAGGCCGGCCGGGAGCGAGCTGCGTGGGTGAAGAGGTCGCATTCGTGCGCACCTTATGAGGGATCACCGTTACCGGTCACGATCGGCTTCTTGGTTTTCGACGCCGCAGTGGTCGCGGCATTTGTCGGGGCCGCGGTTGGGGGCCTCCGGGCGGCGGCGGCGACACTGCCCGCAGAGGGCTGGGCAGCGCACGCGGAGACCTGCAGGACGATGAGAAAGAAGGCTCCGGCCAAGGGTCCGCGCATTGAGCAGCGGCCATGGTACTTGCTAATCGTGTTCGGCGCTACCGCGTTGTCCGGTGGGGACCGATCGAAAGATGAACCGTCGCATGCCGCCCTGTGTTAACGATATTTAGCCTCCGCGTGGTCAGATGCTTGTGGCCTGGCTTGGTATGGTTGGCGGACCCGTATTCGCCCTGGAGGGTTGGATGTCAGATCGCGAACCGGCTAAACAATCCAAACATCAGCCGCGGCCGTCACTACGGCCAGTGGCCCAGGTGCACGTCCACCCAGATCAGCTGAAAAGGTCTCAGATCGTTGGCCGTGAGGCCGCGCGGCAGAGCCGCCCAATGAAGAAGTCGAAACCTCAATGAGGAGTGGATGATGAACCGCACTGATGAGCTCGAATCGCAAGTTCACCGGCTGACCGACGCGGTCAGCCAGCTTCAGGCGAGGCTGGTCCAGCTCGAGGTTGAGAAGGCCAATCGTTCAGACGGCCCGAAGCGCAGCACCAGGCGGAGCTTCCTGCGCCTCGGAGGCGCCGCCGCGCTGGGCGCGGTCGGTGCGGCGGCTCTGCGCGCGACGCCGGCTTCGGCTACCGACGGAAGCAACCTGGTCATTGGCAACGCAACCCAAAAAGGCGAGTCATCAACGATCCTCCAGGGCGATGGGGCCAGCGGCGCGCCGCATCCCGTCCTCGGAATCGAAGACGCAGGATTCACGACGCTGCCGGCGGGCCTGTCGCCCATGTCAGCCCCGCTTCAGGGTCTGGGCCCAGGCACGATCCTTGCTCCGGTGGCGTCTGAAGGCGTCGACGGATGGGCGGGCGGGGCAACCGGCTTTGGCGTCTACGGTCTGACCGACGCGGGCTACGGCGTCGTCGGCGAGAGCACGTCAGGCATCTCGATGTGGGCCGCTCGCTCCGGCCGTCTGCGCCAGGATGGCCCGAACGCGGGGATTCCGAGCTACACG
>VBEG01000083.1 GCA_005882115.1 Chloroflexota bacterium
TTCGATCCCATTGGCCTGCGGCCACTCGTCCAGGACGACCGGCGGCAGGGTGCCGATCCAATCCTGCCCAAAGGTAGGTACGTCGCAGCCCTTGTGTCCGATCGCCAGACCGACCGTCACGAAGTGCGTATGACCGTCAAACCGGCGATCGATGCCACCGTCATGCCAGAACTGGTTGAAGGCTGGATCGAGATCCAGGTACACACGGATCGGAATCCCGGCGATCGAGTCCGGCGAGAGGATCCCGGACGTGTTGAGTACGAGGTCGAAATCTCCTTCCACACGCGAAGCCAGCTGCACGACGTGACCGAGCTTGTGAAGACCGAGGACGTACTGACGCACCGCCCATATCGCGCCGCCCTGATCCGGCGTGGAGGACGCCGAATCGGCGATGAGGATCCTCACAGCCCGACTTCCTCCAACATCCGGCCGAGCACCTTGTCTGAGTCGAAGTGCTTCTCGGCGATCCCGCGCGCGGCGGCCGAGTGCGCTTTATAGTCGCGCTCCACCGCATTTGTCGCGTCGACTGCCTCATCAACTGTCGTGAATGCGAGGAGTCCTTCTCCGGTCGGCAGATGCGAGGAAAAGCCTGTGTCCTGGACCACCGCCGGCTTTCCGGACGCAAGAAATCGGGTTGTGCGGTCGCTGAACCACGCACATCGGGTCTCGACATAGATTCCCTGCGCGACGGAGAACTCCGCTCGAGAGCCCTGTACGTATGCGCGAAAATCGTCGGGCGCGGCGGCAACGACTGTGGGGTCGGTGAGCTGCCAGCCACGACTGCGAAGCAGCTCTTCGTCAGAAGCGTCGCCACGGTCGATCTTGAGCGCGATCTCATATCTGTGGCCCGTTAGCAGAGGCATATCGACGAAGCGCCGGAATTCGTGCGCCTTCTGGCCGTAACGATGTCCATCGGCCTCGACACGTCCGTAGCCGCCGCGCCAGCTGGCCACTGTTCGGAATCCCTCGCTCAGCTGTCCACCAGGCGACCAGTGGTCGAGTACGACCGGTGGCCTGAGCGGCCGCCAGGTGATGCCGTCCACGGGCAGCGCACAACCTGGAAGTCCGATGTTCTCGCCAAAGGTGAAGAAGAAGTCGTGCCCATCCAGACGGCCATCGAGCAGCCTGGCTTGCAACCACAGTTGTGTGTAGCCAGGATCGTCGTCCAGGTAGACCTTGACGCGAGGGCCGCGTTTGAGCTCGCTGCACGTCAGGTGGCCGCCGATATTCAGAAGCAGATCTGCGGCGTCGGCGCGCGCAACGAGCTCATACGACAGCTTCCGATCGACCAAAGAGCCATCGATCTGGAACTGCGCACACACCCGTTCGAAGTAGTCGCGCTCCGAGGTCGTCGCGCCGGCGAGCTCTTCTATGAACACCACGGCGAAACCAAGTCGCCGCAGCCCAAGGGCAATGGAGACGCGCGACCATGCATGGCCGCCGTTGCCGGATTTGGCAGCGAGCGCGCCAGCGACAATCGCTATGGGTCTAGAGCTGCTCACGATGCGATCCTTTCCAGGAGCGCCGTGAGGACCCGATCGGATCCGAACTCGGCTTCGGCGATCTCGCGCGCCGCCCGCGCGTGATGCGAATAGTCCGCGGACACGGATTCCACGGCGGCGGTCGCCTCCTCCAGGGTGTGAAACGCAAGAAGGCCATCACCAAGCGGGTAGAGACCGGCGAGGCCGGTGTCCTGCGCGATCACCGGACGGCCGCTCGCGAGGTAGCAGGCGCTGCGATCGCTGAACCAACCGCCGCGTGTCTCGACGTACATGCCTTTGGCCACCATGAGCTCAGCCCGCGCACGGCCGATGAAATCTCGATAGTCATCGGGACTCCCAGCGACGGCGAGCGGATCGAGCAAGCGCCAGCCTCCGTGGCGCAGAAGCTCACGGTCACCCACCTCGGTGTCATGGATCTCGAGGGCTATCTCGAACTTCTGCCGGGTCAGCTTCGGGAGCTCGGCGAACTTCCTGAACTCATGCACCCGCAACCCGAATGAGGTGCCATCGAACTCGATCGGCGCAAACGGACCGCGCCAGGCTCCAATGCTCGTGAATGCGCTGCCCTGGCCGGGTCGGGATGGCCACTGGTCGAGGACGACGGGCTGCCGCGTCGTGACCCAATCCAGTCCGCAGGTCGGTATACGGCATCCGGGGCGCCCAATCTTCTCCGCGATCGTCACGAATATCTCGTGGCCCGCGAACGCGTCGTGCAGCCCCTGCTCGCGCCACATCTGGCCGAAGCCTGGGTCTATGTCCAGGTAGACGCGGCGGGGCGCTGCTCCCAGCAGCTCGGGATCGGCGAGGAAGCCATTGATGTTGATCAGGAGCAGGGAAGCTGTCGTGCGCTCAATCGCATGGCGACGATTGATGCCCGCGATCGCTTCACCCTCCGCATCCATCAGGCAGTAGTGGTCCTGCAGTCCAAAGCGTTCCATGACAGCTCTCGAGTAGCGGCTCGCCTGCGCACCAGGACCCATCTCCGGTGTCATCCAATCGAGGAAGAGCACATCGAATCCGAGCCGGCGAAATCCCAGGAGATACTGCAGGAAGACCCACGTGTGCCCGCCCCGGCATGCACGTTGGGCAAGAGAACCCGCGACGACGATTCGTTCGGGAGTCACCGGGCCGCCGCGCCGGCCGCCCATCTACGGAAGGGGAGACTCGACGACCTCACCTGGAATCCTTGTCGCCCCGAAGACACGGGCCGCGAACAGACGATGCCAGCCATCGACCCTTGCCGCTCGGATCGGCTCGCCGTCCGTCGCGTCATAGAGCACCAACCGATCGCGCGTGCTGTCGCCGGACTGAAAAAGCCGTACCGGCGCGGGCACGTACTTGCGCGGCGCTTGCCGGAACTGGTCGAGATCTCGGAACCGAGACGCGATGCGATGCAAAGCGAAGAGCGGGTCCCGAAGCGCGTCAGCGACGCCCGGATCGTGTCCGCGCGGTGCGTAGAACTTGACGATGTAGTCGTAGTAGATGTTGCCGGGACCGAGCAGGCGGCCGTCTAGGTACTGGCAATAACCCTTTAGAAAGATCTGCCAGTACGTGCGGCCGCTGTAGACGGCTTTGGACAGGTCATCTTCATGAGCGACCCGATCGAGGTCGATCTCCAAGGATCTGACCTCGTCCAGCAACGCCTCCCCGTCGGGGAATTTGGCGCTGTCGAAAAAGGCCCTTTGCAGTGTTGTGCGCTGCACGTTGATGCTGCAACGCGAGCTGCGGGATACGCGACCGAGCGATCGGGCAAGACATGCTTCGTCGCGCGCGAAGACGACGACTGCGCGGCGCTCATTCGCGGGCAGAGCGCGTCCCCAGTCTGACTCGCCGAGGACCTTGTATATCGGCAGAAACCTACGAACGGGCCCGAGGTATCCCTTGTCCAGGTTTCCGTCGAGCTTGTGAGTCTCAACCACAAGCGCTTCATCGGTGATCCCAGCGAGCCGCTCCAGCACGGGATGGATGTACGTGAAGACAGAGAACGCGAGCACCAGGTCGTAGTGGTCGACGTAGATTTCTGGGTCTGTGATATCGCGTTGGAAGAACGAGACCCCAGTCGTTCCGTTGTACGCATCCAGGACTTGCGCCATCTCGACGAAAAAGGGGTCATATTCGTAACCGTCGACCAATGCCGCCCCCCGCGCTCGCGCGGCTCGGCTGATCTCCCCGAGGTTGGAGCCGAGGTCAAGAACACGTTTGCCACGGAAGTCGATCTGATCCAGGAACGGGTTGCGGTCGGTGCGGAATCCCGCGGTGCGCTCGTCGCCAAGAGTCAGCGATTGGTAATGGTTGCCTGTTGCGATGTTGTCCTTGCCCGCGCTGGAGTAGCCCACACCAAGCGCTTCCAGGATCAGGCGCTTGAGCGCCGGCTTGATCGTCGGAATCTCGATCTGCTTCAACGTTGCCTCCACATCTCGACTGGTTCGGATGCCGTTTCCGCGACCCCGACCGTGTGATCTACAGGAACTTTCTGTCGAGCCTTCCGTGGCCGCTCGCGGCGGTCCGACGTTATCGATACCGGTGGAGCGAACACCCAATTGATCTCCTCAATGACGTCGGACCATGTCTCGTTGAAAAGCCATCGGTTGTACTGCCGATTCATCTCGCGAGCCTTGCTTGGGTAGGACTGCGCCTCCAGGTGGTACAGCCGGACTTGGGGCAGATACCAGTTTTTTCTGCCGGCTTTCCACAGGCGCATGCAGAGGTCCGAATCCTCGTAGTCGCCCTGAACATACCCGCCAGACAGCCCGCCGACAGCGTGAAACAGATCAGCGTCCACCATCAGGCAGGCCGCCGTTACCGCGGGAACCTGCCGCGCCACGTTCGCAGCGGGCAATTCACTGTGGAGGCCTTTGAAGTAGTGCTCGTTCGTCCACGTGCGGGCCTCGGTAGGTCGCTCGAAGTAGAGACCCGCGTGCTGAAGCGAGTCGTCCTCGTATAGCAACATCGGGCCAACCGCTCCCGGCTCTTCAAGCGATTCGTAGAACGCCACCATCCGCGAGAGCCAGCCTCGCTCCTTTGGCAAGACGTCCGAGTTGAGAAGAAGCAGCAACTGACCGCGAGCGCAAGACGCCGCAATGTTGTTGGCCAGCGAAAAACCGGCGTTCTCGGACAGGATCAGGATGCGGTAGGGCACGCCGTAGAGCCGGAACAAGCGCTCCGCCTTGGCGACCAGCTCCTCTTTCAGCTCGGGAGAATCGAGGACGTAAATCAACTCGGCCCGGCGCAGGTCTGGATCCCCGGCGAACTGGACGACCTGGTGCTCCATCAGGTCGATGCGGCCATAGAGCGGGACCACGATCGATACGGCAGGATCCGGCGGCTCTTGGCCGAAGGAGGCGACGCGCTCGACCATGATCCGGGCAGCGCGCTCTGACTGCACCACCGCCAGCGCCGGCGAAATGTGGACCCGCCGTAGCTCCTGGTCTTCGCTGTCGTGGACGAGGTCGCCGAGCAGCTTCGCCCGAATGCGATCATCGCTCGCTATCAGATCATCGCTCGCTATCAAAGGAGGCGCCGCGGTCTCCATCACCGTCCCGGCTGCGGTCTCCATCTCGACCAGCCATCCGTTCGGCAAGCGGCTCGGCGCATCGAGCTGGAAATAGCCGATGAACCCGCACTTTGCAGTCGCCTGGTCACCAATCGTCGGCTTGAAAAAAGCCTGAACGTCAGGACGGTCATAGCGGAACAGCTGACTTATCAGCTCGACCCGCGTTCCCTCTGGGGATACTGCCGTGAGGCGCACGGCCGCAGATTCGACGTCGCAGATCCAGCCCTCCACATAGAACGACGACTCGCTGACTGCGACCATGGCCTCGACACTCAACCCTTCAAGCTTGCTGGCCGACAGCTCGCACCTCGGGAGGCGTTCGCGAAGCATCTCGCGCACCACATGGAGGCTCCGGCTCTCTCGCAGCTGATCGGCCGGGTCGCCGGACGCGCCATTGCTCGTCGCGAGAAACCGAACGACCTCAGCCCGCTCCGCGGCCTGCAGGTTCGTGAACTGGTTGCGGATCAGGCTCCGAAGGTCGGTGGCGGCTTTGGCAACGGACCTCGCATCGATGCGCCAGCTGCCCGCGCCGGCCGATAGATTGAGGCCGAACGCGCGGCCATCGCGGACTGCTCGGTCGCCCCGAAGGTGGACGAGCGAACTTGCGCCGCCTGCGCCGCCCTCGCGCTCATCCCGCGGGTGCCTTCTCGAGACGACGTGAAGCTCCGTGGCGAAGTCCTCACGCAGCAGACGTGCTGTATCGAACCGGGCGACTTCCGCGCCGTGCGAAACGACGCACAGCAAGCTCCGATCGGACAGCCACGACGTCCCGAGCAGCCGGAGAGACGCGCTTTCAGGCGTGGGGGCCAGTCGCAACTTGCGCGGCTTAGCGGAGTACGGCATGTGCCCTCTCCGAGGCCCGGGGGTTGCTGGCCAGGCTGCGGTATAGCCCGCCCAGCTTCACGACCTGATCGTCGAGTGAGTAGACGGCCGGTATCCCTCGCCTCATCTGGTCCCAGAGGTCGGTGGTTCCGGCGGCTCGCCGAATCGTCTGCGCCAGGCTGACTGGGTCTCCGACCCTGAAATGCAAGCCATTGACGCCGTCGGCGACCTTCTCGGCCATCCCACCGACGTTGCTGCAGATCACTGGACGGCGGTTCAAGAATGCCTCCTGGATCACGAGCGGCGAATTCTCCCACCAGATCGAGGGCACGACGACCCAGTCGATGTCTCGCATCAGCGCCGGAACATCAGCGGGGCGGTACTTGCCCACCAACGTGACTGATTTGGTGGTCTCGTCCAGCAGCTTTGCGAGATTGCGCCTGAACTCGCCGTCCTGGATGTCGAGGTTTGCGCCGTGGATGCTCAGCGTCACGCGTTCCTGGCCGTCCGTCACCGGATCGGCCTCTAGCAAGCGCATCGCCTCCAGCAGTACGTGGACGCCCTTGAACGGATTGAGCTGACCGAAGTAACCCAGGCGTGTGCGCTGCTCTCGCGACTGTTCCGGCGTCGCCGCCGCGATAGCGCGTCCGTAGTCTTCGAAGCGGATCTTCTTCTCGGGGATGCCCCACTCAATGAATCGCTGCATCAAGAAGTGGCTGGGAGCGAGAAATAAATCGACCAGCTCGAACTGCGCCTGGATGAAGCGCTTGCGTAGGAAAAACGTCTGCGGTGAGAGATGGGGAAAGCATTCATGGCAGCGCTGGGGCGTGGCCTCGTCGCAAAGCTCGTCGTTGCGCGTTCGAACCATCTGGCCATCACGGGCGCAAATCGGCATGTACTCGTGGAGCGTGTAGACGATGGCGGCCTTGGGCAACGTGTTGCGAACCTCACGAATCAGCTCGTACCCGAGATGGAGCGTGTGCTGGATGTGGACTACATCCGGCTGGATTGCTGCGAGAAACGCGCGGAAGTGTTTGGTGTAGAAGTCCTTGTCCGTGATGGTGCCGTTGATGTAGTCGAACTCGTAGCCGTCGGTGTACAGGAAGTACTCATTCGGATGGCCGTCCACCGGAGCGATGAAGGTTCCTTCATGGGTTCGTCCGCTTGTGCCCACTGGTGGCCCGCCCTTGGTGAGAAGCACCGATTCGATTTCTGGCAAGGATGACATGGCGCGATGCAGCTCGAGCGCGTGCTGTTCCGCTCCGCCCGGGCGAATGCTTGGATGGTTGTGGGCGATGTAGAGGACTCGCAGACTCACGCCGCCCCTCGCACGCCGGGCCTTAGGTCGTAGATCTTGCAGACGTTCCGCTGGTCGGTCACTAGCCGGTAGGTCTCGTCGACATACGAAGCCAATCGCTTCTGTCCCATCAACCATTCGCGAGATGAGTTCGGCACGACCAGGTAATCCGCGATCTCTCCGGCGAGACGACGTAGATCCCTGATTGCTTCGCCGACATCGATCGCCGGGTCATCGCTGTAGCGAAACGCAAAGGCAGGCACCGGCGAGTTCGGGACAAACTCGTTGTCCCTGGAGGCGATGAAGGTGATCGTGGCGGTCGACGGCAGCACGGCCTGCAGCAAGTCGATCAGCTGCTGCGCTTCTGGGCTCGGTCCAGTGGTGCTGACGGCCGACGGGAGATTCGCCGTTCGCGCTGTCAGCTCAAAGATCCAGGCGATCGATGGGTCCTCGAGCACAGGACGACCACATGATCTCAGGTGTGTGACGAACTCGGGGTAGTGCCGAAGCCACCAGGCGCTTGTGCCCGGGATCAACAGATACCGCGCCCCGAGGCCACGCTGGACATCGAGGCGGGCGATCGCTTCCGCGCTGTCTGCCGGATGGAATCCGGCGTATTGACCCGCAGCGGCGCGCGGGAAATGCCACGCAGTCCGGCGACCCAGGGCCAGCAGGGCTGGATCTCCCTTGCTCACCACGAGGACCGTCGACCCCTCCGGGATCAGTTGCTCGGCCGCCTGACGGATGCGGTCGATGAGCAGCTGGTACTCATCGAAGCGCGTTCCGTCGGTATCGTGGAGAGGATTGCTGAGGATCGTGGTCATCGCACCGGCGACCCCAGCCGATAGATCAGGCACGATTCCGAGTTCGCCACCGCGCCACCACTCTCCAGGTAGGCGCGCAAACCGCCGTAGTAGTCCAGCCACCACATCGCCGTCGTCGGAATCACAACGAACTCGGCACCATCGCCGCGCAGCCTCTCCAGGGCTTCAATAGCCTCTGCGCTGTCGGCGGGATGGTGACCCGCGTAGACGCCCCCTTCCAACTGGGGGAAGTGCGCGCCCTGCCTATCTTCGAACCGCAGCAGCTCGTCGTCGCCCTTAGACACCACGAGAACACGCGAGCCAGACGGGACTGACTCGCGGACTGCATCACGCACCGCGATGACGGTTTCTCGATAGCGATCGTTCGCTCGCCGGCCGTGGGTTTGCCAGGTGATCCCCCACTTCTCTTCGAAACGTCGCCGGTTCGCAGTGAAGAGCTGTGCATGCTCGCCGGTCGGGACTAGCTGCCCAAGCGACGCCTCCCCGAAGTGGTGAACCTGAACATTTTCGGCGTAGACGACCCGGTAGCCGGCACGACGGGCCCGCAGCGAGTAGTCGTCGTCCTCGAACAGAGACAGCGCAAAACGCTCGTCGAGCGGACCGATGCATTCCCAGACTTCGCGCCGCATTGCGACGCAGAACATGGTCAGCATCGGGATGTCTACCAGCGAGCTCTTCTCTTTCCCGCGATCTTCGGCTGCCTCGATCAGCTGCCGGTAGGTTGTGTAGCCCATATCGATCTCGGCCTCGGTCGCAGCTTCGTTGCTTACGGGTCCGACGAGCCCAACCGATTCATCCGTGAGATGACTCAAAAGGAGGCCAAGCGCGCGCGGGGGCATGATCGTGTCGTTGTTGAGGATCACGAGCATTTGACCGTCCGCTGCCGCCAGTCCCTGGTTGACCGCAGACGCGAACCCCTTGTTGCTGTCGTTCGTGATGACCTCGAGACGGGGGTCGCGATCCGACAGTCGGGACAGGTACTCGGCGGTGCCGTCCGCCGAACCGTTGTCGACTACGATGACCTCGAACGCTGGCGAGTCCAGGCTGCCGAGCACGCTTTCCAGGCAGAGGCGTGTGTAAACGAGGCCGTCGCGCGCGACTACGACGACGCTTGCCTGTGCTGATGCTGACCGGCGGTGGACGGACGACGGCAGAGGCGCCTCGAGAACCGTCTCGGCAGTTTTGGCATCCAGCGTCGTGGGCCGGCGTGACGAAGCTGCGATGAAGAGATCAGGCGGCGTTCGCGGCATGCCTACCTGCTCGAGCAGAGCAGCCAATACTTTCTCGGCATCGAAGAATTCGTGCGCGATCGAAGCCGCGGCCCGCGAGTGTCGCGGGTAATCCCGATCGATTGCCTCGACAGCCGCCTGAATGTCATCGAGCGTTGAGAACCCAAAGAGGCCTTCGCCCGTCGGCAGGATGTTGCCGAATCCGGTGTCCTGGGTGATCACAGGTCTGCCTGCCGCGAGATAAGTCGCGCTCCGATCGCTGAACCAGCCGGTCCTGAGGCGCACGTTCTGGTCTTTGGCGACTGTGAACTCGCCGCGCGATTCGCAGATGTAATTCCGATAGGTCTCGACGTTTTGGGACAGCGGGAGTGCATCGCGTACGCGCCAACCGTGTTCTTCGAGCAGCCGCCGGTCGCTGCCATCACACCCTGCAAGTGCCAGCTCGAAGCGCGGCGCGGTGCGCGATGGGAGGTCGATGAACTTCAGAAACTCCTCGTGCTTGCTCCAGCTGTATGTCACGCCCCCCAGCCGGATCTCGCGCCACAGCTGGCGCCAGTTGCCGATGGTCGTGAAGGAGTCGCCCGGCACCTCGGCAAGGCCGCGCCAGAAGTCGAGCACCACCGGCTGGCGGGTCGGCCTGAAGGTGAACTCGTTCGACACCGGCAACAGGCAGTCGGGCCGGCCGTAGTTCTCGCCGAACGTGAAGTAGGCGCAATGCGGACGAAGGTAATCGATGGTCTCCTGGCGCCCTGCGGCGAGCTGGACCTCCACCTCGACGGGATCCGTCTCGAGGTACACGAGGCGGTCGGTCGCAATGTGTTCCGGCCGCGGTTCCGTACCGCCGTGAAGGTTGATGATCAGCGCTGCAGACCCATATAGAGCGCGAAGCTCTTCCTCGCTCATGCCGTAGCAGCGTCCGTCGTGATGGAGCGCGTGATAGGCCCACCTTTCGCCAAATCCGAAACGGTCGAGCGCGCCCGCGATGAACGCAGCTGCCCGGGCCGAGCTGTCGTCCTCCGAGCGTTCCATCAGCATCGACGGGGTTCGCGCGTGGGCTTCGACGTAATACGTCTCGTAGCCGAGGCGCTCGAGGCCGACCAGGTAATGCAGCGTCTGCCAGATGACGCCCGCAACCGGGATCTTGGTCATCATCCCGAGCAACACGATCCGTTGCCTGCTCATGACCGAGATGGCTCCCTGACGGTCGTGACGCCGAGATCGACGGCAAGGTCTTCGAGGTCGACGAGCGCCTCGGCGAATGCGTTGGAGATCGTTGGCTCGGCCAGCGGATTGTCCGACCGGAGGGCGGCCAGGATTCGCGACGCATCGGGGCAGTCGTCGGCGAGCATCGGCTCGACCGCCTGGAGGAGCAGGGCGGCGGTGTGGGCCAAGGCCTCCTGGCTCACCGTGGCGCCGAGCCTGGCGGCCAATGCGCGCTGAACATCCGCGATCAACGGCCGTTCGCCCTGGCGTCCCCGGGCGCCAGACCGCGACGACGCTATGACCCTTCGCGAGAGGCCGTCCATCAACTGGTGGCCGATCTGCACGTCATGGAGCTGTCGGTACAGGCCGCGTTGCGCCAGAAGTTCCTCGTGCGTCCCTCGCTCGATCAGGGAACCCTGATCGAGGACGAGTATCAAATCCGCATGCCGGATGGTGGACAGCCGGTGCGCGATCACAAACGTGGTCCGATTGACGGAAAGACGATCGAGCGCGTCGAGGATGACGGTCTCGGTCTTCGAATCGATTGACGATGTGGGCTCGTCGAGGATAAGGATCGGCGCGTCCTTCAAAAACGCCCGCGCCACACAGATTCGTTGGCGTTCCCCCACCGATAGCTGTGCACCGCCCTCGCCCAGCACTGTGTTGTATCCGTTTGGCAGCTTCTCGATGAAGTCGTGCGCGTTTGCCGACCTGGCGGCCTCGACGATTTCAGGCATCGTCGCCTCCAGCCGCCCGTACCGGATGTTGTCTACGATCGGTCCGGAGAAAAGCTCCGGCGTCTGCAGCACGACGCTCACCTGCTCTCGCAGCGACATCACCTTCAGCCTGCGCACGTCAATCCCGTCCACCAGAACTGCGCCAGACTGCGGGTCGTGGAATCGCTTGATCAAGCTGATGAGCGTGGTCTTGCCGGCGCCGGTCGGGCCGACGATCGCCACGCGCTTGGCCGGCTCGACCGCGAATGTGATGTCTTTAAGCGTGGCCGTCCGCCCCGTGTAATGAAAGCTCACATGGTCGAATGCGACCGAGCCGCGAGGGCGATCCAGGATGGCGGCGTCCGGAGCGTCGACGATGTCCGGCTCGATGTCGATCAGCATGAACGCGCCCTGCACGTTGATTAACCGCTGCTGCATTGAACCCACGGTTGAGCTGATGGTCTCGAGGGGCCCGTAAACAGCCGCGATGTAAGAGAGGAAGACCAGGAGCTCGCCGATGCTCAGCTGACCCTGCAGTACATGCCAGGCCCCGAAGCCGAGTACAAGGGCCGTGCCGGCTGCGGTCCATGTGTTCACAACCAGCGAGAAAAGTGTCTGTTTGACCGTCAGGTTGACGCGCGCGTCGGCCGCGGTCTCTCCCTGAGAACGAAAGCGCCGAAACTCATATCGTTCCCGGGCAAATGCGGCGATGACTCGCAACATCGCGACGGCTTCAAAGACAATCGACATCGTCTGCCACTCAAGGGCGCGAACGTACTTGAGGCGAGGGACAATTCGGGCACTGTAGATGCCGACCGAGTAGTACATCACCGGGACGACTGTCAGCGACAGAAGGGCAAGGACTGGATCCAACCTGACAGCGATGAGGAACATGCCTATCAGCATCACAAGGCTCTGGATCAGTGGCGGAATGCCGATCAGCAGGTCGCCCGCCTGATCCGGAAGCCAGTTGATCTGGCTCATCAGCTGTCCAGTTGGCCTCGAGTCGTGATAGCTGACTGACAGGCGCTGCGCATGCTGGAACAGGTCGCTACGGAAGTCGAGTACAAGGCGCTGGTGGACTCTGGTGTTCACGTACTCATGCAACACAGACATTGCGTTGCGCACGACCACGAGTACGAGGCCCGCCAGCGCCGCGATCAGGAGGAGTCTGTAGCGATCCTGCGGTCCGATGATTTGCGTAACTAGGGCAGGCGGAGCGTGGTTTCCGAGCACGTTGTCAACCATGAAAGCCAATGGCCACGGGTCGGCCAGCCCGATCAACACCGCGAGTGCGCTTAAGAACAGTGAGCCGACCACAAGGCGCTTGTATGGCTTCAGGTACGGGAACAGCCGCGGAATCAGACGCCACAGCGTCCAGGCGCCGCGGGTCATTGGACTGCTCCATGTGAACCGAAAGCTCGCCGTAGGCTGGGCCCTGTCCGCCACGCTCCCAGCGCAATGTCCGCTGCCCCAATGACGGCGAGCACAACGGCAAGGCGCGCATCAGTCAATGCAGCCACACCGATGAGGACTGCAAACACGGATACGAACTTCCAGCGCAGGAATCGCCGGATTCGTAGCTGG
>VBEG01000114.1 GCA_005882115.1 Chloroflexota bacterium
GATCTCGTCCCATCCGGAAGCGGCGAGACGGCCATCGCCCAGTACGTGGCGTCATGGATGTCCGCCGCGGGCCTCGACGTAGAGATCGTCGAGCCCGTGCCCGGCCGGCCATCGGTGGTGGGCGTGCTGCGGGGGACCGGGGGCGGACGCAGCTTGATGCTGAACGCGCACATGGACACCGTCGGCGCGGGCGGGATGCCGGACGCGTTCTCGCCACGCGTCGAAGAAGAACGGATTTACGGACGCGGCGCGTACGACATGAAGGCTAGCCTGGCGGCGATCATGATCACAGCCCGCGAAGCCGCGAGGCTGCGACTGAAGGGCGACCTGATCATCACAGCGGTGGCCGACGAAGAGGTCGCAAGCCTGGGCACTTCCGCGGTGATCGAGCGATACCGCGCCGATGCCGCGATCGTCACCGAACCCACCGAGCTGCGCCTCTGCCTTGCGCACAAGGGCTTTGTGTGGCTGGAAGTCGAGACGACGGGTGTCGCGGCGCACGGCTCGCGGGCTGATCTCGGAGTGGACGCGATCGCGAACATGGGCCAGGTGCTGACTGGGGTCCTCGACCTGAATGAGCGCCTGCGCTCAGGCGCGCGCCACCCGCTGCTGGGCACCGGCTCGATCCACGCCTCTTTGATTGAGGGCGGCCAGGAGATGTCAACCTACCCGGCCCGCTGCGTGGCGAAGCTAGAACGCCGCACGATCCCCGGCGAAAAACTCTTCCCCATTTATGGGGAAGTACACGGCGAAGCCGGGGAATGGGGCCCATTGATCCTTGAGGGAGATCAAGTAACAGCGCGAGTGCTCCTCGAACGCGCGCCGTCCGAGCTCGCGCCCGACCACCCTCTCAGTCAGGCTGTGGCCCAGGCCGCCGGCCAACCCGAGATCATCGGAGCCGCCTACTGGATGGACATGGCGCTGACGAACGCTGCCGGCATCCCCACGGTCGCGTACGGCCCAATCGGCGAAGGCGCCCACGCGGACGTCGAATGGGTCGACGTGGCCTCAGTCGAGAAGTGCGTCGACGTCTATTTGAAAGCGGCTGAGCAGTTGTGCAACTGAGCGATCCCTGGACGTCGCACGAGGTCAGTGCCTCCGGACAGGTCTTCGAGTTCCGCCTATGGGCGCTGCTGACGGAGCAATCCCGAGGCACGCTGCACATCTTTCTGCCGCGGTCCGACCGCGACAGCGGCACCGCGGCGACCAGCGCCGACGCCACATTCCAGTGCGGGCCAAGCACGACGCTAGGAGCCTGCCGAGGCCACCTCTGATGCTCGCGCCTGCAGCCGCTGTCGTCGTGACGCGAATAACACCGCGATCCCGGCGACAAGCACGCCGGCGGCCAGCACGACCAGGGCGATGAAGTCGGCGTGGAGGCCACGATAGAGCTCTTCGCGAGCTTCGAGCGGTGCGTGTGCGGACCCCACGTAGCGCTGGAGGACGATGCCCATCAGGGCCACTCCAATTGCGCCCCCGATCGTGCGTGAGAACTGATTAAGCGCTGTCGCGGCTCCGCGCTGCGCCCACCCGACGTTCGCCTGAATCACGATCAGCAGCGGCGCCGTGAACGTACCCATGCCGACGCCGATGATCAGAGACGCGCCGCCTGTCCAAAGCAAGCCACTGTTCGGTTGGGCCGCAGCAAGCATCACGCTTCCGGCCAGCAGCGCGAGAGCGCCGATCACGACGAGGCGCTGGTAACCAATGCGGACCATCGCGAAGCCGGAAAGCGACGAGGCGATTGGCCAGCCGAATGACATCGCGGCGACAGCGACGCCAGCCTCGTAAGCTGACCTACCCTGGACCGATTGCACCAACAGCGGCAGATATGCCGTGACGCCGAACATCAGCGTGCCGGCGATGAGCCCGATCAAGATCGCCGGGCCGATGACGCGATGCCTCAACAAGTACAGCGGCACCGTTGGGTTTCTGGATCGCCACTCGAGCGCAGCGAACCCGCCCAGCAATAACAGCGCGAGTCCGACGATGGGCCAGTTCGGGGTCGCGCTCTCGGTGCCAGTGCCGAGGCCGATCAGCAGGACGGTGATGCCAGCGGTCAGGAGCACTGCGCCGCGAACGTCGAGCCGTGCCTCGACTCTTTGGTCTTTGCGCTCGGCGTAGCCCCACAGCAGGGCCGCGGCGGCGATGCCGATCGGGATGTTGATCGTGAAGATCCAGCGCCAACCGATCGTCGAAACGAAAAGCGCGCCCAGGCCCGGCCCAACGATCGCCGCGATCGCCCACATGCTGCTGAAGAAACCCTGGAGGCGAGCGCGCTGCTCAAGCGGAAAGATGTCGCCGACGGTCGTGAACACCAGCGGTTGGATGCATCCGGCTCCGATGCCCTGCAGCGTTCGGAATGCGATCAGCCACAGCATCGACGGGCTCCACGCGCAAAGCGCCGACGCGACGACGAAGATGGCGAGGCCGGCGAGCAGGACCGGTTTCCTGCCTCGGATGTCGGCCAAGCGGCCCCAGAGCGGCACGGTCGTCGTGCCGGTGATCAGATAACCCGCAACGACCCACGGGTAGAGTTCGAAGCTCCCGAGCTCGCGTGCAATCGTCGGCAGCGCCGTGCCGACCACCGTCGAGTCCATCGCGGCGACGAAGAGCGAGACCATAAGGGCGGCCATCACGCGGACGAGCACGGGCGTCCACGGAACGCGCGTGGCTGTCTGCTCGGAGCTCACAGTCTCAACCTACGCGTCGCTAGCGCGTCAGCGCTTCGAGGCGCGCAGCGAGGTCGCTGATCGGCGAGCGTTCTTGAGCCGTCGAGTCGCGCTGCCGGATCGTTACCGCCTGATCGTTTAGCGTTTCGAAGTCGACCGTGACGCAAAACGGGGTGCCGATCTCGTCCTGGCGGCGGTAGCGCCGGCCGATGTGGCCGCCGGTCTGGTCGTACTCGACCCGAAACTGGCCGCGTAGCGACCGCACGACTTCCTGCGCGACCTTGATCAGCTCTTCCTTCTTTGACAGCGGCACCACCGCGACCTGAACCGGCGCCACGTTTGGGTGCAAGCGCAGCACAACTCGCGGCTCGCTGTTCACGACGTCTTCGTCGTATGCGTCCAGCAGCAGCGTGATGAAGATCCGCTCCACGCTCACCGCCGGTTCGATCACCCACGGCAAGTAGCGCTCGTTCGTCTCCGGGTCGAGATATGTCAGGTCCTGCTTCGAGCGCTCCTGGTGCACGGCAAGGTCATAGTCGGTCCGGTCGGCGATGCCTTCCAGCTCGCCCCACCCGAACGGGAACTCGTACTCGATGTCCGTGGTCTGCTTCGAGTAGTGCGACAGTGATTCCTTCGGGTGGTCGTACATACGCAGGCAGTCGGGTTTGATGCCCAGCACGTCCGTGTACCAGCGCAGCCGCTCCTTACGCCAGTAGTCGAACGCCGCGTCGTCCTCGCGCGGGCGGACGAAGTACTCCATTTCCATCAGTTCGAACTCACGCACGCGAAAGACAAAGTTGCCCGGCGTGATCTCGTTGCGAAACGCCTTCCCCTGCTGCGCGATCCCGAAGGGCACCCGTACGCGCGTCGAGCTGATCACGTTCTTGAAGTCGACGAACATGCCCTGCGCGGTCTCCGGTCGGAGGTAGACCTCCGACGCGCGGTCCTCCAAGGGCCCGACGTAGGTCTTGAACATCAGGTTGAAGAGCCGCGCGTCGTCCAGCGGTCCGCCGCACTCCGGGCACTTCTCGCCCAGGACGTGGTCGGCGCGCCAGCGCTTCTTGCACTTGCCCAGGCACTGCCGCAGGGGGTCGACGAAGTTCGTCAGGTGGCCGGATGCTTCCCACACCGCCGAAGGCATCATCAGCGTCGACTCCAGACCAACGATGTCGTCGCGCAGCTCGACCATGTGGCGCCACCACAAATCCCGGATCGCGCGCTTCAGCGCGACGCCATACGGCCCATAGTCGTAGAAGCCCGAAAGCCCCCCATAGATCTCGCTCGACGGAAAGATGAATCCGCGGCGCTTGGCCAGCGCGACCACCTTGTCCATGACCTGCTCTCGAGGGATGGTCATGAACTCCTGAGGCCCTCCGGGGCTCCGCGCCACCTCCCCATAAGTGGGGAGGAGTTGATCCTCTTCATCGTCAGGGTAGTTTCAGGATTGACAAGATGTTCCCGGTCGGGAACGCATGGTCCTTATGCATCACGTTCACACCCTCATTGAGTTCAGAAACGCGAGCGACTTCAGCCGCCTGTCCATGTGGTACTCGAGCTGCGACTGCAGCACCCCCTCGATCGAGGCCATCAGCGGCCCGTCCAGCTTCACGCGGCGGTATGTCTCGATGTCGCCGGCCGCCATCAGCCGCAGCACCTTGATCACGGCCAGCGGCACGAGGTCCATCGAGGGCAGCGCGCACTTCTCATCGAGAAACCCGCCCGCCTCGGCGCTGAACGCCGCCGGTTT
>VBEG01000043.1 GCA_005882115.1 Chloroflexota bacterium
CCGGGTGCTCCACGCCTGGTTGGAGAACGACGAGCTCTCGCCCGGCAGCGCCGAGTCGGAGCTCAGGACCGTCGGAGGGAAGTGGCCTCAACCCGACATAGTCGCGGTAGAAGCGGAGAGCGCGGTTGGCGTCGGTGACCGCCAGCTCGACGGTTCCCATGCCGGTCTTGGCGGCTATCGATTGGGTCTGCATCGCATCATTTCCTACCCAGATCGCGCCAGTCCCATTCCGCAGGCTCAACCCGCCCCATCCCGGCGCCCCTCCGGCCCTTCGGGCCACCTCCCCATGAATGGGGAAGAGTTGGCTTAGCTGAGGCCGACGATCTCTCCCTGATCGTCGATGTCGATGCTCATCGCGTTGGGGGTTGTGGGGAGGCCTGGCATCGTGCGCATCTCGCCGCAGATCGGATAGATGAAACCGGCGCCCACGGACGCGCGCACCTCTCGCACCGGGAGCACCCAGCCCGTGGGCGCGCCTTTCAGCTTCGGGTCGGACGAGATCGAGAGGTGCGTCTTGGCGATGCACACCGGTAGGCGGCCGAACCCGCTCGCCTCGTAGGCGTCGAGCTGCTTGGCCGCCGCCGGGTCGTACTCGACCCCACGCGCCCCGTACACGCGGAGCGCGATCGCCTCGATCTTCTCGCTCAGCGTCGCCGCGTCCGGATAGAGAAGTTGGAACGTGCTCGGCTCTTCGGCGGCGGCGGCCACCATCTCCGCCAGCTCCAGAGCGCCGCGCCCGCCGTCGACGAAGTTGTTGCAGACCGCCGACCGCACGCCCAGGTGTTCGGCGAGCTGGCGGATGGCCTGGTGCTCGGATGCGTGGTCGTCTGGAAACGCGTTGATCGCAACCACAGGCGTCACACCGTGGATCTGGATGTTCTCGACCTGCTTGCGCAGGTTGGCGGCGCCGGCCAGGACATCGTCCGGGTTCTCCTTCAGCAGCTCCGGGGGAAGTGGCCTGCCTGCGACCACTCGGTACTTGCCCGAGTGGACCTTGAGCGCGCGCACCGTGGCAACGATCACGGCCGCGTCAGGCGCGAGGCCCGAGGTGCGGCATTTGATGTTGAAGAAGCGCTCGGCGCCCATGTCAGCGCCGAATCCCGCCTCGGTGACCAGGAAGTCTCCGCCGTGGATGCCGATCAGGTCCGCGAGCACAGACGACGCGCCGTTGGCGATGTTGCCGAACGGTCCCGCGTGGACCAGCACCGGCGTGTTCTCCAGCGTCTGCAGCAGGTTGGGCTTGATGGCGTCGCGCATGATCACCGTCATAGCGCCGCCCGCGCGCAGGAAGTCGGCGGTGATCGGCTTGCCATCGCGCGCGAGGCCGATGACCATCCGGCCCAGCCGCTGTCGCATGTCCTGCAACGATGTGGAAAGGGCGAGCACGGCCATCACCTCGGACGCCGCGGTGATGTCGAATCCGGTCTGGCGTGTGACGCCGTCCTCCGGCGCGCCGAGCCCGACGACCACGCTGCGCAGGACGCGGTCGCTGACGTCGAGCACCCTGCGCCAGGTGATGCTGTGAAGGTCGATCGGAAAGTCGCGCAGGCTGTGGTGGATGTAGTTGTCGATCATCGCGGCCAGGAGGTTGTGCGCCGCGGTGACCGCGTGGAAGTCGCCTGTGAGGTGCAGGTTGAGCCGCTCCATCGGGACCACCTGGCTATAGCCGCCGCCGGCCGCGCCGCCCTTGATCCCGAACGTGGGCCCCATCGAAGGCTGGCGGATCGCGACGGTCGCCCTCTTCCCGATCAGCCCGAGCGCATCGCCCAGGCCGACCGTCGTCGTCGTCTTGCCTTCACCGAGAGGTGTGGGCGTGATAGCGGAGACGACGACGTACTTCGCGCGAGGCTTGCCGCTCAGCTCCTCGATCGCGTCGAGCTTGATCTTCGCGACATCGTGCCCATAGGGCTCGAGCAGGTGCGGGTCGATGCCCATCTTGCCCGCGATCTCGGGCATCGGCAGCAGTCGCGCTTTGCGCGCGATCTCGAGGTCGGTCGGAAACTCAACCTTCATCCACCCTCTCCTATCGGATTTCCGCGAGCATCTCGCGGCGCCACCTCTCGGTCGGCTCGATCTCGTTGAACGTGAAGACGTGCAACCCGGCGATGCGGCGCTCCGGCATCGCGACGTCCGGCAGCAATGCGTTCACGAACCTGCCCGGCTCGTAACCGCCAGGACGGAACATGCGCGCAACCCAGCTGGGGTGGCCGCGCAGGAAACGCGCTGAATCCGCGAGACCGATCTTGGTCGAGAGTCGCATCAACCTCGCCGGATCGGCGACGCCCGCCATCCCGATGTAGATCGGAAGCTCGACACCACGATTTCGCACGCGTCCGACCCAGCGCTTCACCCCATCGGGGTCGAAGCTCATGTTGCTGACGATGTAGGTGGCCAAACGCCGCTTGTCCCACATCGCCTGGATCGTCATATCGTCGTGGATGAACGGGTGACTCTCGGGATAACCGGTGACGCCGATCTCCGTGAGGCCGTGGTCCGGAGGCAGCGCCGCCAGCAGCGAGAGCGCGTCGGGAAACAGACCCGCCGGCTCGCGCGCATCGCCCGCGACCACGAACACGTTCTTGATGCCGGCGTCCTTCAACGCCACGAGGATCTGCCCGAGTTCCACCCTGTCGTGGATGAGGCGAGCCGAAAGGTGCGGCACCGCGTGGTAACCGAGCTTCGCCAGCGCGACCGCGAGATGGATCGTCCGCGGCATGCCGCGGCGTGGCGATGCGGTGACGGTGATGGTCACCTCGCGCGGCACGTACGCGGCGACCAGCTCGGCGGCATTGTCGGTGGGAAGGACCTCGTAACGGGGCGCGCGCAGCAGTTCAGCCGGCGTTCGACCTTGCGCACGAAGCGGCTTCACCACGCCCACTTGCGGTGTCGCACTATACGCCACAGTCGCGCCCTGCGCAACACAATCTTCCCTGCCTACGGGGAAGTACGCGGCGAAGCCGTGGGATGGGGCATGTCGGGCTAGAAGGGCGGTGGGAGCAGCAAGATCACGTTGCGGTCCGCCGGCGTTCCGGCCCGAGCGGAGTCGAACCCGCCGTACAGTCCGTTGCCCGCCAGCTCGCGATGCAAGCCGGCCAGGCCCTCGCCGTCGTGGTCGACCATCGTGCAGCCGATCGCCAGCTGCCCGTCAGCGGTTTGGAAGATCTCGACCAGGCGCGCCTGGCACGGCCAGTCGACCAACGAACCTGTGGTCACCTCCCAGAAACCGCGCTCTCCGCGCTCGCCCGCTCGAGCGGCGATCCGGTTGTAGTGCGAATGGCCATTCAGCCAGAGGACGACGTTGCCGAAGCGCAGGAGCAGCTCGACCAGCTCGCCCGCGTTCTGCTCGCCACGCGGATTGGACAGGCTGTCAAAGCCGTGGTGGGACAGCACCACGACGTAATGGTCCGAGTTGGAAGTCCGGACGATGGAGCCGTCGCGAGTTGTGAAGGAAGAGTGAACCTCTTCGAGTCGCTGCTCGAGCCAGTGCAGCTGGGGCGGAGCGACGGTTCCATCGGCTCCGCCGGCATCGCACACGGTGTCCAGCGTGATGAAGCGGACGATCCCCGCGTCATGCATGTAGTACGCGAGCTCGTCGTCGACGTTCCGTGGGCTGAAGCCATGGCCGCCGCTGCGCACATGCGCGTCGATGAACTCGCCTCGCGAGATCGGACGTCGCTCGGGGTCCGACGGCACCTCGATCGCCTCACCCGCCATGAACGTCTCTGGATTGTCGGTGAAGGTTTCCACGGCGCGGTCGGGATCCAGGCCGGGTGGCGGGCCGACCGGTTTGCGGCCCGCTGTCATCGCCGCTTCCAAAGCGGGCGTGATGATGCCAACCCCCTGGCACACCTCCTCGTGGTTGCCGTAGCAACCGAGCCAGGGAACGCTTAGACCATCCGAGGCGAAGGCCTTGATCGCCTCCTCGAGCACGCCCGGCCTGAGTGGGAACCCCAACGCGCTCTGAAACAGGTCGGCGCCGTCCGCTCCGTCCGGCTTCCAGTAGATGTCGCCTGGCCAGTCGGGCTTCTGCACGCCGTCATAGCCGGGCGCGCCGGAGTCTGGCCGCACCGTCCCACCGTTGAAGAGGGCGAGGAAGTTCGTCAGCTCGTTGCGCTGAGCATTGTCGACCGAGTCTCCCGTCATCGCCACTATCCGGGGCGCTTCGCCCGTCAAAGGCGCGACCCCAAGGTTGTTGATCGCGCGCACCATGGCCGCGATCGCGTGCGTGTTCAGCATCTCCTGCGGGCGTTGCATCGTCAACAGCTCGCGAAATCGCGAGTCCTCCCAGTACCGGTTGACAAACTCGAATCGGGCCGGCGACTGCGCGTCGGTCACGTGCAGGTCGGTGATGTGGACGAGGCACGCGATCGTCGCGCCTGACAGAGCTACGTCGTTGGACGGCGACGATGCAAGGTCCCTTCTGACAATGTGCGGCTCGCCTGGCAGCTCGGCGACCGCGCGGTAGGAGGCCCGCGAACCTGCGCGAATCGTTGGCCCCGCGCCCAGACGCTTTGCAGACGTGAGAACGGTGCGTGACGCCGACGTCACGAAGCGGCCGGTACTGCCTCTTCCCTCTGGATGAGGACCGGGTCAGGGCGGAGCTCCAGACGCACTCTCGTTCCCGCCGGGTGCTGACTCGCCGCGGACGTCGGAACCTGCACGAGCACCGTCGTGTCGCCGAGATCGACCGTGACTCGGCTCACCGCGCCGAGGAACGCGACCGCGATCACGGTCCCCACCAACGGTCCTTCCTGCATATCGCCGTCGCTCGCGAGCGCTACCGCTTCGGGCCTCACGAGCGCGATGGCCGGTCCATCGGGTACGTCGGGGTGGACGAGCGGGATGCTCGCGCCCCGGATCTCGACCGCGCCGCGCCGGACGGTGCCCTCCATGCGGTTGGTCAGGCCGACGAAGTCCGCCACGAAGGGTGTCGCCGGGCGAGAGTAGACGAGCGTGGGCGGGCCGAGTTGCTCGAGCTTGCCAGCCTGCATGACGCCGACCCGATCCGCGATCGCCAGCGCCTCTTCCTGGTCATGCGTGACGAACAGCGTGGTGATGCCGACCTCGAGCTGGACGCGGCGGATCTCATCGCGCAGACGTGAGCGCACCTTCGCGTCGAGCGCCGAAAGCGGCTCGTCGAGCAGCAGAACCTGCGGCTGGATGGCGAGCGCGCGGGCCAGCGCGACGCGCTGCTGCTGGCCGCCCGACATCTGGCTGGCGTAGCGGTTGGCGAACCGGCCAAGGCCGACGAGCTCGAGCATGTCGAGGGCGCGCTTCTTGCGTTCGTCCACACCGACGTGCCGCATCTGCAGGCCGAACGCGACGTTCTCCCAGGCGACCATGTGCGGGAAGAGCGAGTACGCCTGGAAGACCATCCCGATGTTGCGCCGGTTCGCCGGCAGGCCGGTGACATCCTTGCCGCCGATCACGACCCGGCCATCGTTCGCCTCCTCGAGGCCGGCGAGCAATCGCAGCGCCGTGGTTTTGCCGCACCCGGAGGGTCCCAACAGAGCGACCAGCTCGCCAGGAGCGAGCGTCAGCGACAGTCCGTCGAGCGCGGTGACGGTGCCGTAGCGGCGGACAAGATTCTCGAGCCTTACCTCGACTCCGGATCGCTCGGTCATGTCTGCGACGCCGCCAGCGGCCCCGCGAGCGCTGTCGCCGGCTCATCGTGCACGCGACGGGGTCTGCCGCCAACGAAAGCCAGGACGACGAGCAGCGCGAACGCGAACAACAGGGCGGCCACCGCGACGGCGATCGAGACCCCGGCGTTGTCGCGAGCCAAGTGCACGAGCTCGACCTGCAGGTTGTTGTACAGCAGGTTGTTGGCGATTGTGTACTCGCCGAGCACCAACGCCACGGAGAGCAGGGTCGCGTTCAGGATCGCGTTCGAGATGTTGGGCACGATCACCCGCCACATCACCGTAAACCAGCTGGCGCCGAGGCTCCTCGCGGCTTCGGTCAGCGTCTTGACGTCGATGGCGCCGAGTCCGGCGTCGATCGCCCGATAGCAATAGGGAAGCACGAGCACAACGTACGCGAGCGAGAGGGTCAGGATGGAATCGCTGAGGTTGTTGTTCAGCCAGATATACATGGGGAACAGACCCACCACGAGGACGATGGCGGGGATGGTCAGCGGCAGCAGAGACATGAACTCGATGATCCGGGTGAGCCGCGGTAGCTTGAGGCGCACCCAGACCATCGTGGGCACCAGAAGCACGAGCATCACGATTGAGGTGATCACCGCCAGCTGCAGGGAAGCGGCGATCGCGCCCGTGAGATCCGGGTACGAAGGAATCGCCTTCCAGTAGTCGAGCGTTCGCGAGCCGTCATTTGCCCTGGTCGAGAACTCGACCATGGCGCCGAGCGGGACGAGGAAGAAGATCGCGGCGAGCAGGAAGACGACGTAACGAAACACCTGCAGCTTGATCCAGCGTGTCCGCTGGATGCTCCGCGCCGCTACAGCCATCGCGCGGTCCTCCGCTGCAGGAGCGTGTACAGGACGGTCACCAACGTGACGATGATGATCATCTCGATCGCGATCGCCTTCGCGAAGCCAGGCTCGTAAGCGCCGACCTCGCTGCTGAGCGCGCCCGCGATCTGCTGCGCCAACACAGGCTGTCCCTGGTTGATCAGTGCGTTGGCGGTCGCGTAGGCGGAGAACGCATTCGCGAAGAGCAGCAGGACCGAGCCGAGGAAAGCCGGGAAAAGGAGGGGGCCGGCGACATGGCGCCAGTAGTGCCACGTATTGCCGCCGAGGCTTTCCGCAGCTTCGCGCCACTGCGGCTTGATGCCGTCGAGCGCGGGCAGGAACACGAGGACCATCAGGGGAATCTGAAAGTACAGGTAGACCAGGTCGAGTCCGGGGATCTCGAAAAGCCAGAGGTCCTGCTTGTAGAAGTCAAAACCGTGCGCCTGGGCGAAGAGGTACACGAAGCCGGCGGGGCCAATGCTGGCGATGAAGGCGAAGGCCAGCGTCACGCCTCCGAACTGAGCGAGGACTCCCGAGGCTGAGATGGTAAGCCGCCGGAGGATGCCGTTTGGACTACCCGTAACGATCGCGTAAGCCAGGAGAGCTCCGAAGACCGCGCCCAGGAAGGCGGTGATGGCGGACAGGACGGTCGTGTCGATGGTCGCCTTGACCACATAGGAGCGCGACAGGTTGCGGAAGTTGTCGAGCGTGAAGGCGTTGTTGGCGTCCAGAAGGGCGCCGATCCCGATGATCACCGACGGCAGGATCAGGAAGAGGCCGACGTAGGCGAGGTAGGGGACGGCGCCGACCCAGTCAAGAGAAAACCGCCGGCCGCCCAGAAATGGGCGGCCGACGTTGGTGGTTACAGCCGGACTTCCGGCGACCGTCAAGCGATCGCCGCGTCCCAGTGCGCGACGACGTAGTTCTTCGCCGCGGTGGACTGGGCGTCGCTCATGAACTGAGGCGTGCCGTTGACGGGAGGCAGCTTGCCCGCCGCCACAGAATCGACGGTGCCCTTGTCTGTCATCGCCTTCTGGCGGACTGGCCGTGCGAGGCCCTTCAGCCAGAGGTTCTGTCCCTCGTCGGAGTAGAGGTACTCCTCCCACAGCCGCGCGGCGGCCGGGTGAGGCGCATCCTTGCTGACGGCCTGGGCGTAGTAGCCGCCGAGGATCGCGTTGCTCGGCACGAAGACCTTCCAGGTGGGGACGTCCTTGCCGTGCCCGGCGGAGAGGTAGTCCCAGTCGAAGACGACCGGAGTCGTCCCGTTCTTCACCGTCGCCGTGGTCGCCTGTGTCTTCGAGAAGTTGCCGGCCACCTTCAGCCGCTTGAAGAAGTCGACGCCCTTGCTGACGTCGTCAAGGGAGCCGCCCTCGGCGAGGTTCGCCATCATGACGCCGTTCAACGCGGCGTTCGCCTGCTTCGGGTTTCCGTTCAGCGCCACCTTGCCCTTGAACTGGGAACCGAACAGGTCGTCGATGGACTTGATCTCGGGCACCTTGCTTGAGTCGTAACCGATCGACATGAAACCGCCGTAGTCCTGGATCCACAGCCCGGTCGGCTCCTTCTGGCTGTCGAGGACATCACCCCACGTGGCGACCTTGTACGGCGCAAAGAGATTCGTGTTCGCGAGCGCGACCGCCATGCCCACGTCGACGACGTCCGGGCCGCGGCTGGTGCTGCCGAGCTGCTTGATTGCGTCCACCTCTTGCTGGCTGCTGCCGTCAGGGTTGTCGGAGGTGATGGCGATGCCGTACTTGGCGTGGAAGCCGTCCAGGATCGCGCCGTAGTTCGCCCAGTCGCGCGGCAGCGCGATCACGTTGAGCTTGCCCTCCGCCTGAGCGGCCTTCACGAGCGCGTCCATGCCGCCGCAGTCGGCGGCGGACTTGGCGGTCTTCGCTGCACTGCAGCTGGCGGCGCCGCCGCCGCCAGTGTTGCCGCACGCGGCGACAACGAAGACGGCCACCACGGCCAGGCCGAGGTGGCGAGTAAAACTACCCAACTTCATCCTTCGATCCCCTCCAAATTCGGCCCGCGCGGGCTGTGCGACCCAGTTGAACAGGAGCAATGATGGGTATTCGCCGCCGATGTTGCAAGGACACAGTTCCGCCGTGCCGTTGATTTCAGTTAGGCCGCGGATAATGCTTCATGGCGCCGAGGTTTCAGGGCGTTTGCCTCGGTAGCCGAGACGGCGGGACAGATCCGCCGCTCCCTCGCGCGTCAGCCGGTCCAGATCGGGACGGTTGCGAAGGCGATGGGACGGTCCCGAGACGTCCAGCGCCGCGACGACCTCGCCGTCCACGCCATAGACGGGGGCCGCGATCGCGTCGAGGCCGACCTCGAGCTCCTCGTGCGTCCGCGCCACCCCTGTCTGTCGCGCCTCCTCGAGCTGTGCCTCGAGCTTCGCGCGGTCGGTGATCGTGTTTGGCGTCACCCGGTCGAGAGGAAGGCTTAGGAGTCGGTCGCGGACGGTGTCCTTGCCGAATGCGGCGATCACCTTGCCGCTCGCCGTGCAGTGGACCGGCGTGCGGCGGCCGAGCCAGTTCACGCTGACAACCGAGGTCGACGCCGTCGCCTGCTCGACCGGCACGATGACATCCCCGACCAGCACGTCGAGCGTCGCGGTTTCTCCCACCGCCGCCGCGAGCCGCTCGCAGACCGGGCGCGCGACAAAGCGGAGGTCGAACTCGCCGGTGACGACGCTCGCCAGCTGGGGCAGGCGCCGCCCAAGGCGGTAGCGTGCCGTGCGTTGGTCCCGCTCCACCAGCGCGTGGCGCTCGAGGGTGCCCAGCAGCCGGAGCGCCGTCGAGCGATGCACGTGGAGCTCGCGCGCGATCTCGGCCCCGGTTCGGGATCCGCCCTGAGCCAGCACGTCCAGGATCGCGATCGCCCGCTCGACCGCCCGGACCCCGATCTCGTTGCTCATAGCGCAACATTATCCGTTGCGCGCAACGTGTTGGGCACGTACGATGCGCAGGGTGGGCCGCCAGGAAGAGATCCGCGCCGAGCTTTTCGAGCACACGCTCAACGGCCACGCGCCGGAGGTCAAAACCCTGACCGAGGAAGCCCTGGCCCTGGGCATGGACCCGATGGACATCCTGTTCAAGGCCTTGATCCCCTCCCTGGAGGAGGTCGGCCGCCGCTTCGAGAAAGGCGACTTCTTCGTCCCCGAGATGCTGATCGCCGCCCGCGCGATGCAGGGCGCGCTGGTGATCCTGCGCCCGCTCATCGCGGAGACCGGCGCACAGCCTGTAGGGCGCTATGTCATCGGCACCGTGAAGGGCGACATCCACGACATCGGCAAGAACCTGTGCGTGATCATGCTCGAGGGCGCCGGGTTCGAGGTCTTCGACCTCGGCGTGAACACGCCGCCCGAGAAGTTCGTCGCGGCAGTCGAGGAGCACAAGCCCGACGTGGTCGGCTTCTCCGCGTTCTTGACGACCACGATGCCGATGTTCAAGGCCAACATCGAAGCCCTCACGAAGGCGGGCTTGCGCGACAAGGTGCACATAGCCGTCGGGGGCGCACCGGTCACCCTGGAGTACGCGAAGCACGTCGGCGCCGACAGCTACGCGCCCGACGCCTCGATGGCGACCCGGATGGCGAAGGAGCTGGTAGGCGATCGAAGTCAGAGCTCGACGGGCGCCCAGGCATTGGAGCAGGCCGTGATGAAGATCGACGAGACGCTGAGAAAGGGTTAGCTCGTTGGAGACCCGCGTCTCCTCGCGTGGTCGCGAGGTCGTCATCTCTGGTGACCGTCCCTTCGTGATCATCGGCGAGCGGATCAACCCGACAGGACGCAAGGTCCTCGCCGCCGAGATGAAGGACGGCGTGATGGACCGCGTCCGCGCCGACGCCGAGGCCCAGGCGGCGGCGGGAGCCCAGATGCTGGATGTCAACGCAGGCATCCCCGCCGTGGACGAGCCGGCGCTCCTCGTCGCCGCGATCCAGGCCGTGATGCAGGTGACGGACGTGCCGATCTGCATCGACTCGTCGATCATCGAGGCGCTGGAGGCGGGTTTGTCGGCTTACGAAGGCAAGGCGCTTGTCAACTCTGTCACGGCCGAGGAGGAGCGCATGGAACGCATCCTTCCGCTCGTAAAGAAGCACGGCGCGGCCGTCATCGGCATGGCGAACGACGAGACCGGGATCTCGATGGTCCCGGAGGAGCGTCTTGCTCTCGCGCGCCGCATCGTCGAACGGGCGGCCGACCACGGCATCCCGCAAGCGGACGTGATCATCGACCCGATCGCGATGACGGTGGCCGCCGACCCAACGTGCGGCGTGATCACGCTGCAGACGATGCGATTGATCCGCGACGAGCTCGGCAACAACATGACGTGCGGCGCATCCAACGTCTCGTTCGGACTTCCGGATCGGGCGACGGTGAACGCGGCGTTCCTGCCCCTGGCGATGCACGCCGGCCTCACGTGCGCGATCACCAACCCCCTGGAGCCCCATGTGAGGCGTGCGATCCTCGCCGGCGACCTGCTGCTGGGCCACGACGAGTACGCGATGCGCTGGATCTCGACCTACCGCGCCGACCTGGCGCTGGCCGGGCGCGCGCAGGGCGCACCTCCCAAACCGGGGTCCCCGTGAACTCGCGGCGAAGCCCCGGAGTTCACGGGGTGATTCCGTCGTGATCCAGAGGAAGCTCGAGGTCACATACGTGCCCTTCGACCGCACGACGCGTGTGCCGCCCGGCACCACGCTGTTCAGCGCCGCGCACTGGATCGGCCTGCCCATCGACTCCACCTGTGGCGGCCGCGGCACGTGCGGCAAGTGCAAGGTCCGCGTGATCAAGGGCATCGCCGATGCCGAAACCGCGGATCACCGGCAGCTGCGGCCGCAAGAGATCGCGGATGGATGGCGGCTTTCGTGCCAGGCGCACATCCACGAGGACATGACGTGCGAGGTGCCGCAGCTGCTGCGCGTGCCGAAGGCGGCGACGATGGGTCTCGGCCGGCTCGTCATCCTCGACCCCAACGTTCGCAAGGTCTACTTCGAGCTCAAGGAACCCTCGCTCGAGGACCAGCGGAGCGACCTCGCGCGCCTGAAGGACGCGTTGACTGAGGAGGGGCACGATATGGTCGCGGGCGTTTCGGTGCTGCGCACCTTGCCCCAGGTGTTTCGCGAGGCGAACTTCCGCGTCACCGCGGTCCTCGCGGGCGAGCGCCTGGTGGCGGTCGAAGCCGGCGACACCACAGAGCAGTGCTACGGGGTCGCGTTCGACGTCGGCACGACGACCCTCGTCGGAACTCTCATGAACCTGCGCACAGGGATGGCGGCTTCCGTCACCTCGACGCTCAACGGCCAGGCTCCTTTCGGCGCCGACGTCATCTCGCGAATCAGCCACGGCATGAACGGCCCGGAGGCGATCCACGAGCTGCAGCTCGCGGTGATCTCGACCATGAACTCAGTCCTCGCGGAGCTCTACCGCGACGCCGGGATCTCGCCCATGCAGACATACGAGGCGGTCGTGGTCGGCAATGTGACCATGCTGCATCTCCTGCTGGGTGTGGACCCGAGCCCGCTTTCCATGATGCCATTCACGCCGGCCTTCATGGATGAGCTCACCGTCGACGCGGGCGAGCTCGGTCTGCACATCCATCCCCACGGCTACGTGCAGACGCTCCCGGCGCTCGGCGCGTATGTCGGCGCCGACATCGTCGCGGGCGTTCTCGCCACGGGTGTCCTCCGGGAGGACAAGCTGCGCGTGTTCGTCGACGTCGGCACCAACGGCGAGATCGTCCTCGGCAGCGCCGAGCGCGCGCTGGCCACCGCAGCCCCGGCCGGCCCGGCGTTCGAGGGCAGCCAGATCAAGTGCGGCATGCGGGCGACCGTGGGGGCGATCGAGGGCGTGCAGCTTGGCGATCGGGTGGAGCTGCAGATCATCGGCGGCGACGTGCCTGCCGAGGGCATCTGCGGTTCAGGCCTCGTTGATGCGGTTGCCCAACTCCTGCTCGCGGGCCTGATGGATCATTCCGGCCGGTTGAAATTGCCAGGCGACGTCCCCGACCACCCGCTCGCCGACCGGCTGATCGACATCGATGGGATGCGCGCCTTCTTGCTCGCCGATGGCGTCTTCCTCACGCAGCGCGACATCCGGGAGCTGCAGTTCGCCAAGGGATCTATCGCGACGGGCATCAAGGTGCTGATGGACATCCTCCGTGTGACCGCCGGCGACCTCGATGAGGTGCTGCTCGGAGGATCGTTCGGCTCCTATCTGAACCCCGAGAGCGCCAAGGTCATCGGGCTCGTGCCCCCTGTCGACGTCGACCGCATCATCGCCGTCGGCAACTCCGCCGGCGAGGGCGCCAAGATCGCGCTTCTGTCGTATCGCGAGCGACAGGTCGCCTTTGAGTTGCCGTCGCGCATCGAGTATGTGGAGCTGTCGGGTCGCACGGACTTCAATGATTCGTTCATCTCGGTGCTCGGTTTTCCGCAGCTGGAGACAGTCTCTTGAGCGCCACAGCGCTGGTGATCTGCGGGGCGCTCGGTCGCGAGGTGAAAGACATCGTCGACCGTCGCGGCTGGGACGTGGATATCTATGGCGTATCGGCGCTCCTGCACCTGTATCCCTCGCGCATCGTCGATGAGTTGCGCGAGAAGCTGCACCGGTTGCGTCCCGACTACGCAAAGCTCGTCGTCGTGTATGGCGACTGCGGGACGACCGGCAAGCTGGAGCCGCTGCTGGACGAGGTCGGCGCCGCGCGCCTCCGCGGACCCCACTGCTACGAGATGTACGCGGGTGCGGAGCGCTTTGAGGAGATCGCGGCGGAGAGGCCCGGGACGTTTTTTCTGACCGACTGGCTGGTCCGCAACTTCGACCGCGCCGTGATCAAAGGCTTGGGCCTCGACCGCGACCCGGAATTGAAATCGATGGTCTTCGGTAACTACGAGGCGTTGCTCTACCTGCGCCAGGTGCCGAACCCACGGCTTGCCGAAAAAGCTCGAGACATCGCGGCCTACCTCGACCTGCCGCTCGAGATCAATGACGTTGGATTGGGAGAGCTGGAAGACCGCCTTGCCGAGCTCATCGACCCCTAGCGCTCTCGTTGTCGTGGTCGCGCTCGCCGTCGCGTGCGGAACCTCGGCAGCCCCGGGACCTCGCGCTGCCGGATCGCCGAGCCAGGGCGCAGCGAGCGGCCGCGACATCGACGGCACTGTGCAATCAGGTGGCTTCACGAGGTCGTATGTCATCCACCTGCCTCCAGACTCGTCGCGTCTCACCCCCACACCCATCGTCATCGCGTTTCACGGGTACCCGATGACGGCGGCCCAGATGAGTCGGATCACCCATCTATCCGCGGTGGCTGACCGCCACGGGTTCGCTGTCGTGTTTCCTCGGGGGTATGGGCAGAGCTGGGCCGTGCCAGGCGGCAACACGCCCGCGGAGCAAGCTGGAATCGACGACGTCGCCTTCGTCCGCACCTTACTCGACGTCGTGGCGCGCACCTATGGTCTCGATACGTCGCGGGTGGTGGCCACCGGCATTTCCAACGGAGGAATCCTCACCGAGCTCCTCGGATGTTCATTGGCCGACCGGCTGATCGGGATCGTGCCGGTCGCCGGCCTGATGCGGCGAAACACATCGACGACTTGCTCGCCCGCAAGACCAATTTCGGTGTTCGGAATACACGGCACAAGTGACCCGATTGCTGACTACCATGGCGTCCCCGGCGCGGACGGGTTTCTTTCCTTCACAGAGACCCTCGCGTTCTGGGCGAGGCTTGATGGATGCTCCAAGACGGCAACCACCACGAGCCTCGCTGATTCTGCCCACGACAACACGTCGGTGACCACGCTGAGCTACTCAGGCTGTAGATCCGGAACCGAAGTCGGCGGCTACGCCGTCAGCGGAGGTGGCCATGCCTGGCCTGGTGGTGAACCGATCGGGAGTGTCGAGGACATGGGTATCACGAGCCAGCAATTCGACGCCGGTGAGGCGATCTGGTCGTTTCTCGACCGGCATAAATAGATGGCTAGTTATCAGATCATGTTCTGGAAGCACATCCCTTCCCAGGTCAAGGCATGGGATGGCGATGCCGAGGTCAAACGAATGCTGCCGGACTACTTCCAGGCCGCCGTCGACGCATACGCGATGAAGGACGGCTCGACAGAGATGGACGCGTATCTCGACGGCTGGAAGTGGGGACCGGTCGAGGAGCGGGACGGCGCCCCGGATGCGGTGGTGAAGCAGCTCATCGACGAGCTCACCGTCGCCAACCCGCGCTCGCGACTCCTCAACCCCGAGGAGTCATGAGCGACGACGATATCCTCGAGCGGCTCACGAACAGCCAGCGGCTGGTGACAGTGATGCTGCAGATCTCCGCCGAAGATTCATCCGCGCGGGTCGGCGCCTGGAACCTGCGCGACATCGCGGCGCACCTCGCCGCTACAGAACGCGAGTGCTATGAGCCGAGGATCCGCGCCATAGCCTCAGGCGAAAATCCCAGCTTCGACATCTACACGAACGACGACACCGACTTCAGCGGGATCCAGCTGGAGAACGCTCTTGACGAATGGAGCGCGTCCCGTGAGCGCCTCATCGCGTACGTCAGGACCCTGGACGGCGACCGTCGCGCCCTGACGGGCCACCACCTGAAGTACGGGGACGTGTCGGTCGATCGCTATCTCGAGATCGCGCTCGAGCACGACCGGAATCATCTGCGCGGCCTCGAGCGGCTGGCCGGTCAACGGACGCGCTGACCGCGCCGACCAGGCGCTGGGCCTCGGCAAGGCGCGGGTCGTCGGAGCGGTGCAAGAGGTTTACCTCCACCAGCATCGCCGCCGTCGCCACAGCGGCCCGCGCAAGGATCGATGCCGCCACCGAATCGGCCATCAGGTTCGGATTGCCATTCTTCTCGAGGACCTGGGCAAGCTCGACGACCTCGGCGCCGGTGCGCGCGATGTCCAGCGGCGTGTCGATGGTCTTCTCTCGCGCAGCGTCCACGTGGCCTCCCGACCTCTGAGCGGCGAGAAACTCCAGAAATGAGGTGGAGTCGAGCTCGATGAGCTTTTCGGCGTGGAGCCGGAGTTCCTCCGCTCGCTGGTGCGCCGCTTCCGCCCCTTTCCACTTCTCTGACCGCAGGGCGACCTTCTGCAGGAGCGCGGCCGACGCCGCGACCACCGTGGCGGCAGCGGACCCGCTGGCCGGCGCGGGCGCGCCCGACGCGATCTTGCCCAGCAGATAACCCAGGCGCTGGCGCGCCCTCGACTGGCTATTCGACTCAGGGGGAGTCGCCAAGCTCCCCTTTGCGCCTGGCGATGAATTCCTTCAGCTGCTCATCGACCGCGGGATCGATGCCGGGGTCCGGGTACTCCGCGAGGAGCTGCTTCCAGCGTTCCGCCGCGACGACGTCCGCGGTGCGCGAGCCGAAGCGCTGCCAGCGGTCGTAGTTCTCGGTCGACGAGATCCAGGGCCGGTAGAAACCCGTCCGGTAGTGGCGCATGGTGTGCTCGGCGCCCAGGAAGTGACCGCCCGGCCCGACCTCGCGCAAAGCATCCATCGCAAGCCCTTCCTCGTCGACCGGCAGGCCGTGGCCCAGGAACCACTCGAACATCCGAAGCTGCTCAACGTCGATCGCGAACTTCTCATAGGACGCGAGGAGCGCGCTCTCCAGCCAACCCGCGGCGTGGAGAACGAAGTTGACGCGGCCGAGGATGGTCGGCCACATGCACATCATCGATTCGTACGCGGCCTGGGCGTCTGGTCCCTTCGATGAAGTCATGGCACCGCCGCCGCGGAACGGCAGGTTGTAATGACGCGCCATCTGAGCGCTGGCGAGGATGCCCATCGCCGACTCCGGCGTGCCGAACGCCGGGCTGCCCGACTGCATATCCGTGTTGGTCAGGAACGATCCGTAGACGCTCGGTGTGCCGGGCCGGATGAGCTGGACGAGCGCGATCCCCGCGAGCGCTTCCGCCGTCTGCTGGGCGATGCTGCCGGCAAGGCCCATCGGCGACATCGCGCCGGCCATCAAAAAAGGCGTCACGATCACCGGCTGCCCTGCGTCTGAGTATTCGAGCAGCGCGCCCAACATGCGGTCGTCGTAGCGCAGCGGGCTGTTGACGTTGATCAGGCTGATCACCGCCGGAGTCTTCTCGATGCTCTCCCGACCGCCGAAGACAATGGACGCCATCTCGATCGTGTCGCGCGCGTTCTCGTCCGAGATCACGCTGCCCATGAACGGCTTGTCGGTCCAGCGGATATGCGAATAGACCATATCGAGGTGACGCGTGCCGAGCGGCAGATCCTCGGGCTCGACCGTCGTGCCGCCCGCACAATGAATCTGCTCCACCGCCTGCGCCATCTTGTCGAAGTTCGTGAAATCCTCGATGGTGGCGCCTCGCCGGCCACGCTCCAGGTCCGTGATAAAGGGCGGCCCGTAGACCGGCGCGGTGACAACGTTGTCGCCGCCCAGGACCACGGAGCGCGCCGGGTTGCGCGCCTGCAGGTCGAAGGTCGGGGGCGTCTTGGCGACCTGTTCCATGACGAAGGCGCGCTCGAAGCGTACGCGATTGTCTTCGACCCGCATCCCCGCCTTGGCGAAGAGGTCCCGGGCCCGCCCGTGCAGGAAGTCGACGCCGATCTCCTCGAGGATCGTCATCGCCTGTTCGTGGATGGTGCTCTCCTCGTCCCTGGAAAGCAGGTCGTACGGCTTCAGCCGGTTCTTCCACAAAGCGGGGTCAAGTTTGCTCTTCCCCCACTTGTAGGGGAACGCAAGGGGGCGCGCGGGGTGTGGTAACGTAGGCCGTGCCCGTTGGGGCGCTAGGTCCCGCCTGGGGACCTCACCTAATCTGAGTTGACCCCCATCACACGTCTCATCCGTACCAACCTCTGGCCTCGCCTGGTATGAGCACGCCCATACCCGGCGACGTCCTGCCTCTCTGGAACCCAGACATCCCGGGCGAGGAGATCCAGACCGGGCGTCTGGGCATCCGCGTCCGTCCCGGCACGCCCGCCGCCGCCAAGGTGACGGCGCTGGAGGCCCATGGGGGCGCGGAGCTGCTGCGCCAGGTGCTCCAGGAGCAGAAGCTCATTGACGGCACCTACAACGTCATCAAGCCGGAAAAGCCGCTCGAATTCATCGGCCAGGTCAGCTCCACGCTGATCACGGGCAAGCTCGGCCGGACGCCGATGGGCCTCGCCCTCGAGATCAGCGACTGGCAGGAGCTCGAGGGCGCCTACGAGATGGAGAAGAACCGCCTGCGGCTCGGCTACCAGGAGCTCCACATCGTCAAGGAGTGGGACGGCGACCTCGAGGGATTCACGGCGATCGTGCTTCGGGAGCAGGCCAAGGCCCAACCAATCCTCGACTCGACCATGCGGTTCATCGAGCATCTCCGCGACTACCGTGAGAAGCTCGCCGAGGCTGCCGTCCGGCGCTACGAGGCGACGGAGCAGTGGATCGAGTGCCCCAAGTGCGAGACCGAGGTTCCTACCTCCAACGGCATCCACTGCCCTAACTGTGGCGAGGACATGCGGGGCGGCGAGTACGTGCGCGCGATCCTTCACCTCGCCGACGACGGCGATGGGCGGATCTACCGGGGCATCGACTCGCTGACCGTGCGGTCGGCCGGCTTCCCCGAGTACCGCGGCATGTCGCTCGACCGGATCCAGGGCTCCAACCTGTGGGTCAGCTTCCGCCGCTACGACCCCCTGCCGGACGAAGGCATCGTCCTGCCGACCGCGAGCGTCGAGATGTTCGAAGCCCAGCGGTCGGTCATCAGGCAGCTCCAGATCGGCAGCCCGCGCACCGGCGCGCTCGCCGCGGAGCTGGCTGACCCGGGCTGGCTCGGCACCCCGCCGCAAGTCCCCCTGGACGGCAAGAAGGCGCACCACCTTCCGGATCCCAACACGGAGCAGGCGGAGGCGGTCGCCCGCGTCATGGGACTGCGGCCTGGCCAGCTCTACCTCATCCAGGGCCCGCCAGGCACCGGCAAGACGACCGCGATCGTGGAATCCATACGCCGCATCCTGGGTCGCAACCCGAACTCCTCGATCCTCCTTTCCTCCCACTCCAACGACGCGGTTGACACAGGCCAGGAGCGGCTGCTCGGCTTCTCCCACGTCCGGCAGGCGCGCATCGCCGAGCCGGGCAAGGTGCCCCGCCGGCTGCGGCCGACGCTGGTCGAGGGCGACGACCTCGAGCCGTACAACCTCGTCGCGGGCACGTGCAACCGCCTGACGATCGATTCCCGCCTACGTTTCAAGGTCTTCGACTGGCTCATCCTCGACGAAGCCAACAAGGTGCGAGCCAACGAGGCGCTGGCGCTCATGCCCCTGGCCAAGCGGTGGGTCATGATCGGCGACCTCAACCAGCTCCCGCCCGTGATGGAAGAAGCGGCGTCGACGTTCAAGATCTCGCAGCCGCTCGACGAGGTCGTCCGCGACGACAGCTTCTACGGCTGGGTGTGGGACAAGGTGCCTGCGGGGTCCAGGATCATGCTGCCGCGCCAGTACCGGATGCGCGAGCCAATCGGCCGCGTGGTATCCGACCTCTTCTACGAAGGCAAGCTGATCCACGAGGCGCCGCACCCGCGGATGCCGCTGCCGTGGCCGTTCGACCGCGAGCTGGTCTGGGTCGACACCGGCGCCCAGGACGAGTACCGCGACGCGCAGCGGTCCGTCGCCAACGAGTTCGAGGTCGCGCTGTGCAAGGACATCACCTCGATCATCCGGCGGCGCGTGCGCAAGGCCAAGCTCGCCGTGATCGCGATGTACAACTCCCAGGTCAACCGTTTGCAGGGATCGCTGAAGGGCATCGTCCCGCCCGACGACATCGAGTCGGTCGACGCCTTCGAAGGCCGCGAGTCGGACGGCGTGATCCTGTCCCTGGTGCGGTCCAACGACCGCGCCGCGATCGGCTTCCTCAACGACCCGAACCGGGTCAACGTCGCCATCTCCCGGGCCAAGAAGCTGCTCGTGATCGTCGGCGACTCCAAGACCGTCATCGGCGGCGCGCCGGAGCTCTTCGGTCCCCTGTTCGAGCACTGCAAGGAGGAAGGCCTGGTCGCCGGAGTCGGCGCCGTGGTCACGGCCTGCCAGCGAGTCGGCATCCGGTCCCAGGTGCAGCGCCTGTCGCGGCCGCACCGGGGCGACCGCCGGACGCGGAGGCGCCGCCGCGGCCCCCGCGTGCAGGGGGAGGTTGCGGTCATCGGCGACGCGGCGATCTCGGCGAACGGGTCGGAGCCCCTGCCGGTCGAGGTCGAGGCTGCCACCAACGGCGCCGGCATCGCGGAGGTTGCGTCAGCTTCAAGTCCCCACCCGGCGGCTTCGCCGCCGACCTCCCCGGCCGGTGGGGAGGTGAAGGCTGCTCCAAGGCCTCGCCCGGCGGCTTCGCCGCCGACCTCCCCGGCCGGCGGGGAGGCGAAGGCTGCTCCAAGGCCTCGCCCGGCGGCTGCGCCGCCGAAGCCTGCATCGACCGAGGCGCAAGGCGGCTCGGATTCTTAAACGTACGTTTAAGCTCTTCCCCGCATGAGCGACCAGTGCGTGTTCTGCGAGATCATCAGGGGCCAGTCGCCCGTGAGCTGGACTTACCAGGACGACACAGTCGTGGCCTTCATGGACGTCCAGCCCATCACCCACGGCCACATGCTCGTGCTGCCTCGTGAGCATGCGGTGCTCATGACGGACATCAACGAGACGGCCGCGATGCGGACGTTCTGGATCGCCCGCAAGCTCGCCGAGGTGGCCCGCCACGCGCTCGGCGCGAGCGGCGTGAACCTGCTCGTGATGGACGGCGAGACTGCTTACCAGGACGTCCCCCATTTCCACGTCCACGTCATCCCGCGCTACCCCAAGGATGGGTTTGGGCTCACGTTCCCCGAGACGTACGAGCACCCGCCCGCCCGCGCCCAGCTCGACGCGGTGGCGGCGACGCTCCGCGCGGCCGGCATGCCCGCTAAGGCGTGATCGCCACCTTCAGCGAATAGAGCGCGATATACATCGGGCACGCCATGCCCGGTGAGCACATCGGAGACGCCGTCGCGGTGAGGTCCACCTCACCGGCCTTTCTCGCTTGGAAAGCGCTCAGCGTGACTCCTCGTGCGGCCGATGCCGCGGGATCGACGATCGGTGCGAGCGTCGAGGGGTCGCTCGAGACCGGGTGCGTCCAGCTGTTCACCCCGGTGGGGGCGTGGAGCACGACCTCCAGCGTCTGACCGGAGCGCATCGTGATCGCGTGGTCGGTATCGGTCGCGGTGACGTCGAACCGCTGTCCTGGGCTCGATGGCGACGGAGTGGGGTTCGACCCGTTGCCGATTCCTGTTGCGCCACAGGCAACGGAAAGGAGCCCGACCGCGGCGACAAGGATCAATTTCCGCATCTGAGTAGCCAAACGACGGCGGCGTCGTTGGGTAACTCCGTGACGTTACGATCGCGGTTTCGCGTGCGCAAACCGATGCTCCTCCTCGCCTCCCTCCTGCTGACCGCGTGCAGCGGCAGCGCCGGCGCCCCGCCGGCGGGCTCGCCCTCGGCATCGGCGGGCGGCATGAGCCAGGGGTTGATCGCTTACGCAGCGGCCGCCGGCATCGGCGTGCTCGACCCGACCAACGGGAAGTCGACGATCGTGGCTCCGCTGCCGGCCGCGGGCGCATTTCGAGTCGCCGGCCCGGTCTGGGGCCCGGCGCCCGGTCTCGACCACCCCGTCCTCTACTTCACGATCCACGACGACCGGCCACCAGAGAGACGGACCACGGCGGGTGTTGTCCCCTATGACTGGCTGTTTCGCGTCGATCCGTTCTCCGGCACCATCGATCCGATCGCCGCGTCGATGGACTCGACGAGCGAAGGCCCGATCGGCCTGGTCGCCAACTCTCACTACCTCGGTCTCAGCGTCGGATGCTGCACGACTTACGAGGTCGACGCCCTTGACCTGACAAAACCGGCGGGACCGTTGAAGGTGCTGTCGAAGCCGCCGGCTCAAACCGCGTTCTTCACCGAAGGCGCGGCGCCGGGAAGCTCCGGACTGCTGGCCGTGCGCGCGTTCGGCACCGGAGCCTGGTACTGGCTCAACGCCGATGCAGGCGTGGTCAATCCGTTCCCGATCAAGCTCGGAGTGGACGACGGACCGATCGCATTCAGTCCCGACGGGACGATGGTCGCGGTCGCGAACATCGATCACGGCGCCGTCATCGAGCCCATCAACAGCGAGCTGCCGCTTGGCTCGCCAAGCACGAGCGCGGCGGCGGTGGCGACGCCGTCGGTCCGGCCGAGTCCCACAGGCACGGGCGTCAAGCACGTGAACTCCAAGCTGCCGCATCCCGATGGGCTGTCGTGGAGCCCGGACGGCGCGCAGCTTGCGGTGGCGGTGAACGGCGAAGTCGAGCTGTACAAGACGTCGGCGCCCGACGGCCCCCCCGCGTCGCGCTACCTTGCCGGCGGAAACGTCGTGGGAGTCTCCTGGTCCGCAGCGATCACGGGCTTGACCTTCGATTCGGTGAAGGCGAGCAAGGGCCCGCAGACGATGGTGGACGCGCTGCTCGCCGCGACCAAGCTGCCAGCGCAGGCCGACACGCCTGCGAATCGCCCCCTCACGAAGATCTATCTCTGGCAGTTCGATTCGTCGAAGACTTCACCCATCGAATCGATCGCCGACGCGCAGCCCGACACGCTGGCGAAGTACCCGCCCATGAATGCGTCGGTGGTGTTTCATCACTGGGCCCCCACCGACACGTGGGCAATGCTCGGAGGCTGCTACCGCTACCGCGTGGTGATCGCGGGAAGCGTGACGCCGACGGCGTTCACGTTCGGTCTCGCGAGCAACACGTTGTGCTCGGCAAAGCCAACGCCGACGCTTTCGCCCAGCCCCAGCCACTCCTAGGATCAGATCCGTGGGTCTGGATTTCCTGGCGGGCCACGCCGGAGCGCTGGCGGCCAAGCCGGCCGTCATCTGCGGCGATCGCGTCCTCGACTTCGCAACCCTCAACAGGCATGCGAGCCGGGTCGCCAACGCCTTCACCTCGCTCGGATGCCGCGACGGCGACCGTGTCGCGTGGATGTCGTTCAATTCCATCGAAGGCGCGGAGATCGCCAACGGGCTGCGACGAGCGGGCTTGGTCATCGTGCCGGTCAACTTCCGGCTGCGCGGCCCGGAGATCGCGTACGTGCTCAACGATTCGGGCGCGAAGGCCGCTGCCTCCGGACCCGACCACGTCGAGGTGATGGCCGCGGCGATCGGGCAAGTCAAGCACGACATGCGTTTCGTCGCCGTAGGTGATCGAGTGCCGCAGGGATGGCTTTCCTACGACGAGCTGCTTGATTCTGCAGCAGACGAATTCGCGTCGGTGAGCGAGGGCCTGGGCGCGTCGATGATCTACACGTCCGGCACGACTGGCATCCCCAAGGGCGCCTGGAGGCCACATGGCGTGGACATCGCCAACGTGCTGCAGGTCATCTCCACCTTCGAGCTCACGCAGTCGGACGTCCACCTGGTGTGCGGTCCCGGCTACCACAGCGGCGTTGCGTTCTTCTCAGCGCTGCACCAGGTCCTGGGCTCCACGGTGGTGCTGCTGCCGAAGTTCGACGCTGAGGTGGCGCTCGATCAGATCGCACGGCATCGCGTGACGACCACGTTCATGGCGCCGACTCTATTGCAGCGTTTGGTCGACGCTCAGGAGAAGCGACCGCGCGATACATCGTCGTTGCGAGCGGTGATCCTCGGCGCGGCGCCATGTCCGTACGCGTTGAAAGTTCGAGCCGAAGCGGTCTTAGGCCAGGTGGTGTGGGAGTTCTATGGCGCGACCGAGACCGGCATCAACACCGTCCTCAGGCCGGAAGACCAGCTTCGCAAGCCCGGATCGTGCGGAACCGCCTTGCCCGGTCAGGAGATCCGCCTCGTGCGCGCGGACGGGGCCGAGGCCGCGGTTGGGGAGCCGGGGGAGCTCATGGTCCGCAGCAACTGGCTCGCCGAGTATTTCAACCGGCCCGATGCCACCCGCGGCAGCCTGCACGAAGGATTTTTCTCGGTGGGAGACGTCGCGTACCGGGACGAGGAGGGCTACTTCTACATCTGCGACCGGAGGATCGACATGATCATCTCGGGTGGCGTGAACATCTACCCGGCTGAGATCGAAGCAGTGCTTCACGCGCATCCCGCGGTAATGGACGCGGCGGTCATCGGCGTGCCCGATGACCAGTGGGGAGAGTCGGTGAAGGCGGTCGTCGAGCTTCGTGGTGGGATGGAGGTCACGGCCGACGCCCTGATCGCATTTTGCGGCGACCGGCTCGCCGGCTTCAAGAAACCTCGATCGATCGATTTCGTCGATGAGCTGCCTCGGGACGCTGCCGGCAAGCTGCTCAAGCGCAAGCTGCGCGATCCTTACTGGGCGGGAGCCGGCCGAACCATCTAGCGCTCAGCTCAGTAGGGGTAGCACGTACTCCAGCGAGCGGCTGATCCGGCCGAGCGGCCGGTCGTCTGAGGTCGCCAACCTTGTTTCCTGCTCCAGCGTGTACCAGTTGCGGTAAGCCGACGCGCGCAAAGCGTCGATGACGCGCTCAACCTTGGCGCCACCCTCGCCGATCGGCATGTAGAGGCCGCGCGCGATCGCTTCCTTGTAGTCGAGGGAGCCTTCGCGCACTCGTCGCGCGACATCGGGGTCGACGTCGTTCAGATGCACGTGCTGGATGCGTCCAGCCGCGAGCTCCACGACCTCGACCGGGTCCGCGCCCGCGATCACAAGGTGCGCGATGTCGAGGCACACGCCGGCCTCGGATCCGACCAGTAGACGCTCGATCTCCTCGGGGCCCTGGATCGTGCTGCCGAAGCGCGGCTGCACGGCGAGCTTCAGCCTGTGGCGCGCGCAGACGTGCTCGACGGATCCGACCAGGTGCAGCAGATGCGCCCATTCCGCGTTCGAAAGCGGCCCTGGCCGCGCCGCGTTCGGCGATCGCTCGGGAATCGCGGAAAGAACCAGCGTGTCGGCGCCGATCGCCGCGAGCCAGTGCGCGTGGCCGTCGATATGCGCGAGCTCCGGTCCGCGCGTGGCGTGGTGATGAAGGATCGCGTGCACCTGGCCGGCCACAACCTGCACGTGCTGCCGGCGGAGCAGGGACTTGGCCTGATCGCTCCGGTCCGGCAGAAACCCCGGCGGCCCGGCCGTGATCGCGCCTTCGCCCACCGCGGCGGCCTCGGAGAGGACGCGCTCGGCGTCGATCTGGTGGCCCCATCCGCCATCCTCGTTGACACCCCAGCACGCGGGCGAAAGCGCGAGCCGGTGCACGGCGCGGCTGCGACGGCTGCCGAACCCAACCCTCTCGCCCACGCGCCTGGCTATCAACCTCCAGACTTTACCCTTCTAGTAAAGACATGCCGGAGACGATTTCGGAGCTCAAACTGCGGCCGGCCACGCTCGACGACGCGGCGCTGGTCGCGGACCTCGACAGCTTGCGTGACCCCGAGGAACCACGCGATCCGGTGCTGCTTCGGCACTGGTGGCGGATGACCGACCAGATGGAAAAGGGCATGCGCAAGGTGGCCCTCCGCGATGGGGCCGCCATCGCATACGTAAGCGCGACGCACGAGCTGTGGGACCGCGAGGAGAACCGCTACGGCACCGTCCGGGTAAGCCTGCACCCGGACACGTGGAGCGACTCGCTTTACGCGGCGCTGGTCGAGATCGCGGAGGAATGGCTTCGCGGTGAAGGAGCGGCGACCGCTGTCGCGCGGGTGCGCGAAGACTTCAAGCTCGAAGCGGCCGCGCTGGAACGCCTCGGTTATCGCGAAGACCGCAGGATGCGAATGTCCGAGCTGGACCTCTTGAAGCACCGTGACGAGATACTCGCCGCGCGCGACGAGTGCCGGCGGCAGATGCGCGACGTTGGAGTTAAGCTGCTCGTCCTTGCCGAGGACAGCGACCCAGAGAAGTATCGAAAGCTCTACGCGACTGTGATCGAGTCGGAGAAGGACATCCCGACCACCGTCCCCTGGCGTGTCCTCACGTTCGCCGAGTGGATGCGATTCTGGTTCGAGAACCCGGGCGTCCGTGAGGAGAATTTCTGGATCGCTCGCGAAGGCGACGCGATCGTCGGCTGTTCGGTTCTCGATTGCCCAGTGGTGCGCGGTGTGCCGTGGACGATTTTCACGGGGACGTCGCGGGCCGTGCGCGGCCGCGGTATCGCTCGCGCGTTGAAGTACGAATCGATGGGGCAGGCGATCGAGGCCGGATTCGAGCGGGTCCGCACGAACAACGACGCCGACAATCCGCCGATCCTTCGCATCAACGAGCAGATGGGCTACCGGCTGGTCTCGCCACTCATCGAACTGCACCGCGGACTCGGCGCTTGAGCCGGTCCACCGGCCCCATCCCCCGGCTAGGCCGGGTACTTCCCCATGAATGGGGAAGAGTTGGCGCCTCCCCATGAACGGAGAGGAGTTGCACTACGGAGTCGCGGCGCTTCCGGAGCTCTACGAGGAATGGTCCGCGACCGGCATGGTGGCCAACATCGGGACCAAGATCGTGGAGGTCGCGTACGGCAAGCTTGTGCTCGAAGCCACGCTCACGGCCGAGGCGCATGGGTTTCCCACCCCTCGCGGGCCGATCGTCCACGGGGGAGCAATCGCCACGATCGCCGACGAAGCCCTCGGATCCGTCGCATTCACCCACGCCGAGGAAGGGGAAACCACGGTCACCGCGGACCTGAAGGTCGACTTCCTGCGGCCCGCAAAACCCGGCAGGCTGGTGGCTCGGGCGACGGTCCGGCATCGCACCAAGCGGCTCGCTTTCTGCGACACGACTGTCGAGCAGGCCGACGGCCAGATCGTCGCCGAAGCGCGCGCCGTGATCGCCTACGTCAAGGCCTGAGGGCTGTCCGCAAGCGCCGGCAGCAGCACGATCCGCCAGCGAAGCCCGGCGTCATCCGTCGATTCGAGCACCGGCTGCGACCCCAGTGACGCGGCGAACCAGGCATGGGACTCGTCGAGAAGCTGCAGCGAGCCGGGCAAGGGCTCCACGACAGCGGTGCTCTGGGGGTTGGTCCAGCTGATGCCTGCGTCGGCGGTTCTCGACAACGATCCGGCGCCGACCCACCACCAGTCGGCGGCGTCGAAGTAACCGATGGCACCCGCCGTAGAGGGCGGCCGGAAGGGTGTCCAGCTGGTGCCGTTGTCCACCGTGCTGAGCACGGTCTCGTTCGGCGCCTGAGCCCCGGCGCGGCCGCCGATCGAGAGCCGGTCGAGGACGGTCGTATACGTGTACGTGTCCGGCTTTCCGCCGTCGAACACGCGGACGGTCAGAGGCGGGAAGGCGCGGATGGAGCCGCCGACGCCGCTGCGACCCTTGACGAGCGGGAAGTAGACGATCGAGGCAAGCGCGCCGCCTCCGGATGTCGGCTGAACGCCGACGAAGAACTGTCCTGACGCAGGCCAGGCTCCGCGCGGCGAGGGAAGCGCCACCCGTGACCAGGTGTCGCCGAGATCTTCGGACCTGTATGCGAATGGCTCAGGTCCCGAAGTGGCGAGCCATCCCATCGTCAGAGATGAGAAGCGGACCTGATAGGCCTGCCCAGGGGCGGCGAGAGGCCGACCGAGGTTGATCCAGCTCCCGCCGCGGTCCTCTGTTCGGTACAGGTTCGGTGGCGAGCCTGGTGTCTCGCCTGCTTGTCGGGCCAGCATCCATCCATGACGTGAATCGAGAAACGACACCGAAAGCAGGGACGCCCCCGGGCCCAACATGGGCATCGCGGCCCAAGATGCGCCGCCGTCATAAGTGCGATAGAGCACCGGGCTGCCCCCCAGCATGGCGAAGACGCCGACGATCATGTCGAAGAACTTGATGTACTGGGCGTGGCCGTTGCCGCGCAAGGAAAGCTGTCGCGTCCAGGCCGTGCCTCCATCGGTCGTGTGGAGGACGGCGATGTTGCCCGACGGAAACTGGGCGACGACCCAACCCGTCTTGGAGTCGATGAAGTCGACGGCGCTGACGCTGTAGGCGCTCTGGAGTACGGCCGGGCTCGTCCCGGCCGCGGTGAAGACGGACAGGGAGGGATGCAGGTAGGCGATCCCCGTCCCCACGAGCACGAGCACGGATACGGCGATCAACGACAGGGCGCGCAGCGCGCGGGCACCCGAAGGAGTTGCGTCGAGCTCCGTTTCCATGCCGACTTCCAGGTCAGCTTAGTCTTGGGTTGGGCACGTTGACCGTCTTCCAGTGGCGGCCGCCGTCCGAGGTCATGGCCAGCGCGCTGTCGGTCGACCTGGCCGTCGCGATCATCGACCACCACGCATGATCGCCGTCGATCGCGTGGGCGTCCACGTATCTCCAATCGTCTGGTAACCCTGAGACCGGGACCGACGACCACCTCGCACCTGCGTCGGCGGTCTTGTACACGTAGCCGGCTCGCAGCGCGATCCAGTGGATGGCATCGACAAAGGACAGGTCGGCGAACGTGGAAAGAGTCGGAGGCAGTGTCACCGCGCGCCACGACTTGCCGAGGTCGTCGGATGCATACGCGCCCAGCAGCATCGTTTCATCGCTGATCAGCACGACCACCTGGCCGCCCGGCGCCACCGAGACGGTGGTCAGGTAGCCAGGGTTATTCGCGGATGCAGGAGGAGGAATCGCTACCGCACGCCAGGTCACCGCACCGTCAATGGTCAGGTAGACGGTCGGGGAATCGAGGTATCCCGCCCCGAGCCATCCTTCGCCGGTGTCGCGAAAGCTGGCCGGCTCAGGTCCAGCCCCATAGCCCCCGACCGCAGATCCGGGCAAATCCGAGGGCAGCCGCTTCCACGTAACACCTCCATCGGAAGTTGAGTACATGTGATCCTGGGCCCCAAGCGACCAACCAAGAGCCGGGCTCGCGAACATCGAAAAGTATCCCGGCGTCTGCATCTGCTCCCAGTGCACACCCGCGTCGACGGTCCGATACAGAAGGCCCGCGTAGGCAAAGCCGTGGTCGCGGTCGAAGAAGTGGATGTAGGTCTGGCCGCCCTCAGCCTGGCCCGTGTACTGCAGCTGCCAGTGGCTCGCGCTGTCGGTTGTCCTGAAGATCCTGAAACTGGTGGCGAAGCTGCTGTAATCGAGGACTAGGGCCCAACCCACAGACGGGCTGATGAAGTCGTACCTGGCCAAGTACGGTCCGGACATGACCGCGATCGGGGCCGAGCTGGCAGGCGACTGCGATGACCGGATGCCCGACGTCAGGTACAGGAGGCTGACCACCACGATCGCGGTCAGTGCAGAGGCGATCAAGGGCAGCGCGCGCCGAGCCCGGTGGCTGGGCTGCGGTAAGTCGTCCATCGCTTTTCGGTCTAGATTTTGACTTCATGGTCAGCCTCGTCAGACCGGCTGAGATCGGTGACGCCGCCGCGATCGCGCGGGTTCACGTCGCCACCTGGAGGACTGCGTATCGCGGTCAACTGCCCGACGACTTCCTCGACTCGTTGAGCGAGGCTCGGTACGAGGAGCGGTGGGAGCGAACGATCGCCGACCAGGGCTCCGGCGTGTACGTCGCCGAAGACGCTCACGAGGTTGTGGCCTTCGCCTCAGGGGGACGCGAACGCGCCGGCGAGATTGGCTTCGCTGGAGAGCTCTACGCCATCTACGTGATGCGGGAGTCCCAGGGCCGCGGCCACGGCCGCGCGCTGGTGCGCGCGGTGACAGCCGGCTTACGCAAGATGGGGTTGACCGAGATGATCGTGTGGGTGCTGCGCGACAACTTCCCGGCCAGAAGGTTTTACGAACGCCTTGGCGGGACGTACGTACGCGAGCAGCCGATCACGATCGGGTCCGCGCTGCTGCAGGAAGTCTCATACGGCTGGAGATCGCTCGACAGCATCACCTACTGAGGCGGGGGCAGTGGCTTCTGCTCGAAATCGAAGCAGTCCTCCATGCCATCGGCGGCAGTCGTGCGCGCGTTGAGCGGCGGCAAGCCGAAATTGCGCTCGCAGAACTTGAGAAGGCTCACGTGCGAGTGCAGCGCCTTGGACACGTAACCGCCGCGTGCGTACGGGCTCAGCACCAGGCACCCGACCCGACCGCCGTAGCGAAATTGGGTGCCGTCGGTCCACTTCTCGACCTCCGGGGGCGTGACGTGATCCCACCAGCCGCCCCAGTCGTCCCAGGTGATGAAGATCGCCGCTTGCGGCCACAGGCCAGCTGAAACGACGGCCTGCACCTCGCCCGCGGTCCACAGGCTGCCTTTGCTGACGTCGCCCTGACCCTCCGCGAGCTGAGTCGCGGTGTCCGCGGGATGCTCGCTGAGCAGCCCATCGGAGTAGAGCCAGGAGACTGACGGCAGCTTGCCCGCCGCGGCATCGACGGAAAACTGCTGCCAGGTCTTCATCTTGCCGCTCGTGTAACGGATGTACTCGAACGCGTAGCCGTTGTAGTTCCCCCAGGAAAGCCCTGCTTGATCCAGTTTTTCCGGCAGGGAAGGTTGGTCGTAGATGGGCGGGCCCGGACTCATGCGGTAGTTGGTCTTGGGATTGTCGATCAATGCCGAGTCGGCCATGATCAGCATCAAGTGGTTGGGCGTCGAGGGCCCCGCCACGTCCGTGAAGTAGTTGTCGCAAACCGTGTATTGCTGGGCGTAGCTCCAGTAATGGGGAATGTCGTGTCGCGCAAACGCGACCCTTGGCGCGCTCGTATCACGCTTGAGCCAGGCACCGTGACGGTGATCGGGATCCTTGTGTGGCGGGTTCGGGCTGGCCGGCAGACCCACACCTTCGCCACCCGGAAACGTGCCGAAATAGTTGTCGTAGCCGTGGTTCTCCTTGACGATGATCACGACGTGTTTGATCGGGCTCGCGGCCGTCACACGCAACGGCCTTCGCGGTTTGACCACTCGAGCTGCACCGCGTAGCCGCCGAGCTGCTTGGTCTGCCAGGCGCAGATGTCGCCGATCTCGGCGTTCTGGTCGTCGTACCAACCCTGTCCGGGGATCGGGTCGGTGATCGCCTCGCATAGCTCGTGCGAGCTGCTCGTGGTCAACGCATCGAGCGCCGACATCCCGCTCGTGCAGCCTCCGCAGTCCGGGTACGGCATCACCGCGTAGAACAACTTGCCGTCGATGTGGTCGTGGTATCCGCAGAAGTTGACGCACGAGGACCCGCCGTCGAGTCCCGCGGTCACACCCGGCGGCAAGAAGACGTAGTAGAGCGAGTTTGGCGTGGGTTGCGCGACCGCCGGGTCGGAGGCGATCTCGTCTTGGATGAGCCGCTGGATGTCGGCGTCGGCCACCTCGGTCGGAGGTGAGGTGCGCAGGGTGATCGCTCCTGATCGCGATCCGTGCCCGATCGTGAAGTCCTGCACGCTGTATTCGGTGAGCTGGTCGATCAGAGGGCTTGCGACGACGTAGTCGAAGAAGCCGCTCATCCGCTCCATGAGGTCTGCCTGCTGCTGCCAGGCTTCGCCCCAGAAGAAAAGGAAGGTCTCGACGGCGGTGAGCAAGGGTCCGCCGCGATATGTCAGCCGCGGCTGCGCAACAGGCGCAAGCGCCTCTGTGCGCAGCGGGACGATCTTGACCGGGCTCGCAATCATCCTCTCGTTCTACGACGACTCGCGCGCCGTTCGCGGCGCCACCACGCGGGGAGCCACACCTGTGAGCGCGCCGAGCACGCACACCACCGCGATGGACAAGAACGCGTAAACCGGTGAAATCGTGAACAGGGCGCCGCCCGCGAGGGCGCCGACAATCTGGATTCCCGTCTGCACGGTCTGGAACACCGCCTGCGTGCGCGCGTACTGGCCCGGCTCGGCGTTGCGGCTGACCTCGGCCATCGTGCTTGGCACGCCCGAGATCGTGAAGATGACCTCGATCAGGCCCAGGCCGATCAGCCACGGGACCGACGCGATGAACGGATAGAGCGCGGCGAAGAACGCCGTACAGAAGAGCACGAGGACGATGAACCGGCGCGCTCCGAAGCGATCGCCCAGCGATCCCGCGTAACCGCTCAGCAGCGTCGCCGGCAAGGCGAACGCGACGAACGAAAGGCGCGTGCGGGCACCTCGACCGTGGCCTGGGCGCGGACGTTGGGCAGCGTCACCAGCGCGAGCACCGTGATCGCCGACAGCGCCGCGGCGATGGTGAACACGACGCCCAGGTTGAGCAGCGCGATGAAACCTCCGACCGCGGGTCCGATGAGCATTCCGCCCATGTTGGTGGCCTGCATGTAGCCGAACGCGCGGCCGCGCTGGTCAAGCGGCGTTACCTCGGCGAGCAGGCCGTTGGCCGCGGGCCAGTACGCACCCTGCGCGGCACCGTGCAGCAGCCGCACCACGACAAACGCAGCGATCGGCAGCGGAAGCTGATACGCGAGAAACAGCGCGGCCGTCGAGAGCATCGCCGCGACCAGCACGACTCGGGTCCCGAAGCAGCGAGTTCGCAGCGAGACCGGCGGCGAAGACGACTCCGACGAGGGCGGCGGATCCTCCCTTGCGGCCGAGAAAGATCGGCAGCAGCGGCAGGAAGAACCACATGCCGGTCGCGTTGAGAAAGTTGACGGCATAGACGGTCCACAGCGTCCGCCTGGAGCTCATGGCTTCGGGAATACTGGCAGAGCCGTGATGGGTCAAAGGCTCCACGACGTCCGCTGGGATGTGCTCGGGCCGTCACCTTTTCCGGCGCACATGCACATGGCCCTCGACGAGGTGCTGCTGCAGGAGGTGATGGCCGGCCACCGCCGACCCGCGCTGCGGATATGGCGATGGATCGAGCGAGCGCTCGTCATCGGCTCCCATCAGTCCGTCGCCAACGAGGTCGATCCGGAGGCGGCGAGCAGACACGGATTCGCGGTCACGCGCCGTATGAGCGGCGGCGGCACGATGCTGTGCGAGCCGAACCGCACCATCACCTACTCGCTGTACCTGCCGGAATCACTGGTCGTGGGGATCAGTTTCCGCAAGTCTTACGCCGAGCTGGACGCGTGGGCGGTGCAGGCGTTCAACGAGCTCGGCGTGCCGGCCTCGTATCGCGAGATCAACGACATCATCTCCCCGCGGGGCAAGATCGCCGGCGCCGCCCAGGCCCGGCGGCGCGGTTTCGTGCTGCACCACACGACGATCGCGCACACGATGGACGTCGATCTGCTGGCGAAGGTCATCAGGATCGGCAGGCCCGGCGTCGTCGAGCGCGGGGTGCGCAGCGCCGCCAAGGAGGTCTCGCCGCTGTCGTGGTTCACGCCTCTGACATGCGACGAGGTCGCCGACCGAATGCGCGCCTACTTCATGGACACTTTCGATTCCGAGGCGAGCGAGCTCTCGGAGCAGGAAATCTCGGACGCGCAGCGGCTGGTGGCCGTGAAGTACGGAACCACCGCCTGGATCAACCGGCTGCCTTAGGCGCGCCTCCAGTCTTCGATCAGCTCCGCGGTCTGGGTGACGTGCTCGCGGTAGTGGTCGCTCAACCAGCCGGCGAGATCCTGCGGGCTGGTGTCGTACGGCTCCTCGCCGGCCCCGTACACGACCGGGCATTTGCGGTTCCACTCCGAGGCGGCGAGTGCCGCCAGCGCCGTGCGGACCTCGGCGTGCAGCGCCGCCATTCGCTCCAGCGACTGCCGACGTTCCGAAACCTCCAGGCCCCGCCGGGCAGCCTCCCTCACCTCCGCCTCCTCACCGGGCGGGTCCTGCGGCCCAACCGATGCGAACCCGCCGGCGACGATGGCATCCAGCATCCGCCCGTAGTGAGTGAGCACCCAGTTCACGTGGACCATCAAGCCGCCGAGCGAATAATCGTCGCCCGGCTTCAGAAAACGAAGGGCGTCATCGGGCACGCGGGCAAAGGCGGCCTCCCACTCCGCCCGAGCGCGATCGAACTCAGCGAGGGCTGCGTTGTCTCGCTCCATACGACGACCCGAGACTAGCTGAAGTAGTTCTTCTGCTCCAGGTAGGCCTTGGCGGCCGCGTCGGGGTCCTGGTGCTCGAGCGAGACCTTGGCGTTCAGCCCGAGGAGATCCGCCGTCGTCAGACCGGCGCTCACCTTGTTGAGGATCGACTTGACCTCGTCGTTGGCGACCGTCTTGCGCAGAATCGGCACGACCTGGTCCGCTGCCTGCAGGTGCTTGTCGTCGTCGAGGACGACCAGGCCGAGGCTGTTGAGGTCGGGGTCGGCGCTGAAGACGAGGCCTACCTGGATTGTGTTGTTCTTGAAGGCCGCACGCGTCGCGGGTCCGTCGGTGTCGAGCGCCTTGAACGCCTTGAAGTGGATGCCGTAGGTTTGCAGCAGTCCGGGGAGGCAGTAGGGGCGCGTCGGGCACTCGGGGCCGGCGCCCAGCACGAGCTGGTTGCCGATGGGCGCGAGGTCCGACATTTTGGAGAGGTTGAACTTCTGCTGGGTGTCTTTGGTGACGGCGAATGCGTTCTGGTCCGACGCGGACGAGGGCGTCAGCGCGACCAGGCCCTGGGAGTCGATGTGACCGTTCAGCTTGGCGACATTCGCGGCGGCGTCACCGCCGGCCTCGCCGGCCTTGTTGTTCCAGTACTCGAGGTCGGACGCGGTGTAGCCCAGGTAGAGGTCGATGTCGCCGTTTTTCAGCGCCGGCGCCACCAACTCGCGTTGGCCGATGTTCAGCTTGTAGCTGACCTGGTAGCCGGCGTGGGCGAGCGCCTGCCCGTATAGCTGCGCGAGGATGCTGCTCTCGGGGAACTTGAACCCGCCGACTGTGATCTTCTCCTTGCTCGAGGTGCCGGGCGACCCGCCGCAGGCGGCGGCCAGCATGGCGAAGACGCCAAGCGCTGCCACCAAGGTAAGAAACGGCGACCGTTTGATGCTCATCAATCCCTCCACAGGCCGCAGCGGACCTGAGGCATGCAACCCCGGCCCTTGAACGATTCTTCCACCTATGCCACTTTGAACGTCGCCGCCCGTGCGGTAGCCGGAGCGTTGAGAAGCCTGACCCCGCGCGGCACCAGCATTCGCTGCAGGCCGGCCAGCGATGCGTCGGTGGCCAGGGCGAGCAGCGCGACCAGGACCGCGCCGGCGGCCGTCGTCACATATTGCTGGGTGGCGATGCCGTCGATGATGTATCGGCCCAGTCCTCCGCCGGCGATGACTGCCGCCAGCGTCGCCGTGGCGACGACCTGCACGGCAGACGTCCTGACCCCGGCCATGATCAGCGGCACCGCAAGCGGCAGCTCGACGCGCAGCACCTGCGCCAGCTCCCGGTAGCCCATTCCCCGAGCCGCCTCTCGAATGTCCGGGTCGACCTCGCGAAGGGCGACGTAGCTGTTCGTGACCATGGGTGGGATGGCGAGCGCGGTCAGGGCGAGGATGACCGGCAGGTCACCGAGGCCGAAGACCTGGAAGGCGACGACCAGGATGCCGAAGGATGGCAGCGCGCGGCCTGCGTTCGAGATGTTGATCGCGAGGCCCCCAAACCGTCCGTAGTGGCCGAGAAGGATGCCGACCGGCAGAGCGATCACCGCGGCGACCGCAAGCGATTCCGCGGACAGATGGAGATGCTCGCCGATGCGCGTCGGGATGCCGTCGGCGCCCTGCCAGTGCGCTGGATCCACGAACCATCGCCAAACGCTGCCTAGAAAGCTCATGCCGGCCTGGCCCAGGGGATCGCGAGGCGCTGAGCGCCTGCGATCCCAAGGTCGGCCACGAGGGCAAGGGCGACGGTGAGCACCGTGCCGACGACAAGCGGCGTGTGGAAGTTCTCGATCTGCCCCTCATCGATTAGCGAGCCGAGCCCGCCCAGGCCGATGAGGGCCGTGATGGTGACGATGCCGATGGTGGAGACCGTGGCGACGCGCAACCCCGCGAAGATCGCCGGCAGCGCAAGCGGAAGCTCGACGCGGAACAGGCGCGCCGTCGAGCGATACCCCATGCCGTCCGCAGCGTCGAGAACATCGCGCGGCACCGCGTCGAGGCCGACGAGCACGTTGCGGACGAGGATCAGTACGTTGTAACCGATGAGCGGAATCTCAGCCGTGGTCCCCCCAAGGTGTGTGAAAGGGATGAGAAGCGCGAATAGCGCCAGCGACGGGATCGTGTAGAAGGCGCCGAAGAAGCCGAGCACGACAAGACGCAGCACTCTGTTGCGGTGGGCGAGCACCCCGAGGGGAACCGAGATCGCGAGCCCGATGGCGATCGCGATTACTGTCAGCTCGACATGCTCGGTCAGCGCGTCGAGCACATGCGGGATATGCGTCGAAAGCCAATCCCAGTTGATCCATGGGTCGACGAATTCGAGGAATAGGCCCGCCCGCATTCGACTACGTTAGATGAGCGTTGATCCGGCTCGAAAACGTCAGCAAGCAGTTCGCGTCGGGGTCCAACGCTGTGCGCGACCTGACGCTCGAGATCCCCGACGGCGAGACCTGCGTGCTCATCGGTCCATCGGGCTGCGGCAAGACGACGACGCTGCGGATGATCAACCGGCTGCTCGACCCCGACGCGGGACGCGTGCTCGTCGACGGCGCCGACACACGCGAGACCGACCCCGCCACGCTGCGGCTGAAGATGGGCTACGTCATCCAGCAGACCGGCCTCTTTCCCCACATGACCGTCGGCGACAACGTGGCCACCGTGCCGCGCCTGTGGAAGTGGGATCGGGCCCGCATCGCCTCGCGCGTGGACGAGCTCCTCGAGCTCGTCGGACTGGCGCCCGCGGAGTATCGCGGTCGCTTTCCACACCAGCTGTCAGGGGGCCAGCGCCAGCGCGTCGGGTTCGCCCGGGCCCTCGCCGCCGATCCCCCGATCCTCTTGATGGACGAGCCTTTCGGCGCCGTCGACCGTATCACGCGCGAGCGCCTGCAGCAGGAGTTCATCAGCATCCAGCGCGCGGTGCGCAAGACGGTGGTCTTCGTCACGCATGACATCGACGAGGCTGTGATCGTGGGCGACCGCATCTGCCTTTTGAAGATGCAGGCCGAAATCGCTCAGTACGACACACCCGAAAAGATCCTCACCCGACCGGCCAGCGAGTACGTGGCCGAGTTCCTGGGCCGGGAGAGGCTCGTCCGCCGGATGTCGGTGGTGCGGATCAACCCGCAAACCCTTGACAGGCCTGATGGGGGGCCCGGGACAGGTGAGCCGCGCGTACCTCTCTCGAGCACGCTGACCGAAGCCTTCGCAGCCGCGCTGAGCAGTCCCACCGAACGGGCCGCTGTTTTCGATGGCGACCGTTACGCGGGCGCGTTCACCGCGACATCGCTGCTCGAGTCGTTACGGCGCGAAAGCGCCGAAGGAGGAGACAACGTTGCCGCAGGAGTTTGACGTCGTGTGCCTGGGCGGCGGGGTGGCGGGTGAAGCGCTCGCGGGCGAGCTGGAGGGCAGCGGGCTTTCCCTCGCCGTCGTGGAACGTGAGCTAGTCGGAGGTGAGTGTCCGTACTGGGGGTGCGTACCCTCGAAGACGCTGCTGCGCTCCGGCGAGACGCTCGAGGAGGCCGGACGTGCGCGTTCGCTGGCAGCGTCGCGTGTGGACTGGGACGTCGACTTCCCCAAGGTATCGAAGCGCGTGCTGTGGATGGCGCGCGACCTCGACGACAGCCGGCCCGCCGTGGCCCTCATCAAGACCGGTGCAAGGCTCGTGCGCGGCGCGGGCAAGATGATCGATCTGCGCACGATCGAGGTCGGCGGCGATCAGCTCGTCGCCCGCAAGGCCGTGGTCATCGCCAACGGCGGCACCGCCGCGATCCCTCCGATCGACGGCCTCGACAAGGTGAAGTACTGGACCAACCGTCAGGCGGCCGTGCCGCGCGAGCTGCCCACACGGCTGGTGGTCCTGGGTGGGGGCGCGGTCGGAGTCGAGCTGGCGCAGGCTTTCGCAAGGCTTGGGTCGAAGGTCACGATCGTCGAGGCTGGGCCGCGCTTCCTCGGGCTGGAGGAGCCCGAAGCCGGAGCCGCGCTCCTGCCCCACCTGAAGGCAGATGGCATCGACGTCTTCGTGGGCGACCCCTGTGTCGCCGTTGAGAGCCACGGCGACGACGTGGTCGTGCATATGAAGTCCGGCGCGGTCGTCGCGGGCGCCCGGCTGCTGGTCGCGACCGGCCGGCGACCCAACTTCGAAGCCTGGAAACCAGCCGGGCTTGCCCAGACGGACAAGGGTTGGTTGAAGGTCGACCCGCAGACCCTCGAGGCACGCGACGCGATCTACGGGGCGGGCGACATCACCGGCATCGGCGGCTTCACTCATCTCGCGTACTACCACGGCCAGATCGTGGGCCGGCGGCTGAAGGGTCAGGACGCGCGGGCCGACCACACGGCCGTGCCTCGCGTCACGTACACCGATCCCGAGGTCGCGTCGGTCGGGTGGCCGGAGCAGGCTGCTCGTGAGCGCGGGGTCGATGTGGTCGTGGCGGCCACGGATCCGGGCGAGGCCGCGCGTGGCTACATCAGCGACTTCCATGGCGGAACCCTGAAGCTGATCGGCGACCGGACTCGCGGCACGCTCGTCGGCGCGACCCTGGTCACGCCACGCGCGGGCGAGATCCTGGGCGAGCTCATCCTGGCGGTGAAGCTGGGCACGCCGTTGGGCGCGCTGGCGGACGTGATTCACCCCTACCCCGCCTTCAACCGCGTGCTGGGGGCGGCGCTCAATGAGCTTGCCGCCAAGGTGACTCGAAGCTAGAGCGCGTTTTACGAGTGGCGCGTTCTAGTTTTGTAAAGGGGGCCTGAAATGGTCATTTCCGTCAACGGTTCGCCCGTCACTATCGACCTGGATTCGATCCTGGTGTGGATGCTCGTCGGGCTGGTGGCCGGGTTCCTGGCAAGCCACCTTGCCCTGGGCCACGGCCTCGGACTCATCTGGGACATCATCGTCGGCATCGTCGGCGGTTTGTTCGGCGGGATCGTGCTCGCGGGCTTCTTCCACTTCAACATCGCCGTCGCCGGCCACCCGATCATCAGCGCGATGATCATGGCGTTCATCGGGGCCGCGATCCTGCTGCTCATCGTTCGCCTGTTCGCGGGTCGCCGACGCTACAGCCGCCGCGCCTACTGACTGTGTAGACGCCTGGGGGCGGTCCGCTCCCAGGCGTTCCTGACCAGCCGCTCTCCGAGCTTTCGGCTCAGCCCAGGCAGGCGCACGCTGACCCATCCGAACCGGCCCGTGTACGCCGAGGCGGAGAAAGTCTTCGGGTCCATGGCGATCAAACCTGCCTGGTCGTCGAGCGACGCTTTGACCGAGACCGATTTGGCCTCCGGCGTCCCCATGGCGAAGATCCGGTTACGCACCCGGAACGTCGCCTCGCCCCACGTCTGGACCTCTTCCGCCTCGGGCATCGAGAGGCAAAGCGTGCGGAACTGAAGAAAGGTCACGGCGGCTAACGTACCTCGGCATGGCGATCCCGCCTTTGGACGAAGGAGCGATGCGGCAGGCGTCGGCGCGCCAGGCGCGGCTGACCAAGCCCGCGGGCAGTCTGGGCGTGATCGAGCACCTGTCTGTCCGCCTGGCCGGCATGACGGGACGCATGGATCCGCCGCTGCGTGGCGCCGTCGTCTTCACGCTGGCGGCCGACCACGGCGTCGCGGCCGAAGGTGTGAGCGCGTATCCGCGTGAGGTCACGGCGCAGATGGTGCTCAACTTCCTCCGCGGAGGCGCGGCCATCAACGTGCTCGCGCGTGAGGTCGGTGCGCGTGTGGTGGTCGCCGACATCGGAGTGGACGCCGACCTGCACCCGCACTCGAACTTGCGCGCGGTGAAAGTGCGGCGCGGTACGGACAGCATCACGCGCGGG
>VBEG01000084.1 GCA_005882115.1 Chloroflexota bacterium
CAGGTGGACGACCTGATCCGGTTCGGTACGGCAAACGAGGCGGGCTTCGGATTTCTCAAGGCTGCCGTGCTTTCAAAGGCGAACATCATCATCTCGGGTGGGACCGGCACCGGGAAGACGACCTTCCTCAACGTGCTGTCGGGCTTCATCCCGGTCGAGGACCGCATCGTCACAATCGAGGACGCGGCCGAGCTTCAGCTGCACCAGGAGCACGTCTGCCGGCTGGAGACGCGGCCGAAGGACATCAACGGCGAAGGCGAGATCACCATCCAGCGCCTCGTGATCAACTCGCTTCGTATGCGACCGGAGCGAATCGTCGTCGGCGAGTGTCGTGGCGGTGAAGCCCTGGACATGCTGCAGGCAATGAACACAGGTCACGACGGCTCAATGACGACACTGCACGCCAACAGCCCACGCGACGGTCTGGCCCGACTCGAGACCCTGGTCCTGATGGCCGGGGTGGACCTTCCAATTCGCGCTATCCGTCAGCAGGTGGCGGGCGCGATCAACCTGATCGTCCAGCTGAACCGCATGCGCGACGGCTCCCGCAAGGTGACGGCGATCACCGAGATCGTGGGCATGGAGCAGGACGTGATCACGACCCAGGACATCTTCATGATGGAGCAGAAGGGCGCGACGCCCGACGGCAAGGTCATCGCCGAGTTCAAGCCGACCGGCCTGCGGCCGAAGATCCTGGACCGCATGTTCTCCCAGGGCATTCCGCTCCCGAAGGAGATCACAGCCCTGTTCCCGCCGCCTCCGGGATACAAGCCCGCCGCCCGCTAGACAGCCTTTCCCCGGCCGCTTATAGTCGAATTGTGAAGGTCGTCCTGCACGACCGCACCAACGGTCTGGGGCAGGAGGTGCGCGATGTGGCGCAGCGCAAGCTGACCCGTCTCGCTCGCCACTTTGGAAGGGTGGCGGAGGCCGAGGTGGAGTTCTCCGAAGAGCGCAAGCGAAGCGGTCTCGCGACCACGGTATGCCGCATCAATCTGCATCAGATCGACCGCCAGGTCGTGGCGTTCAAGGAGAAGGTCACCCATCGCAAGCAGTCCGTCTCGCCGGTGCGTGTTCCGGCCGGGGAGGGTCGCCGAGCGCCGCGTCAGGCGCAGCCCGAGCGCCTTCGGCTCAAGCTGCGGCCGATGTCCGAAGCGGAGGCGCGCTCAGAGCTGGACGCCGACAGCCAGCCCTTCGTGATCTACCTGGCCGAGGATTCCGGGGAGATCCAGATCCTGGTCGAACGGCCGGACGGCTCCCTGGTGGTGATCGAGCCGGTGGTGCCCTAGCAGTAGTCCGACCGGAAAGCGCTCACCGGACCCCCGATTTAGATCCGTCTCCGCCGGGTAACCTCTAGTTCAGACAATGGTCATCCTTTCCAAGCTGCTCGATCCCAACGAGCGTGAAGTCAAGCGCCACCTCTCGGTCGCCGAGGCGGTCAACGCGCTCGAGCCCGAGCTCAAGGAGCTCGACGACGAAGCCCTGCGCGTCCGCTCGGACGCGCTCCGCGAGGAGGCGCGCGAAGGGCATGACCTGGACGAGCTGCTGATCGAGGCATTCGCGCTGTGCCGCGAGGCGAGCCGGCGCACGATCGGCCTCCGCCACTTCGATGTCCAGCTGGTGGGCGGCATCGTGCTGCACCAGGGAAAGATCGCCGAGATGAAGACCGGCGAAGGCAAGACACTGGTGGCCAGCCTGGCCCTCTACCTCAACGCGCTCGCCGGCAATGGCGTCCACCTGGTCACCGTGAACGACTACCTGGCGCGCCGCGACGCCGGCTGGATGGGACCCATCTATCAGGCGCTCGGCCTGACGGTCGGGGTCAACGTAGGCACAGCGGGCACCTTTGTGTACGACCCCGAGTATGTCGATGAGACGCATCCCGACCCGCGCCTGCAGCATTTCCGCCCCGCGAGCAAGAAGGAGGCGTACGCCGCGGACATCACCTACGCGACCAACTCAGAGCTCGCCTTCGACTACCTGCGCGACAACATGGCGCGCGACCTTACCCAGTGCACGCAGCGCGATCTCAACTACGCAATCGTCGACGAGGTCGACTCCATCCTCATCGACGAGGCGCGCACGCCCCACATCATCTCGGGCCAGTCGGATGAGTCGACCGAGAAGTACTACCAGTACGCGCGGTGGGCGGCGCGCCTGTCTGAAGGCGAGGACTTCGAGGTCGATCTGAAGCACAAGTCGGCTTCGCTGACCGAGACCGGCATCGCCAAGATGGAGCGCTGGACGGGGATCAAGAACATCTATGACCTCGAGAACGTCATCGAGGCGCACCAGATCAACCAGGCCCTGAAGGCGAAGTCGTTGTTCCTACGCGATCGCGACTATCTGGTCAAAGACGGCGAGGTGATCATCGTCGACGAGTTCACCGGTCGCACCATGCCCGGCCGTCGCTGGTCGGATGGCCTTCATCAGGCCGTCGAGGCGAAAGAAGGCATCAAGGTGCAGCAAGAGCAGAAGACGATCGCGACCATCACGGTCCAGAACTACTTCCGGCAGTACGAGAAGCTGGCGGGCATGACGGGCACGGCGGTCACCGAGGCCGAAGAGTTCCACAAGATCTACGGCCTCGACGTCGTGGTCATCCCGACGCATCGGCCGATGGTGCGGGCCGACAACCCAGACGTCATCTACAAGACTGAGAAGTCGAAGTTCGAGGCCGTGATCGACGAGATCGTCGAGATGAACAAAGAGGGCCGACCGGTGCTGGTGGGCACTGTCTCGGTCGAGAAGTCGGAGCGGCTGGCGAAGATGCTTGAGCGACGCGGCCTCAAGCACAACGTGCTCAACGCGAAGCAGCACGAGCGAGAGGCGGCGATCGTCGCCGAGGCCGGGCAGCCGAGCGCGGTCACGATCGCCACGAACATGGCCGGGCGCGGCACCGACATCGTGCTGGGGGCGGGCGTGACGGACGTGGGCGGCCTTCACATCATCGGCACCGAGCGACACGAGAGCCGGCGGATCGACAACCAGCTGCGCGGGCGCGCCGGCCGCCAGGGCGACCCCGGCTCGAGCAAGTTCTTCATCTCGCTCGAGGACGACCTGATGAAGATCTTCGGCCCGGCGGCCGACCGCATCGGCCGGCTGATGGACAGCCTCGAGGTCGAGCCGATCGAGCACCCATGGGTTGCCCGCTCGATCGCTTCCGCGCAGAAGAAGGTCGAAGGCATGCACTTCGACGCCCGCAAGCACGTCGTCGAGTACGACGACGTGATGAACAAGCAGCGGCAGATCGTCTACGAAGAGCGGCGGAAGGTGCTCGAAGGCGCCGACGCTCGGGAAAACATTCTTGACTACGTCCGCGAGATCATCACCAAGGGTGTCGAGCAGCACTGCCAGGCACGTCACGCCGAGATGTGGGATCTGGACGGTCTCGTCAAGTACCTGTCGACCTATTTGCCGATCGCGCCAGGCTCTCAGATCCCCGACGAGGCCCTGACCAAGGGAACCGAAGGGCTGGTCGAGCATCTCTACGCATCCGCCACGGAGGCTTACGACCGCAAAGTCGAGGAGGTCGGCTCCGACCTGATGCCGATGGTCGAGCGCGACGTGATGCTGCGCACGATCGACTGGCAGTGGATGGAGTACCTGACCCAGATGGAGCAGTTCCGGGAAGGGATCGGCCTTCGGGCTTATGGCCAGCGTGACCCGCTCGTCGAGTACAAGAACGAAGCCTTCGAGATGTTCAACGAGCTGCGCGAGAGGATCGAGATGTCGATCGTGTCGGCGATCTACCGCGTCAACGTACAGCGCAACGAGCCGCCGCCCCCTGCACCGCCTCTCGTCAGGCAGATCACCGAAAGCGGTCCCGCCGAGCTAGATGGCGCAAATGGCGCGGGACGAGCTGCGGCGCAGCAGAGACGGGCGGCTCCCGTCGGCGCGGCCGCCGCGCCGGCTGGTGTCAACGCAGCCGCGGGCGCGCCACAACATAAAATCGGGCGCAACGATCCGTGTTGGTGCGGATCAGGTAAGAAGTACAAGAGGTGCCATGGCCGCTGAGCTCGAACCTAAAGAGATCCTGAACCGAATCCTGCAGCTCAAGGAGCACCTTTGACCTGCCCGCGAAGGCAAAGCGGGCGGCCGAGCTAGACCAGGAGCTCGCGCAACCAGGGGTCTGGGATGACCCCAGACAAGCGAGTCAGATGGCGCGAGAGGCCTCCGAGAATCGCGAGCTGGTCGCGACGTGGGATCGGCTCGAGCGGCGTGCGCGCGACGTTGTCGAGCTGGATCAGCTGGCGGAAGGCGACCCCGACCTGCGCAAGCAGGTCGCGGCAGAGCTCGCGGAGATTGGCAGCGAGCTGCGCGCCCACGAGCTCGATCTCCTGTTCACCGATCCATACGCCGGGCATAACGCGGTCATCACCATCTCGGTCGGACAGGGTGGGGTGGAGGCTCAGGATTGGGTCGAGATGCTCATGCGCATGTATCTCAAATGGGCGGAGCGCCGCCGGTTCGAAACCGAGGTCATCGACGAGTCACGCGGCGAAGAGGCCGGCCTCAAGAGCGCGACATTCATCGTCCGAGGCCCGCGCGCATACGGCCTGATGCGCTCGGAGCATGGAGTGCATAGGCTGGTGCGAATCTCACCTTTCGATCAAAACCATCGTCGACACACCTCGTTCGCGCTGGTCGAGGTCATGCCCGAGCTGGAAAGTGCGGACGAGGCCGGGATCGTGATCAATCCGCAGGACATCCGGATCGATACCTATCGGTCCACCGGCGCGGGTGGCCAGCACGTCAACAAGACGGATTCGGCCGTGCGGATCACACATCTGCCCACCGGGATCGTGGTCACTTGCCAGAACGAGCGCTCGCAGATGAAGAATCGTGAGATGGCCATGAAGGTTCTCAAGGCGCGCCTCTTCCAGCGGCAGCAGCTGGAGGCGGCGGAGCACCTGGATCAGATCCGGGGCCAGATCATGCCCGCCGAGTTCGGTTCCCAGATCCGCAACTACGTGCTGCAGCCCTACACGCTGGTCAAGGACGTGCGCACCGGGCTCGAGGTGGGCAACGCCCAGGCGGTGCTGGACGGTGAGATCGACCCCTTCATCGAGAGCTGGCTCCGCTGGCGCCTGGGCAGGGCCGGGGAGGTCGCGCAGGCGTCGTGAGTTTCGCCACGGCCCGGACCGCCCGGACTATCCGGGGTCCTCGCTAACCCAGAGTTCGGTCAGTCCGGACTGTCCGGTTGAATTCAGCCGCCGCAAGCCCCTTAGTTTCCCGCCGTTAGACCAGTGTTTGGCACTCAGGGAGGGGGTTGGACTGCTCGGGGGCATCGGGTATACTGCCCGCGACCTAGCCACGCGCGCCCGCCGGCGCGTAACGCCACAGCAAGAGACGCAGCTTATGGTTTTAACACCGGATTTCGACACTCGGCCGGTAATCAGCTTCCAGCACGTCCATAAGACTTACCCGACTGGAACTGAGGCCCTGCGCGACGTCAACCTCGAGGTGCCGCAGGGCGATTTCCTGTTTCTGGTCGGCCCCTCCGGCGCCGGCAAGTCCACGCTCGTACGCCTGCTGATTCGCGAGGAGAAGCCGACCAGGGGCAAGATCTTCGTCGACGGCATCGAGCTCGGCCGCATGAAGCGGCGGAAACTGCCTCACTACAGACGCAAGGTCGGGCTCGTGTTCCAGGACTTCAAGCTCTTGCCGAACCTGACCGTCTACGAGAACGTCGCTTTTGCGATGCGCGTGCTGGGCGAGCCGGACCACAAGGTCAAAGCGCGCGTCGCCGAAGCGCTCGACACCGTGAGCCTTTCCGGCAAGGAGCAAACGTATCCCGCGAACCTATCGGGCGGCGAGCAGCAGCGCGTGGCGATCGCGCGAGCGCTGGTCCACGCGCCGCGCTTCATCATCGCCGACGAGCCGACTGGAAACCTCGACCCCGCGACGGCGTGGGAGATCATGCAGCTCTTCCTGCGCATCAACGCACGCGGCGCCACCGTGGTGATGGCAACCCACAACCGGGAGATCGTCGATCTCCTCCGCCGCCGCGTCATTGCGATCGACGCGGGGCAGATCGCTAGAGATGACCGCTCAGGCAGATATCACGATGATCTTGCGAAACCTCAAGTTCGCGCTCAATAGCGCCTGGCAGAGCTTCTGGCGGAACCTCGCCGTCAGCCTGGCGGCGGTTCTGTCGATCACGCTCATCCTGATCCTCGCCGGCATCAACCTGCTGGTCGGACACGCGTTCGCGCAGGTCCTCGACGGATTCCGGACGAAGGTCAGCGAGATCTCGATCAATGTCTCGGACGACACGCCGCTCCAAACCGTCTATGACTTCCAGGCTCAGCTTGCAGCCGATCCACGAGTCGTCACCGTGACGTTCGTGACCAAAGACGAGGCGCTGAGAGAGTTCAAATCCGACCCCCAGAACGCAATCCTGGCGACACAGATCGAAGGCAACCCACTCGACGCCAAGCTCGACGTCAGGGTCAAAAACCTCAATGACGTCGCGGCGATCGACGCCATGGGCCGTCAGTGGTCGGGTGTCGATCCGACCGACCCGACGAACTACCAGGGCGACTTCGTCAACCGGATGCTCGACCTGTCGGAGTGGCTTGCCATCGCCGGCGTTGCCCTGCTCATCGTCTTGATGATCGTGTCCGTGGTGATCGTGATGAACACGATTCGCACCGCCGTGTATCACCGGCGCAAGGAAATCGAGGTCATGAAGCTCGTCGGCGCCACGGAATGGTTCGTCCGCGGGCCCTTTGTGCTCGAGGGCATCATGACCGGCCTGATCGCCGCCGCGATCGCGCTTGCGCTGCTTGCGGTCGCATACGAGCCGGCGGTCGTGCAGTTCAAATCGGACGTCGGGTTCATCCCGCTGAGCTACGACCCCGCGTTCATCTCCAGCCTGGCGCGCGACCTCCTGATCGCCGGCGCGCTGCTGGGCGCGGTCGGCAGCTACATCGGCGTGCGCCGCTACGTGAGGATCTGAGTTGAAGGTTCGAATCGTCATCTCGGCCCTGCTGGCGACCCTCGTCTGGTTTCCGCAGTCCGCCCAGAACGTCTCCGCCATCTTCTGCTATCCGGGCGACCCGCCCGCGGTCTACCAGGCATGCGTGGCGTACAACGGGGGCATCGGCCAGCAGGTCCACAACCAGAACCAGCTGAAGAGCATCCAGAGCCAGATCAAGAACACGGTCGCTCAGATCAACGCGATCGACCAGATGATCGCCGGCCTTAAGAACCAGATCGCGGCCCAGGAGGCGTTGATCGCCAGGACGCAGGCGGCGATCGATGACCTCGGCCGCAAGATCCGTTTCGGGGAGGCTGCGCTCGTCCCGCTGGAGGCACACGCGACGATCCGCGACCAGCTGTTGAACGAGCGACTTCGCTACGTCGATTCGCACGGCAGCGTGAACTACATCCAGCTCGTGCTCACTTCCAGCAGCATGAACCAGCTGATGAACCGGTTGGTCGGTGCGCAGCAGGTCGCGGCCTCTGACCGAAGGCTGCTGGTGGACTTGCAGCAAGAGCATGTGCAGGTGAGCGTGGCCAACGCAGCCCTCCTGGAGAAAAAGACTGAAGTCTCGAACCTGCTCAAGCAGCAGCAGGAGATCGAAGCCGACTTGCAGAAGAATCTGGCGACCCAGGCCGCGGCACTCGCCTACGAGCAGCAGTTGCAAGCGCAGCTGGCGACACAGTACGCGCAGGTCCAGGCGGAGCGCGCCGCGATCGACGCCCAGGTGGCAAAGCTGGCCCAGCAATACGACGCGGCGGCCAGGAAGGCGGGCGGGGGCTCGGGCGTGTTCGCATGGCCGCTCCCGGTATGCGGCTTCTCCTGCATCACGCAAGGTTTCGGATGCTCGAGCTTCTACCTCGAGGTCTACGACGCCAACTGCCCCTGGCCCCACAAGATCCACACCGGGATTGACATCGCGGGTCCCTATGGCACTGACGTGGTCGCCGCCGACACGGGTATCGCTTACCTATATCCAGGAAGCGTTGGCTACGGCAACCTGCTCGTGATCATCCACGGCAACGGCTACTCGACCTACTACGGGCACCTCTCGCGTTACGCCCCTGGCCTGCGCACAGGCATGGTGGTGCCCCGCGGCACGACCGTCGCGTTCGAGGGCTCGACCGGCTGGTCCACAGGCCCGCACGTGCACTTTGAGATCCGCGTGCGCAACGTGTACCGCGATCCCTGTATCTGGCTCGGTTGCTAGTCTGCTGAAATGAATCGCAGCGCCGCCCTCCGGGGTGGCGCGCTCGCGCTGGTGCTCGTCATCGGTTTTCTAGCGGGCGCATATGTCGATCAGGCCTATCCGGAATTCGTTCCGTATCTCGGCCACCGCTCCGCTTCGCGCATCGACCTTACCGAGGTGCAGGAAGCGGCGCGCCTGATCCAGGCCGACTACGTCGACAGCAACATCGACACGAAAAAGCTTTCGCAAGGCAGCGTGCAGGGGCTGGTCAACGGCCTCGGCGATCCGTACTCGATCTACTTCGACGCCGACCAGTACAAGAAGCTGCAGGCGAGCTATCAGGGCCGCTACACCGGGATCGGCATCTATCTGAGCTTCAACACCGGCTATCCAGTGATCACAGGCACCGTTCCGGGCTCGCCCGCGGCAACCGCCGGCCTGAGGACTGGCGATCAGATCGTCAAGGTGGGCGACAAGGACGTCAAAGGCATCACCGCCGACGCCGCGACCTCACTGATCCAGGGGGCGGAAGGCACCAAGGTGACGCTGGCGGTCCTTCGTGGGTCCGACAACCTGACTTTCACCATCACGCGGGCGCAGATCCAGGTCCCGACAGTGCGCTCGTCGATGGTTGGCAATCGAGTCCTCTACGTGCGTATCTATCAATTCGGTGCGCAGACGTCGAGCGAATTTCAAACCGCATTGAACAGCGGGCTGTCGGGTTCGAGCGGCGTTGTGCTGGACCTCCGTGGAGATCCAGGTGGATTCGTCTCGGCGGCGGACGACGTGATCACCCAATTCGTCACGAGCGGGGAAACGTTCGAGACGAGGGGCCGGAATGGGACCGACCGGCACCAGGTCGGCTCCAAGCACACCGCGCCGGCTGCCCCGCTGGTCGTGCTTGTGGATGCCAATAGCGCGTCGGCCGCCGAGATCGTGGCCGGATCGCTGCAGGTTCACCACCGCGCCAAGCTCGTCGGCACGACAACTTTTGGCAAAGGGTCGGTGCAGGAGGACTTCGTGCTGAGCGACGGTTCCGATATCCACCTGACCGTCGAGCGGTGGTATCTCCCAAACGGCGAGACGATCGACCACAAGGGCCTGTCTCCCGACACCAGCGTGACGCTGGGCAAGCCATCGGACGCCTACGACGTCGCGCAGCCTTCACTTGGCTACGCCAACGACACACAGCTGAACGCCGCTTTGAAGCTGCTGGCGGGTGGGTAGACTGGCTAGCGCAAAAACGGGCGGTTAGCTCAGCTGGCTAGAGCGCCTCGCTTACACCGAGGAGGTCGTTGGTTCAAGTCCATCACCGCCCACATACGCCGCCGCAGCAAAAGTTGCTGCATTTGTTACCCGTGACGGCCTAATGCTGAGTCGGAAAATGCGCTTCAGAGTCGTGGGCGGCGCGTAACGTGGCGCACCCTCCCCGCGTTCAACCCGCAACTCCTGGCGCGCAGGCGGCTCAAAGAAAGGTAGGCGCAGCATGAATCGGGCTTTTCGGGCCCTCGGTCGCCGCAATGTCCTGATTGCCGTGCTCGGTGTGGTTGTCATCGGGGCCGGATCCGGAGTTGGGATCTACCTGCAATCTCGTGCGCATCACTCCTTGCCGCAGTCCGCGACGCGGAACCTGAACGCAGCGCCCACCGCCGTGCCGGTAGGCGTGACGACAGTTGCCGAGCCCAAGCAGGCTGTGACCCTGACCGTGGTCAGCACCAAGCCTGGGAATGGGAGCGCCGCGATCCCGCTCGAAAGCGGGATCACCCTCGCATTCAACCTGGCCGTCAACCCGGCCACCGTCAAGAGCTTCCTTTCGATCCAGGCCACCAACTCGCCTGCGCCTACAGTCGCGGGTGCAGTCGCGCAGGGCAAGGCCCCCACTGAGGTCGTGTTCAAGCCCTCGGCAAAGTTTGATTTCGGTACTTCGGTGAACGTCACGGTTCGCGGCGGCCTTACCAGCCTGGACGGTGCTGGGCTGAGCAATGACTACAGCTTCACCTTCACCACGATCGCCGACCCTCGATCCGTCCTGTTCATGGCCGGCTACGGGGAAGCGAGACTGGTCAATGGCCAATCAGGACGCCCGCTGACACTGACCATCCAGAAGGGCGACGCGGTTCCGCCGGGGATCGCCATCAAGACTTACCAGGCTTCAGCCAAAGACCTCCTCGCGGGCCTTGTCTACTCCACCAACGGTTACGCGAACAATCCAATCGACACGTCTTCGATGCGCCTGGTGGACAACGGTGGGACATCGCTCACCGCCTCTGGCGCCCGGACAACCACCATTGCCAATGGCGTCAGCGTCACGGTGAGCCAGCCCGATGGCATCTATCTGGTCGTCGCCGCCGACGCCAGCTCGCAGTACGGCGCCGTGTGGCTCGACTTCAGTCGGTACGCTCTCCTGCTTCGACAGGATGACCAGCGGGTCGTCGTGGCGGGTGAGGATCTGAACAGCGGCGCCACGACGCCCAGTTTCAAGATCACCTTCTACAACCTGCTCAATGGCGTTCATGCGAAGGTGTCGGGATCGTTCTCGGGCACCGCGGAGTTCCCGGCGCTGTTTCCTTCAGGTTTTGATTTCGCGGTCGCGACGTCTGGCGGCCAGGAAATCGTGGTGCCGGTGTCGGCTCCCGAAACCAACGCTGTCATCCGCGTTGCGGCCAACCTCAGCCAGCAGCCTCAGATCTTCCTGACCACCGATCGGCCTGCCTATCAGAAAGGGGAAGTCGTCAAGTTCGCGGGCGTGGTTCGTATGAGCAATGACCAGGCTTACGCCCTCAAAGGCGGTGCGAAGCTGGCCCTCTGGACGCAGCTGACCGACAGCAACCTGGCTCTCGCGACAGTCGCTGCCGATGGAACCTTCACCGGAACCTTCACCATCCCCGCGGCGGCCTTCACCACCGACGGGTCGGACGCCTGGCTGACGATCTACGCCGGCGCGGCGACGAATGACCGATTCAATCCAAACCAGCTCACCACGTCGACTCAGATCGTCGCGCTCGCCGCGCATGCGCCGACCTCGACTCTCACTGTGGCGCTCGACAAGCCGTCGTACATCGCGGGTGAGCCCGTCGTTGCCTCAATCACCGGTCTCAATGCCACAGGTCAGCCACTGGCGGGGGCGACGGTCGGACTGTCCATCTATTCCACCCAGCACACGGTGCAGCCGGTGCAGATGGATTCTTTTCCTGGCCGGACCACATGGGGTGACCCGGTCGTCGAGAACATCAAGGTGCTTCTCGACGCAGCCGGTCATGCGACATATCCGGTCACCGCGAAAGTGGGCCTGAAGGCTGCCGACCGCGAGATCACAGTCATGGTGTCATACGGCACCGGTAAAGCCAAAGCAGTGGCTGCGCGCACGGCGATCTTCTACCAGGCGGCGGACGAGGTCTTCCTCCTGCCGGCGCGCACGTCGTACGCGCAGGGCGACGTCGTGGTGGCGCCTTTCGTGGTCGAGGGCCGCAGCGGAGCAAGAGTTGCGAACCTCGCCATGGCCTACGAGCTCGACCGCACCGATTACGAGGGTGACACAGCGATCACGACGGTGGTGTCAAGTGGCACCGTCAGCACGAACGGAGACGGTATGGGCACGATCCGCACGCCTTACACGGGATCCTCCGCCTCGCTCACCCTGCGGATCAAGGGCAAGGATACGTCCGGCAACGTGTTCGAGGACGCAAAAGACATCACAGTCGGATGGCTTATCAACCTGCTGGACGTGGCCTCCGACAAAATCGCGTACAAGGTTGGTGACTCGGCCCATCTGACTGTCACCTCACCGGCGGCGTTCAATGTTCTGCTTTCTCTGGAGCGTGGCCGCGTGCACCAATACAAGTGGCTCTCGCTGGTGAAAGGTGCGAACGCTGTGACCATGGACATCACGCCTGATCTCGCGCCGGGTTTCACCATGGTGCTCAGCTACGTGCGAGAAGGCAGCTACACCAGCGAACTGTTCCCGGTTTCCGTGAACAACTCAGCTCGCCTGCTCAAGCTGACGGTCACCCCCGACCAGCCGAGCTACACCAAAGGCCAGACCGCTCACCTCGCGATCGCCGTGGCGGACAGCGCGGATGCGCCCGCCCAGGCGACATTGTTCGCGGACGGGTATGACGCTCGCATGTCCGCTTACAGGCTCGTCGACCAGGCGTCACTAGCGGCTGCCTTCCTGACGCCTAACCCCTTGGGCACCAATGCATCGAGTTCGCTGTTGGGCATTGGGACATTTGGCGGCGCCTGCGGAGGGGGTGGTAACCAGCAAGCTGCCGATGCAACTTACGCCGGCCACACAACCGTGTGGGTGACCAGTCTGGCCACAGACCAGACGGGGCATGCAACCATCAGCGTTCCGATCACCCAGTCCGGCGCCATCCAGGTGGTTGTGCTCGCGGGCACCGCCACGTCAGCCTGGGGCCAGGCGGAGATGGGCCTCAACGTCCCGTGAGATGCGCTTGGTCCTATCGGCGTTGGTGCTGTGCCTCTCTCTAGCGTGCGGAACGACGCCGCAGGGATCACCGCCAGCCGCTAACCAGCTGACCACCACTGTGCAGCAACTGCACGAAGGACAGGTCGTCGACGGGGTGCCCTGCCTTCGCGACGACCTGCCGGCGAACCATTTTCACGTCCACCTGGAGGTGCTGCTTGACGGGAAGGCTGTCACGGTACCGGCCGGCGTTGGGGTCGGAAGGCCGTGGGGGCAGGACCGTACGGGTTCATCACGACGGGGAGCTGCTTCGCCTGGATCCATACTCACGACACAACCGGTGTGGTGCACGTGTTCACGCAAGTAGGCAAGTCATATTCGCTAGGCCAGATGTTCAAGGTCTGGGGCCAGCCGCTTGGCCTGAGCGGTGCCCTCGGTTATCGAGGCCCCCTGGCTGCGCTCGTCAACGGGCTCCCGTTCGCCGGCGACCCGCAAGCTGTGGACCTGAAGAACTTCGAGAACATCGTGCTCGAGCTTGGCCGGCCTCCCGCGACGCCGCCTCCGTCGTCATACGACTTCGGTACGATGCGCCGTTAGCGCAACAGGGCGGTGGATAGAATCATCGGCCGTGCCGAGGTAGCTCAGCTTGGTAGAGCACTTGACTGAAAATCAAGGTGTCGCCGGTTCAAATCCGGCCCTCGGCACCACCAGGCCGGCACCACCAGGCTGCACCACCAGGCCGACTTGGAAAACGTCGCCGCCGCTGCAGTCTTGCTGACAGCAGTGGTGTCGGGGTTCGCGCAGCCTCGACCCTTGATGGGACGACCAGCTTTGGGCTCTCAGGCCTTGTTGGAAAACGACGCTAGTCGGCGAGAATTGGCTTCGGCCAGCGCGGATTGCGTGCGTTGAGACTTTTCGTACCGCGTGACCAGAAGGTCGCACGTGGCACGGGCGTCCGCAACCCGCCCGAGTTTCTCTTGCGCATGGGCCTTCAACAGCGCGGCCCACGCAACCTCGTCGTCTATCCGCTGGTTGTGCGTCCGCAAGTAGCGGTCGACGATGCGGTCGGCATCCCTGATTACCTCGTCGTAGCGCTTTAGGAACGTCAAGGCGCGACATCGATTCCTGCCGGCAGCCGCCAATGCCTCGTGCAAGGACATCGGAGTGTCGACTGATACCGATGTCCACCAGCGCCGTATGACTACGTCAAACAGCTCGACTCCCGCCTCGTAATCGTGCTGGTCGACGAGCTGGATCCCTTTGTTGATCGAAGCCCATGCGAGCGTATCGTCGAGTGACGGATCTGCGTTGGCGCTCAGCAGCGCCTGGACTCGGTCATAAAGGCTCTTCTCCTCTTCATGCCTTCCAAGCGAGCTGAGATCGACCGCCAAATTCATCAATGTCCGGACACGAATGGGCAGGAACGGTGGATCGCTTGGTAGCGTTAGAGTCAGCGTCCGCTCGAGCTCAATTGCCTCGTTGACGCGGCCCAGTGCCGCCAGGTCGACTGATTTGTTCACTTTGGCCCATGCAACCTGCTGTCGAATGTAACTGTCGTTGGATGACTCATAGCTGAGGATGACTTCGTCGTTCGTCTGCAAGCTGCGTTGTTGATCGCCCAGTTGCTCCCAGAGCCGTCCTTCGGTTACCAGGAGATGAACGCGCCACCGATCCGCACGGATCGACTTCGCACGCGCCAGACGCCGGGTCGCTGCGCCGCACGCTTGGATCGATCGACGGGGAAAGCGACCTTTTAACCCGTCCGAGAGCGTGAACGCTCCCCAGCCGATTGCGACCCAAAGGATGTCTCCGATCGGCACCTTGTAGTGGCGCATCGTTTACCGCTCGATTCCTCTGACGAGCGCGCGGTGCATCGGGTGCGCAGCCAGTTGCTGAAGGTCCCGTAGTACGTGCGTGTAGGTGTCCGTTGTAATGCTGATGTTCGAGTGGCCCAGGGTGTCCATCACGACCCGCACCGGCACGCCCTGGGGCTGAAGATGAACAGTGGCGAGCGACGTAGACGTCCACGTGGCGACGAGGACACGATCAGCGCCTAAGAGGTCGGAGGGACGGTCGAAACCCACACGTCGTCCGCGTACCACGTGTACGTGCGATTGGTCGAATCGTCTCCGAGCTGCACGTTGCTCATCGGCACGCTGCCCAGGTTCTGCCCGCTGAGCACGGCGGTCCATCCACTCGAGGTGCTGAACTGCACGGGATTCCCGTCCAGCCACACTTGCAGCGTCCCGGCCGACTCATTCACGGCAAACGTCACCACGTGCCAGCTTCCAGGAGTCGGTGTTGCATTTCCCAGGTAGCTCGCCTTGGTCACGTTGTTCAGCACCTTGATGGTTCCGCCTGCGTTGAGATAGACCTGCGCCACCTGATAGGCAGAGCTGGTCGGTGTCGTCTGCGTTCGCAGACCCAACAGCGTGACCGTGGTCGACTGGCTCGCGACGTTGACCCAGGCGCGCGCGTAAATCGTCGGCGACGCTGCGGGTAGATTCTGCAACGCGAAGGTCTGCCCACCGCTGCTGTTCAAGCCAGCGGCGTAGGAACCGCTATGCGTTACCGCGGCCTGGACGGTCACCTGTCCGACGACGGGGCTCCATCCCGCAAGCGTGCCGCCCTCAAAGCCCGTGGTCATGAGCGGCGTCGTGACCGTGTTGGAAATGCCAGGGTTGGACGTGAAACCGCTCTGGTCGATCGCCCTGACCGCATACGTGTAGGCGGTCCCGGGTTGGAGCGCCGGGTCGGCGTAGGAGGTGACTGACCCGGACACAGTGGTCACCGGGCTCTGGTTGCGCGTGATCTGGTACCCGGAAATGCTGCCTCCCGGTTCGCTCGAGGGGGTCCAGGTCAAACCGGCTGACGTCGCACTCGTCGCCGTCGCGACCACGTTGGAGGGTGCCGAGGGGACCGGCATCGCGAAGGTGTACGTTTGCTCGTCGAACACCTGGCCCGCCGCGTTGATCGGATCCACGACGACTGTGTTCCCTTGAATCGTGATCTTCAAGAAGTGATAGACCATCGAATCGGAGGTCGGGGCCGGTGCGCTGCCGCACTTCTGGCCGGTGCCGGTGCCGTAGGTCCAGCCGATGGCGTATGCGTCCCAGGATGAGCAACCCTTGCCTGCGACCGTGCTTATGACACCGCCACCGCCTCCGGTGACGTAGCTGAGGATAGTGTTGGGACCGGCTGTCAGGTTGCGCTCGTAGTCGTGGGCGTGTCCTGAGAACGCGATCTGCACTCCGTACTTGGCGAGGAGAGGTTCCAGGGTCTGCTGCAGGTAGACGTCGCTGTCCTGGGTCGCGTTGTCAGACCGCAGCGGGTAGTGAAAGAAAGCCAGCTTGATTCCGCCCGGGTGCGTCTGCAGGTCATTGACAAGCCACTGGTACTCGGCTGAGGTCGGCTGAAAATGAGCGTCCGCGTCTACCTGATACGCCTTGCACGTCGCAGTTCCTGCGGTGTACGGGCAGGCGGTGCCGCCGGCCATCCCGACGTTGGCCTCCGTCCACGAACCGTCAAGTGTGTAGAAGCGAACGTTGCCGGAAGAGAACGCGTACCAGGCAGACGGATAGTTGGCGGGGTTGGTTCCGTCGATTGAGGGGTACGCCTCCATTGCGTACCTGCCGCTCGAGCTCGAGGCCGTGACCGGCTCCGGCCATGTGTTGAGGAGGTTTGCGTTCTGGCCGTGGTTGCCTCCCGCGGTGAACAGAGGTATTCCTCCGGTGAGCGGCCAGTAGCTCGCGCCGAAGATGTCGCTTATCTCGGTGAGGCCGGCGCCGCCCACGCTGGCTCCGGTCTGCTGTAGATCGCCGTAGTTGTAGTTACCGCCGTCGTTGTACGCGATGTCGCCGACGCTGATGACAAACCTAGCGCCGGAAGAGCCGATCAGCGACTGGATCGCGGCCTGGTTCGTGTTGACCGAGGTCGGGCTGTTGGCGTTCGGATCGCTGGCCTGGCCCCGGTTCGACGTTTCGCCGAAGTCACCGACCACGGCGAACGTCAGGGGGGTCGTCGACCTCAGGTCGACTGGATCGAGCGTGGTGAATGTCTGGAACGGCTGCGACGCCGGCAGCAGATCGACAGCGCTAGTACCCGAGCCGAACACCTCGTAGCAGTAGGCCGTACCGGCGCTGAGTCCGGTGAGTGGAACCGACGACTGATAGTCCAAGCGGGCCGCGTACGTGGTGGTCGGATTGGGAGAAACTCGAACCTGGGTCACCATCCCCGACAGCACGGGGACGACGTTTGCCGTGCAGCTGCCGGTCGGACCATATGAAATCGATCCATGGATGTCGGGATTCGTCGCCCAGTTGACGACGGCCGATGTCTGAGTCAGATCGGTCACATACGGCGCGCGAGCCAAGACCGGGTTGAATCCGC
>VBEG01000085.1 GCA_005882115.1 Chloroflexota bacterium
GTCGTGGCCCGAGACGAGGATGTAGTCGGCATGGGCTTTGGCGACCCCGGCCGCGATGGTCCCGACGCCGGCCTCGGAGACTAGCTTGACGCCGATCCGGGCGAGCGGGTTCACGGTCTTCAGGTCGTGGATCAGCTGCGCCAGGTCCTCGATCGAGTAGATGTCGTGATGAGGTGGCGGCGAGATGAGCTGCATCCCCGGCTGGGCATGCCGCAGCCGCGCAATGAGGCTTGTCACCTTGAGGCCGGGAAGCTGGCCTCCCTCGCCCGGCTTCGAACCCTGCGCGATCTTGATCTCGAGCTCGTCGGCGCGCTTCAGGTACCGGGGGGTGACGCCGAAACGCGCGGACGCGACCTGCTTCACCTTGTTGTCGTGTCTGACTCCATCGCGGTCTTCGTACGTGTCGGGGTCCTCGCCCCCTTCGCCGGAGTTGGACCTCGCCCCGACCTGGTTCATCGCGATCGCGAGGGCTTCGTGTGCCTCTGGGGAGAGCGCACCGAGTGACATCGCCGTGCTGACAAAGCGCTTGACGACCTCGCTCGCCGGTTCCACTTCGTCCAGGTGTACCGGCTGCGTACATTCCCGGAGCCGGAGCAGCTCGCGAAGCGACTGGGGCGCTTCCATGACAGAGAGCCGGCGCCACTCCCGATACGCCTCGGCGTCTCCGGTTTGCGCGGCCTTCTGCGCGGCTCGCACGGCGAGGGGGTTGTACGCGTGGTGCTCACCCGCCTTGCGGAAACGGACGCGGCCGTGGTCCGCGAGCGGCTGCGGCCGGCCGCGGCTGACGCGCTCGATGTCCTCGAGGTCGGCGCCGCCGACCCGAGACGGCACGGCGGGGAAGCACATCTCCATGACCTCGGCGCCGAGGCCCAGTGCCTCCAGGACCTCCGCCCCTCGGTAGCTCGTCACACAGGAGATGCCCATCTTGGCCATGACCTTGAGCAGGCCGGTCTCGACGGCCTTGCGGTAGCGAGGCGCCGCTTCATCGCCAACGGTTGCGAGCGCCAGGTACGGATGGACCGCGGTCGCTCCGATGGTGATGAGGCACGCGACGTCGTGCACGTCGACGACGTCGCCAGCGATGGCCACGATGTCGGTGGTCATGCGCCGGCCCGTGGCCAGCAGGTGGGAGTGCACGGCGCCGACTGCCAGTGCCATGGGGATCGGCAGCCGGGAACCCCCAGCCCAACCCTCCCCGGCGAGTGGGGCGGGAGAGCGGCGATCGCTCAGCGCGATGACACCTGAGGCTTCGCCCGCCTCCCGGCGCAATCGGAGAAGCGCCTCGCGGAGCGATTCGTCGGGTGCGTAGGTCGCGTCGATTACCGTCGCTTCTTCGAGCACGCGCGCCAGCTCGGCGGGGCCGAGCAGCGGAGACTCGAGCTCGAGCAACTTGTGGTCGGTGGGGACCGCCGGGTGATGCCGGCGCAGGAGCTCGCGGTCCGCGCCGCCTTCTGGTTCGAGGGTGCCGTCTCGCGCGCCGAGCAAAACCCGCAGCGACATCACCGCCTTTTCGCGCAGCGGATCGATCGCGGGATTGGTGACCTGCGCGAAACGCTGCCGCAGGTATCCGTAGATCCTGCGCGGCGTGCGGCCGAGCGGCGCGATCGGGATATCGTCGCCCATCGAGTAGACGGGCTCGGCCCCGGTTTCCGCCATCACGTCGACGACGAACTTCACGTCCTCGGTTCCCCATCCGTGCAGGGCATGCTGCGCGGCGATGTCCTCCAGGGGATCGAGATCGACGTGGTGCCTTTCCACCGGGACCAGCACGCGGTCGGCGAGCATTCCGTAGTCGTGGCGCGCCGCAGCGCGTTCTTTCGCCTCGGCGTCCCGCAGCACCAATCCGTCGCGGGTGTCCACCAACAGCATCTGACCCGGCCCCAGCCGGCCACGCTCGATGACGTCTTCCGGTGCCATCGTCACGACGCCAGCTTCGGAGGCCGCGGCGACCATGCCATTGCGCGTGCGCTGCCAGCGCAGTGGTCGCAGGCCATTGCGGTCGAGGGCTGCGCCCACGACGATTCCGTCGCTGAAAGCCAGCGCGGCAGGTCCGTCCCAGGGCTCGAAGCGGATCGACTGATAGCGATAGAAGTCGCGCACAGGCCGCGCGATGTCACCGCGGCCTTCCCATGCGTCGGGCACAAGGCTCATCAGCGCCTCGCTGACCTCCCAACCGCGATGCACCAGCAGCTCGAGCGCGTTGTCGAGCGAGGCCGAGTCCGAACCCTCTGGCCAGATCACACCCTGCAGCTCGGACTCGAGCTCGGCCTCGCGTGCCCGCATCCACGCGCGGTTGCCGGTGATGGTGTTGATCTCGCCGTTGTGGGCCAGCATGCGGAATGGCTGCGCGAGCCGCCAGTCGGGCATCGTATTGGTCGAGTAACGCTGGTGAAAAACAGCGAGCCGGCTTTCGCAACTCGGGTCGCGTAGGTCGAGATAGAAGTCGGCGAGCCGCGTGCCCGCCATCAGGCCCTTGTAGACAAGAGTGCGGCTCGAGCATGAGGACACATACATGCGCACGCCCTCGGACGCGGCGAGCTTCTCCGCGCGACGACGTGCAAGGTACAGCCGCCGCTCCCATTCGTCCGGCTCGAGACTGGTGTTTGCGATCAGGCCGTGCCAGATCCCGGGCATCGTCTCTCGCGCCCGCCCGCCGAGGGTTTCCGGGTCGACCGGCACGCTGCGCCAGTCCGCCACCTGGATTCCGACTGTGGCGGCGGCGCTTTCGAAGACCTGGCGGCCGCGGCCCTCCCACTCGAAGAGCGCCGTCACGGCAAAGTCGCCGCCGAGCAAGCGGTGTGGGACCTGGATGAGGAGGCCGGCGCCGTCCCCGCTCTTGCCGTCGGCGTCAAGCCCACCGCGGTGGGCCAGCCGGGCGAGAGCGCCTACGCCGAGCGCGACAGCTTCGTGTCCTGCCTCGGGAGTGGACACGAAGCCCATCCCGCAAGCCGCCCGGCCGCTGGGGAGGTCCCCCGGCCAAGCACGGCGTGTTGGTTTCAGCGCTGGGGGCACTGGGCCGAAGGCTACCGGCGGTTGCCGACGCCGGCTAGTGCGCCGCCACCAAAAGGGGCCGGGCTTCGTTAGTGCGGGGTGACTACAGACCCAGCAGGGACTGGACCCTCATGGCCACCGCTAGGTTGAGACGAGTCTCCGGATTTTCGAGGTCGAGTCCGGTGATCTCCCGGATGCGGTCGAGGCGGTAGCGCAGCGTGTTCGGGTGGACGCGGAGGCGCTGGGCGGCGTGCTGCTGCTCGCCGGTTTCCAGGTACGCCCGGAGCGTCGCCACGAGCGCCCCTTTGCGCGCGCGGTCATGCTCGATGAGGGGGCCAAGGTGTCGCTGGCTGTAGTCGACTAGCCGTTCGTCGCTCACCGCGGCGAGCAGTCCGGTCAGCCCTAGCTCGGGAACGGCGACGACCTGGCTCCACCTCTTGAATCGCGCGAGCGATTCCATCACCGAGGTCACCTCGCGCAGCGCGCCTTCGACGCCGGCGGGGGCTTCCATGGGCGCGCTGAACCCGACCGAGACGGTGAAGCCGGGCTTCCATTCCGTGACCGCCTGCTGGACCTGCAGGCCCAGGGCGTGGCTGCGCGCCTGATAATCGCCCGTCTCGGTTCCCAGTGGCAGCAGGGCGACGACCTGGTCCGACCGCCCCTGGACCAGCGCGCGTTGGTAGCTCATCCGGACGACCGCCGTCACGCGGCGCAGGAACTCGCGCTTCAGTGCCTGGATCGCGTCCTCCGAGATCTGCCGCGCCCGCGCGAAGCCGCGGAAGTCGTCGATGTCCACCAGAAGCACGATGTGCGCACCGTGCATCGGGTAGCCGACGTGGCGCGCGCGCCGCTGCGCGGCGGCGTCGTCGCCATATGTGCCGTGCAGGAGATCCTCGAGGAACTCGCCGCGCACTCGTCCCTCGACCTCGGAGAGCTCTCGTTCCTTGGCGATCGAGAGCGCGAGCACGAGCGCCGCCTGCTCGATGGCCATGAACGCGAGCTCCTCGTTCTGCGGCGGGTGGTCGAGAACCGAGATGTAGCCGAGCACCTGGTTGGCGGCGAAGATCGGGGCGATGAGGCGCTCGCGGGACATCCCGAGGTGGGGGAACGCGGGCACCTTGACTGGGCCGCGCTTGGCCTCGACCTCGCGCAGGATGCGCTGGATCTGCGGGTCGAAGAGCACGCGATGCGGTGTGCCCTGGCGGAGGATCGTCTCCTTGCGGTGTGGATCTGCGCTCCCGCCGGCGTGCGCGAGAAGGTGGAAGCTCGCGTCCTCGACGCTGACCGCGCTCTCGAGGAGATCGGCCAGGGTGCGACAGATCTCGTTGACGCCCTTGCCGTCGAGGACGAGCTCGGTGAAGCGGCGGTGGATCTCCATCGAGCGCTTCAGGCGCCAATGCTCGGCGTTGATGATTCGCTCGAGAAGCGGAGACATGAGGTCGACGAATTGCACGTCGGAGGGGATCGTGAAGAGCGGCACCTGCAAGCGGTCGGCCTCGGAGACCATCTCGGGCGGGAGCTTGCGCAGATAGGGCAGAGGCCGCACGACGAGGCCCGCTCCGCCTCCTTCGGCGATCCGCCCGACGAGGCGGATCTGAGCGTCGAGGTCGTCTTTGATCGGAAACCCGCTGGTGAACATGAGGTCGCCGGCACGCGGTTGCACTTCTGGCGTCTCCATCAAGCGCACCCATTCGACCTGGCGATCGAGGCCTTCGGCGCCGGCGACGAGCTTGGCCGCGGAAAGCACCGAGCGCATCGCCTCACGTACGGTGGGACGGGGTGCTTCGACGTCCGCTTCCACCCGCTTGGTCGCCATAAAACGGAAGCTTAGGGTGTGCTCGAAGGACAAGCAACTCGGCTGCCGGCTTGTGCTGCGGGCACTAGGAGCCTGTCCCGGCGACGCGTAACGTCGCAGCATGACCTACGAAGAGGCCCCGGCTTGCGACCGGCACGACAGCACCGTGCCCATGCAGCTGCGCACCATGCACTCCGACTCCTCAAGGCCTGACGTCGTGGTCGGCTTGTTCGAGTGTCCGGAATGCGGTCACGAGCGCAGGACGCCAATCCGCACCGAGACGGGAGAAAGCGCAGCGTAGCTGCCGCCCCTCCCCTGCCCTCCCCATGAATGGGGAGGGGTCTGGAGAAACTTGGCTACTCCTTTCCCATGAATGGGGAGGGGTCTGGAGAACTTGGCTACTTCCTCCCATGAATGGGGGAGGGGTCTGGAGAGCTTTGCTACTTGTCGATGAGTTCGCGCAGCACCAGCGGCAGGATGCCGCCGTGGTGCATGTATCCGATCTCCGTTTCGTTGTCGACCCGCGCGCGGGTGGTGAAGCTCACAGTCGTTCCGTCGTCGGCGGCAGCCCTGACCTCAACCTGCTGACCCGGCTTCAGCGTGTTCAGGCCGTGGATCGTGTAGCGCTCCTCCCCGGTGAGACCAAGCAGGTGCGCATTTTCGCCGGGCGTGTACTGCAGCGGAAGAATGCCCATCCCGACGAGGTTGGAGCGGTGGATCCGCTCGAAGCTCTCCGCGATCACGGCGCGGACACCGAGCAGGAGCGGACCTTTCGCTGCCCAGTCGCGCGAGGAGCCGGTGCCGTACTCCTTGCCGGCGAGCACGACGAGTGGAACGCCTTCTGACGCGTAACGCTGCGACGCCTCGAAAATCGTGACTTCCTCTTGGCCCGGGAAGTGCCGCGTCCAGTAGCCCTCGCGTGACGCGAGAGCGTTGCGCAGTCGGATGTTGCCGAATGTTCCTCGCTGCATGACCTCGTGGTTGCCGCGACGAGCGCCAAAGCTGTTGAATTCGAACCGATCCACTCCCTTCTCGATCAGGTAGCGACCGGCGGGGCTGTCGACCGGGATCGCGCCCGCCGGCGAGATGTGGTCGGTGGTCACCGAGTCGCCGACCATAGCGAGCACCCGGGCACCCTCGATGTCCGTCAACGCCTTGGGCTGCGGCGCAAACCCTTCAAAGTACGGTGGCTCTTTGACGTAGGTCGAATTCGGGTCCCACGCGAAGATCGGCCCCGTCGGCGCGGCCATCGACTTCCAGTGTTCGTCGCCTTCGAAGATGCGCGAGTACTCCCGCTTGAACATCTCCTGCTGCACGCATCGCTGGACGACCTCGTTGACCTCGTCCTGCGACGGCCACAGCTCGGAGAGCATTACCGGCTTGCCGTCCGGCGTTTCCGCCAGCGGCTCGGTCACCAGATTCTTGTGCACCGATCCGGCGAGCGCGAAGGCGACCACCAGGGGCGGGGATGCAAGGTAGCTCGCCTTCACGAGCGGATGGATGCGCGCCTCGAAGTTTCGATTTCCGGACAGCACCGCGACCACGCTCAGGTCTTCCTTGCTCACCGCGGCCTCGATCTCAGGGCTCGCGAGCGGGCCCGAGTTGCCGATGCAGGTCGTGCACCCGTAGCCGACCAGGAAGAAGCCAAGCTTTTCGAGCGGCTCCAGCAGCTCGGCGGTCTTCAGGTAGTCGGTCACGACGCGCGAGCCGGGCGCGAGGCTTGTCTTGACGTAGGGGCTGACCGTGAGGCCGAGCTCGACGGCCTTCTTGGCGAGCAAGCCCGCCGCGACCATCACTGACGGATTCGACGTGTTCGTGCAGCTTGTTATGGCGGCGATGACCACCGATCCGTTCTCCACCATGGCCTCGGGCTTGGCGTGCACGGCGACTGTCGCCCGGCCATCGACCGGGCCGCCTTCTTCGGTCAGGCGAGAGATCGCGTCGCGATCTGGTTTCGGCCCGGCCGCGAAGACGGTGCTGAAGCTGGTCCAGACATTAGGCAGGGCGACTCGGTCCTGCGGACGTTTCGGTCCGGCGACGCTCGATTCCACCTTGCTCAGGTCGAGCTCGAGCAGCTCGCTGAACTTTGGTGTCTCTGCGCCGGCGACGCGGAAGAGTCCCTGTTCCTTCGTGTATCGCTCGACGAGATCGATCTGCTCGCGATCGCGGCCAGTGACCTCGAGGTAACGAAGAGTCTGTTGATCAACTGGGAACAGCGCGGACGTCGCGCCGTACTCCGGGCACATGTTGCTCAGGGTCGCCCGGTCCGGGACCGAAAGACTGGAGAGTCCGTCACCGCAGAACTCGACGAACTTGTCGACCACGCCGTGCTTGCGGAGCATCTCTGTGAGCGTCAGCACGAGGTCGGTCGCGGTCGATCCCGCGGGCAGCGCGCCGAGGAAGCGCACGCCGACGACGATCGGTGGTGGAAGGTAGGCGGGCTGCCCGAGGATCGCGGCCTCCGCCTCGATTCCACCCGTGCCCCACCCCAGGACGCCCAGGCCGTTGACCATCGTGGTGTGCGAATCGGTGCCCATCAACGTGTCGGGGATCGCCACTTTCCGACCGCCGATGTCGCGAACCTGGACGACGTTCGCGAGGTATTCGAGGTTGACCTGGTGGCAGATGCCCATCCCGGGCGGGACCAGCGAGAAGTTGTGGAACGCCTGCTGCGCCCAGCGCAGAAGGGAGTAGCGCTCGCGGTTGCGCTCGATCTCCTTCTCGATGTTTCTCGTGTACGAGTCACGAAAGCCGAAGGAGTCGACCTGCACGGAGTGGTCGATGATCAGGTCGACGGGCACCAGCGGGTCGACCTTTCCCGCGTCCTTGCCCGCGCGCTTCATCGCGGATCGCATCGCCGCCAGGTCGACCACGGCCGGCACCCCCGTGAAGTCCTGCATCAGGACGCGTGCGGGAAGAAAGGGCAGCTCAGCACCGGCCGGTGCAGGCGCCGGCCACCGGGCCAGCACGCCGATGTTGGACTCTTCCGTCACCCCGGCTTCGACGAGCCTGACCAGGCCCTCGAGCAGGATCTTGACCGTCATCGGGAGGCGTGACGGGTCTTCGATCCCGGCTGCCGACTGGCCCTTCAGCGCGTAGAAGTCGAAGTCGGTTCCGCCGAGCTTCGACCTCTTGACCATGCTCGAAATCCTACGACTCAGCGGCCCGCCGACCGTCCGGCCTCGGCCATCTCGTTGACGATTCGGAGTACGCCGTCCGCCTCCTCGATCTCCTCTAGGGTGGCCGGCAGGGCAAGCCGCCAGTTTGGGAATTCGCCGATCGTGCCGGGTACGTTTGGCCGCTCCTGCACAGCGAGCGCGTCCTCGAGCGACGCCAGCACGATGCGCGGCCGCCCTTGGGCGAGGTGGCGGTAGACGGCGACGGTCACGTCGACCGGATGCGCATCGTCGGGCAGTTGCGTGAGCTGCACCAGCTTGTCGCGAAGGTGATGCAGGCGGTGCTCGGGCTCGCTGCGTCTCCAGATACCGGCGACGGTCGGCAGGTCGTGGGTTCCGACCGCTGCCACCGCGTCGTGCGGCCACATCTCAGGATGCGAGCTTTCGAACCAGACAAGCCGGTAGGAAAGCGATCCGATTTCAGCGAGGCGCCTGCGCACCACGGGCTCGACGAGTCCGAGGTCTTCGCCGATGACGAAAGCCTCCGCGCGACGGCTCTCGTTGGCCAGGAGCGACAGCAGGATGTCAGCCGGGTAGTGCACGTACGCGCCGTGCGCAGCCGGCATCCCCTCGGGGATCCAGAACAGCCGGAACAGGCCCATGACATGGTCGAGGCGGATGCCCGCTGCATGACTGGAGGCGCTGCGGATCGCGTCGATGAACGGCGCCCATTGCGCCTCGGCGAGGGCCCACGGGTTGAAGGGAGGCAGGCCCCAGTCCTGCCCGTCGCGGAAGAATTCATCCGGCGGCGCGCCGATGCGCATCTGCGGCGCCAGGAAGTCCTGCCATCGCCAGGCGTCGAATCCGTCGGCGGCAAAGCCAACCGGGACGTCGGTGATCAGGCCGATCTCGCGAGCGGCACGGGCCAGCTGGCGGTCGACGTGAAACTGCAGCCAGGCGTGGAATGCGATCCGATCAGCGAGGCGTTCGCGGGCGGATCTGATGCCAGGTGCGGATGGGTGGCGGATCTCGTCCGGCCAGTCGCGCCAGGCCGGCCCGTACTCCTCGCAGAGGGCGTTGAACGTCGCGTAGTCGCGCAGGGCGCCACCCTGGCGACGGGCGTACGCGGCCAGCCCTCGCGGTCGCGGAGCCGCGCGAAAGATCTCCTCGAGCGCGCTCGTCTTGGTCCTGAAGACGGCGTCGTAGTCGATGATCCGCTGGGCGTTCAGGTGGCGTGCTGCTTCGAGGGCGGGGCGAATGTCGACCCCGTCAGCTCCTTCGACCTCGCCGACGCAAAGAAAGACCACGTTGCGAAATCGTCGGGTCGATGCGTAGTACGGCGACGACTGGTACCGCAACCCCGGAGTTTGGGCGCCGAGCGGGTTCAGGAGGATGAGCGCCGCGCCCGCGCCGCGCGACCACCGCGCAAAGCGCCGCAGGTCGGCGAGGTCGCCTATTCCCCAGCTGTTTCGCGAGCGGAGCGCGTAGAGCTGGATCGCCCACCCCCAGGTCCGCTCCGGCGCTTCCTCACATCGATCGTGTGGGAGCTGGGGTTCGGGCTGGGGCGGGGGCGTGTCCGTGTTCGCGCCCATCGCGTCGAGGATCGCCGCCTCAGCGGCGGGTGTCGTCTCGACCACCTCGCCTTGCCAGCCGTGGTACGCGGGCAGGAGGCCCCAGCGCCTTGCCCGCTCCGAGATCGAGCCGTGCAGGTCGGTCAGGCGAGCGACCGAAAGGGTTCGGGTTCGAAGCCGGCGAGGACTTCCTGCCAACCAGCAAGGGCGCGCGTGACCGCCGGATCGTCTCGCACCAGCCATGACAGGTGCCGCAATGCGTGCTCGAGCACGGCCTCGACGCCAATCGACTCCGGGGCCGACGTCGCTCCTCCGCGCGCCAGGTCGACGCGACGTACCGGCATCGTCACCAGCGAATCGGGTGGGAGGCTCGCTGGGACAGTGACGACCGCCACGTAGGTGAGCACGATCCTTCCTTCTTCATGTCGCCACGAGGTCGAGTGGACGATCAGGGGCGCCAGCGGATACCAGCCGAGGACCTCGAGCACGGTTTCTGCCGGTTTCGCCGACGGCGCAAGACCGACGCGAAGCGAGTCGGCGTGGATCGGTTTGAGCCAGATCAGTTGGCCTTCGCTTGTTGCGACCGGGAGCACCTCGAGCGTCTGCGCGACGAATTGAGGCGACCACCCGACGGAGGAGATGGGCGGCCCGATGCTCTCGACGAGCTCGGCGATGCGTGCGTTTCGCCGGGGTTGGCTACTTCGTCCAGCCACTCGTGGTGCCGTTCTCGGCGATGCGCCAGATCGCGCGAACCTCCGCCGGGGTGATCTCCCGCTGATGCTCGGCGCGGCCGTGTGCCTGGATGTTCGCGATGACCTCGGACCTGGACCCGCGGGTCGTCCAGCCGCATCTGCAGGTGACTTCCATCAACACGATTCACAGCCTAGCTGACGCGTAGGATGCTGCCATGGCGATCGCCGAAGACCTCGAGGTCGCGTCGTTTCTGAAGGGCGGGCCCAAGAAGCTCTTCATTGGTGGGCGCTGGGTGGAGGCCGCCGGCGGCGAGACTTTTGAGACCATCGACCCCGCCACTGGCGAGGTGCTGGCTCGCGTAGCTGAGGGCGGTGCCGAGGACATCGACCGCGCCGTTGCCTCCGCCCGCAGGTCCTTCGATCGCGGCACGTGGCGTGAGCTGCCGCCTGCGGAAAGGGCGAAGGTCTTGTGGAAGGTCGGTGACATGCTCGACGAGCGGGCCAACGAGTTCGCGCAGCTCGAAACGCTCGACAACGGGATGCCGATCAACGATGCGCTGCTGTTTCACGTGCCGCTGGCCGCAGCCACATTTCGCTACTACGCCGGCTGGGTGACCAAGCTCGATGGAGCGACTCAGCAGGTATCGCTTCCTGGGAAGTACCTCAGCTACACGCTGCGCGAGCCGATCGGCGTGGTGGGGCAGATCATCCCGTGGAACTTCCCGCTGCTCATGGCCGCGTGGAAGCTCGCGCCTGCCCTCGCCTGCGGCAACAGCGTGGTCCTCAAGCCATCCGAGGAGACGCCACTCAGCGCGTTGCTCATCGCCGAGCTGCTGCAGCAGGCCGAGGTCCCGGATGGAGTCGTCAACGTGGTGCCGGGACGGGGCGAGGTCGCGGGCGCGCGTCTGGCCTCTCATCCCGACGTGGACAAGATCGCGTTCACCGGTTCCACCGAGGTTGGCAAGCTGATCGCGCGCGCGTCATCTGAAAGCAACCTGAAGCGTGTGAGCCTCGAGCTCGGAGGTAAGTCGCCCAACATCGTGTTCGCCGACGCGGACCTGACGCGGGCGGTGTCCGGCGCGTTCTTCGGCATCTTCTTCAACCAGGGCCAGGTGTGCTCGGCCGGGTCGCGGCTGTTCGTCCAGGAAAAGGTGTACGACCACACCCTCGATGAGCTGCTCAAAACGGTCAACGAGACGCGGATCGGACCTGGTATCGATCCCGTGACGCAGATGGGACCGCTCGTCTCGAGGACGCAGATGGATCGTGTGCTGGGCTACATCGCGCAAGGCAACAAGGAGGGGGCGCGGCTCATCGCTGGCGGCGGACGTCCCGAGGGCTTTGACGCCGGGTACTTCGTGAAGCCGACGGTGTTCGCCGACGTCGACGGCGACATGCGGATCGCTCGCGAGGAGATCTTTGGGCCGGTTGTCGCGGCGATTCCGTTCAGCGATGAGGAGGACCTCGTGGCCAAGGCGAACAGCACGATCTATGGACTGGTCGCCGGCGTCTGGACGAGGGACGTGGGCCGCGCCCATCGCGTCGCACACGCGCTCAAGGCGGGGACCGTTTACGTCAACTGCTATCACATCGTCGACCCGGTAACTCCCTGGGGCGGGTACAGGCAGAGTGGCTGGGGGCGCGAGCTCGGGCCCTACGCTCTAGATCTCTACACGGAGCTAAAGAACGTCATCGTCGATATCGGCTGACCGCCCGGCGCGCGCAGGGCGCAGGTTCAGGTGATGCCCGGTGTCGCGGGGATCCTCTTTGCGCTCGCGCAGCTCCTCGTCTCGTCGCCGGCGCCTCCAGCCGCGCCTGTCGCCAACCCGGCGGATGTTTTTCAGTTTCCCCTGCCCACTTGGCCGCCGCACTGCCTGGGTTTCGGCAGTCAGTGGCGCTACTGCGACGGCACGGCGCTGCGATCCTGCGCCTCGGGCGCGGTGTGGCTGCACACCGGCGTCGACATCGCGAGTGGCATCCAGCCGATCAGAGCTGCGGGCGACGGCGTGATCGTCGGTTACATGATCGACCCGACGTTTCATGGTGGCGTGCTGATCCGCCATCGCATGACCACCGGCGTGGTGATCACGCAGTACTGGCATGTATGGCTGCGTTCGGGATTTCACGTCGGATCGGTTGTGCAGCGAGGCCAGGTCATAGCGGACGTGGCGAGCATGGGCAGCCGGACGCACTTTCATTTCGCGGTTTTCAA
>VBEG01000086.1 GCA_005882115.1 Chloroflexota bacterium
ATCGTGTTCGCCGTGTACTGGCCGCCGCACGCGCCCGGACCAGGACAAGCGACGGCCTCGAGCTCGGCGAGGTCGGCGTCGGTGATCTTGCCCGCGGCCGCCGCGCCGATCGCCTCGTAGACGTCGCCCACCGCGACCTGCTTGCCGCGCCACGTGCCGGCCATGATCGAGCCGCCATATAACAGGAAGCCGGGCCGGTCGACGCGGACCAGCGCGATCGCCGACGCTGGGATCGTCTTGTCGCAGGCGCACAGGGTGACCAGCGCGTCGAACATGTGGCCGCGGGCCACGAGCTCGATCGAGTCGGCGATGACCTCGCGGCTCACGAGCGAGGTCTTCATGCCCTCGGTGCCCATCGTGATGCCGTCCGAGATGGCGATCGTGTTGAACTCCATCGGGTTCGCGCCCGCGGCCTTGATGCCCTTCTTCAACGGAGCGGCGAGGTCGCGCAGCCCGAAGTTGCACGGCATCGTTTCCGTCCACACGTTCGAGACGCCGACGAAGGGCTTGCCGATGTCCTCTGCGGCCAAGCCGATCGCGTACAGAAACGAGCGGGCGCCGGCGCGGTCACGACCTTGATACAGGGTGCGACTCGGTAGGTCGCGCTGCGACATGGGCGCCTAGCTTAGGGCGTTCTCGAGATCGGCAATGAGATCCGCGACATCCTCCACACCGACCGACAGCCGGATCAGGCCGTCGCCCACGCCGGCGCGCTGCCGTTCGGAAGCGGGGATCGAAGCGTGTGTCATCCGCGCGGGATGCTCGGCCAGCGACTCCACAGCACCGAGCGATTCGGCGAGGGCAAAGATCTTGAGGCGCTCCAGCGTGCGGAACGCGGTCGCCTCGTCGGCCACCTCGAAGCTCACCATGCCGCCGAACATGCGCATCTGCCGGCCGGCGATGGCGCGGTTGGGATGCGCGTCCAGTCCGGGATAGAACACCCGCTTGACCGCCTTGTGGCGCGCCAGCGCGGAGGCGATCTCCAGCGCGTTCTCGCTCTGCCGCTCGACTCGCAACGCCAGCGTCTTCACGCCGCGCAGCAGCAGCCAGCAGTCAAAGGGAGACGGCACCGCGCCGACGGCGTTCTGATGAAAGCGCAGCTGCTTCTCCAGCTCGTCGCTGTTGGTCATCATCGCCCCGCCCACCACGTCGCTGTGCCCGCCGATGTACTTCGTCGAACTGTGCACGACGACGTCGGCGCCGAGGTGCAGCGGCTGCTGCAGGTACGGCGTCGCGAACGTGTTGTCGACGCAGACCATCGCGCCGCGGCTGTGCGCGACCTCGCTCACTGCGTCGATGTCGACCACGCGGAGCAGGGGGTTGGTGGGCGACTCGAGCCATACCATCCGCGTCTTGTCGGTCATCGCGGACTCGACCTGGTCCACGTCGCTCGCGTCCACGGCGGTGAAGGTCATCCCGAAGCGCTTGAGGACTTTGTCGAACAGGCGGAACGTCCCGCCGTAGACGTCTTCCATGTAGACGACGTGGTCGCCGGGATTCAGCAATAGCATCAACGTCGTCTCGGCACCAAGCCCGGAGGAGAAAGCCAGACAGTGGCGCGCGTCTTCGAGCGCCGCGAGGCACTCCTCCAGGGCGTTGCGCGTGGGATTGCCGGTCCGCGAGTACTCGAACCCTTTGTGCTCGCCCACTCCCTGCTGGGCGAAGGTCGTCGCCATGTGGATCGGCTGGACCACCGCGCCTGTGGCGGGATCGGGCCCCTGCCCGACGTGTAAGGCGCGAGTGGAGAATCCCCAGCCTTTTGTCTTGTCGGGCAAATCTATGCCCGGCCGCGGTGGGCGACGAATTCGAGCAGGTCCGCCCGCGTGATGACCGCGACCGGCTGCCCCGCATCCATCACGAGCACAGCCTGCTCGCCGCGCAACAGAGGCTCGAACGCGTCGTCGAGCGAGGAGTCCACCGCGACCTGGCTCAGCGGCGCGTCCATCGCCGCCGACACTGCGGTGCTGACCACCGCGGGATCGCGATAGACGCGGTCGAGCAGCGTCCGCTCCTGCAGTGCACCCACGATGCCCTGCCCGTTCGACTCCTCGACCACGGGCAGCTGGGAGATGCCGTAGCGCTGCATCAGGTCGATCGCCTCGCCGACCGAACGACCGGCTTCGACAGTGACCAGGGGCGGGAGATCCTTGGAGTGCTCCGCAAGCACCTCGCGGATGCGCACCGCGCCCAAGCGCGCGAGGTAACCGTTCTGCCGCATCCACTCGTCGCTGAAGAACTTGCTCAGGTAGTTGCGTCCGGTGTCAGGAAACAGCACGACGATCACCTGGTCCGCCTCGCGCTCGCGCGCGACCTCCATCGCGGCATGCAGCGCGAGCCCCGAGGAGCCGCCGACCAGGATGCCCTCCTCGCGCGCGAGCCTGCGCGCAGCGACGAACGACTGCTTGTCGGTGACCTGGACGATCTGGTCGACGATCTTGATGTCCATCGTCCCCGGCATGAAGTCCTCGCCCACGCCCTCCACCTTGTACGGCGCGATCGGCCCTGAGTAGAGCGAACCTTCCGGGTCGGCTCCCACGATGTGGACCGAAGGCTTGCGCTCCTTGAGGTACTTCGCGACCCCGCTGATCGTGCCGCCGGTGCCCATGCCCGAGACGAAGACGTCGACCTTGCCCTCGGTCTGGTCCCAGATCTCGGGGCCTGTCGTCTGGTAGTGCGCCTCGGGGTTGCGCGGGTTGAAGTACTGGTTCGGCTGGAACGCGCCCGGGATCTCCCGAGCCAGGCGGTCGGCGACTGAGTAGTAGGACTGCGGCGACTCGCGCTCGACGTTCGTCGGACAGACCACCACATCCGCGCCGTAAGCCTTGAGGAGGCTGATCTTCTCCGCCGACATCTTGTCCGGCATGACGAAGACCATCTTGTAACCCTTGATCGCTGCCACCATCGCCAGGCCGTGGCCGGTGTTGCCGGAGGTCGGCTCGATGATCGTGCCGCCCGGCCGTAGCTGGCCGGTGCGCTCGGCTTCCTCGATCATGGTCAGGCCGATCCTGTCCTTGACGCTGCCGCCCGGGTTCAGCTCCTCGAGCTTGGCCAGGATCGTAGGTTTGAGACCGGCGGTCACCTTCTTCAGGCGCACCAGTGGGGTGTTCCCGACGAGGTCGAGAATGCTTTCGCTGTACTTCAGTTTCGCCGCACCCCTAGCGGCGATTCTATCCCTCGGTCGGCGCGGTGCTCGGCGCCGAACCACCGGAAGAAGACGACCCCGGCCGCGATGCCCAGGGTCACCTTGCCGAAGATCATCAGCACGGCGCCCGCGATCGTCTGGTCGATGAGCGCGGTGAACCCTTCTAGGAGCCGCGGCGCGTGGGTGTAGAAGTCATAGAAGGGTACGCGCGAAAAGATCAGGACCAGCGCGACACCGTCCTGCGGCAGGGTCGCGAGCAGCATGTAGACGAGCTTCGCCCCCGCCGACATCTCCCAGCGGGCGTGGGCCGACGTCGCCTGCACGATCGGCCAGTACAGGACCAGGCCGGAGCCGATGAACATCACGTGCTCGAGGATGTGCAGCGACTCGTTGGCTAGAGTCGCGTCGTAGAGCGTGGGGATGTGCCACGCGATCATCACCACAGCGGCGATCAGCTGGGCCGGTATCGGCTCCGTGATCGCACGCAGACCTGGGACGCGGAGCAACGACCCAGCCATCGCCGGAGACAGGCCCAGGAGCATCAGGGGCGGCGCGACGAATGCCAGCAGGACGTGCTGCAGCATGTGCACGCTGTCGAGGTAGTAATCGGAGATGGTGTCGATGGGCGTTTCGAGGGCGAGCCAGACCGTGAACAGCCCGGCCAGGAGGTAGACCGTGTGCTTGCGCTCGGCGTCGGCCGCGCCGCGGGCCAGCCAGGCGTGGCCGAAAAAGAGGACCACAAGACCCACGTAAACGCTGGGATCGAACGGCCAGGTGACCTTCGCCACTTACGCCCCTCTCCCGAGCCCTCTCCCCCGCAGGGAGAGGGTGACCGCGATCATCACGATCGCGATCACCAGGAAGTGCGCAGCGGTGCACCACAGGCAGATCACCCCAAGGCGCACGATCTCGATGAAGACCAGGTAGACGACCGCCAGCAGGCCGATCGCCGACCACGCCAGGTGGAGCGGATCCGAGCGCCAGCCCCAGATCAGCGCGCTGGCGCCGAACCAGACGATGCCCGCGGCCGAGGTGGGCACCGACGTCCCCGCGATCACCGCGTACGAGCTCGACAGCACCGCCTCGCAGCTGATCGCACCCGAGACCGGGCAGGTGGGCGCGACACCCGAGAAATGCAACAGGGTCAGGTAGAGCGATACGCCCACCCCAGCCAGGCTGAGCGCGATGGCCGCGAGCTGAGCTCGAGCCACTAGCTGAGTTTCTTTTCGAGCGTCTGGATCGTCACGCTGGAGCAAACCGCGGCGGGCTGATCGGATGTCATCTTGCAGATCGCGGCGGTGAGCAGGTTGGCCGAGCCGATGATGGCCTTGGCCCGGACCGAGCTCGGATCCTGCAAGTCGTTCGCGACCGTCTGCCAGCTCTTGCCGGCAAGAGCGCCAGGCAGGTACATCGACCCGACGAACGCGTAACGATTCCCCAGGTCGACGAACGGGATCGTGCCCTGTGTGTCGTACCGGTTGAACAGCTGCTGCTCGGCCGCAGTCGGCGATTGCAGCGGATTGCGGTCACGATCGCTGGACTCGACGCCGCGAAAGTCGACGTACTGGCTCGTGTAGGTCGCGTTGCGGAACGTGAACGTCGGCGTGTTCGGAAACTCGATGGTCGACGAGGAGCTGGTGGCCTGCAGTCCCGAGAAAGTCCCGAAACGCGACAGCGCGATGATCAGCGGCCAGCGCTCGGCGGCGCAGTACGGACAGAACTCGCCGCCCAGGTAGAAGACTTCGGGCTTGCCCGTCGCCCCGGTCAGAGGCGTGCCCGTGACCGGCTTGATCAGGTTGTTGGCCGTGCCCTGGCCCACGCTCTCGAACTCGGACGCGGGGAGGCTCGTGATCTGGGACACGACCTGCTGTGTGGTGTCCACGGAGGGCGGCGTGGGAGTGATCGGCGTGGTGTACCAACGGATGACGAGGAACGTCGCGACCACCACGGCGAGCACCGCCGCGATGGCGGCCGGTCCTACCCACACCGGAGTGCGGGCGACCGGCTTGCGCATGGGACGCGCCCGCTTGGTGCTCATCCCCCGGCGGTGATCGGCTGGGCCAGGATCCACAGGCTCGTGAACGTGTACATGACCATCAACACCAGCATGGGGTATTGGCTCAGAAGCGCACTCTGAGCTGACTGAAACACCGAGTTAGCGCGTAGATGCGACAGCAGAACCGCCACGATGTGGCCGAGCACGATCAGCACGATCTGCGCATACCAGACAGTCGATGCCTGGGCCAGCGCGAAGCTCGGTTTGAACGAAACGACCGCCGGCCATAGGTGCCAGCCCTTCTGGAGGGGATCGTTGAGCAACGGAACGATGTACTGCGCCTGCACGACCATGTAGCCGTAGTTGTGCGCGGCGTTGTAGACCAGCGCGATGGGCACGAGCGTCAGGGCGAAGGCCGTCACGGTGGCCTTGATGTCCACGGGGCGGCGGCCGAGAAAGACGACAGCCTCCATGAAGGCGACGAACACGAGGAAGAACGCGACCGTCAGCAGGATGAGTCCTAACGTGCGGACGAAAAAGAACCCGAACTGCCCGAGCGGTTGCCAGATCGGGATCAACGCGACTGTGAAGTCTTGCCACGCCGGCGTCGAGAGGACGCCGTCGAACGCCAGCGTGCTCAGCATCAGAATCACGAAACCGACGCGATCCCATCCTGCCTGGATCGGTTGCAGAAGACCGGCGCCCCATGGCCGCAGGTAGACGGTGCGGACACGACCGCTCTCGTTGCGATCCGTTTCCACCGGGCCGAACCGGCCGACGATTCCGAAGAGCACCGTGAACGCCTCGCAGTGCTCGAGCCACTGGTTGCGGCCGAAGAGAAACATGCCGGCCAGCGTGATGATCGAGTACCCGACCGCCGCCATGGCCACGATCTGCGGCCGGCTCGACATGCCGCTCGTCAGCTCGAGGCACGCAAAGGAAAAGTAGAGCGCCGCGGCCGGCCATACACCGACGTCAGGCAGCTTCCACGGCGAGCGTACGGGCGTGACACGGGCGGCGGCGTCGTAGATAGCCGTCCATGGGTTCAGCAAGTACCAGAGGTTGCCGACCAGGCCCGAGAAGATGACGAGCATCGCCCAGAAGAAAATCCAGACGAAGTATTCGGCAGGGTTGTAGAAAGCGGCGCTCGAGCCGAAAAAGCCGGCCCCCACGACGATCAAAAGGCTGAGGATCCCGATCGCTCCGCCGACAGCGCGCGGCCAGGGTGTCCGCGCGATCGCGGTGAGCCATCCCACGGCGCGGCGTGGATACGCGGTCGCCTTCGCGCCGACCTGGTCGCCGGCGAACAGAACGACCAGCACAAACGAAAGAAACACGACGCCGCTCGCCGCGAACAGATATAGGTACAGGGGAACTGACAGGTCAAAGCGCTGACCGAACCCGTGCAGAACGATCTGGGCGCCGAGCATCAGGGACTCACGGTGAGCGTGCCGAGGTGGGTGCTCGTCTCCTCCCACTCGATGTCACAGCTGCACGTTTTGTCGGCAGTGAAGCTGTGGGTCACCGTCTGCCCCGCCCTCGTCTCGAACGCGATGTCGTACCCGTGCAGGTGGACCTCGCCGTCCCCATCGCTCGTGATGTTGATCGTGAGGTGATCCCCCTGGTGCGCCTGCAGCTCACTGGGACTCATCTTGCTGGCGCCGGTCACGTTGAGGTTGAAGGTCAGGTTCTGGCCGCCCCTGTGCTGGTTGGCGTAGATGAGTACGCCGCCGGCGATGACGAAGACCACCACGAGCGCGACGACGATGAGAGCGCGAGTTCTGCTCACGCGATTTCCTCCTTCTAAATGTCATGTGCGCGCGCGAGCGCGCGCGATCAGCGATGACTGGGCTTAGAAGGAGGGAGGTCCTCTCCGGTTGAAGCCGGCGCTGATCGTGTCGTGGACTCTCGCCGTTCTGGGCGCGAGCGGCCACGCCCCCAGCGCCACGATGTACCCGTGCTGCCGGTACACACCGCCGGCTCCGAGCGCGATCGCGGCGAGCGCGGGCCGCAGCCGCGCGCCCAGCCAGCGCACCGCGACGGTGGCAACAACGGCGACGGGCAGCTGGCCCAACGTGCCCAGCAGCAGCAGCGTGGGCACCGACACCGAGCCGCCGCCGATCAGCGCCTCGATGGTCTCCTGCGCCGCGAAGCAGGCGAGCTGGATCGTGTAGAGGGCGGCGACCAGAGGCACAAACGAGGGCGCGGCTTCCGGCTTGATGCGGCGGCCAGTCGCGACGCGACCCGCGCCGACGATGAACAGCACAACCAGCAGCGTCAGCGCGGCGAAGCCCAGCCCGGTCTTCGCCAGCGACGGAAAGTAGGAATGCGCGCCGGCGCTCTGCACCTGCTGCGCGGCATTTCCGAACCGAAGCTCATACGCGAGCAGGTGGCCGGCCTGGGATCCGATCAGGCCGAAGGCTGGAACGATCCAGACAATGCGCTTGCCGCTCACGAGACGATGATAAGCACGCCAGTCAAGCATCAAAACTGAGATTCGGCTAACTTGACACCGTTTCGGGATGGCAACACAATGCCTTCCTGTCCCTAAGGTCTGAGTAAGACTCGCTGCCGGCGCACTCTCGCCCCGAACGCTAGGTCGGGAAGAAGGCAGCGGGAAGATTGATCTGAGAGGTAAGTGCGCATGAAGCTAGCCCGTTTGGCGCCCGCCCTATTGGCAGCGGGTCTATTTGTCACGGCGTGTGGAGGCGGCGGCACCGCGACGGCCACCCCCAGCGCCAACGTACCGTCGGACCTGAGCATCAGCTCATTCACGGCCGACTTCAGCTACATGGCGAAGCTGGCGGACCTGACCAAAGCGGGCAAGGGTATGGTCGGCGTGATCCTGCCTGACACGACCTCGTCGGCGCGGTATGTCGCGTTCGACCAGCCGTACCTGACTCAGGCCTTCCAGAAGGCGGGTTACAGCTCGTCGCAGTTCAAGATCGACAACGCGCAAGGTCAGGAGGCGCAGCAGCTGTCGATCGCGCAGGCGGACATCACCGCGGGCGCGACAGTCCTGATCATGGACCCGCTGAACAGCAGCGTCGGTTCACAGATCCAGGCCTACGCGCAGTCCCACGGGGTCAAGATCATCAGCTATGACCGCGCGACCTTCACCGGGACCAACACCTACTACGTGAGCTTCGACAACGTCCAGGTCGGCAAGCTCATCGGCAAGGGCTTCACCGACTGCGTCACCGCATGGGGCGTCAAGAACCCGAAGGTGTTCACGCTCAACGGCGGTCAAAACTCCGACCCCAACGCGGTCGACTTCGCGAAGGGTTACAACTCGGTCATCTGGGGCGAATCGGTCGCGCAGGAGAAGGTCGGCAAGACGAACTCCGCCGGCTACACGCTGGTCGGCGACCAGATCGCCACGGACTGGAAGAACGACATCGGCGGCACGATCTTCCAGCAGCAGTTCACCGCTCACCCTGAAATCAACGCCACCGTGGAGGCAAACGATGGTCTGGGCAACGCAGTAATCCAGGTTCTCAAGAACAATAAGGTAAAGGCCAAGTCGATCCCGACCACCGGCCAGGACGCAACCCTGGACGGCATGGTCAACGTGCTGACTGATTACCAGTGCGGCTCCGTCTACAAGGCCGTCTACCTCGAGGCGCAGGACGCGGTCGCGCTCGCGACCGTGCTTCGCGCGGGTGCGACGCCTCCGTCCGGGCTGGTCAACGGCACCACCGCGCCGCCGTCTGGCGTGAGTGGCAACCAGCAGCCGGCTTCCCTCCTCGTCCCGGTCTGGGTCGACAAGTCCAACATGGAAGCGACCGTGATCAAGGACAAGTTCATCGACGTCGCGACGCTGTGCAGCAAGGCAGGCGCTAGCGTCTGCTCGGCGAACAACATCTCGTAACCGAGCTCTCAACGACGCCGCCGCACGCCTGCGGCGGCGTCACTCTTTCTCCAGAGTCGAGATAATGTCGGGTGATATGACGGCTGCCGTCGCCGAGCTGCGTCCGACTGACGGAACGCTGCTCAAGGTACGGGAGCTCGACAAGCATTTCGGACCCGTGCAGGCGCTCTACCACGTCGACCTCGACCTTCCTTATGGCCAGGTGACCGCGCTGTGCGGCGACAACGGCGCCGGGAAGTCCGTGCTCACAAAGTGCATCGCCGGGATCTACCAACCCGACCACGGACAGGTCTTCTGGGAAGGAAATCCAGTCCATGTCCGCAACGCGCGCGATGCCGCACACCTTGGCATCGAGACCGTCTACCAGGACCTCGCCCTCGCCGACAATCTCGACATCGTGCAGAACATGTTCCTGGGCCGCGAACGGCTCACGAATCAGGTCCTGCTCGACGAGGACAGCATGGAGCGCGCCGCCAAGGAGACCCTGGCCGGCCTGCGCGTCACCACCGTGCGGTCGATCCGACAGCCGGTGGCCTCGCTCTCAGGCGGCCAGCGCCAGTCGGTGGCGGTGGCCAAGGCCGTGATGTGGAACTCAAAGCTCGTGATCATGGACGAGCCGACGGCAGCGCTCGGCGTCGTGCAGACGCGGATGGTGCTCGACCTCATCAAGAGGCTCCGCGACCGAGGCCTCTCTGTGATGGTCATCTCCCACAACCTCACCGACGTCTTCGAGGTGGCTGACCGAATCGCCGTCCTCTACCTTGGCCGGCTGGTCGTGCAGGACAAGGCCTCGGCGTTTGACCTGCAGACCGTCGTCCAGTACATGACCACGGGCGGCTCCGGCCCAACCGCCGGCTCGCGCACCAAGGACAGCTGACGTGGCAGGCGTCGCGCCCGAGCAGGCGGCTGACCTCACCGCAGCGCCGGAGGCGGCGAAGGCTGAGGTCCCACCCGAGCTAATCGCCCAGACCCTCGGCGAGTACCTGCGCGCCTACGGAGCGCGCATAAGGGCAGGCGAGAGCGGCGTCCTCCCAGTCATCGCCGCCATGTTCGCGATCATCCTTGTGTTCTGGGCAATCAGCCCCAACCACGTCTTTCTCTCCCCCGTCAACCTCGTCAACCTGTTCCAGCAGGCGGCCGTGTTCATGGTCCTGGCGATGGCCGAAGGCTTCGCGTTGATCCTCGGCGAGATCGACCTTTCGGTTGGATACGTCGGCGCGATCGGCGCGGCGATCACCGTCCAGCTGATCCAGCCCATCACCACCAACTGGAACTGGATCCCGGCCATCCTCGCGGGCCTGCTTGCATGTACGGTGTTCGGCGCGATTCAGGGAACCCTGATCACGCGGCTGCGACTGCCATCGTTCATTGTCACCCTCGCCGGGTTCCTTATCGCCAACGGCATCTTCCTGAAGATCCTCCTGCTCGGGCCGTTCTCCGGCTACCCGAACCTCGCCGGCCTCAGCGACAACCTGCAGGTCATCTACAACCTGATGTGGGGCACCATCGACCCAACGGTTTCATGGATCGGCGCCGGGGTCGTGGTGGTCGGGCTGGGACTGTTCATGTGGCTGGGTGACTCCCGTCGCCGCCGGAGCGGGCTGGTTGCCCCGCCGCCGAGCCTCACGCTGATCAAGATCGGTCTCATCGCCATTGTCGCGATCGTTGTCGTCGCCATCTGCAACGCCAACCGGGCCAACCTGGGCACCCTGGAGGGCGTGCCCTGGATGATTCCCATCGTCCTGGCGGTGCTCGGGGCGTGGACGGTCCTCCTCCAGCGCACCAAGTTCGGGCGCTATATCTACGCGATCGGCGGCAATCCCGAGGCTGCCCGTCGGGCCGGCATCAACGTGTCGCTGGTGCGCACGGTGGCGTTCGCGCTGTGCTCTTTCACGGCCGGCATTGCATTGCTTCTCTACGCCTCGCTTCTCAACGGCATGTCGAACAACCTGGCGGGAGGGCAGTACGTCCTCTACGCTGTCGCCGCCGCGGTCATCGGCGGCACGAGCCTCTTCGGGGGCAGGGGCAAGCCCCTTCACGGGGTGCTGGGCGGGCTGGTCATCGCCGCCATCTACAACGGCCTCTACCTGCAGGGAATCTCCCAGGTGGAGTGGCAGTACATCGTCACCGGCCTGGTTCTCCTCGCCGCGATCATCATCGACGCCGTGTCCCGGCGTGGGGCGTCTTCGGGGAGCGTCACCCGGACGTAGGCAGGCAGCAACTCTTCCCCACTTGTGGGGAAGAGTTAGGTGCCGGGAGGCCCCACGATTGGGAATTGCCACGCCTGGGTAAACGTTCTTTCAAACAGATGGCAACACCCAAGTCGGAACTCCTACCAGTCCTCCCCATGGACGACGTCGTCGTCCTCCCGCACATGTCCGTCACCCTCGCGGTCGAGGGAGACGACCAGAAGGCTGCGATCGAGGCCGCCCGGCAGGGCAACCGCCTGATCCTGCTCGTGCCTCGCATCGAGGGCAAGTTCGGCACTATCGGCACCGCCGCCCGCCTGGGCGAGTCTGCGGAGCTGCCGACCGGCGCCGAGGCCTTCATGATCCGCGGCGAGTACCGCGCGCGGCTGGGCAGCGGCCAGGCCGACATCGGCGGCGCGCTCTGGGTCAAGGCCGACCCTATCCTCGACCCCGAACCGCCGACTGAGAAGGCGCTCGAGCTCGCCCGCGAGTACCGCGCCCTGCTCGAGAACCTGGTCGAATCGCGTGGCGTCCCGCAGGTCGTGCAGTTCCTGCGCGCCGCGAGGACTCCCGGCCACCTCGCTGACCTGGCCGGCTACTCGCCGGACCTCTCGACCGAGCAGAAGCTCGAGATCCTGGAGATGACCGACCTCGAGGAGAGGCTCACCAAGCTCATCGGCTGGACGAAGGGCATCCTGGCCGACGCCTCGCTCAAGGAGAAGATCCGCAGCGATGTCACCGAAGGGATGGAGAAGACCCAGCGTGAGTTCCTCCTGCGCCAGCAGATGGAAGCGATCAAGAAGCAGCTCAACGAGGGGCAGACCGACGTGGTCTCGACCTATCGCGAAAGGATCGCAGCGGCCGGCATGCCGGAGGGCGTGCTCACCGAGGTCAACCGCGAGCTCGATCGCCTGGAGCGGACGAGCGAGCAGAACCCCGAGTACGGCTGGATCCGCACCTACCTCGACTGGATGCTCGACATCCCGTGGAACGTGCGCTCCGAGGACAACTACGATCTGAAGAAGGCGCGCGAGATCCTCGACCAGGACCACACCGGCCTGTCGGACGTGAAGGACCGCATCATCGAGTTTCTGGCCGTGCGCAAGCTTCGGCAGGAGCGCGGGCTCGAAGTCC
>VBEG01000044.1 GCA_005882115.1 Chloroflexota bacterium
AACCGAGTCCTCTTCCGAGTGGCCTAAGAGCTAACTCTTCCCCATCTATGGGGAAGTACCGGCCGAAGGCCGGGGATGGGGCTGGCCGGAGGGGTCAGTTTTCTTGCGCTCCACGGCTTCGTGGAGCAACGTGGCAAGGTCAAAGACCTGCAGCTTCGCGCCCGTTTCGCGCACGCCGTCGTCCAGCATCACCGTACAGAAGGGACACGCGACCGCGAGGGTTTCGGCGCCCGTGGCGGCCGCTTCGCGCACCCGCTCCTGGTTGATGGGGCGCCCGCGCTTCTCCTCCATCCACATTCGCGCGCCCCCCGCCCCGCAGCAGAAGGTCCGCTCCCGGTTGCGCGGCATCTCCACCGCCCTGCCCACCGCATCGACGAGCTCGCGCGGTTGCGAGCGCACGTCGTTGTGGCGCGCGAGGTAGCACGAGTCGTGGTAGGTGATCGTGCGGTCGCTCGCCGCCGGTGACAGCTTGCCTTCGCGCACGAGCCCGGCCAGGAACTCGGTGTGATGAACGACCTCGTACGCACCACCGAAGTCGGCGTACTCATTGCCCAGCGTGTTGAAGCAGTGCGGGCAGGTGGTGATGATCTTCTTGACCCCGGCGCCGTTGAGCGTCTGCACGTTCTCGCCGGCGAGGCGCTGGAACGTGTACTCATCGCCCATGCGCCGCGCGGGATCTCCTGTGCACGCCTCGCGGGGGCCAAGGATCGCGAAGTCGACTTCCGCCGCCTGGAGCAGCTTCGCGGTCGACACCGCAGCCTTGCGAGCTCGCTCGTCGAAGGCCGGCGCACAGCCCACCCAGAACAGCACATCGGGCGCGGCCTCCCCCGGCTGGAGGACCCGTACGCCCAGCCCATCCGCCCACTGCGTGCGGTCGGCCTGCGGCTTGCCCCAGGGGTTGGAGGACCGGTCGACGTCGCGCAGCATCGTGCCCGCCTCTTCGGGAAATCGGGACTCGACCATCACGAGGTTCCGTCGCAGGTCGATGATGTGATCGATGTGCTCGATGCCGACCGGGCACTCGCGCACGCATGCGCCGCATGTCACGCAATCCCACACGACATCGTCGATGACGGCGTTCGGCACAATCGGGGTCCTTGCTTCGCTCAGCAGGTGGTCGCGCATCGCCATCATCAGCAACTTGGGCGACAGTGGCTTGCCGGTGTTGTACGCGGGGCAGACTTCCTGGCAGCGGCCGCACTCGGTGCACGACATCGTGTCGAGCATCTGCTTCCAGGTCATGTCCGGGTTCCGTGCGGTACCGAAGCGCACCTCAGCCTCAGGCTGTTCGAAGTTGATGGGTTCGATGCGGCCTCGTGCGCGCGTCCGTCCGAAATAGACGTTGATCGCCGCGACGACGATGTGAAGGTGCTTCGAGTAGGGCAGATAGACGAGGAACGACAGGATGATCAGCACATGCGCCCAGACCGCGGCGCGCTCGAGGTAGGGAAGGAGAGCCTCTGGCAGCACCTTCGCGATCGCGCTCGAGAGCGGAGCCCAGCTCGCCGGATAGTCGTTCCACCCCAGCGCGATCTGCGACGCGTGCCACAGGAATAGCGAGATCACGATTCCGGCGATCAGGCCGAGGATGAGATCCGCCTCGCCGAGGTGACTGCCCACGAAACGAGGCGGCCTCTGCACCTTACGGATCACGAAAGCGGTGACGACGCCGGCCAGGACCAGCAGCGCGAAGACGTCGACCAGGAGCGCGTACCAGCCCTGCGCTCCGAGCCAGGGCAGGGTGGCGCGAGCATCGACCGCGCCGATCATCGCGATCAAGATCGTCGGGAACAGGACGAGGAAACCCCAGAAGATGGCCGCGTGCATGAGTCCCGGCAGCAGTCGCTGCAGGAGCTTGCTCTGACCGATCACGACCGTGGCCTCCGCGCGTGCCCGGGCGCGCACGTTGTCGAACCGGGCGGCGGGCTTTCCCGCGCGGATCAGCCGGTAAAGAAACTTTGCTCGTCGCGAGAAGAGTGCGACCGAGACTGCGAGCGCCAGGGCGAGCGCGACGGCCTGCGCGACGATCACCGGCGCTTGCGGATCTCGGCCGAGATCGCGGGGACGATTTCCTTCAGATCTCCCGTCACCGTGTAGTCGGCGTTCAGCATCAGTGGGGCCTGGGGATCGGAGTTGATGGCCACGATGCGCTTGGCACCTTTGAGTCCGGCCATGTGCTGCGTCGCGCCGGAGATCCCGCACGCGATGTAGACCTCGGGCGCGACCTTGGTGCCGGTCTGGCCGACCTGGTCGGTGTGGGGGCGCCACCCTGCGCTGGTGACGGCACGCGAGCAGCCGACGGCCGCTCCAAGCAAGGCCGCCAGCTCCTCGATGATCGCGAAACCTTCTTTCGAACCCACGCCTCGGCCACCGCTCACGATGACCTTGGCAGCCGCCAGCGACACGCCGGCGCTGCTCGGCTCTACGTGGTCCGATACCCGAACCGTCAAGTCTCGGTCATGCGGATGATGCAGGTCGACCTCGGGCGGAACGGACCCATCGTCCGCCGCAACCGTGTGCGGCGCGACGGTGATCAGCGGCCGGGGGCTGTGCAGCCGCGCCTCCTCGAGAAGGCTGCCGCCCCACCTGAGGCGCGTCACCTCGACCGGATCGCCCGGCGCGGCCGCGATGCAGTTCGCGGCGAAAGGCAAGTCCATACGAGCGGCGAGCCTGGCCATCACCTCGTTGCCGCGCTCTGTGCCGGCCGCGAACACCGCGGAAGCATCGAGCTCGTCCGCCGCCTGGGCAAGCGCAGTGGCGAGAGCGTCAGGCGCGAAAGGCAGGATGGCGTCGATCCGCACCGACCGCGGCTCTCCGAACTTGCGTGCAAGCGTGAGGGTCTGCCTCGAAGGGCCGCCGTCCTCCATCAGGACCAACACGCTCACAAAACGCCCGCCTTCTGCAGCATCTCGACGACCGCCTGCGCCGCCGCGGCGCCGCTGCCGAGAGACTCGGCGCGCCGGCCCTGACCCGCCGGAACCGCGAGCTTCACGAGCTCCAGCCGCGGCGCCGGCCGCGAAGGCGTCACGACCGCTACCGGCTTGCTGCGCGCGCGCATCTTGCCCGGCACGGAGGGATAGCGCGGCAGGTTCAGCCCTTCCTTGACGGTGAGTACCGCGGGCAAAGGCACCACATAAACGTCTCGTCCGCCTTCCACCTGCTGCTCGCAGCGCACCTGCGAACCCTCGAGCGTCACCTTCTTCAGTCCGGTGACACACGGCCGGCCTAGCCCGTAAGCAACGCGGATGCCGACCTGGAACCCGCCTGAGTCGGCGGACTCGTTGCCGAAGAAGATGATGTCGAAGGGACCGTTAGCGGATTCGTCGGCGCGGATCGCCTCCAGCAGCGCGCCGGCGGTCGCCTCCGCGTCCCATTCCTGACCATCGGTCTGGAGATGAATCGCCCGGTCGATGCCGAGCGCCATCGCGTCCCGGAGCTGCTCGACCGCCTCAGACGGGCCAAGCGTCAGAACGACCGAATCGCCCTTATTCGCCTCGATCAGGCGGACAGCCTCTTCGACGCCGCACTCCTCGTGCGGGCTAATCGTGAAGCCGAGGTGCTGCGTGTTGATGGCGCGGGCGTCGTCTGTGAGCAAGATCCGCCCCCCGGTGATCGGCACTCGCTTGATGCAGGCCGCGATCCGCATTTGTCGAGTTATGACCTGATGCGCGTGTTCTCGGGATCGAACAGCGGGGTGGCGCCGGCAACAGCCACCGAAACGGGGTAGCGCTCGCCCATATACTCGACGAGCAGCTGGTTCCCGACCACAGCCTCCTCTGGCGTGAGGTATGCCATGAGGATGTGCTTGCCGACCGAGGGCCCGGCGCCGGCGCTGGTGACGTACGAGCCGCGGCCGCGGCGGTCGACGATCCGCTTCCCATCCCGGGTGAGGATCGGCTCGCGCCCGAGCGGGTAGCGGTTCTCTCCCGACTTCGCGCGGTGATCGTCCACGGTCAGCGTGCATAGGACAGCCGCCGGATCCTCTTCGCGGTGGCGCAGGTGGGCGGCTTTCCCAATGAAGTCCTCCTCCTTGACCCGCGGGGCGGTCATGCCCGCCTCGACGACGTTGTATTCGGTCTCGAGCTCATTGCCGTGCGCGCGGTAGCACTTCTCCAGGCGGCCGGTTGTTCCGTAGACGCCGATGCCGCATGCCGCCATGCCATGCGGACGTCCCGCCTCCCACAGCGTGTCCCACAGCTTCAACCCCTGCTCGATCGGCACATAAAGCTCCCACCCCAGGTCACCGACGTACGAGATGCGTGAGGCCAGGACGCGCTGGGTCCCGACCTCGATGACCCGACAGGTGCCGAACTTGAAGCCCTCGTTGGAGACGTCGTCGGAAGTGGCGCCCTGGAGGACACGGCGCGCGTGCGGGCCCCAGAGACCGATCGTGGTCATCGATGAGGTGAGATCGGCGAGCTCCGCACCGCGGACGAGCTGGTCGCGGAACCATTTCTTGTCCGCCATCCCTCCGGCCCCGCCAGTCACGACGCGGAAATGCTCATCTCCCAGCCGCATGATCGTGAGGTCGGACTTGAAACCGCCCTGCGGGCTGAGCACCGGCGTGTAGACGACGCGTCCGATGGGCACGTCCATCTGACGAAGCGCTGCGCACTGGACAGACGCCAGCGCGCCGGGTCCGAGGATGTCGAAGATCGTGAAGGCGGAAAGGTCGAACAAACCCGCGCGGTCGCGCATGGCGAGGTGCTCGGCGTTGATGATCGGAGACCACCAGCGCGCGTCCCATTCCGCGCTGCGGCGCGTGACCCGGTCACCGAACTCTTCGAGCAACGAAGCGTTGGATTCGTACCACTGCGGCCGCTCCCATCCGGCCGCCTCGAAGAACACCGCGCCCAGCTCGCGTTCGCGGATGTGGAACGGCGCGAGGCGCACGTTGCGGTTCGAGGCCCACTGCTCGCTGGGATGGACGATGCCGTAGGTCTTGTTGAACCCCTCCGCCGCCCTCGCGCGCACGTGCGCGCGTGTCTTTTGATGTTCGTGGAAGCGAGCGATGTCCGAGGAGTGGAGGTCGATCTCGGACTCGCCGTGCACCATCCATTCGGCCACCGCCTTGCCGGTTCCCGGCCCTTCCTTGACCCACACCGCGGCCGCCGCCCACAGGCCCTTCACGTCCGGGGACTCGCCCAGGACCGGCATGCCGTCAGGGGTGAGCGAGAGGATCCCGTTGATCGCGTATTTCACTCCCACGGACTCGTCCCCGACGATCTCGGGCATCAGCTCCAGCGCGTGCTGCATCTGCTCCTCGAAATCAGCCTGCGTGAAAGGGAACTCGGTCGGCGAGAGCGCCGCCTGCTCGACCGGCGGCAGGTCCTCGGGGTCGTAGAGGATCGGCTTGTGCGCGTAGGAGCCGATCTCCAGGTCGCCTCCAGCCTGTCGCTCGTACATGTTCGTGTCCATGTCGCGAACGATGGGGTGCTCGATGTCGGATTTCGCGCCGCGGAAGCGCGGAACCGGGCCGATGTCGATCATCTGGTGGACCGCCGGCGTGAGGGGGATCCGTGTCCCGGCCATGCGCGCGATGCGAGGGCTCCAAACCCCGCCCGTGATGGCGACGATGTCGGTCTCGATGTCGCCGTCCGTCGTGCGGACGCGTTTGACGCGGCCGTGCTCGACGTCGATCCCGACCACCTCGGTCTTCGGAGCCACGTGGAGCGCGTCGGCGGCACGGCCCTTCTCACGCATCAGCGTTCCCGCACGCAGCGAGTCGACCACCCCAACGCCCTCCGTGTTGAACCCTCCGAGAATCACCTTCTCGTCGATGTAAGGGACGAGCTCTTTGACCTGCGCGGGTGTCAGAAGGGACCGGCCTTCGATCCCCCACGATTCGCCCGAGGCCATGCGCCGGGTCAGCTCCTGCATCCGCTCTGGGGTGCGCGCGACCTCGATCCCGCCGGACTGGATGAACACGCCGAGCTCCTTGTACTGCCGGACGCTGTCCATGGTCAGCGCGGTCATCTCCTTTGAGTGGTCCACCAGGTAGATGAAGTTCGATGCGTGGCCGGTCGAGCCGCCCGGGTTCGGCAGCGGGCCCTTGTCGAGGAGGACGACGTCGCGCCAGCCAAGTCGGGTCAGGTGGTAGGCCAGGCTGTTGCCGACGATTCCGCATCCGATGACCACGCACCGAGCGTGATTGGGAAGGCTCATCGGCCTAATCAGGCTGATAGGGGGACCGGACTTCTTCCGGCAGCTCGTACCACCGCACCCGGTCGCCGACCTGGGCTCGCATCTTCCACTTCAATGGTTTCGACTGGGCCTCGACCGCGGTCCACAGCTCATCGAGGCGGGAGGTGATCGTCGCGGCGTCGACGTCCAGCTCGGCCACCGCGTGCCGCAACTTTTCGATGTTGAGCTGCAGCGTCCGATAGAGGCCCCAGTCCTCTGCGGCGAGCCGCGCCACGTACTCCGCGTCGATCGCCTCGTCGCCCTTGCCGATCGGATGGTCCAGCACGAGGGCGGTCAGATCGACCAGGTCCTTTTGATTCATCTCATAGATCTGCAGCTTGCTGAGCAGCAGGTCGGATGGGCTGGCACACGGACCGTCGTGTCCGAGCCTGCCCCGCATATCGATGACGTGCGACATCCGGATCACGTCGATGAACACGTCGACCTGCTTTCCGTTCTGACCGTCAAAGAAGTAGAGGCGTCGGTCGCCCTGCATCGTGTTGAAGCGGTCGTTGGCTTCGTAGCCGATGGAGGGGAAGAAAGCCAGGACCGCCTTGCGGTCCCGGGTCGGGATCACGTAGTCGAGGTCGCCGTACTTGCGGCGAAGCGGTGGATGCTGCGCGCTCGGCGAATGCAGATGGATGCCTGCGCCGCCGAGGAGCTTGACCCCCAGCCGTTGCGCCCTTGCCGCGGCGGCGACGCGCTCGGCCTCCTCGATGGTGTCTCCCAGCGGCCGGCCGGATGCGCCGTTGGAGTTCACTCCGGCGCGATCTCGATCACGATCGTCTTGAGGTCGGTCATCTGTTCGAGCGCGAAGCGGCCCCCGACACGTCCGATGCCGCTCTTCTTGCCTGCGCGCCCGCCGAACGGAAGGTGTGCCTCCCAGTAGTTGGTGGACTCGTTGATGTTGACCCAGCCCGTGTCGAGTTGGTCCGCGAAGCGCAGGGCGCGCGAGAGGTCTTTTGTGTAGACAGCGCCGAGCAGGCCGTACGGAGAGTCGTTGGCCAGCTGCAGGGCCTGCTTCTCGTCGCGGAACTTGATGATCGGTGCGATCGGGCCGAACGTTTCCTCGCGGCTCACGCGCATGTCCGGCTCGACGCCGTCCAGGATCGTCGCGTGGTAGTAGAGCCGCGTGGGGAATCCCTTCGCGCGCTCCCCGCCGAGGACGAGCTTGGCGCCATGCTTCAAGGCGTCGGCGACATGCTGGTCCATCTTCGTGGCCACGCCCTCGTTGTTCAACGGGCCTAGGGTGGTCGCCTCGTCGAAGGGATCGCCCAGGCGCAGCGCGCGAGCCGCGTCCGCAAGTCGCGCGACGAACTCGTCGCGGATCGGCTCCTGGACCAGGATCCGCTCGCCCGCGGTGCAGCTCTGGCCAGCGCACAGGTAGCAGCCGACGATCGCGCCCTCGACCGCCTTGCCGATGTCGGCGTCGGCGAAGACGACCTGCGGGCCATTGCCGCCGAGCTCGAGCATCACGTGCTTGCCCGCAGCCCGCCTCGCGACCGAGGCGCCGGTTTCGGTCGAGCCGACAAAGCCGACCCCGTCGACCAGCGCGTGACCCGCCACCTCGTCTCCAACCTCCGCGCCCGGCCCGGTCACGAGGTTGGCCACGCCGGCCGGAAAGTCGGCTTCAGCGATGCACTCCATCAGCGCGACCGAGATCACGCTGGTCGACGAGGCGGGCGTCCAGACGAACGTGTTGCCCGCGGCAAGGGCCGGTGCGATGAGCTCGGCGGCCATCGTCAGCGGCCAGTTCCAGGGCGTGATGATTCCGTAGACGCCGCGCGGATAGTGGCGCGCGAATACCAACTTGGTCGGGCTGGCGGAAGGAAGGACACGGCCTTCGAGCCGCTTCAGGTCCTCCGCGGCGATCCGAAAGTACTCCGTGCACTCGTCGACCTCGCCCAGCGCCTCGGCCTTGAGCGGTTTGCCCTGGTCGAGGGTCAGCAGCTTGCCGAGCTCGTCGCGCCTCTTCTCGATCGCTTCGGCGATCTTGTGCAGCCGCTTCGAGCGCTCGAATCCCTTGAGCTTCGCCATCGCTGCGCGTGCCCGGTGGGCGGCCTCGACCGCGCGCTGCGCGTCGGCTCGGGTGCCTTTCGGGACCTGGGCGATGACCTCGCCGGTGGCGGGACTGTCCGCGTCGAAGAGCTCACCGCTTTCAGACTCGACCCAACGCCCGTCGACGAACATCTTCTTGACCGAGCGAGCTACGTCGATCGTCATGGTCGTGCTCCGTTGCCCCTGGCCTTGCCCATGTCAAACGCCTGCTTGTAAATCCTTCGGTAGTTCGCCGCGTCGACATCGCGCGGATTGCCGATCGTCTGCGGATCCGCGAACGCCTTGTCCGCGAGCATCGGAATCTCCTCCTCGGTAAAGCCGAGCTCTTGCATGCTCGGGATGTCGACGTCGACGGTCAGCTGATGGACGAACTCCACAGCCATCTCGGCCGCGCGCCACGTCGAGACTCCGCGGGTGTCCAACCCGAAGGCGGCGGCCATCCGGGCGAAGCGCTCCGGCTCGCCCGAGTGGTTGTACTCCATCACCGGGCCGAGCAAGCGCGCGGTCAGGGCGCCGTGAGGCGCGTCATGCACCCCACCCGCGGTCTGGCTCATCGCGTGGGCGGCGCCGGCCGAGTCGGTCCCGTACGAAAGCCCGGCGAGCATCGCGGCCGCACTCATGTGATAGCGCGCCTCGAGGTTGTTCGCCTGCGAGAACGCGACCCGCAGGTAGCGCGCCACGTATTCCATCGCCAGCAGCGCGACGGCGTCGGTGAACGGCTGGTGATACGACATCGTGAAGCACTCGACCGCGTGCGCCAGGGCGTCCATGCCCGTGCCGGCGGTCACGGCCGGCGGAAGCTTGACCGTCAGCTCGGGGTCGATCACGGCCACCCAGGCAGCGATGTGGGGTGTGCCTCCGACGTTGAACTTGATCTTGCGCGTGGGGTCGGTGATGACCGCCCACAGCGTGACCTCGCTCCCGGTGCCGGCCGTGGTCGGGACCGCGATCATCGGCGGGATTCGGGAGCGGATCGGGCTGTGCCCCCACTCGTACTCGACGATGCTGCCCTCGTGCGCGGCCACGACGCCGATGCCTTTCGCGGTGTCCATCGAGCTGCCGCCGCCGATCGCGACCAGTCCGTCGCAGCCCTGCGATCTGTACTCGGCGGCGCCTTCGTCGACGAGCTGGACGCCCGGGTTGGCGCGGACCTTGTCGAACACGACGGGCTCGACGTCCGAGCGGCGCAGCGATTCGAGGGCGACCTCGAGCAGGCCCGCCGCCTTGACGCCGGAGTCGGTGACGAGCAGCGGCCGGCGCATGCCCAAAAGGCTGGCCTCGCTGCCGAGCTCCTGGATGGCGCCCAGCCGCTGCACGAGCCGGGTCGGGCTCTGGTAGGTGCGAAGGGTGTATTCGAGCATGAGTTAGAAAAGGCCGCCGAGCTTGCGCTCGGCGGCCACTGCAATGCTACTCAACAGGGATTTCGTGGTGGATCCGGCTGAGATCGATGCCCTGCCGGTTCCGCACGATCCGGGCCGCAATGTAGATGGCAATCGCCACCACGTACGTGGCGAGGAAGTAGTAGACGGAGTTCAGGGTCGCCTGGAACGAGGTCCCGTACAGGTTGCCGCTGTTGAAGGACCACTCGTAGAGCATGAACGCCAGGAAGATCGCGGTGATCACCGCGACCACAGTGATCGTCGGCACGCCGGCGACCTTGTATCGGGCGACGGGCGATGCGTCGTACAGGTCCTTCCGCCGCCAGGGCAGGATGATCGCCGCGACGACAGTCGCAAGGAATGTCAGGGCGAGGACGGCGGTGGCGTCCAGGAAGACGCTCTGAAACTTGGGGACGTAGGAGTAGATCGCGCTGATCACAACCGACGGCACGATCATCAGCACCAACGCGCCGTACGGCACGCGCCGCTTGGCCGAGATGTTGGCCGCCCAAGAGGGCAGCACCCTGTCAAAGGCGGCGGCAAAGATGACACGTGTCGAGGAGAGGAACAGAGTCCCGGCCCAGCCGAAGAACCACAGGCCCATCACGATGATGAGCAGCGCCTGGAACAGGTGGTTGTCCACCAACCAGCCTGCGAACATCACCGGGTAGGGCCATGTCGTGACCGGGGTCGCGTCGCCGCCGTAGAACGCGTAGTTGTAGTAGGCCGCGTTCGCGGAGTTGTAGAACTGCCAGCCCATCGTCTTGACGATGAGGATCATGACCAGGCCCACGAGGGCGATCGTCACCCAGAGGCCCCAGAACATGCTCCAGAAAGGCTTGCGGATGTCCTTGGCGCCGCGGACCTCGCCATAGAGCGTTGCGCCCCAGTTTGGCCACAGCAGGTAGAAGGCCAGGAAAGGCATCAACAGGAAGATCGGGCCGAGGCTGAAGGCGGCGAAGTCGTGCGCCGTGTAGCCCGCCTTGGTGCCCAGGTCGATCGTAGCTTGGTAAGCGTTTCCACTGGCGCCGAACAGTCGACCCGCCTCGCGATTGAACGCGTTCTGGAAGTCGCTCTGGCTCGCGAAAAGCAAAAGCCCGCAAACGACCACCAGCCCGCCGAGTCCGATCCAGAAGCAGATTTTCTGGATGCGCGCATACGTCTCCATGCCGAGAGTGACCACGACGCTGACGAAAGCGAGCACGATCAGGCAGCTGACGAACAATCCGGTTTGACTAGTGAAGAACGTGGCGACGTTCGACCATCCGAGCGTGTACGCGAGGGGAAGGAAGAACTGGACGTTCAGGATATTGGCGTAGATCGGCGCCCAAAGAAAGAGGGTGAACCACCAGCCCGTGATGGAAAGGACGAACCCGAGGCCGCCGCCCAGCACCCGGCTCTGCCAGGCGTAGTCACCGCCCGTGCGAGGCATGACGCTGACCAACATCGCGTAGGTGATGACAAGGAACGTCGTGAGCACGCCGAAAATCAGGATGGCGGCGAGCAGCTGACCGTCGGGGACCCAGTACACATAAGACATCCCGTACAGGCCGAGCGTGATCAGGTTGATCGACCAGAACGAGTAGATGAACGCGTCGAACGTTGACCAGGCCTTGACCAGTCCGGTCGCATTGCGCAAGAACAGCGCCGGCCTCGTCGCCGTTCCCATCGTGGTGTCCGCCATAGTGCTTCCTCCTTACCTCCTCATCCGTTGACGAGCTGATAGCTCTTGATGCCCTTCTTGGCATCGAGCTGGACGATCGCACCCATGAGCATTCCCTCCTCGTATGCGCTGCCTGGGTTGATGGACAGCGTCTTGCCGATCTTGATCGCGCCCTTGCTCTCGTGGATGTGCCCGTGGAGCGAGAGCAGGGGCTGGTGGCGCTCGATCGCCTGCCGGACCGCCGTGGAGCCGACTGGCCGCAGCGCGCGGCCACCGTGCAGCAGCTTCAGGTCGGCGTCGATCGCGGGCGCTTCGTCAAGGCCCGACTTGTAGGGTGGGCAATGTAGGTTGAAGATCGCGCGGGAAGCGTCGGGGACCTGCGACGCCATGCTCTCGATCCGCTCCCCAAGCTTCTCCTCGGTGTCCTCGCGGTGCGTGTTCCAGGGGGTGTGGTTCGACCAGCCGGTCGAGATCATCGAGAATCCGTCGATCTCCACCATGCGGCCCTCGCCGAGCTCGACCAGCTCAGCCCGCCTGACGACCTCGTCGACCTCCATCTCGTCGTCGTTGCCGGGGCAGACGAAGCAGCGGATGCCCGTCCCGCGCAGCTTGTCGGCGGCCATGTTCATCCAGCGCTCGACGCCACCCAGCATCACCTCCTGGAAGCACTCCGCCCGCATCGCCGGGTTCTGGTCAAGCTCGTGCAGCCGCTCGACGCTCATACGCAAGGGGTAGTAACCCTTGCGGCGGATGTTGCCTTCGACGTCGGCGACCTGCTCCGCGGTGACCGTCTGGCGCTCGCCTCCCAACACCACGCTGTAATGGCCGTTCTCGGAGACGACGGGGACGATGGCCTTGCCCGTCATGTCGCCCCCGCAGATGAGCACGTCCGCGTCGTAGAACTTCGCCGCGTTGAGGAACTTCTTCCAGCAGACCTCGGAGCCGTGCAGGTCGGTCGCGAAAAAGATCTTCGGCACTGTTATCCCTCCACGAGAACCTTTCGGATCTCGCGCTCGAAACCCGAAACGTGCCGGCGCATGATGTCCTCCGCGCGTTGACCGTCACCGGCGAGGATGGCCTGCAACAGCTCGACATGCTCGTCAACAGCCTCTCGGAGGCGAACCTCACGGTCGAGCACGAGATACCAGAGGCGAAGGCTCAGGTTGAAGTAGCGCTCGAGCGTCGCCTCCAGGAATGGGTTGTGCGCAGTGCGGTAGACCAGGCGGTGGATCTGCTGGTCGAGCTGCATCAGGTCGCGCTGGTCGGTGACGTGGCCGCGCCGCACCAGCTCGAGGAGCTCGACCATCTCCTCGCGGTCGGCGGTCGTGATCTTCTCTGTGGCAAGCCGCGCCGCATGTGCCTCGAGGACGATCCTGACCTCGGTGATGCGGGCGAGGTCGGTGATGTTGACGTCGGTGACGAACGTGCCGCGGTGGGGAATCGAACGCACGAGGTTCTCGCGCGCCAGGCGCTGCAGCGCCTCGCGGATGGGGGTGCGGCCGATGCGCAGGTCCTCGCGCAGCTGGGCCTCGTTCACCACCGACCCCGGCGGCATCTCCAGGCTCACGATGCGTTCGAGGATGCGCGAATACGCCTCCTCGCTCTGCGACCGCGCCCTGACGCGTTCGGCTACCGCCAAAACCCCATCCTTAGCGATATGCGACCGATATACCGGCGCGACCGTATCACCAGCCGGGTGCTACGTCAATTCGCGGCTTCGTTCATCCAACGCGGAAGCCGCCGCGACCCGAGGACCTCGAGCGCGCGCTCCCAGCGACCGGTGTAGTAGCCCCGAAAGTCGTAGTCAACAGCCGAGATCTTGGCCTGGATGGCCCCCCACAAGGTCCATCCGACGTCGGACATAAGGGCGAAGAGGTTCATGCGCGCGAGCTGCCGCCCGTCGCCTTTGCCGAAGTACGCCTCGCAAAGGGCGGCACGGAGCTCCTGGTCGAACTCTGCCTCCTGCGCGGTGTTGCCGAGGTCGAAGCAGGGGTCGTTGTTCCCGCTCAGCTCGTAGTCGACGATTCGCAGAGCTACGCCGTCGTCGATGAAGTTCTCGCACAGCAGGTCGTTGTGGCAGGGCGCCAACGCCAGCGGCGCGACCGTAACGGCTCGCTCGATGTCGGCGACCTGCGGCAGCCAGTCGCGGTAGCCGTCCGGAATCGTGACGTCGTGCTCGTCGACGATGCCCAAGTAGTACTCGATCAGCCGAAACATGTTGAAGTCGTGGAGGAAGCGCGGCGCCGCATGCAGGCGATGAAACGACTGCGCCATGCGCGCGGTCATCCGCGGCGACTGTAGTGTCTTGGCGGACATCGTCGGCCCAACGATGAACTCGAGCACCATCACATCCACTCCCGGTACGTGCTCGAGGACCTTTGGTCCGATGCGGGTCGATGCCGCCGCCTTCGTGTTGTAGACCTCGTTCTCGCGGTCGATCGACAGCAGCTCGGTCGACTGGCCGGGAAGTCGCATCACGTAGCGGTTGCCCTCCGACTCGACGAGATAGTTCTCGTTCGTCAGTCCTCCCGAAAGCGGCGATATCACCACCGGTCGCCCTTTCCAGAGCGAGACGCGTTTCGCGGCTTCCTCAGCTCGCTTGTTGGCTTGCATGTTCCTTCGCGAGCACGGCATCCCGCATCACGGTCGCGGGCACCAGCTCGCCGAACACCTCGACGTGGACCTCGGCGCCAGGTTTCAGGTCCACCGGCAGGTACGTGTAGGCGAGGTTCTTGTTCACGGTGAACCCGTAAGCGCAGCTTCGCAAGCGACCGACGACGTGCCCCTCACTCAGCACGGCCTCGCCACCATATATAGGTATGTACAGCTCGTCGCCAACCGCAAGGGTTCGCAGCCGGCGCGTCACCTTGCGCTCGAGCGCCGGCCACTTGTCGCGATGCACCGAGAACCCGAGACCCGCCTCGAACGGAGTGTCCAGCACACCCATGTCCGTCCCGTAGTAGCGGTAGCCCTTCTCCATGCGCAACGAGTCGAGCACGCGATAGCCGCCGGGTGCGATCCCGAAGTCCCGACCGGCAGCCATCAGCCGGTCCCATACCTGACCCGCCCAGGCGGGTTCGACGTAAAGCTCCCAGCCCAGCTCGCCTACATAGGTCACGCGCTGCGCGAACACAGCGAAGCCACCCACGCGGATCGTGCGGGCTGTCATGAACGGGAACCCGGTGTCAGACGGGTCGTCGCTCGTGACCCGCTCCAGCACCTCGCGGGCGTGCGGTCCCCACATGCCGATCACTGACAGCTCCTCGGTCGATTCCGAGAGACTTACAAAAGGCTCGCTGTCCAGCGTCTGCAGGCGCAGCCAGCCGATATCGCTGTTCACGTAACCCGCGCCGGTGACGAGCCGAAAATGATCCGGTGAGATGCGCGTGATCGTGACATCTGCGGTGATGCCGCCGTTCTTCGCGAGCAGCTGCGTGTAGATCACAGTGCCGGCGGGCCGGTCGATGAGGTTGCCGGCCACGCGCTCGAGCAGCGGCAGCGCACCAGGTCCGGTGATCTCGACTTTGCCGAACGAGCTCATGTCGATGATGCCGACGCGTTCGCGAAATGCCTCGTGCTCGGCTCGCAGCCGCTCGAAGTAAGGCGGTCGCGTGAAGCCGAAGGCTCGCTGGTCCGGGCCGGCCCGGCGCCATGGCCGCCCAGTCTGGAAGTAGTCCGGCCGCTCCCAACCGTGCTTGACGCCGAAGACCGCACCCAGGTCTTGCATCCGCGTGTGGAGCGCGCTTGTCCGGCGCGGCCGTCCCCACTCGTCTGAGTCATAGGGGTAGCGGAGGAGGTAGTAGTACTTGTATGTCTCGCGGCCGAGCTCCGACGCGTAGCGATGGTCGTGGTGCACCGGCCCGAAGCGCCACGGCCGGTAGGGGTGCAGATCGAGCTCGGTCTCACCGGTCGTCACGAGCTCGGCGATCGCGCGGCCTATCCCGCCGGCGCCGCCGAATCCATTGAGGGACAGACCTGTGGCCATGTACAGGCCGCGCACGCCAGGCACCGGGCCCACGAGCGGTCCGGCGTCGGGCGTCATCGCATCCGGATGGCAGACGAGCTTGACGATGCCCGCCTCGTTGACGAAGGGAAAACGTCGCGCCGCACCCGCCAGCAAAGGCTCGAAGCGCGCCTGGTCCGGGGGCAACGAGACGCCCGCGTGTTCCCACGGCACGCCGTCGATCCATCGCGCCACAGGATTGGGCTCGTAGCCACCGAGCACCATGCCGCCCGCCTCGGCCTTGCCGTAAACGAGGTTGTCGGGGTCGCGAAAGCAGGGCATGTCGTGGGGCATCTCGTGACCGGGCACCGCGAGCAGCGCGGCGTGCTGGTGGTCGACGGGCGTGGAGACAACGAACGCTCCGGCCATCGCGGCGACCTGGGGGCCCCAGATCCCGCCAGCGACGATCACGACCTCAGTCTCGATCCGTCCTTTATCTGTGTCGACGGCCCGCACCACGCCTTGGTCCGAAAGCTCGATCCCGGTGACCCGGCGAAACGTCTGCACGGCTGCGCCGAGCTTGCGCGCCGCCGCGGCCAGGGCATGAGTAGCTGTGTGTGGGTCGAGGTGGCCGTCGCCGGGGATCCAGACCGAGCCGTACAGAGAGTTGCGCGTGATGACCGGCATCAAGCGTGCTGACTCGTCGGCCGAGACGAGGTCGACGTCGAGCCCAATGCCCCGCGCGCGACTCACGCCACGCTGGAGCTCCATCAGCTGGTCTTTGCTCGAGGCGAAGCGGAGGCTGCCCACCGTCTCGAAGATGCCCAGCTCCTGGTAGAGCTCGATGCTGTAGCGCCGAAAACGCATCATCGTCGGCGACGGGTTGAACTGCGTCACGAGTCCCGCGGCGTGGCAGGTCGAGCCGCTCGTCAGCTCGTCCTTTTCGACGAGCACCACGTCGCGCCATCCCGCCTTCGCGAGGTGGTAGACGACGCTGGTCCCGGTGATCCCGCCGCCGACCACCACGGCGCGGGCGTGCTCCACGGCCCTGAAGACTACTCGCGCACCGTCAAGTCCGGATAGTCCGGACTATCCAAGGCTTGTCTGCGACGCCATGCCGGTTCGTCCGGACTAACGGGCAGTCATTCGGGGAGTGGTTGCTGTCTGGTCTCGGGAAGAAGGAACAGGAGCAGCGCCCCCGCCACCGCCGCGACGCCGCCGAGCTGGATCGCCCCGCCCAGACCTGTCGACGAGGAAAGGAGGCCGACAGCCTGCAAGCCGGCGATGCTACCCAGCGCGGCGACGACCGCTATCGAGGCTTCGGCCGTCGCGCGAGCGCGTGTGGGGAAGAGCTCACCCGACCACGCTCCGAAAACCGGCGTGCTCGCGCTGGCGAAGCCGCTCCACAGCACATTGCCGGCGAAAAATCCGACCGACCCTGTCGCAAAGCTGAGGCTCGTCGACGCGGCGGTGGCGACCGTGAGCGCGATCGCGGGACCGCGACGTCCGAACCGGTCCGTCAGGTAACCCCCCGCGAGATAGGAAAGCGCGCCCGCGATGCCGCTGACCACGATCAGGATGCTGATCGCGAGCGTGGACCAACGGAGGACAAAGCTCGCGTACACGGTGTAGAGCAGGCCGGCCGGCTCCAGCAAGACCGCGAGCAGAGCGGTCATCGCGGCCAGGATCAAGACGCGTCGTCGCCAGGGACGTTGCATGAGCAACCGTAGCGCTGAGCCGGTGAGCCGGACCTGCTGCCAGGTCTTGCTCTCGGGCAGCAGCCACCAGATGAGCGGTGCGACGAGAACGCCGGCGCCGCCCGCGTAGTAGAGCCAGCGCCAGTGCGGTGCGATCACCGGGTAGGCGACCACGACGAGGAAGATGCCGATGCCAGAAAGCAGGGCGATCACGCTGACCGCGGCGCCGCGATGCTCGGCGGGCGCCTCCTCGACGATCAACGCGGTCACCACGCCAGCCACCAGCACCTCGAAGCAGACCGCGAAGAGCTTGAAGAATGCGAGGAACGCGATCGACGGCGCAAACCCGCTGACAAAGTTCGCCAGCGACGAACCTGCCACACCGACGGCGATCAGACGTTTGCGGCCGAACCGGTCCGCCAGGGTGGACAGAGGCAGCGCGCCCAGCGCTCCGAGCGCGAGCACGGATCCGAGCTCCGAGAGCGCCAGCGTATTGGCGTGGAACTCAATCGCCACGGCGGGGAGGGCGATGATGAGCACCGAGCCTTCGAAGGCGGTGATCACTACCGCGACGCCGGCCCAGATTAGCGTCACGCGTTGCCGGCGGTCGAGCTCGATCACGGAGGGTATAGTCGCCTAGCCCATGGCGACGGTGGTGAGCGTGCAGAACCTACGCAAACGCTATCGTCGCCGTGACCCCTGGGCGGTCGATGGCGTGACCTTCGAGCTGGAGGCCGGCCAGGCATTCGGATTGCTCGGCCCGAACGGCGCGGGCAAGACGAGCGTGGTCAAGATGATCGCCGGATTGCTCCGGCCCGACAGTGGCACCATCTCGCTGTTCGGATCGGACCCGGGAAATCCCGCCGCGCGGGCCGAGCTCGGTTTGGCTCCCGAGGATCCGGACTTTCCCAAGTTCCTACGCGCGCCGGAGGTGCTCGACTACTTCGCGAGCCTGCTGGGCCTTGACGACGAAGAGCGCAAGCGCCGGATCCCGGAGACGCTCGCGTTCGCGGGCCTCGAGTCCGAGCGCCGGCAGGTCCGCCAGTTCTCCAAGGGCATGAAGCAGCGACTCGGGATCGCGCAGGCGATCCTTGGTCGGCCAAAGCTGCTGATCCTCGACGAGCCCACCGCCGACCTCGACCCGATCGGCAGGCGCGACGTGCGCGCGCTGATCGAGCGGCTCAAGGAGAGCGGCGTCGCGATCCTTCTCAACAGCCACCTGCTCAGCGAGGTCGAACGCGTCTGCGACAACGTGGCCATCCTTGCGCGCGGCAGCGTGCTGAAGGAGGGGACGATGTCCGAGGTCGTGCCGGAGGGCAGCAATCTGGAGGAAGTGTTCGTCCAGCTCATTGAGGCGAACCAGCCCCAGCGCGACCACATGCCTTCGTTCATCAGCGAGCGCCAGTGAACGGCGCGCTCGCGGTTTCGCGTTACACGCTCCTCGAGCTCTCCCGACGTCGGGTTCTGCTCGTCTTCTTCATCATCGGCGCCCTCGGCATCATCGCCCTCGGCGGCGGACTGAAAATCTTGTACCAGGTCGCGTCCTCCAATCCGAACAATTTCGGCAACGCCTCGAACGTCGACGCAGCCACCTTCGACCGCTTCCTGGAGCTGCTTTTCGTGTCCTACCTGTTCCAGGCGCTCAGCGTCTTCGCGCTGCTCATCGCCTTCGGGATCGGCATGACCGCGATCTATCACGACCTTGAGTCGGGTGCGGCGGTCAGCATCTTCTCCAAACCCGTGTCGCGCTTTGCCTTCACGATCGGCAAGCTCGCAGCGGCTGTCGCGGGCCTGATCGTGATCGTGGGCTTGCTCGCGGTGGAGGCGCGGCTGATCATGTTTCTCTTCGGCGGCGGGTTGGAGTCAGCGCTGACCGGCCAGTTGCTTGCGGTGGTGGCGAACGCGATCGTCGTGATGCTCATCGTGCTATCGCTCAGCACCTGGATGAACAACATCCTGGCCGCGATTGCCGCGTTCATCTACTACAACGTCATCACCGGTGTGATCTCGACCATCCACATGCTTGCCGACGGTGGGGTAATCGGCAACAACGTTGTCCGGGACGTGTTCGATGTTCTCTACTGGCTCGTGCCGCATCAGCTCGTAAGCAGCGCGGTCCGCGACCTCGCACAGGCCGAGATCCAGATCTCGGGCGGTGTCGAGAACAACCAGGCGCTGGCCACCATCCCCTCGCCATCGGGTGCCGGCGACATCGCCTGGTGGGTGTTCACGGTCCTTGTCTTTGCGGGCCTCGTCTATTACGCGGTCAGGCGCCGCCAGGTCTAGAGCAGGCGCAGCCTGCGCAGGAGATAAGGCCCCGGGCCCAGAAACCCGCATGTCGCGGCGATGTGGGCGATGGAGATCCCGAGCAACGAGGGCGGTCCCGGGAGCAGCCAGAAGGCAAGGCCCAGGGGAATGCCGACGAGCGCCGTGGCGAACGTGTCCGGCCAGGTCCAGCGGCCCAACCGGTGGTAGAGGATGTAGGCGGCGGTAGCAACCACAAATCCCACAGGAGCGCCCCACGCAGCGCTGAGTCCGCCCTGCATCAGGCCGCGAAAGAACCCTTCCTCGAGCGGTCCGTTGACGACGTAGAACGCCGCCTGGAACAGTGCGTCGCCGGCGTCGGCGGGCACGCTCAGGGCGCCCCGGCGGCGAGTGAGCCAGAGCTGCACGGCGACGGCCGCCAAGAACATCGAGGGCGCGGCGATCGCCGCAAACCACAGCTGCACGGCGATGTCCCCTCCTGCCACGCCGAGCCACGACGCCCCGCCGCTCAGCTGGTGCGCGATCAGGAACGCCGCCGCGAACGGCAGCAGGCGGACGGCGAGATCCGTGCGCACCCACGCCCAGCTGTCTGGAATACGCGTCAGCACCAGCTGCGTTGCAGATCTTGGTGTGGGTGTAGCGGAACCTCTCAAGATCGACGTCTTCTTCGACTACCTCTGTCCTTTCGTCTACCGGGCGTCCGTACTGCTCGATGCCGTGCAGCGCTCGGGCCGGAGAGACATCGAGGTTCGCTGGCGATACTTCTCGCTCACGCAGGTGAACTCCAAGGATGACGGCTGGAAGGTCTGGTCCGCGCCCGCGACGGAGGTCGTGAGAGGAAGGCTCGCCTTCGCCGCGGCGGAAGCTTCGCGTCGGCAGGCCCGCTTCGATGGCTTTCACCGCGCGCTCCTCGCCGCCAGGCACCGAGAGCGCCTCGACATCGACGATCGGGACGTCATCGAAAAAGTGGCGCGTGGACAAGGGGTGGACTTAGAGCAGCTCCGGCGTGACATGGCCGATCCGGCGATCCTCGGAGCGCTCGCATCGGATCACACCCAGGCCGTCATGGAGCACGGCATCTTCGGCACGCCGACGCTGGTATTTGCGGACGGCGCGTCCGCGTACGTCAGGCTCGCGGAGGAGGTCGCCGGCGACGAGTCCCTCGAGGTGTTCGAGCGCCTGGTCGCGGTCGCCGCCTCCGAGCCAAGGATCCTCGAGATCAAGCGGCCGCGTAAACCGAACTGATCGACAGTACTCGCTAGTACCCGCGAGTTATTCGTTAGAGGGTCAACAGATGAAAATGCGGCATGTGGACAGCCCCGGGGGGGCCCCCAGCACCGCCAACGACACCTGGCGCACCTGGCTCATGACCGGCGTGCGGCGCAACGGAGTCGATCGCCGGCGAGTGCGCGGAGCGCACCTGGGCATCAAGAAGATGCTGGTCGAGGGCATGCATGTGAGGTCCGACAAGCCCTACACCTGGAAGGACTTCTCGGACGCGATGGTGCGCCAGTCTGTCGGGGAGGCAATGCGAGAGCTGCCTTACCGCGACTCGCAGCTGATCAAGCTCGCGTACTTCGGCGGCATGTCGAACCGCGAGATCGCCGATCACATGTGGATGGCCGAAGGCACCGTCGAGCGCCGCTTGCGCCGCGCACTCGACACCATCAGCCGCTACATCGAGCGCGGTCGGGGCCTGAGCCACCGCCTGGCGGTGGCGTTGATGGTCTGGCTGTCGGGCCGCTGGCTCAGCGAGCTGGCGCAGAGCTGGGCGCCGGTGGGCGCGGTGGCGGCCGCGACCGTGATCATCCTGGCGCAGCCGGCGGCTCCGGCCAGGACAGGCCAGGCCGATCCGCACGCCCAGCCGTCTTTCCCAAGCACGACCATGACCGTCGTCCCACCGGTGCCATCGCCGACGATCCCCGCGACCGGGCAATCGGCGGCGCCGCCGACGGTCGGCGTGCCTGCCGCGCCGGTGCCCGTGCCTTCAATTCAGGTGCCAAGCGTTACGCTGCCGGTCCCCCTGCCGACGGTGCCGGCGCCACCGGTCAAAAAGGAGATCCTCTAGGCGCCGTTGCGGGCGTAGATCACGACCCCGTCGACGACATCGACCTGGTGATAGCCGCTCGCCACGAAGGCGGCGAGCACGGGGTAGTTGCTCATCGGATACATGCCGAAGTCGCTCCAGTCGGCGGGTGCCGTGTCAACGATCAGCGCGGGAGGATGCGCCCTCAGGTCGGCGTCGAGGAGAGGCCATACGTCGGGCGCTGTGTCCCAGTTGTCCGGCGCAAGCGATGAACCGCGCGCGAAGCCGCGAAGGAAACCTGGAAAGCGCCCTGACATGACGCGGTTCGATTCGACGTAGAGCGCCGGCCAGTTGCCCCAAACGAACACTCGGTCCGACGGCGACGTGTGCGCGGCGATGTAGGCGGAGACGGCCTGGTGCTGCGGGACCGGCGCCGCGAAGTCGTACGTCAGCGGATCCGCGGTGATGTCAAACGCCGACCACGCGACGGCGGGGAGTGCGATCCCGACGATCGCCGCCCCGGCCACCACCCTCCTGAGCCTGAAGCGATCGAAGGCGAGCGCGGCGAGCACCGCGAGCGGGCCCATCGCCTGGATGAAATAGTGCCAGGAGAGGTGGCCGCCCGCCAGAGATCCGGCCATCGCCACGACCAGCCAGACGACCGTCAGACGAATCGAGACGCTGAGAGTGCGCCAGCGGGTCGACAGTGCGATCGCCGCGACCCAGAACACGACCATGTCGACCAGGAACGGAAGGATGCTGTCCCGCGCCCGCATCCAGACGAGGCTTGGCGTCCAGTTCGTCGACGCGTAGCCGACGAGCGTTCCGATGGTCCACCTCCAGAAGCCAGGCAACGAACCGCTGATCGCGATGAGGCCCGTGGCGACGGCCAGGCCGGTGAGCGCGCCGGCGGTTGTCAGGGCGGCTGCGCGCAACACCGTGGTCCGCTGCTCGAGCCACCACAGAGCGACCCCGATGAGGATCACGTCCACCGCCGCCGACTGGCGGAACGTGACAGCCGCCACGAGCAGCAACCCGCTCCAGAACCACTGCCTGCGCAGCATGCAAAGGACGGACGCGGTCAGCGGGAGCATCATGAAGATCTCGGTGTTCGCCGCCAGCAGCCGCGGGTTCCCGGCGGCGGTGAGGACCCCGTAGAACAGCGCAGCCAGAATGCCCGCCCTCGGTGTGGCGAGGTCGCGCGCGATTAGGTAGATCAGCGAGCACGTCACGGCCATTGCGATGAACGCGACCGCGTGGACCGCCCACGTCTGGTACGCACCGAAGACGCGGAAGGTCAGCGCGTAAATCCAGAAGATGCCCGGCGGCTTGTTGTCCACCCCGCCGTCGCCGTACAGCCCCCCACCGAGGTTCATCAGGACGGCGATCGAGCCGTAGATCGCCTCGTCGCCATCGAGAAGGCGATGCAGGAACTGGGGCAGGTGCGCGACGACGATCGCAAAGCCGGCCAGAGCGGGCCAGGACCGTGTCGCGACGGCGCCCCCCATGCGTTTGGGAATATAGGTACCGCTCACCTAGAGTGGGTCACGCCACCGCGGGCGCGGCGGGCGTAATCTCGAGATAACTGGGGGGACTTTGTTCAGTCGTGTAAAGATCGGCGAAAACCGGGTTGCCCTGGCGGCGGCCTTCGGCTTCGTCGCGCTCGCGTTGATCCTTGACCTGGCCATCCGCCACGACCCTATCAGCGTGGACTTTCACACCTACCTCGCAGCCGCGCAGGTGGGACTCCAGGACGGCTGGTCCCATCTCTATGACCAGGGTCTCGTCGCGGTACAGCAAGCGGAAATCTCGCCCCCAGACTCGGGCTGGCGGCCTGCGCAGATCGCCCAGCCGTTCCTCAGCCCGCCCACGGTGGCGTTCCTGACTGCGCCGCTTGCGGGGCTGCCGCTCAACGTCGCTTACGTCTTCTGGGCGGTTTTCATCTTCGGCGCGTTTGCGCTGGCCCTCGCGTGGGCGGGGGTGAGCAGGGGATGGGCGCGTTGGATCGCGGTGATAGGCGCGCTCACGCCGTGGTTTGTAATGCACGCGGTCAACGTCGGGCAGGTAGTCCCGCTCGTCGCGGCGGGCACGGTGGTCGCGTGGCGGCTCCTGCGCGACCGGCGCGACGTGCTCGCAGGCCTGGTGCTGGTGACGATCCTCCTCAAGCCAAACACCGCCGTCCTCGTGCCCATCGCGCTGCTGTTTGCGTGGCGCGTGCGAGCGTTCGTAGCGTGGCTCGTCGGTGCGATGGCCGTGATGTTTGCCGTCGTGCTGACCATGGGTGTGGACGGCGTGTCGGCTTACCTCACGCAGCTGCAGCAGCCGCTGCCCAGCGGCGCCGACAACCTGACCCTGCACGGCGCCCTCTACGCGACAGGAACCTTCGCCCTAATCCTTCGCGTGCTCATCGTCGGCGCTGTGCTTGCCGCGGCCTACAAGCTCCGCAGCTCGCCCGGGCTCGTCGTGCCGCTTGCGATCGTCGGCTCGCTTATCGTGGCGCCCTACCTGCACGGGTCGGATCTCTGCTTGCTGGCGGCCGCGGCTTGGATGGTCTGGGAGGAGCGTCCGGCGACGAGCTGGCGAGTTCCGCTCGCGATAGGTTGGGTGCTCGCGAGCCCATATCTCTATCTGAAAGGCTTCAGTCCCGAGTTGAAGCTGTGGCCGTGGCTCGAGATCGCGCTGCTGCTCGCGATCGTCATCGCCGCCTGGCGGCCGTTAACCGTGTGGGCTGACTCGAGGACCCGAGCCCCCGCATAATCAGGTCGCCCGCCGCCACCGGGGAGACCTCTTGCCACTCGACATCCAGGAAATCAATGGACCACTCCGTGTGCTGGCCGGGCCGGGCACTGGAAAGACACACGCGCTTGTCGATCTGTACGAGCAGGCCGTGCGGCGAGGCGTTGCCGCGCGCGACCAGATTCTCGTCCTGACGTTTTCGACGGGCGCCGCGGGTGAGATCGCGAGGCGGATCGACGAGCGGCTGCGGGACGACTACGGCGAGGCGTGGATCTCGACCTTTCACAGCTTCTGCGCGCGCCTGCTGCGCGAGCACGCGCCTGATCGCGAACGTCTTCTCCTGAACGGGTTCCAGGAATGGATCGTCATGCGGACAGTGCTCGCCGGACCGGATGCCGGGCCGGGCGCTGGGCTCGACGCCGAGCTTCTCGGCTCCCTAGACCGTGTGCGGCGCTCTGAGGCGTTCGCGCACGACGTGCTTGCGTTCGTCGCCCTGATGAAGCAGAACCTCGTCCATCCCGCGGCGCTGCTGCTTGCCGCGGAAGCCGGCGCCGGCGAACGACTGCAGGTGCTGGCGAGGCTCTACCAGGCCTACCAGCAGCGCATGGTGGACGCCCGGCTGCTCGACTTCCGCGACCTCATCTCCAGCGCGATCGAGCTGCTGCAGTCGAGCCCGTTGCTGCGCGACGCGCTGCGTTCGAAGTTCCGGCTGGTGCTCGTCGACGAGTTCCAGGACGTCGATCCCGCCCAGTTCGAGCTCCTGCGTCTGCTCGCGCCACCGGAGTCGAGGCCCCGACTCGTCGTGGTGGGCGATCCAGACCAGTCGATCTACGGTTTTCGCGGCACCGTTCCGCGCCTGTTGAGTCACGATTTCGCGGCGGCGTACGGCACCGAGACCCGACTGCTCGACGACTGCCGCCGGTGCTCGCAGGAGGCGTTGGACGCGGGCGAGCGTCTTCTGGCCGCGACGCAGCCGGGGCGCGCGCCACGCATGCTGCGCGCGACCTCAGCCGCCGGAGGTTCTGCCGTCGTCGTCGCTCGCGAAAGCGACGCTGTCGACGAGGCACACTTCTGCGCGCGCGAGATCAAGCGGTTGCGGTCGGAGTGGCCGGACCTCAAGCTTACGGATTTTGCGATCGTGCTCCGCAGCACGACCGCGCTTGGTGCACCCTTCGAGGAGGCCCTACGCGCACTAGGACTTCCTTATGAAGTGCGTGGCTGGGGAGCCACCGCCCGCAACGAGGTCGTGCGGTTCCTGGTCGGATATCTCGAATCGCTGCGCCGGCCCGACGACTCGGAAGCGTTGGAGAGCGCGCTTGCCTCAAGCCTGTGCGGTGTGGGGCCACGGACCATCAGCCGGCTGCGGGCGTACGCGCGTGAGCGCAGCAGGCCCCTGAAGAAGGCTGTCGACCGCGTCATGTACTCGCTCGCCGCGCGCGACCCCGAGCGGTATCCACTGCCCTGGGGCGGGGATGCGCCGGCCGGGCGCGCAGAGGGCGCACCTCAGGAAGCGCGGCCGGAGGCCGACTTCATGGCGTTCCTAGGCGCCGAAGAGCTCGACGCCCTCCACCGCGCCATGGTGGTGCGCGAGCGCCTGCTCGGGCGTGCACGCACGTTGCCGGTCGCGAGCCTTGCCTACGCGGTCCTGATCGAAGAGGGAGCGATTGGTCGCCTGCTCGACCTCGAGCTGTCGCCTGAGCAGCGCGAGGAGGCGATCGCCCACCTGAGGTCCGCGATTGAAGGACTGGAGTCCATCGAGCTGGTCCACGAACGGATGCATGGAGCGAAGCCGCTGCTGGCCGACATCACGGGTTCGCTCGAGACCCTGCTCGCCGCCGCTGCGGACGACACGGAAGCGGCGGCAGGGTCGCGTGACGCGGTCCAGGTCATGACCGTGCACCAGGCCAAGGGCCTCGAGTTCGAGGTCGTCTTCTGCGCTGGCTTCGCGCATGGGCTGTTCCCGCTCGACGCCAAACCGCACCCGCTGCTCGACGCCGATGATCGCGCCTGGTTGGAGCGGTTCAAGGTCGGGTTCATGCCGTCGTGGCCCTCTGATCCCGACGGGCACCTGGCCGAGGAAGCACGCCTGGCCTTCGTTGCGATGACCCGAGCGCGTCGCCGGCTGTACGTGAGCTACGCGGACGGCTATCTGCGACAGGCGGGGCGTTCGGTGTTCCTCGACATGGCGGATCCCGCCGCTGAGGTTCACGAGCTCACACGCGCGTCATCCCGGCTCGCGCCAGAAGACGTCTTGCTGGGGAGAGAGGCGGAGGTGCTTCTGGCGGCGCATCCCACGGCGTTGAGCGAAGCCACGCTCGCGCGCGCGGCCGGTCTCGGTCTCGACGTCGGATTCCTCACGGACCCCATATCCGGCGAACCGTTCGAGCCTTACGGCGACGATCGCAACCCGGCCACCGTCGAGATCGATCACTTCAGCCCCACCACGCTCAACGACTACTTGAAGTGCCCGCGGCTCTACTGGTACAACCATCATCCCGGCCTGGTCGAGGAACCGCGTTCGGTCGCAATGGAGCGTGGCGGATTTCTGCACGAAGTCCTGCAGGACTTCCACGAGCACGAGAGCGAGTGGCACCCGCTCGAATCCGATCAGCAGAGGCAGTGGCTCGAAGATGCCTTGCAGCGACACCTCGACGGCTACCTATCGCGAATGGAGGGCGTCCTCGACCGCAAGCGCGAGGAGAAGCAGGTTCGCTCCGTGCTGGGCAACTACATCCGCTCGATCACGGGCATGCAGTTCATACGCCGCCTCGGCACGCTCGCGGTCGAGAAGCGGTTTCATCTCCAGCTCGACGGGGTCGAGGTCGTCGGCAAGATCGACCGCGTCAACGACGTGGGCGATGGTGAGGTGGAGGTCGTCGACTACAAGACGGGCTCAGGCAAGCCGATGCGCTTCGCCTATGAGATGTACTTCGGCCCGGAGCTTCACGATGTGCAGCTGGCGCTCTACTACCTGGCGTGCAAAGACGGCCTCGACGACGAAGGCAAACCGCTTGGCTTCCAGCCGCGGTTCCTCTCCCTCTGGTATCCCAAGGACTGGGTCTGGGGCGGCATGCGCCAGGACATCTTCAGCGTCGGCCGCCCTGCCGGCCTGAAGGAGTACCGCGAGAAGCCCCTGACCACGGAAGACCTCGAGCGCAGCCGGGCCGTGGTCATGAATGCGATCGAGCGGATCAAGGGCGGGCACTTCGAACCCGCCCCGCGCGAGCTCCCGGGCACGTGCGTGACCCGGTTCGGGTCGTGCCCGCACGCGGCGATCTGCTCCTACGGCGGGGCTCCGCCCGAGTGAGCGCCTTGCGGGTCGGCGGTCCCAGCCTGAGCCCAGAGCAGGCAGCGGCCGCGCACGCAGGCCCGCAGGGGGCATTCTTGATTGCTGCCGGCCCGGGCACCGGAAAAACATTCACTGCGACGGAGCGCTTCTGCTGGCTCGTCGAGCAGGGCGTCGCGCCCGACCAGATCCTCACGTTGACATTCAGCGACCGGGCCGCCGAAGAGCTTCGATTGCGCATCACAGCGGAGCTGGGCGCGCGCCGCCCGGACCTGGCGACGCAGCAGCTCGCCGGGCGCGCGCAGGGCGCACAAATTCTGGACTCCAGCTGGATCGGCACCTTTCACGGCGTCTGCGCGCGCCTGCTCGACGAGTTCGCATATCTGGTCGGCGCACCCCGCGAGATGCGTGTCCTGGACGAGACAGGGCAGAAGCTCTTCCAGCAGCAGCTGATCGCAAAGCTGCGCAGCGGCGCGGCCGCTCCGTTCGACCCCGACTCTTTCACCGCGCTCCCGGTCGACGACCTCGACGATCTTCTCCGCTCCGGTCTTCGCTTCCTGCTCAAGCTCAAGGGCCGCGGCATCAGCCCCGAGAGGTTTCGCGAGCGGGCATCCGACCTGCACGCGCAGCACTGGGGCGGGCGCCCATCGCCGAACGGCTCGGGCGGCCCGGACCCCGCTCGTGCGGAGCTGGAGGCGATCGAGGTTCTCTTCACGATCTACCGCGCGTACGAGGACGGCCTGCGCGAGCAGGGCCTGCGCGACTTCGACGACCTGCTCCTCGAGGTCATCGACGCCCTGGAACGAGTGCCCGAATTCCGCCACCGCTGCCGCGAGCGCTTTCGCTACCTCATCGTCGACGAGTTCCAGGACACCAACCGCATCCAGCTCGACTTCATCCGTCTTGCCGCGGCCGAGGCATTCGGCAATGTCACCGCGGTAGGCGACGCCAAACAGTCGATCTACGGATGGCGCGACGCCGAGATCGACAACATCCGCAGCCTCTTTCCCGGGTTGCGCCTGCCTCTGACCCACAACCGACGCTCGTACCAGGGCATCCTCGACTGCGCGACCGACTTCATCCGCCGAGATCCAGACTTTGCCGACGAACCGGACCTGGTCGCGACCCGCGGTAAAGGCACTTCGGCACCAGTCAGCGTGCTTATGGCGCCCGACGCGCGAACCGAGGCTCGTTCCGTGGCCGAAACGATCCGGCGCCTGCACGTGAGCGGGCGAGCGTTTCGTGACATCGCAGTCCTCTCCCACTCCGTGCGCATGCTGCCGCGCGATTTTGAGGACGAGCTCCGGCGCCAGGGCATTCCCTACGTCACGAGCGGCGGCTCGGGTTTCTTCGACCGTCAGGAGATCAAGGATGTCCTGGCTTTGCTGCGCCTCACCGAGAATCCGATGGACGACGGCGCGCTGGTCCGGCTGTTGCAGGGTCCGATCGTCCGTCTGCCAGACGCCGGGATGTACCGGCTCGCCGCGCGTCGCTTCGGGCGACAGGGCATGCGGCTGCGCGATTGCTTCGATGAGTCGAGGCGCGAGGGATTTCCGGAGACAGACCCTAAGGTGGCGGCTCAGGCCGTGCGGCTGGTCGAGCTCACCGATCGCGTCGGCCTGCTGCGCGATGCGCTCACAGTCGCCGACATCCTGAACCGGCTGCTTGAGGAGAGCGGATACCTGCGCTGGGCTGAGCTCGGGGCTCAGCGAGACGGAAGCCCCCGAGCGCTCCTCAACCTGCGTAAGGTATTCCAGCTCGCCGGGCGGTTCGAGCGTGACCTCGCGCTCGCGGGGATCGGTGATTTCGTTCGCCATCTCGACCAGGTCATCGACGCCGACCTGGCGGTCGGCGAGGCGGCCGAGGAGGCCGCGCTGACGGAGGCGGTCTCTCTTCTGACGGTCCACGCGGCGAAGGGTCTCGAGTTTCCGGTCGTGTTCCTGGTCAACCTACGCCCGCCTCGCCCGCGCGACACGGAGAGGCTCTTCTTCGATCCCGACAGCACCGGATTCGTGATGAAGAATTGGCGCGGCGAAAAACATCCCCACTTCGTCGAGACATCGCCGGGTGCTCCCGCTGTGAAGCTGGCGATCGGCGAGCGCAGGCGCATCGTGTACGTCGGCCTGACGCGCGCCAAGGACGCGCTGTACGTGACCGCGACGCGCGAAGAGGTCTCACCCAGAGAGGTCGGCGCCAATGGGCTGGAGGATCACGACCATTTCGCCGAGATCCTCAGCTGGGCCCTGGCCCATCCCGGCTCGGCGTCGGTGGTCGAGGCGGAGCAGCTGGAGCTGCCGGTGCCACGCACGGCGAACGGCCAGGTCGACGACGATGCATCGATCGTCGCCAGGGTGCTCGACCGGTTGGAGCACGTGCAACCGCGGGCAGCCCCAGCGGATCGTGACACCGGGCCTCGCGTCGAGTTGAGCTTCTCCCAGCTACACGATTTCGAGCTGTGCCCAGTCCGCTATCGCTTCGCCAACGTGTTGCGCGTGCCTGCGCCGCCCGACGAGCTCCAACCGGCACACGTCCGCGCGGCCGGCTCCAGTGAGTTGGGAGTTGCTGTGCACGAAGCGCTCGCGGCCTGGCACATCCGCGGCGGCGACCTCCTCGCGCACTATCACGGGCCACAGGCGGGCCGCGACATGCTCGAGCGGTACCTCGTCCACCCGCTGGCCAGAGCCCGCACCCTCGCGGTTGAATCAGGCTTCAACATGGCGGTCGGCGGCACAAGAGTACGGGGAGTGGTCGACCGCGTTTGCGAGGTCGACGGGCGAATCGCCCTGGTCGATTTCAAGACGAATGCGACCCTCGACGCCGCGCTGGTCGAGGCGTACTCGCTGCAGCTGCGCATCTACGGCCTCGCCGCGCGACGGGGTCTGCTTCCCGGAGGTCGCGACCCACGCCTGATCCTGTTTGACATGCGCCGCGGCGAGCTGCGCGACATCCCCGCCGACAACGACCAGGTAGTGCGTCGCGTGGAATCGGCGGCCACGCGCATCATGGCCGATGATTTCCGTCTCGGCCCTGAGCACGCCAACCGGCCGTGCTCCCTTTGCGCGTTCCGTCCTATCTGTCCTGACGCCCGTCCCCGCCCCTAATTTCCCGCCGGCGCCGGCTCTCGCGGTTAGGGGGCGCGTGGAAACCCGTCAGCGCAGGCACCGGCGGACAATGGGATCCGATTGCACGAAAAATACTTCGAGCGCCGCGAGATCAAGGAGGCGATCGAGTTCGCGGAAGCGGGCGGGATCGCGGTGCACCGCAACTTCGACTCCTATCACGGCTCGACCATCCGGGGATTCACGCGAGAAAAGCCGTTTCTCCACGTGATCGGGCTCCGGCCGCAGCTCGAGGAGTGGGGCCGGCTCCATGGGCTGCGCCCGGAATGGATCCAGCCGGAAAAGCGGCGCAAGGTCGCCCACTACGATGTCTTCGGCCCGGCCGCCATGGCTCTGATCGAAAGGCTCGGCGGAGAGAGCACCTAGTCCGGTCCGCCCCTCCGCCGCCTACGGCGGACCGTCCCCACGCCTTCGGCGCGGGGGCCCCACTATGGAGGGAGGAGTTCCCCGAAGGTGATGGTTGGGGCGATCGTGACGATCTGTTGATCATGAGTTTTGATCAGCTGCCATCCACCCTCATGCACCATCCGATGGTGGCGGCGACAGAGCAAGACCAGGTTGTCAAGGTCGGTCGGACCGCCCTCGATCCA
>VBEG01000087.1 GCA_005882115.1 Chloroflexota bacterium
GTTCCCCTGTGCTACCACCACCACCGACTTGTGCACGAAGGTGGATGGCAGGTGATCAGGGCTGGCGAGGGCGTGAAGTTCATAACACCTCCCCACTTGTGGGGAGGTGGCGCAAAGCGCCGGTGGGGCGAGCGCGGGGCAGCTTAGCGGCGATAAACCTCCGAGCGCACTGAGTTTTCGGCGACAAGGCGGCCGCGATACCACACCTTCTCGGGCAGCGGCTGCAGGCGCAGGGCCTCGCTCCACGTCGGCACCGGCAACAGCTGGATGTCCGCCCGTGATCCCGGCGTCAGCCCGTAATCGCTGAGGCGCATCGCCAGGGCGGGGGCTTGGGTGACCGCGCGCAGCGCGAAGTCCAGGTCGTCCCGGGTTGTCAGGTGCGCGGCGTGGGCGGAAATCAGCGCGACCTCGAGCATCGAGCCCCGACCGAACGGGTAGAAGCCGTCCTTCACGCAGTCCTGCCCGAACAGCACGTTTACGCCGGCCTCACGCAGCTCGCCGATCCGTGTGGTGCCGCGCCGGATGAGACCGCGGTCGCCGCGCCCTTGCAGCACGAGATTGGTGACCGGGTTGGCGGCGATCGAGATCTCCGCACGCCGGCATTTTTCGATCACGCGCTCTGCGTATGCGTGGTCGGCGGAGGCAAGCGAGCACACGTGGCCCGCGCACACGCGGCCGTTGTAGCCCCGCGCCAGAGCTTCGTCGGCGACCATCTCCAGTGTCCGCACGCCCGCGTCGTCGGTCTCGTCAACGTGCATGTCGATGTCCCGGTCGAAGCGCTCGGCGAGGTCGAAGCAAAGTCGGACGTGCTCGCGCTGCGACGCCTCTTCCAGCTCCCAGTGCGGCATGCCGCCGACCACGTCGGCGCCGGCTTCCAGCGCCGCTTCCATCAGTTGGAAGGCGCCAGGATCGCGAATCAGCCCCTCCTGCGGGAAGGCGATCGTGCGAACCTCGGCAATGTCCCCGCAATCGGCGGCCGCGGCCATCACGCCCTCGAGCGGTACCAGGCCGCCGATGGTGTCGACGTCGACATGAGAGCGCAGACGAGTCGTGCCGAGGCGCACCGAGTCTTCGATCACCGCTCGCGCTCGCGCGCGTACGTCGTCGGCCGTGTAGCGGCGCTTGCGCTCGTGGATCGCGCCGATCGCGCCCGCCAGGGTGCCGTCGTGCTCCCGCAATTCGTCCCGGATCAGGGCCTTGTCGAGGTGGACGTGGCCGTCGATGAAGGCGGGCAATAGGAGCTTGCCGGAGCAGTCGACCCGATCCGGCACGCCCTCCGCGCCTCCCCGGCCGACCTGGGCTATGCGCTCCCCGTCGACCACGATGTCGGCCCTCGTGCCGTCGGCCAGGCGGGCATCTTGCAAAGCCCACATCGGGGGCTTACCTTAGCGCCGGGCCCGAGCCGCTGGGTCAGCGACCGGGCGTTATGGGGAGGGGAGCGCCATGGCCGTCGCGGTGAGCAAACGAGAGCGAGACGTCGTCTATCCCGAGGATCGCCTTGGCTGGCCGCAGACCATCCTCATGGGCCTCCAGCACGTGATGGCCATGTTCGGCGCCACCGTCCTGGTGCCGCTCATCCTCGGCTTCAACCCCAACACGGTGATCTTCTTCAGCGGCGTCGCGACCCTGCTCTTCCTCGTGGTCACCGGCTTCAAGGTGCCGAGCTACCTGGGCTCGAGCTTTTCCTTCATCGGTTCGGTGCTCGCGGTTCAGGGCGCCAACAACCCGAACCACGGCCTCGCTTACGCGGGCATCGTGATTGCGGGCGTCATCTACCTGATCATCGGCGGGATTGTTCACGTCGTCGGCGTGAACCCGATCCGCTTCCTTCTCCCGCCCGTTGTGACCGGCACCGTCGTCGCCGTCATTGGTTTGGCGCTCGCCAGCGCCGCGACGGGCAACTACGCGGGTGAGCCGTTCACCGCGACGGTCACGTTGCTGGCGGCCGTCGGTGCGGCCGTGTACCTCCGCGGTTTCCCGAGGTTGCTGCCGGTGCTGATCGGCATCGTGGTCGGCTATCTCGTATCGATCGTCTATCCGCCGTGCTCGGCGGCCGCGTCCGCCTGCCATATCGACTTCAACGCAATCGGCAAGGCATCGCTCGTCGGCGTGCCCTCCTTCAGCTTTCCGGACTTCAGCCAGTTCGGCACCGAACTGAGCCTGTTCTTCTTCATCCCGGTGATCCTCGTCGCCGAGAACGCCGGCCACGTCTACGCGATCAGCGGCATCATGAAGCGCGACCTCAGCCACATGCTCGGCCGCACATTCATCGGTGACGGCCTGGGCACGACGATCAGCGGCCTGCTCGGCGGCACTGGCGAGACGACCTACGCCGAGAACATCGGTGTCATGGGCATCACGCGCGTCTTCTCGATCATGGTGTTCGTGGTCGCCGCGGTCTTCGCCATTCTGCTGGGCTTCATTCCCATGTTCGGCGCGCTCGTGCGCAGCATCCCCGTGAGCGTGCAGGGCGGAATCGAGATGTATCTCTTCGGGCTCATCGCCGTGATCGGCGGCAAGATCTGGGTCGATGCGCGTGTCGACTTCTCGAAGCGCGCCAACCTGGCCGTTGCCGCGATCCCACTGGTCATCGCGGCGGGCATACCCGCCACCCAGGCGATCCCGATCCACCTCGGCGGCCTGACCCTCACGTTCAACAACCTCGGGCTGGGCGCGCTCAGCGCGATCGTCCTCTACCAGTTGTTGCGGCCCGGTCACGTGCGCGATAAGGAAAGCGAGCCGGCCGAGGTCGTCGCCACCGAGTAGGGCCCTCGAAAGCGTGGTAGAAACAAGGTGAAGTGAATCCGGGCCTGATGGCACTGCCGGCGGCTTTCGGACTCGCCGGAGCGAGCGGCCTCAACGCGACCCTGCCGCTCCTGATCGTGAGCCTGCTTGCACGACTCGGCCTGATCCACCTCGCGCCGCCGTTCGACGCTCTCAGCTCCGATATCGCTTTCTGGGGACTGCTCGTGCTCGCCGTCGTCGAGTTTGCCGTCGACAAGGTGCCGGCGCTCGATTCGGTGGGGCACGCCGTGATGCTGCCCGTGTCGGCGGCGGCCGGTGCGATCCTGTTCGCCTCGCAGACCGGAACCATCAGCTCGATGGATTCCGGGTTGGCAGTGATTGTTAGCCTGCTTGCCGGCGGCGCGATCTCGGGAACCGTGCACGTGACCAGGGCGGCGGTCCGGCCGGTTGCCAATTTCGCCTTCCTGGGTCCGCCTCTCTCCTTGATGGAGGACATCGCCTCGGCCACCCTATCGGTGACGGCGGCGTTGATTCCGATCCTGGTTCCGTTTGTGCTGGTCTTGATCGCACTGGGTGCGATGCTGCTGTGGCAGCGACGTCGCGCCACCCGACCGTCGGTGACCAGCGCGCGCTGATCGGTCATCCTTTGGCGCGTGGCGCGTGACGTCCTGAGACCGACTGCGCTCGACGAATTACGGCGGAAACTTCGCGCCGGCAACCTGGCTGAGGAGCTGCTCAAACCGGGCAAGGAGGTCGTGCTCCGCGCCGGCGATCGGAAGCTGACGCGCGATGAGCTGCGGATCGAGGCCGAGACCGTCGCGGGCGGCTTGCAAGCGTGCGGCGTCAAGGCTGGAGACCGGGTCGCCATCTACGCCGCCAACTCGCTCGAGTGGGTGAAGGCTTACCTCGGCGTCCTGCGTGCGGGCGCAAGCGCTGTGATGATGAACCCCGATTACCACTCCGCCGAAGCAGAGCACATCCTCCGCGACTCGGACCCGTTGCTCGCCATTGCGGACGCGCCGCGCGCTGTGATCGTCAACAAGCTCGGCGTCCAAGTCATCGCGCTCGCACAGCTCCCCCGTGGCGATGCACCGCCGATGCCGCGCCTCAGTCCCGAGAGCCCCGCCGCCATCCTCTACACGTCTGGGACCACCGGCCGCCCCAAAGGCGCGGTGCTCGACCATGGCAACTTTCTTGCCCAGGGACGCGGTGCGCTCGAGGTCTGGCGCTGGACGGCGCGCGATGTCCTCGTCCACGCGCTGCCGCTGTTCCACCTTCACGGCCTTGGCATGGGTCTCCATGGAACTCTGCTCAGCGGGGGCAGCGCGATCCTCGTTCCATTCACGCCGGAAAACGTCGTCCAGCAGCTCACCCATGGCGGGACGATGTTCTTCGGCGTCCCTTCGATGTATCAGCGCCTGTGCGACTGGCTCGACGAGCACGCGACCGACCTGTCGCACGTGCGGGTCTTCGTCTGCGGGTCGGCGCCCCTGCCGCCGGCCCTGTTCGAGCGCTGCGAGCGGCTTCTCGGCCAGCCTCCCATCGAGCGATACGGGATCACCGAAGGCGGCATCGTCGTGACGAACCCCTACGACGGGCCGCGGCAGCCGGGCCGCGTCGGCTATCCGTTTCCCGGGGTCGAGGTCAGGCTGGGCGAGCTGGACGAGGTGCTGCTCAAAGGCGGCCAGGTGTTCCAGGGCTACTGGCGCAATCCGAACGCGACCAAAGAGGCGTTCACGCCCGACGGTTTCTTCAAGACCGGCGACGTCGGCGAGATCGCCGAGGACCGCATGCTCGCGATTCGCGGCCGGATCAAAGAGCTAATCATCACCGGCGGCTTCAACGTCTACCCGCGCGAGGTCGAGCTCGTGCTCGAAGCGCACCCCGCCGTCCAAGAGGTCGCGGTCGCAGGTCTGCCGAGCGACAAGTGGGGAGAGCAGGTCACGGCCTTTGTCGTCCCTTCGGGCTCCGCGCCTGTAATCGAGAGCGAGCTCATCGCGTTCGCTCAGGAGCGCCTCGCGTCCTATAAGTGTCCCAAGCGCGTCATCACGATCGACAAGCTGCCCCGTAACGCGATGGGCAAGGTGCAGCGCTCGGTCCTTACCGCAACGAAACCCTCGTGAGATTCCTCGATCTCACGCAGGACTTTTCGCTGCACACCCCGGCCTTCGCGGGCTATCCGGGCCCGGCGATCCGTTGGATCAAGAGGCTGGCGTTCGAAAAAGCCGGCGGCCAGGAGATCACGATGACCCTCCACGTCAGCACGCACCTCGACGCCCCGGCGCACTTCATGACCGGCGGCAAGTTCATCGGCGACCTGCCGCTGGATTTCCTGATCGGTCCCGCCGCGGTGGTCGACCTCGAACGGCTCGGCCTCGGCGACTACGACCTGTACCGACCCGAGCATTTCGAGCGCTGGGAGAAGGACACAGGTCTGCGCATCGAGCGCGGCGACATCCTGGTCATCCACACCGGCTATCACCGCCATTATCCGGAGAACTGGACCGACCGCTCGCACCTGGATGAGACGAAGTACTTCATCCGTCATCCCGGTCCCACGCGCGCGTTCGCGGAGTGGGTGCTCGACCGCGGCGTGCGCTGGATCGCGGTCGATGCCGGCAGCGCGGACCACCCCATGAATACGGTGATTCGCCGCATCCGCGCCGATGAGGCGGAGGAGGCCGAGAAGAAGCTCGGGCGCAGTCTGGATGAGATCTTTCCGAAGGCCGACTACCAGATCATGCACACGCTGTTGTTTCCGCACGACGTGGTGCACATCGAGAACCTCGGCGGTCAGATCGACGAGGTCCTCGACCAGAAGATCCTCTTCGGCTGTTTTCCGTGGCGCTTCCAGGGCGGAGAGGCGGCGCTTTGCCGCGCCGTCGCGATGCTCGAAGAGTGAAGCCGCCACCCTTCGCCTATCACGCGCCCGGCTCGATCGACGAAGCGTGCAACCTTCTCAGCACGCTCGAGGACGCGAAGGTGCTCGCCGGCGGCCAGTCGCTCATTCCCCTCCTCAACTTCCGGCTCGCGCGGCCGCAGCACCTCATCGACATCAATCGCATCGCGGGCGTGGATCGGATCTACGAGCGCGATGGCGGCGTGGCGGTTCAGGCCCTGGTCCGCCAGGCGGCGGTCGAAGACTCGGACGTCGTGGCGCGCGTCTGTCCTCTGCTAACCGATGCGATTCGCCTGGTCGCCCACCGCGTCATCCGCAACCGGGGCACGGTTTGCGGCAGCATCGCCCACGCCGACCCGGCCTCCGAGCTGCCGGCGGTCTTGCTCGCGCTTGGTGGAAGCGTGGTAGCAAAATCGACGCGCGGCGAGCGGGTCATCGGAGCCGGCGCGCTATTCGCCGGCGTGTTCGAAACCACACTTGCACCTGACGAAGTCCTCGTCGAGGCATGGTTCCCTTCCTCCAGCAAGCCTTACTCGGTGATCGAAGAGTCGCGCCGGCACGGCGACTTCGCGCTCGCGGGTGTCGTGCGAGCAAGCGACCGTCTCGCGCTCTTCGGCGTGGCGCCAACGCCCGTGCTGGCAGATCCACGCGACCCCGCACGAGGGCTGGAACCGAGCCGCGACCTCGAGGCGTCACCCGACTTCCGGCTCCACCTCATACGGGTCCTCACCGAGCAGGCCTTCGCCGCGTGAAGGTCAACGGGGTCCAGCGCGCGGCGCCCGACGACACCCGCCTGCTCCTGTCCGACCACCTGCGCCAGGAGCTCGGCCTGACCGGGACCCATGTCGGGTGCGAGCACGGCGTGTGTGGGTGCTGCACGGTCCTGCTCGACGGCGCGCCGGTGCGCTCCTGCCTGATGCTGGCGGTGCAGGCCGAGGGCCACGACGTGACCACCATCGAAGGGCTCGCCCGCGACGGGTCGGCGCTGCATCCCGTGCAGCAGGCTTTCCACGAGTGCCACGCGCTCCAGTGCGGCTTCTGCACGCCCGGCTTTGTGATGTCGGTGGTGGGGCTGCTCGCCCAGCATCCGCACCCGACCGAGCAGGAGGTCGACGAGGGGATCGCCGGCAACCTGTGCCGCTGCACAGGCTACGCATCGATCCGCCGCGCCGTGACACGCGCCGCTGAGCTGAACTCTTCCCCACATGTCGGGAAGTCCGGCCCGAAGGGCCGGGATGGGGCCTGATGACGACCCGCTGGTTCGGCGCGCCCGTGCAGCGGTTCGAAGACGACCGCCTGCTGCGCGGACACGGCCGCTTCACCGACGACTTCGACGAGGGTGCTCTCGAGTGCTGCTTCGTCCGCTCGCCATACGCGCACGCACGGATCAGATCGATCGATGCGACGGCCGCGCGAGCGATGCCGGGAGTCATCGCCGTCTACACCGCGGTCGACCTGCCCTTCGGCGGCGTCGACCTGCCGCTGCTGATCCCGCACCCCAACCTCACCCACGGCCGGACGCAGCGCTGCCTGGCCAGCGAGCGGGTGCGCTACGCCGGTGAGGCGGTGGCGTTCGTCGTCGCCGAAACCAGATACCTCGCCGAGGATGCGGCCGAGCTGGTCGAGGTCGACTATGAGCCGCTGCCGGTCGTGATCACGCCCGAGGCCTCATCGCGAGCCGAGCACCTGGTGCACGACGACGTGCCCGGCAACGTCGCCGCGGAGATGCTGCAGGAAGTCGGCGAGGTGGGGAAGGCGCTGCGCGAAGCGCCACACCGCAAGCGATTGAAGTTCCGCTACGAACGCGCCGCCGCGAGCCCGATGGAGGGTCGCGCGGTGTGGGCCCGATGGTCGGCCGGCGATCGCAAGCTCATGGTCTACGACTCGACGCAGTCGCCGACCTCGATCCGCGGCGGCCTCGCCGTCCTGTTTGGCCTCCCCGAGTCGAACGTCGAGGTCATCGCGCCCGACGTGGGCGGCGGCTTCGGGCCGAAGATCATGCTCTTCTATCCCGACGAGCTCCTCGTCCCGTACGCTTCGATGCAGCTCGGCCGGCCGGTCAAGTGGACCGAGGACCGCCAGGAGCATTTCACCGCCGTGAACCAGGAGCGGGGACAGGTGCACGAGGTCGAGGTCGGTTTCGACGCCGAGGGCCGGGTGCTGGCGCTGAGCGACGACTTCATCCACGACGGCGGCGCATACACGCCCTACGGCATCATCCTGCCGATCATCAGCGCTGCCCAGGTGCCCGGGCCTTACCGGATACCGAACTACCGCGTGCGCTTTCGCGACATGTACACCAACGCGACGCCGACATCGCCTTATCGCGGGGCGGGCCGGCCTCACGCGTGCTTTGTGATGGAGCGCACGCTGGACGCGATCGCGGCAGACCTCCATCTGGATCGCATCGAGTTGAGGCGTCGCAACCTGATCCAGGCCGGCGAGTTTCCCTATGACGTCGGGGTTGCATGGCAAGACGGCAACACCGTCGTTTACGACAGCGGTGACTACCCGACGTTGCTCGACAAAGCCATCGCGAACCTCGGTCCGAAGCCTGCGGGCGACAACGTCGGCATGGGGATCGGGATCTACGTCGAGGGCACGGGCGTTGGGCCTTACGAGGGCGCGCACGTACAGGTCCTAGTCTCGGGCAAGGTCGTCGCGGCCACGGGCATTCCCAGCCAGGGCCAGGCGCACGCGACGGTGTGGGCCCAGGTCGTGGCTGACGAGCTCGGCGTCGATGTGGGCGACGTCGAGGTGACCAGTGGCGACACGCGGCGTTTTCCGTGGGGAGTGGGGACCTTCGCATCTCGTGGCGCGGTCACCGCGGGCAACGCGATGCACGTCGCCGCGCGCATGGTCGCCGACAAGGCGAAGCACATTGCGGCCGACCACCTCGAGGCGGCGGTGGAGGACCTCGAGCTGGCGGGCGGACTCGTCCGGGTCAAGGGATCGCCCGATCGAGGCATCCCATTAGGGGCCGTCGCCGTGCTCTCGAATCCGGTGCGCTACGCCTTTGGCGGCGGCACCGAGGCGGCGACGCAGTTCGCGGCGAGGCCGCGCGAGGGGCCACCGTTGCGCGATGGCGAGCAGCCTGGCCTCGAGGCGACCGGCTACTACAGCCCGCCCGGCTCGACCTGGGCGTCGGGTTGCCACGCCGCCTACGTTCGCGTGGACCCGAAGACATTCCGGCTCGAGATCCTCAAGTACGTGGTCGTCCATGACTGCGGGCGCGTCATCAATCCGCTCGTCCTGCAGGGGCAGATCGAGGGTGGGGTGGCGCAGGGCATCGGCGGCGCGTTTTACGAGCGGCTGGCCTACGACGGCGACGGGCAGCTGCGCAACGCGTCGTTCATGGAGTTCCTGATGCCCTACGCGACCGAGATCCCGCCGATCGAGATCGACCACATCGAGACGCCATCACCCCTCAACCCGCTTGGAGTGAAGGGGGCGGGCGAGGCCGGTGTGATCCCGGTGGGCGCCGTGCTGGCATCCGCGATCGAGGACGCGACCGGTATCGAGATCACCGAGATGCCGCTCTCCCCGCTCAGACTGTTCGAGCTCTACCGGCTCATGGAGCGGTAGCGCCACACCCCCAGCGGCGCGAAGATCGCCAGCAGGACCACGACCCAGATCAGCGTCAGCTCGATCGGATGCTCCGCCGGCAGCCCGCTGGCGGCGAAGGGATTCGGATTCCCCCAAAGATGTCGCGTCGCTGCGGTCAGGGCGCTCACGGGATTCCACTCGGCGAGCGGCCTCAACCACCAGGGCAGCGACTGCGTCGGCACGAACACGTTGGAGAGAAACGTCAGGGGAAACAGAACTGTGAATGAGACCTGCTGGGTCACCTCGACTGTCCTCAACGTCAGGCCCAGCCACACCCCGATCCAGGCCATCACGAAAGCAAAGAGCAGAAGCAAACCGACGCCGGCAAGAAACTCGGGGACACTTGTGTGCACGCGCCACCCGACGGCAAGCCCGGACAGCATGAGCACGATCAGGATCCCACCGTTGTAGACGACGTCGGACAGCGTCCGTCCGCTCAGCACCGCGGACCGGGCCATCGGCAAGGAGCGAAAGCGATCCAGGATTCCCTTGCTCAGGTCGTCCGTCATTCCTATCGCAGTCGTGGCGGTGGCGAAGACGATGGTCTGGGCAAAGATCCCTGGCATCAGGTACTCGCGGTACGAAGCCCCGCCCGGAAGCGGGATCGCGCCGCCGAAAACGAACGCGAAGAGCAGCACGAACATGATCGACTGCAGGATCGCGAACACCGCGAGCTCGGGGATGCGCGGCACCCGCTTCAGGTTTCGCCACGCGACCACGAGGCCGTCCTCGAGGGCCTGGCGCACCGCGCTACCGGCCATCCGAAGCACCGGATGCGGCGGCGACCTCGGCGGCGTGGCCGGTCAGGGACAGGAACACGTCATCGAGGGTCGGGCGACGCAGCGCGATGTCGTCAATGCCGATCTGCGCGTCGTCGAGCTCGCGCACGACGTGGGCGAGTCGCTGCGCGCCTCCTCGTGCCGGCACGGTGATCTTTCGCATGTGCTCGTCGATCGTGTGGTCGCCATCCATTCCCGCCGTCAGGACAACAATGGCGCGAGCAATGTCGTCCCGCGTGTGCACGACCACCTCGATGCGCTCGCCGCCGACCTGGGCCTTGAGCTCATCGGAGGTGCCGCGGGCGATGATCCTTCCGTGGTCAACGACCGCGATCGTGTTCGCGAGCGCGTCGGCTTCTTCGAGGTACTGCGTGGTCAGCAGCAGCGTCACGCCCTCATCCACCAGTCCGCGTATCACATCCCACATGCCCAGTCGGCCGCGCGGATCGAGCCCCGTCGTCGGTTCGTCCAGAAAGAGGATCCGCGGCCTGCCCGTGAGCGCGCTCGCCAGGTCAAGCCTGCGTCGCATGCCTCCCGAGTACGTCTTGACGACTCGATCGGCGGCATCGGCCAGCTCGAACTGCTCGAGCAGGTCGTCCGCGCGCCGGCGTGCCTCGGCGCTGGGCAGCTGGTACAGACGCCCGAACAGCCAGAGGTTCTCCCGCCCGGTCAGGTTCTCGTCCACGGCGGCGTACTGGCCGGACAGGCCGATGAGGCGCCGGATCTGCTGAGCCTGGTGGACGACGTCGAGGCCCCCCACGGTCGCACGTCCGGAGTCGGGCCGCAGAAGCGTCGCCAGGATGCGCACGGTCGTTGTCTTTCCGGCGCCGTTGGGGCCGAGCAAGCCGAGCACGGTGCCTTCGGCCACGGTCAGGTCGAGCCCGTCGAGGGCGCGGACCTCGCTCTTCCGGGAGCGGTAGATCTTGACGAGCCCTTCGGCCACGATCGCGCTCATGCCCGCGAGACGATACTCAGTTCGCGCGGACGACGGCGGCGACGATGTTGCCGCCGGGGGGACCCTGGTGCGAGTTGCGCTCGCCACCGCTCACGTAGTTGGTGGTGCGGCCCGTGACCGACGCCACGAGCATGCCGCCGAGCGCTTTGCCGATCTGATAGGCGTCAGCGTCGTCGAGCAGGGTGATCCGCTGGCCGCGGACCTGGTCGCTGCCGGGAATCACCGACTTGGCGAAGACATGCACGAGTCGGGAGAGGTCGGCTTCATCAGGCAAACCGTCTTTGAAGCGGAGGCCTGCTGACCGCAGCGCCTGGCGCACACCGGCCGCGTCGATGAAGTCGCGCGTCACTGCGTGTCCGATCTGCAGCGCACTCGCGGACGAGGTCGAGTTGCCGAAGACGACGACCTCGCCATGCCGCTTCTCACCGCCCGACGAGGTCATCGCGACCTCGGAGTACAGGTCCCAGTCCCGACGCACCACGTCATCCGCGAGCTTCGATTCCGGTACCTCGCCGAGCGCCATCGCCACGCCCAGGGCCGCCGCGTCGTTCGCGTAGGCGCCCGCGCCTTCCGGTCCGAAGGTCAGGTCATGTGACACCACGGTCTTGTGACGCGACTCCGCGTCCGCGATGCTGGCGGTCGTCAGCCCCGGCACCTTGACCATCACAAGGTGCACGTCCTTGGGATCGGTCAGTCCCGCGTCGGCCATCGCCTTGTGCGTCGCGTCGGCGACCTTGCGGATCTGTCCCATCCGGCCGACCTCCTCGGGCGTGATCGCGTCCGAGCCGGCCCGTCCAACGACCAGCCGCTTCTCGCCGTCCTGACTCCCATCAGGCACGTCGAGCCATTCCCGCGTCACCGCAGCGATGTGCGGAGTGATCACGCCCGGGCACCCGCCCGAGAGGACGAAGATCACGTGCTTTGCGACCTCGCCCACCGGGATGCCGAGAAATTTCGCCGTCCAGTCGCGCAGCGCGACGTCGGCCCACACGCGCCCCCAGTCGTCATGCGCGCCCGTGCCTTCGGTCTTGCCCACGAGCGCCACGAGTGTGTCCGGCTTGATCTTGCCCGCATCCGCGAGCGCCTGCAGGCCAGAGGTGTCGGCCGGGGTTGCCGATGGACAGACGAACATGTCCACGCGCTGAGCTTTCATCGATCCATCTCGGGCGGCCGTTGAAAACCGAACCCGGGCATCGCCTCGAGCTGTTCGGCGAAGTCGAGCAGGTCGTATTCCTGTGCGAACCGCCCGACCAGCTGGACTCCGACCGGCAACCCCTCGTGTAGTCCGGCCGGGATCGAGATCGCCGGCGTGCGCGCGAAGCTGACAGGCAGCACGAACTGCACGTAGCGCGCCCACTCTTCGCCGAGGAAGGCGGGAACCTTCTCGATCGGCATGGGGAGCAGGCCGAGCGTCGGCGTCAGCAGAAAATCAAATCGTGTCTGCAGCGGCAAACCGACGGCGCGATTCGCGGCATCGGTCGCCTTCTCGAACGCGCGGAAGTAGTCCATCGCGCTCAGGCCGCGACCCTCGGCGGCGAGCTTCTGGATGCCGGGGCCGAAGGTGGAAAGGTCGGCGGGGAAGCTCGCCATGCTGGCTCGCCTCACCGTGCCGTAACCCTGTGTGACCGGATCTGGGTCCCAGCCGATCTCCTCGACCTCGTGGCCCGCGTCGTCTAGTGCGGCCCCCGCGCGACGGCATGCCTCGGCGCAGGCAGGGTCGGCTCCGGCGTACGTCATACCGACGACCATTGGGCGTTTCGCGAACCGTTCTTGAGGACGTGTTGACGTCATGATCGAAAAGAGAAGCCGGGCGTCGGAGACGGAGCGCGTCATCGGTCCGCGCGACTGCAGGACGGTGGCGTCCACCTCCTCCGATGGGATGCGGTCGGGCGTCGGCCGCAGACCGACCACGCCGCAGCACGAGGCCGGGATGCGGATCGACCCGCCGGTGTCGCCTCCCAATGCCACCGACGCCATCCCGGCCGCCACGGCCGCCCCGCTGCCGCCGCTCGACCCGCCTGGTGTGATCCCGTCTCGCCACGGGTTCTGCGTGGGCGGAAAGATCGTGTTCGACGTGCCAATCGATGCAGCTAGCTCCGGAAGGTTCGTCTTGCCGAGGATCGCCATCCCCGCGGCCCGTGCCCGCGCCACCGGAACCGCATCCCCGTCCGCGATCCGGTCGCGCCACGAGGTCGTGCCGTAGGTGTAAGGCATGCCCGCGACCGGCAGGCTGTCCTTGACCGCGAGTGTCACGCCGGAAGTGGATCGCGCCGCGCGATCGACGTGGATGTAAGCATGGATACGCTCTTCGAAACGGTCGATCGCGTCGAGGTGCGCCTGGACGACTGCCTGCGGGTCGAGATCCCCCGCGCGCACCTGACCCATCGCTTCTTCGGCGGACAGCCACCGCGCCGAGGCCTGGATCACAGCTCGTCCACCACCGCGTGAATGATGCTCTCGAACAGGTTGGCCGCTGTGTCGGCCCCGAACCCCATCACGCCTTTCAGGTCGAACGTCTCGTCGGCCGAGTCGGAGGTGATTCGCACGCCGGACCATGGCACGCGGTTCTGATGTGCGACCTGCGCCACCGCCGCGGTCTCCATGTCGATGCAGGCGGCGTCCGGAAAATCGCGGGCGAGGGCGTCCCGCACCTGGCGCGACGTAACGATCTGGTCGCCCGTCAGGACCAGTCCCGCCTGCGCGTCCTCTGCCTTGTATCGCGCAGCACGGAGCAGCATCTCGCTCACCGCCGAATCTGCCTCGATCAGGCGGATCCCAAGTCCCGGAATCACGCCCTTGGTGTCGGTGAGCGGCCTGGCGTCGATATCGTGCTGGATCGCGCCGGAAGCGACTACGACGCGTCCTCTGCGGGCCCGGCTCTCGAGCTCGCCAGCGAGCCCGATCGCGATGATGCACCGGGGTTTGAACACGTCGCATGCGTACTGGGCGGCGATCGCGGCCGCGACCTTGCCTACGCCGGCAACGATCACCACAAGCCCACCCGCTTCCCAGATCAAAACGTGCGGTCCGACGCTCTCCGAGCGGGGCATCCTGCGCACAAGCGCCTGGGCCTCCTCGTCGAGCGCTGCGATAACGGCCACCGGCCGCGCGCCAGCCACCACGCCATGATGATGGGTGGTGGGGGACGCATGAAGCAGACGAGGAGCGTCGAGGCGCCCGACGTCAGCCGCGCCCAGCCGCTCGACGCTGAAGAGCTGCGGCTGATCCATGCGTATTGGCGCGTGGCAAATTACCTCTCCGCGGGCCAGATCTACTTGCTGGACAACCCCCTGCTGAAGAGGCCACTGCGACTGGACGACATCAAGCCGAGGCTGCTCGGCCATTGGGGTACGACGCCGGGACTGAACTTCATCTACGCGCACGCCAATCGCGTGATCAAGAAGCGAGACCTCGACGCGATCTACATCATGGGTCCGGGACACGGCGGTCCGGCCGGCGTCGCGAACGCCTACCTCGAAGGCACGTACACCGAGCGCTATCCCAACGTGAGCAGGGACGAGACCGGGATCCGCAACCTGTTCCGCCAGTTTTCCTTTCCGGGTGGCATCCCGAGCCACAACGCGCCCGAGACCCCCGGTTCCATCCACGAAGGCGGCGAGCTCGGTTACGCGCTCGTCCACGCCTACGGTGCGGCGTTCGACAACCCGAAGCTCACCGTGTTCTGCATCGTCGGCGACGGCGAGGCCGAGTCAGGACCCCTGGCGGCTAGCTGGCACTCGAACAAGTTCCTCAACCCGGCTCGCGACGGTGCGGTGCTGCCCATCCTTCATCTCAACGGCTACAAGATCGCCAACCCGACGGTGCTCGCCCGCATCCCGGAGAGCGAGCTCCTTGAGTTGATGCGTGGCTACGGCCATGAGCCTGTGATCGTCAGCGGCGATGACCCGCCGAAGGTGCACCAGGAGATGGCGGCCGCGCTCGAGTGGTCGCTGGATGAGATAGCGCGCATCCAGGATGGCGCTCGCTTCCTTTCCCCGCCTGGGGGGAAGGTGACCCGGCAGCCTTCGGCGGCCCGGTCGGATGGGGATCATCAGAAGGGACGTCCGGCGTGGCCGATGCTCATCCTGCGTACACCCAAGGGTTGGACCGGCCCGAAGATCGTCGACGGCGAGCAGATCGAAGGCACGTTCCGCGCGCACCAGGTGCCGGTCACCGATTTCGCATCGCATCCGGACCACATCCAGGTCCTCGAGGAATGGATGCGCAGCTACCACGTCGAAGAGCTCTTCGACAGCTCGGGCAGGCTGATGGACGAGCTCGCCAGCCTGCCGCCGACGGGGGATCGCAGAATGAGCGCGAACCCGCACGCCAACGGCGGCGAGCTGCTGATAGACCTGCGGCTTCCAGACTTCCGCGACTACGCCGTCGAGGTGGCGAGCCCGGGCACGACGTCGAGCGAGGCGACGCGCGTTATGGGCACCTACCTCCGCGACGTCGTGAAGAAGAATCCCGACAACTTCCGGATCATGGGCCCGGACGAGACGGTCTCGAACCGGCTGGGTTCGGTCCTCGAAGCCACGAACCGAGCATGGGACGCCGAGACGGTGCCCGGCGACGATCACCTCGCGCCCGACGGACGTGTCATGGAGGTCTTGAGCGAGCATATGTGCGAGGGCTGGCTCGAGGGATACCTGCTGACAGGTCGCCATGGCCTGTTCGACTGCTACGAGGCCTTCATCCACATCATCGACTCGATGTTCAGCCAGCACGCCAAGTGGCTGAAGACGACGCGGGCGGTTCCATGGCGGCGGCCGATTGCGTCTCTCAACTATCTGCTCTCGTCGCACGTGTGGCGGCAGGACCACAACGGCTTTTCACATCAGGACCCGGGCTTCATCGACCACGTCGTCAACAAGAAGGCCGAGGTCATCCGCGTCTATCTCGCGCCAGACGCGAACTGCTTGCTGTCAGTCACCGACCACTGCCTGCGCAGCCGCAACTACGTCAACGTGATCGTCGCGGGCAAGCAACCGGCCCTCAACTACCTGACGATGGACCAGGCGATCGCCCACTGCTCGCGTGGCCTCGGCATCTGGGATTGGGCGAGCACAGAGGAGGGCCGCGAGCCTGACGTCGTGCTTGCATGCGCCGGCGACGTGCCGACGCTCGAGACCCTCGCCGCCGCGGACCTGATCCGCTCGCATCTCCCGCAGCTCGCGGTCCGGGTGGTGAACGTGGTAGACCTCATGCGGCTCCAGCCGCCGCACGAGCATCCTCACGGTCTCACCGATGCGGAGTTCGACGAGGTTTTCACGAAAGACAGGCCCGTGATATTCGCGTACCACGGCTACCCCTGGCTGATTCATCGTCTGACGTACCGGCGCACCAATCACCCCAACATCCACGTCCGCGGATACAAGGAGGAAGGCACGACGACCACGCCCTTCGACATGGTCATGCTCAACGACCTCGATCGCTACCACCTCGTCATCGATGTGATCGACCGCGTGCCTTCGCTCGGTTCCACGGCGGCTCATGTCAGGCAGGAGATGGTCGACCGGCGGCTGCGCAGCCGGCAGTACACGCGCGACCACGGCCAAGACCCTCCCGATATCACCACCTGGGTTTGGCCCAACTAGGGCATTGCGCGTCCTCGTCCTCAACGCAGGATCGAGCTCTCTCAAGCTGAGCCTGATCGACAGCGACGACCGCGTCCTCGTGGACCGCGGGTTCGAGGTCGCCGAGGGACGGCTCGACGAGAGTCAGCTCGCCACCACACTCCACGCGATGGAAGGCGTCGAGGCCATCGGCCACCGCGTCGTGCACGGCGGGCCTCGCTATCGAACGTCGGTCCGGATCGACCCCGAGGTCGTCCGCTACCTCGTCACGATCAGCGACCTGGCTCCTTTGCATCTTCCGGCCGCCCTCTCCGGCATCTCGGCGACACGCGAGCTGCTGCCGCGCGTGCCAGGGGTCGCTTGTCTGGACACCGCGTTCCACGCCCGGATGCCGGAGGCAGCGTCGACCTACGCGGTCCCGCAAGAGTGGCGCGAGCGCTTCGGCATCCTGCGTTACGGATTTCACGGCTTCTCGCACGCGTACGCCGCTCGGCGCGCGGCGGAGATCCTGCACCGGCCGCCGACGGAACTGCGCGTCGTCACCTGTCACCTCGGTGCGGGCGCTTCGCTCGCGGCCGTCCGCGCGGGCCGGTCGGTGGATACGACGATGGGATTCACGCCGCTCGAGGGCCTTGTGATGGCGACGCGCTCCGGCACCGTCGACCCGGGGATGCTGCTGTGGTTGCAGCGACACGCCGGCATCGCAGAGCCGGCGCTGACCGAGGCGCTCGATCGCCAGGGCGGTCTGCAAGCCCTTGCCGGCACCTCGGACATGCGCGAGATCCTCAAACGGATCGCCGATGGCGACGAGCGCGCCGAGCTGGCATTCGATGTGTACATTCACCGCCTTCGCGCGCTCATCGCATCCATGGCGGCGGCGATGAACGGTCTCGATGTGCTGGTGTTCACCGGAGGCGTGGGGGAGAACTCGGCGCCGGTGCGCGCTGCGGCCGTGGCCGGCTTGCGGTTCCTCGGTCTCGAGATTGGCCCGACCCTCAACGCGAACCTGCGCGCTGACAGCGATATCAGCGCGCCCGGCGCGCAGGTTCCGACGCTCGTGGTCAAGGCGCGAGAGGACGTGGAGGTGGCGCGCGAGGTGCGCCGCGTCTTGTCGGCGAGTAACGATCCGAAAGCGATCGTTTCCTGAGTATGGAAACAAAACGATTGACCGACAAAGCGAGGGCCGCATCGAAGCGGGCCGAGGAGCTCAAGAACGTGCCGTCGATGATTCGGGACCGGTCGAGCGACCTGCTGCAGATGGCAAACCAGCTTCGCGACCGGCCGATGCCCGTCGTCGTGACGAAGCCTCGGCGGCCGTTGTGGAAGACCGCTGCAATGTGGTTTGCCGGCGGGATGGCGATCGCGGCCGCACTTGGGTATTTCTTCGACCGCCGGCAAGGCAGCTTGCGCCGCCACATGGCCTACGACAAGGTGATGGCCACGGGCCGCGACATGCAGGAGTGGAGCGGCAAGAAGGCAAGGCACCTGCGCAACAAGGCGATGGGGACAGTGGCAGAGATGAAGAGCGTGACCGAATCGACCGAGACCGAGAGGACGGCGACCCGGCAGTACTAGCCGGGTGTGGCCACGTGCGGCGGCGCCCAGAAAACCAGCACGCGTAGGTCCTCTTCGATGTCGTGAAAGCGGTGCTCGACTTGAGCCGCGACGAAGACAAGGCTTCCTGCCCTGACAGGGCGGTCTTCGTCCGCGACCCAGATCGTGCCGCGCCCGGTGATCACGTAGTAGACCTCGTCCTCTTCATGCGGACGCTGACGGTCGACTGACCCCGCCGGCCATATCGCAAGCCCGACGCTGAGCTTGTTCGAGGCGAGAAAGTCAACGTAGCCATGACCCTCGGCGTCGCGAGGCTGCGGATCGAGCCCCGGAATCTCGTGCGCTTGCATCTGGTTAGGCTAGTTGAACGTTTATGGCCGAAATTCCGGGAGGTGCGTGAATGGCTGCGGTCAGCAGGGCGGATGCGGTTTGGGAAGGCGACCTCGCAAGCGGCAAGGGGCGCGTGAAGGTCGCGAGCGGAGCATTCAGCGAGTTCCCGGTGAACTGGGCCAATCGCGCTGAGCGGACGCACGGCGGGACGAGCCCCGAGGAGCTCCTTGCCGCTGCGCACGCGGCGTGTTACTCGATGGCTTTCTCCAACGGTCTGAGCAAGGCCGGCCATCATCCTGAGCGCCTGAACACGACCGCGGAGGTCGAGTTCGTCCCAGGCACCGGCATCACGACGATCACGCTGACCGTGAGGGGGCACATCCACGGCATCGAAGCGGGTGAGTTTCAGAAGCTGGCCGATGCGGCCAAGGATGGATGCCCGATCTCGCAAGCACTCAAGGGAAACGTCGAGCTAAAGCTGAAAGCTGAGCTGGACCACACGCACTAGGGCGTTTAGCGTTTCTCCTTGCCGGCCACGCCCGGGAAATCGATCATGCCCTGCATGCGAAGACCACGCAGCTGGCCCGACAGCCAGCGACGCGGGTTTTTGATCTGCTTGCCACCGTCGGCATAGTCCCAACACCGCCCGCTGACGTCGCGGACAACGAGCACGAGGCATTCCGGCTCGAGTGCGCGCTTCCAGGCCTTGACGATGAAGGGAAGTGAGATATGCCGAGCCGGCGCGTTCTGTGGCAGCGTCACCTCCCCGCCGTAAAGCTCGTCGCTCGCGTGCACGATGATGCCCCCGGCGGCCAGCGTCCCACCGAGGTTCTCTACCTCCAGGTCGATCGCCTGTCCAGGCGAGACCTGGCCGGTGAAGACAAGCTTCGGTATCGGTTTGGTCGCGCTATCCCAGCTCTTCATCGCGCGGCGGGTAGCCCAGTCGGCGCGGGTCGCGAAAAATGCTGCCCACAGCGAGAGGACCGCCGTGGCGGCCATCAGTACGACCAGGAGTTGATTTGCGTTCATTACTCCTCCCGCTTGACGCTGCCGGCCTGGGGATCTGGCGCGAGATGGTACAGGCGTGCGTCGCAGGCGCGGAAGGCGGGGAGCGCGATCACGTAGATGGTTGCCAGGTGCCACCAACGCCGACGAGGCGCGGCGGTTAGGGAATCGTCCGGCTGGGGAATCATGATGTGTCCTGAATATGTTGGAGGGTGAGATGGAGAAAGCCACTTTCGCCGGCGGATGCTTCTGGGGCCTCGAGCATCTTTTCAACGAGGTCCCGGGAGTGATAGAAGCTGTCTCGGGTTACGAGGGCGGCCACGTCGACAAACCCACCTACGAGCAGGTGTGCATGGGCCGCACCGGCCACGCCGAGGCGGTTGAGGTCACCTACGACCCGTCCAAGGTCTCGTATGAGCAGCTGCTGAATTCGTTCTGGAACATGCACGACCCGACGACGCTCAACCGGCAGGGACCGGACATGGGCCACCAGTACCGCTCGGTGATCTTCTTCCACAGCCCCGAGCAGGAGAAGGCCGCTCTCAAGTCAGAGCAAGAGGCGCAGAAGTTCTTCGACCGCAAGATCGTGACCGAGATCGTTCCGGCCACCGACTTCTGGCGCGCGGAGGACTACCACCAGCGGTACTTCGAGAAGCATCCCGGCCACTATTCCTGCCACTTCATCAGGGGCTGGGTGCCGTCCGAAGCCGAGGAAGCTAAGCAGGCCTAAGGCCCCGCGCGGGCCGGATATCCTTACGCCCCGTGCGCTGCGACCACTGCTCGAACGACGTTCCGGACGGCGTGTTCTGCACGCGTTGCGGTGCCCATCAAGGCACGACCGGTGAGCTCGGAAAGGCGAGCGCGAGCGCCAAAATACGTGAGCACAGCTACGCAGCGCATCCCGCGGAGCATGTCGTCCAGCCGTCGGTGTTCACGACGCTGTTCCCGCATCTCGGCCAGCACAAGATCCATGAGTTCCGCTGGGCATTCGCGGTCGGCCTGGCCGGCATCGCTCTCCTCTATGTCGCCGGGCTGATCACGGCGGCGATCCTTGTCGCCACGTTCCTCGTCCCGGTCCTGTACCTGATCTACCTGTACGAGGCGCAGGTCTACCGCGACGAGCCGGCGATCGTCCTGGGCTTCACGATCGGTGGCGGAGCCGTCATCGGCCTCGTCCTGACGCTCATCGAGCGCGCCGCGTACAACCCATTTCCCGCCGTCGGCAACCCGCTCACCAACATCGGGGTCAGCGTGGGAACGCTGCTCTTCTTGGGCCTGCTTGTCCCTGTCGTCCAGGAAGCGCTGAAGCCGCTTCCCGCTTTGTTTCTGCCGAACCGGCTCAACTTTCCAGAGACGGTCGACGGCCTTGTGTTCGGCGTGGCGGCGGGTCTTGGGTTCAGCGTCGCGGAGTCACTAGTCGCGTTCTCCAGCGCGCTGACGAGCCTGCCCGCGCACCTGACGCCCGGCAACTGGATCTTCGACCTGACCACTCTGGCGGTTTTCCAACCACTCCTCCAGGGCAGCGCGACGGGGATGATCGTCGCGGCGGTCTGGCGGTATCGCCGCGGAAGCCTGGCCGGCCGCGAGATCGGTGGCGTCGCGATGGCTGTCATCGCGCACGTTGCGTTCTCCCTTGGCACGCTGCTCCTGAAGGAGTCGGCGGTAAGCCCACTTCTTGTCCTGGTCTTCCAGGCCGTTGTCGTCGGCGCACTCCTCATCTATGTCCGCTACCTGCTCCACCACGCGCTGCTGGAGGAAGCAGCCCACATGGGGTTCGCGGAGACCGTGTGCCCCAACTGCCACATGCACATCGTGGCGTCTGGTTTCTGCCCCAACTGCGGTGTGGCCCTTACGGCCTCGCCCAACGCCCTGAAGCGCGCACGCAAGCCGGTGGGCGAGGAGCCGACGAAAGCGTCTTCGGGGTCTGCCTAGGTGGCGAGGTGGCGATGACCTGCGCGCGGTGTGGCGCTCAGAACCCGGATGGCAACCAGTTCTGCATGTCGTGCGGCACGCCCTTGACAGGGCCGCCGGTTGCCGTAGTTCCCATGCAGGGACCGCCCCCAGGACCACCGCCAGGGCCACCTCCGGGCTTCGCGCCCCCGATGGGCCAGCCCGGCGGCTACCAGAGCCCGTACTACATGCCGACCGGCCCGGTTCCCCCGGTGCATCGCACACCCTGGGTGCTGATCATCGCCGCCATCGTGGCCCTGGTCGTCTTGATGGCCGGGTGCGGCACGGCGCTGGCGATCATCGGCAACCGCTCGAGCAACGGCACGAATGGAAGCCCCCTCTCTTCTCCGGAACTTTCAAGCCCAAGGCCCGTTGGCACGCCGACTCCGGTCGGGTCGCCGACCGCAACCCCGAAGTCGGGAGCGAGCACCGAGTCAAACGACGGTGTGACCATGCCGGTGCCGGCAGGCTGGTCGGTGGCCAACAAGGACAGCGAGGCGATCGTCCTCACCGACCCGAACAGCGAAGGCTCGGTGACCGCCGCCAGCGGCCGGTCGAGCCCGACCCAGACCGCGCAGGACAACAAGAGCACCATCGACTCTTACTTCAAGCAGAACTACCCAGATACGCGGACGTGTCCCGGAACGACCGCCACGAACGGCACGTTCAACGGCGCTCACGGGGTGTCTTGGACGCTTTGCTTCACGCTCACCGCGGGGGGCCACTCGGTGCCGGCCGCAGCGTCGCTGTTTGCGGGAGCGAACACCAGCGGTAGCGTCTACTACATCGTCATGGTCGTCACACGCCAGGACAACCTCAAGCCATACGTGGCAGAGGCGAAGCCTGTGCTGCAGGGCATCCGCTGGAAGCTGTCCTGACCACCTGGGGGGAGAGAGGTGTAGGGGCCGCTAGGGGGTCGGCCCCTACGTTATTGGGAATGGCCCGAGGTGGCATCGGGCGCCGAGCACAACGATGGCGTCGCGTCCTCACAGCCGCCTGAGACAAAGCTTGGAGATGGCTCAGAAAATGTCCGCGCTCTTGATGGTCGTGCTGGCTGCGTGCACGGCGGGCAGTTCGGCCACTCCGCTCGCGCCGACTGGGGTGGCGTCCGAGCTCTGGACCATGTACCGCGGCGACCTGGCCCGGGACGGACACCCACCGAGCGCGACCCTTGACGCAGGCACCGCTGTGCGTCTTCGACTGGCCTGGCGCACGCGTCTCGACGGCGCGGTCGACGGCACGCCCGTGGTCTCGGCCGGGGTCGTGTATGTCGCCAGCGCAGGCGGCACGGTCGCCGCGCTCGATTCGGCAACCGGAAAGACACGATGGTCGCGGCATGGCCTGGGCGCGATCGCCGGCTCTCCCACGGTCGCTGAGCGGCAGCTGTTCGTGGGCACGCTTGCCGGCACGATCTACGCGCTCCACGCGGACGACGGAACCGACGCGTGGCGGTGGCAAGGTCCGCCGAACGTCAGCATCTGGGCGTCGCCGGCGGTGTATCGCGAGGTTCTCGTCATCGGTCTCGCCTCGCCATACGGCGACACGCCGCTCGTCGCCGGGAGTCTCGTGGGACTCGACGTCGCGACGGGCCGCGAGCGCTGGACCCTGTGCGTGCGGCGAGGCTGCGAGCCCGGCGACGGCGTGTGGTCGACGCCCGCGGTCGACAAGCAAGGCATCGCTTTCGTCGGCGTCGGCAATCCCGACGACGGCGTGCTCGCGTTCGATCCGCTGACTGGCGCCCGGAGGTGGTTTGCGAGCCTGTATCCCGACCAGGGACATGATCTCGACGTAGGAGCGAGTCCGATCGTGTACATGCTCGGCGGTCGCGAGGTGGTCGCCCAGGCATCTGTGCAGGGTCTGTTCGCGGTGCTCGACGCGGCATCTGGCGCGAGCGTCTGGTCGCGACAGCTCGTACAGGGCAGCGCCGTGCACGGTCTTCTAGCGTCGCCCGCGTATGACGGCGCCAACATCTATGCCGTGTCCGCGAGTCCACCAACGGGGATGTTTGCGGTGCGGGCTTCCGACGGCGCCGTGATCTGGCGCCACGAAACAGCGGGACCTGTCTATTCCGCACCGGCGGTCGGGAAAGGGACGGTCGTTTTTGGGACGGGCGCTGTGTTCGGCGACCTCAATGCAGGCTCGGTCATTGCGCTGTCGACCGCCGACGGCCACCAGCTGTGGAGTTACGACACGCATTCGGCAGTCCGCAGCGGGCCCGCGCTGGCCGGCGCCGATTTTGTGGTCGTGGGCGACTACGCGGGTGACGTGCTCGCGTTCCGCCCAAACGGCGCAATGGCGGCTTGAACCCAAGCGTGATTAGATTTCCACATCACGCCGCTGTGGTCGCCGTTGGGATCTGGTGAGGAGGTTTTCCCATGAGAGTGCGATTTCTCGCCCTGCTCGCAGCTCTTTCCCTGCTTGTCCTTGCCGCGCTTCCGGCCTCGGCTTCGACATCGAACCCGAAATTCAACCCTCCCAAGTCGTTTTATCTGGCCCTTGGTGACTCGCTCGCTTTCGGGTATCAGCAAAGCAAGTTCATTGCCAACTTGCCGACCGAGAATCCGTCCGCGTTCGTCACCGGCTACGTCGACGATTTCGCGGGCATGCTTCAGGGAATCAATCCCGCCATTGAAACGGTCAATCTGGGATGCCCTGACGAGACAACATCGTCGTTCATGGCGGGAGGTTGCCCGTATACGGCTCTCGGTTTTAGGCTTCATCGCGCCTACGGCGGCGCGCAGCTGGATGCCGCGATCAGCTTCCTGAAGTCCCATCCAGGTCAGGTCAGCCCGATCACGATCGACCTTGGGGCCAATGACGCGAATTCGTGCGGCGCCGATCAGACGTGTTTCGCGGGCGCCATTGCTACGGTGCGCCAGAACATGGGCGTGATCCTCTCGAGGCTTCGGGCCGCGGCGCCAGGTGCCGAGATCATCGTCATGGAGTACTACAACCCATTTGCGGTCCTGGACCCCGGTACCAACGCGGGTGCGGAATTATTGAACTCTGTCCTGGCAGGCGATGCCGCTCTGGTCAGGGGGCGAACAGCCGATGCCTTCACTCCCTTCAACCTGGCGTCCGACGAGTCGGTCACGCTTTGCGCTCTCACGCTTTTCTGTACGTCACTGCAGGACGTTCACGCAAGTGACGCCGGCTACTTGGTGATCGCTCAACAGTTCTTGTCCGCATCCGGGTACGGGCGGCTGGGTTAGGCGAGTCAGCGGGCGAGCGGCAGGGCTACCTCGAAGGTCGCCCCGCCGCCGCTGGTCTCCTTCACCTGGACATGCCCGCCGTGCGCGACCACGACGGCGTTGACGATCGAGAGACCCAGGCCCGCTCCTCCGCTGTCCCGGCTGCGGCTTGGATCGGCGCGGTAGAAGGGCTCGAAGATCCGCTCGCGGTCCTCGGGCCGCAGCCCGGGTCCGTGGTCGACCACCGAGAGCTGCGCGGTCCCGTCCTGCGCGCTGATTGCGATCTCGATCGGCGAGGCTGAAGGGGTGTGCACGAGTGCGTTACGGACCAGGTTGCCGACGACCTGGCGAAGGCGCGTGTCGTCGCCGCTCACCACCACGGCCCCGGGCGCCTGCAGGGTGATCTCACGCTTGGGTGCGACCGCGCGTGCGTCGGCTGCGGCGTCGCGCGCAATGGCCTGGAGGTCGACTGGCTTGGTCTCGAGCGGCCGGCCCTGGTCGAGGCGGGCGATGAGCAGCATATCGTCGACCAAGGTGGACATCCGCACCGACTCCTCCTCGATCCTTCGCCGCGCGAGGTCGGAGTCGGCCTGCGATTCCGACGCGCCCCGGCGGAGCATCTCGGAATATCCACGGATCGACGTGAGTGGCGTGCGCAGTTCGTGCGAGGCGTCGGCGATGAACCGGCGCAACCGGCGCTCGGATGCGGTTCGCTGCTCGAAGGCGGCCTCGATCTGGCTCAGCATCGCGTTGAGGGCCAGACCAAGCCGGCCGATCTCGGTCCTGGGCGTCGCTGGCTCGACGCGACGGCTGTAGTCGCCGGCGGCGATCTCTCCCGCGGCGGCGCCCATGCGCTGCAGGGGACGGAGCCCGATTTGGATGATCACAAACGCCAGCAGCGCCGTCGCGAGGACGATGCCCGCGCCGATGACGGCTTCCAGGATGAGGAGCTGATCCAGCGTCGCTTCGACGTCCGTGAGGGGGATCGCGAGGACCACGATTCGGCCGCCCAAGGAATCCTCCGGCCAGTAGGTGACGCGAAAGTGCGCGATGTCGCTGGTGCCTGAGACGGTGAACGGCGGCGCCGGGTGGTCGGTCGGTTGGGAGGGAAGCGTTTTGGGCAGGATCGGGCGCGCCGACGACGGCGTGCCTCCAAAGGGGGTCGAGACCTTGATGTCGACCATCGATCCGTCTTGGTTCAGGAGTTCGACCACGGTGCCGGTCGGGAATCGCGAGGGAGGACCGGGGCCGCGCTGCGATCCGCTAAGAGCCGAGTTCGCCTCGATGCGGCCGCCTTCGAGCTGCGCGTCGACGCGGCCTACCAGTGACTTCTGGAGTGTGGCGTAAGTCGCAATGCTGGAGGCGGAAAGTCCGATGACCACGAGAGCGATGACGCCGATCAGCAGCCGCCCGCGGAGCGACAGCGTCATTTTCGTGGCGTTCGGAGCACGTACCCCACGCCGCGCACGGTCTGGACCAGCGGCGGATCGTAGCGATCCACTTTGCGCCGCAGGTAGCTGATGTATGTCTCGAGCACGCTCGCGTCGCCGCCGAAGTCGTAATGCCACACGTGATCAAGGATCTGGCTGCGCGTCAGCACGCGGCCGGCGTTGATCAACAGATAACGAAGGAGCCGGTACTCCGTGTTGGTGAGCTCGACGACGTGGCCATGCCTACGGACCTCGTGTGCTTCGTCGTCGAGCTCGAGGTCCGCGAGCGCAAGCTTGCCGGTCTCTGCGTTGTTGCCGTGCCGGCGCAGCACGACGCGGACGCGCGCCATGAGCTCTTCGATGCTGAACGGCTTGGTCACGTAGTCGTCGCCGCCGATGGTCAAGCCGTGGACCTTGTCCTCGGTGGCGTCTTTTGCGGTCAGGAAGATGATCGGGACTTTGGCGCCGGCGCTGTTGAGCCGCTTTAGGACCTCGATCCCGTCGATGTCGGGAAGCATCACATCGAGGATGACGAGGGACGGAGAGAACTGGGTGACGGCGGTCAGGGCGCCGCGGCCGGTCGCTGCGGTCTTGACAGTGAAGCCCTCGTAGCGGAGGGCCATCGCCACCAGCTCAGTGATGTTCGGCTCATCGTCGACGACGAGGACCCGGGCCGTTTCTTTGTTCACCACGTCCATGCTGATCGAGATTCCTGGGAAATTGCTCAGAGATTGTTGGGGATCAGCTTCGATTTGTCAGGGTTGACGGGGCCAGCCGGCGAGCCGGTGGACGCCGCCGTCGCGATCGATCAGCCGGGCGGCCAGCTTTCGCTCTACGAGCCAAGCCGGGGCCCGGTCGCTCAAGACGATGGCGGCCGTCGACGCGATATTGGCGTCGACGCAGCTTCCCGCGACGACGGTGGCCGTCCTCCAGACGCTGTCGGCCGGCAGGCCGGTCGCGGGGTCGATGATGTGGTGCAGGATCGTCTGGCCGCGAACCCATCGCCGGACGGTCGTACCCGATGTCGCCATGCCGCCGGAGTTGATGGAGACGGCCTCATCGCTGTCCGAGATCGGCGTGGCCGCGTCCTCGCTGGCCTGGATCGACCAGCCCTGCGGCGGCGGCTCGCCCGCAACGGCGATGTCGCCGCCAAGGCTGACCAGCACGCCACCTTCTTTCGCCATCGCGTTGAATGCCGATGCGGCCGCCATGTCCGAAGCGAGCGCCTTGGCTGTGGCGCCCAGGTCGAGCTCCACGCCGCGGGGGACGATGACCGTCCCGCTACCGGGGCTGAACTGGACCGCCTGCCAGCCCGGAACGCGACGAGCCACCAGTTGAAGGCCTTCGGCGAACGGAGGGACGGAGCCGAAGTCGGCGTCGTAGCCGATGAGCCGCATGGCGTGGCCGACCGTCGGATCGACCGCGCCCTCCGTAAGCCTCGCCCCGCGGAGCGCTTCCCCGATCGCCTTGGCGAGCAATGGGCTCACGCTGACGACATGGTCGGGAGCTGCGTTCAGGCGGCTCAGCTCGCTGTCCTCGCGAAAGCGGCTGGCGGCCGCGTCGATCGCGCGGAGGACGTCGTCGACGGCGGCCTTCGCGGCCGTCAGCGACTGAGGCCGCGTGACGATGACGCGGACCGAGCTTCCAAGCGCGCGGTCGTCGGCGATGCCAAGCACGCTGACGCTCATTGTTTGCGGTCAGCTCGCCGGAGCGCGAGCGCGAGTACAGGGCAATCATCAACGGCGCGCTGCGCAAGTGGCAGCAGGTGCTCCGGAATTGCTCCGGAGGCGATGATCGGATAGCCCCATTCGTCGAGCCGGATGAGCTCGGGCAGCAGCTCGGCGCAGAGCCCGCGTCCGTCGCACTTGATGCGGTCGATCGTGAGCGTGAACGACCTGCTCATGCGGACAGCTGGACCTCGCGTGCTTCGTGTGCCTCGTGCTGGGCGAACTCGTTCGCGAACACGGTCAGCGCCGAGGCGAGGAACGTCACCGCGCCGTCGGGGTGCTTGCATGCTCCGCGCCCACGCACCTCGGTTGCCCAGCGCTGGAGCCGTCTGAGGTCGTCTGCGCTCGAACCATGCTCTGCGATGCGCGATGACGCGTCGGCGAGGGCCCGCAGGCCGAAGAAGCAGGGCCCGCATTGCGCGGAGCTCTCGGATGCAAGGTAGCGCATGATGCCCGCGGTCTCGCAAACAGGGCAGCGCGATGCCGGCAGGACGCCGATCACGCCACAGCCAAGCCTGAGGTCGCGGTCCAACGCGGCCGGCCAAGCCACCCTTGGCTCCATCCAGGAACCGAAGTAGCCGCCCACGAGGACCGCGCGCGGCGACTCCGTCGCGCCTCCTCCGAGCCTCAGCGCCTCGCCGAGGGTCGTCCCGCTAGGCACCTCGACGACACCAGGCTGCCGCACGGCGCCGGCGAGAGTTATCAGGGCGGTGTCGGCTGGGGTGCCACGCGCGATCAGGGCGACACGAGCAAGCGTCTCCACGTTCTGGACGAGCGTCGGCACTCCGTCGACCCCGCGCTCAAAGGGGTAGGGCGGGGTCGTGGTCGGCGTGGCGATGCCTTCGTTTAAAAAATGGATGGCAGCCATCTCCGCGCCGGCCACGTAGCGCGCAGGCGCCGCGGCGAAGCTGACCAGGGCTCGTTCGGGTTCATCGCGCTGGCCCAGCGCGCGCAGCATCGATTGCCGGGCGGATTCATGGCGCTCGCCGATGTAGAGGAGGATGCGTCGCGCTTTCAGCACCCGCGCGGCGATGAAGGCACCGTCGAGCATGAGGTGGGGACGCGTCGTCATGAGCAACCTGTCCTTCTCGCTTCGCGGCTCACCCTCCGCACCGTTGACCACGATCACGGCGTTGCCGCGCGATCGGTCCGCGACGGCGCGCCACTTGATTGCGGTGGGAAAGCCGGCGCCTCCGCGACCGACAAGGCCCGACTGGTGGATCGCATCGATGATCCGGCCGTCGACGCGCGGCAGCGGAAGTCGATCGTCCGCGGTTGCGAGGAGGCGCGTCATTGCGGTTCGCGCCTGTCGACCGCCGTGCGGAAGGTGGAGCGCGGCGTAGCGAGCGGATCGCTGGAGCCCCCGGTCAGTCGCATCACGATGGCGACGCCGACCGCAGCCACACACCCGGCGGTGATCGCCAGCATCCAGGCCGACCACGTGTCAGTGCCGGTGCCGACACCGTGAAGGACGCCGACCGGCCACGCCGCGTAGGTGAGCCAGTGGACGGCGCGCCACGCGCGATGGCCGAGGAAACCTCGGACGAGACTCGTCAAGACGATGGCCAGGAGGAGCTCGAAGGAGATCACGCCCAGGCCGAGCCAGAAGGTGCGGTAGTAGGACGTGAAGGGGATCAGGGCCGCGCCCCACCCGAGGTTGGTGAACGGATCGACGACCGCGGTGACGATGTGCAGAGCGAGAAAGACGAGCGTCATC
>VBEG01000097.1 GCA_005882115.1 Chloroflexota bacterium
CCAGGTCGTGCTAGCCGCCTCGCCAAGTTCCATGAGCGCCGTCTGGGCGAGGACTCGCCAGCGCCGCTCGGCGCGGCGGCTTAGAACGACCTCAATCACCGCCACCGAGAGGACGACTACCACGAGTGCGGAGACGATCGCGGTAAGCATCGGGTGGCTCAGCCAGAACCCCGCGATCAAGAGGTCGGAGCCCGCTACGGCAAGCAGGAGCAGGATCGCAAGGATCGCGGCTGTTCGCCGACCGGGCCGCAGTCGGGACATCGACGCGGGTGTAAGAGCGGCCTGACCTAGCCTGCCAGCGCGATCGCGCTAGACGCCACCGGTCATCCGCTTCAGGCTGGCGACTGCTATTGCCGGCCTGAGGCCAAACCGATGACTTAGGCCCCGAGCGGAAATGACTTAGGTGTCCAGGGTGTTTCCTAAACGTGCGGCAGGAGCAAGATCAGCCAGGAATGGGCGCTTCGAGGCTGGTTGGTCGGGATATGGAGATCGCTCAGCTCGACAAAGCTCTGGCCGAGGCGGCGGAGCACGGCGGCGCCTTGTTTGTCGCGGGAGAAGCCGGCATCGGGAAGACGTCCCTGCTGGAGGTCGCCACTAGCAACGCCCGCGGCCGCGGCTACAGCGTGCTCAGCGTCACAGGGCTTGAAAGTGAGGCAGACCTCCCATTCGCGGGGCTGCACCAGCTTCTGCAGCCCGTCCTACCCTCGGTCGGCGCACTTCCCGGTCCGCAGAAAAACGCGCTGCTCACCGCCTTGGGAATGCGCGCGGGAGCGCCGCCCGAAGTGTTTCTTGTCGGCCTGGCCACGCTCAGCCTCATGGACAAGGTCGCCGACGAAAGGCCTCTGGTCGTGGTTGCGGACGACTTTC
>VBEG01000098.1 GCA_005882115.1 Chloroflexota bacterium
GGTTCTTGACACTCCCATCGCGCCAACCGGGTTTGACTGGAAGATCCAGCAGGAGCGAGGCGCCCTTGCCCTGGCCAACGGCTACGTGTACGTGCCGTTCGGCGGCCGGGCAGGGGATTGCTTCGACGGCAGCACGCCGTACTACGGGTGGGTGGTCGGCGTGCCCACCGACGGAGTCAGCTCGTCCAACGTGTTCCAAACCCCATCCGGCGCGGAGAGCGTTTGGGCGCCCGGCGGTGTGGTGATCGACGACACCTCACACAACGTCTTCTTTGCGACCGGTAACGCGATCCCATGCGCCGGTTCCAGCCTCAGCGACGCCGTGGTGCGGGTGAGTCCCACGTTGACCTCGCCGGCGTTCTTCGAACCCAACGATTGGCAGTCCAACTGGTGCAGCCCGGATTCCGACCTCGGGTCCGCGAGCCCCTTGCTGATCAGTCCCAATCTCATGTTCACCGCGGGAAAGCACGGCGGGGGATTCCTGCTCGATCCCACCAACCTGGGTGGCGTCAACGGCCAGCTCTACCCCGCTAAGACTCCGTACGTACAGGCCAACGTCTGCTTCGGCAACACCTCAGCGGCGACCTTCGGCTCCTTCGCCTACTTGGCCCCGTTCATCTACCTCCAATGCGAGGGCCATGGCCTCGTGGCATTGCACGTGAATACGTCGACCCCTTCTTTCAGCCCCTGCAACGCCGCTTGCGCCTCACCTGATTGGAGCGCCGGGAGTGGGATCACCTTCGGTCCGCCGATCGTGGCCGGAGGCGCGGTCTGGGTGGCAAGCAGCAGCGGGTTGTACGCCTACAACGCCACCACAGGCGCGCAGATCTTCCACAGCGCGTCCTTCGGCGTCAACCGGTTCGTGACGCCTGCTGAAGCCGGGGGCCAGGTCTTCGTGCCGTCGCACACGGTGGTTTATTCCTTCACGATCGCGCCACCGGCGGCCTACACGGCCGTCAACCCGGTTCGCTTGCTGGACACCAGGAGCTCGGGCGGCGCCGTCGGAGCCGGCCAGTCCCGGAGTCTGACAGTCGCTGGCGTTACCCCCGGCGCTCCCGCGGGAGCCACCGCGGTGGCGGTCAACGTGACCGTGACCAGCACGACCGCTGCTAGCTTCCTGACGGCCTACCCCACCGGGCAGGCGCGGCCACTGGCCTCCAACCTCAACTGGACCGCAGGCAAGACAGTCGCCAATCTCGTCGTGGTCCAGGTCGGAAACGGCGGAGCTGTGACCTTCTACAACCAGTTCGGGTCAGCACACGTGGTCGTCGACCTTGAGGGCTACTTCGCGCCGCCCAGCGGGACGGCCGGGCAGGAGGTGGCGCTCACGCCAACCAGAATCACCGACACTCGATCGGGAAGCGGCCAGCCGAATGCGGGCAGCAAGCTCGGCGCCGGCGGCAGCATCGCAGTCCAGGTGACGGGCGCCGGCGGTGTGCCCGCGAACGGAGTTTCTTCGGCGATCCTCAACATCACCGTCACCAACACCACCGCGCCGAGCTTCCTCACCGTCTGGCCCTCTGGAAGCGCGCGGCCGAACGCCTCCAACCTCAACTGGGTGGCAGGGCAGACTCTGCCCAATCGCGTCATCGCGCAAATCGGCGCCGGTGGCAAGGTCAGTGTCTACAACCAGTTCGGTGCGGCCGACGTGATCGTGGACGTGTCGGGCTATTTCACCGATGCGACGGCGAGCGGCAAGCTCTTCACTCCGCAAGTCGCCCATCGGATTGCCGACACACGCGGCCACGCGACCCTTGGCCCGGGCGGCACGTACACCCTCCAGGTCGGCGGTGTTTCCCCCGTTCCGAGCCCCGCGACCGCGGTCGTCATCAACGTGACCGTGACCGACACGACTGCACCGAGCTTCTTGACCGTCTACCCTTCCACCGCGACGCGCCCGCTGGCATCAGACCTCAACTGGACGGCGCGGCTGACCATCCCCAACCTCGTTGTCGCTACCCTCGGCACGACAGGCGCCATCAGGTTCTACAACTCCGCGGGATCCACCGACGTCGTGGTCGATCTGCTGGGTTACTTCAACTAGAAGCCCACGGCGGGCTGGCCGTTCCGCATGCCGCCGAATAAGGTTTGATTGCGGGCGTGATCGCCGGTCCTGGAGCAGCTAGAGCCGTCAAGGCGGGCGCGCTCGTCATCTACACAGGCCTGGCCGTCGCGCTGTTCTCCGGCGCTTGGGTCGCTCCCACGACGTCATCGCTCGGCCTAGCCGGTGACGCCCAAGAGATCATGTGGTTCTTGAGGTGGCCGTCGTTCGCTCTTACCCATGGACAAAATCCACTCTTCACTAACTACATCGACTATCCGGCAGGCGTCAACCTGATGTGGAATACAACTGCCCTCCTTCCGGCGCTCGCCCTCGCACCGATCGGTCATCTGGCCGGCTTTGTGCTTGCCTACAACGTCCTGATGACCGCGGGCGTTGCGCTGTCCGCGTGGACGGCATTCCTCCTCATCCGGCGTTTCGTCTCGAGCAGCCTCGCGGCAGGCGTGGGAGGCCTGTTGTACGGCTTCTCGCCTTTCATGACAGCTCATTCGCTCGGACATTCGCAATTGACGGTGGCGTTCATGCCACCGGTGTTGCTGATCGTTCTCGACGAGATCGTGCGCGTTCAGCGTCGGCGGCCTTTGGTTTCGGGACTGTTGCTCGGCGTCGCGGCCGCAGCCCAGCTGCTCATCGGCGAGGAGCTGCTGGCGATGACCGCGGTCGTAGGTTTGCTCCTCCTTTGCCTGGCGGCCGGCCTTTACCCCGGCGAGGTCCGCGCCCGTCTCGGTCATGCCTGGCGCGCTCTGGCTTGCGCGGCGATCGCGTTCACGGTGCTGGTCGCCGTTCCGGTTGGCTTCCAGTTCTTCGGCCCGCAGCGCCTGGCCGGCCGCGTTCACGCGCCCAACCTGTACGTAAGTGACGCGCTGAGCTTCCTCGTCCCCACACGGCTGTTCCTCGTTGCGCCGTCGCCGGCGACGGCCTTCGCCGACAAGTTCACCGGCAACACGGTCGAGACAACCTCTTATGTCGGGATTCTGTTGCTCGCCTTGCTCGCATTCATCTCGATACGCATGTGGCACCGCCAAGAGGTGAGACTCGCGGCGCTTGGCGCGGTCCTGGTGGCCATTCTCTCGATGGGGGTCACGATTCACGTTGCCGGCAAGGTGAGCTCGATGCCGGTCTTCGTCCTTGGCCTGATATTTCCGCTGCTGCAGCGGTACCTACCAGGTCGGCTGATGCTTTACCTCACATTTGGCGGATGGCTTGCGCTGTCCCGCCTGCCCATCCTGAACAACATCCTGCCTTCGAGGCTGATGATCTTCTTCTACCTTCTGGCTGGTCTGCTGATAGCGGCGTGGCTCAGCGACATGAAGACATCCCCGGCCGGCGAGCGCCGGTTCGGCTTGTTAGCCGTGGTGGCGGCGCTCCTCATGTTGGTACCGGCTCTGCCCTTCCCGTCGACACCGAACACGGTTCCAAGATTCTTCGCCTCTTCCTCAGTACAACGAATACCGGCCGGCAGCGTCGCCCTGGTGATTCCGTACTCGAGCGCCGCCGAGGTGCGCGCCATGCTGTGGCAGGTACAGGCGGGAATGAATTTTCGAATGCCCGAGGGGTACGCGTTCATCCCCGACGCCCTACCTCGCGGCTGGCGACTCGGCCCCCCACCCAGCGCCACCCAAATGGTCACCCTCGCGATTGGAGAAGGTCGCGCGAGCCCACTCACCGATGAGACTCGGCTGCAAATCCTCGGCGAGTGGAAAGCGTGGGACGTGAGGACCGTGGTCGTCGGCCCGATGGCG
>VBEG01000088.1 GCA_005882115.1 Chloroflexota bacterium
ACGGTGACAGGTCTTGTCAGCAGCTAGCGAATCTTTGGAGGCATTATCCCGCCGAACACCAATCGCGCAGTGAACCGATGCGACAAGATGAATTTCCAGGCTCGGTTCACGACCCTGGCCCTAACTAGCTTGATCCCGGTCGGAGGGTGATCTAGGAGGGGTTTCTCCGGGTACCTGTATGGCAAGGACAAAGCCCACTCGCCAAACAGCATCCTGCGCCGCTTCCAGACTCTTGGGCGGAACCAGTCCCAGAATGACGTATGGATCACGGAAGGAGGGTGCTTCCGACGCGTCACGGTCCTCGGATTGTGCTCTTAAGCCCCAGGTTCTGTCTCAAGACAAGCCCCGTACTCGCTGGTGATCCCGACGCGTGAGGTTGAGCGGCTGAGTCAGTCCTCCTGAGGGAACGGTTCGCCCGTCCTCATGGCTCGGAGATATTCAGCGAGAGCGGCGCGAGCTTCGGTCAGAGCTTTAACCACTGGATCGCGGTCCTCTAGTTCGAGCGCCTCGAGGCGCACCCGCTCAAGCGCCGACACTGTGCGAGCTAGGGCCGCGCCAAGATCCGGATCAGCAGATGGCAAACGCGGGCTCTCAGTGCGCGATCTCGGGGCTAAGCGCCAGGCCGCAAGCCTCGCCGGCCTCTCTGACTATCGCCGCCGCTCGCCCGTCCGCCTCATCGTCCGAAGTCGAGTCGACATCGAGCGCTGCTTGGTATCCCTCTTCTGGTCCCTCGGGCGGCCCCACCATGGTCCAGGTGATGAGCCGGTTGCCAAGCTTCGACTTCATACACTGAAGAGCTTCGCCCTTGATCGGCGGGTTACTACCGAGCCGAACAATCCTCTGCATGAAATACACCGTAGCTCGATTGCTCTGGTTCAGGCTGATTGACCCCAACGCTGACCCCAACGGGGGTGCCGATTGGTGCGTTTTCGTGCGCGTCGGTGCACGGTTCCCGAATACAAACCGGCTGTTTTGATCGGAGCCGCGACGGGTTCGAAGCCCGTCTCCCGCTCCAGCTTGATCTCGAAGTCGAAAACGTGTCGGGACGCGAGAACTAAGCGTCGGGCTCCTCGGGTGGAGCCTCTTGCTTTGGAACGACAATTCGGGGCAGAAAGCGGCCCTTCATCGAGGGGGGTTCGGCCCCAGCCAGAGTGCTGATGTCGACCCCCGCCGCTCGGTGGTGATCGTCCCAACTCGGCACGACTTCGCCCGGCTCGCGCTGTGTCTGGCCCTCCCACATGAAGGCATCGCCGCCCAGCACGTCGTAGAACTGATGCTTCCACGAATAATCGCCCAGTTTCGTTGCCGCGGGGTCGTAGACGAACGGAGAATCAGTTGCCCAGATGACAACACCGCCGGCCGCGGTCTTGACCTGCTTGACACCGAGCGAGTCGATCCGCTCGGCCCACCGCTCAACAAATGATGGTCCGAAGTAGTTCCACCAATACACGTCGGGAACCTCACGCGCCTGGTCTTCCAACACTCGGCCAACGCCGGCCAGTCTGCCAAGCCAGGTTGTCGCATTCCTCTTGAGTAAGCGGATCCGCTGAGCACTGATTAGGTTGAGAACGCAGTACCCATGGAACGCATGCATGGAGTCCGCGATCCGGATGAGGTAATCGGACGCGCGCCGGAGACGCTCATCTGCGCGGTACCAATCGACGTCTTGAAATAAGCCGTTCGCCTCATGGGTCCGGTTGGCGCGCAGTCGTCCATTGTCCACGAGCAACAGGTCGCCATATCCGTGGGGGGTGATGTCTCGTTCGAAAAAGCAACCCTCCGTTTCGGCTGGATCGACTCGAGCCTCCAGAGCCGCGGCGTAGTCCGCGAAGGTGCCCTTGAGCGATCGCCTCGGCGGAAAGCTGCGAGCAGCGATTGTCGGGCGGAGATCCGGGTCGCTGTCGATCGCCTCCCCTATGGCTCGTAGCCGCCCGGGCAAGCGGAGCATTGCCACGCTGCAGAGGCGCCATTCAAGTTCCGGAAGCTCGTCTTTTGCCACCGGCTGCACTCTAGCGACCGCGGCACGCCGATGGGCTCAGTCAATGGCAGCGACTAGCTCCTCCAGCCTCTCCCGCATCTCTCGAAAGTTCGAAAAGGACCAAGCGTGGTGCTCCAGTCTTTAGACCTGACTCTATCCGCGGTTTGGAACGTCTCTAGCGAGCACGAGACCCGCCAGCGCCTCGCCCAGCCATGCCTCGAAACGCTGCGGGCCCCAGCCTCGATCGAGAACGAGCTGTTCGTAGGTCTGCGGCCCGGCCAACGCCCAGACGAGATCGACAGCCTGCCTGCCAGACAGGCCGGCACGTAGGCGTCCGGACCGCTCGAGCTGCGGCCGAGTTTGGCCAGCCACTCCAACCGTCCTCGATGGATCTCCTAACAGCGACCGATCAGGCCGATAGATGAAGTCGACCAGCTGATTGGCACTCGGGGCCCAGGACCCCGTCTCCCGGGTCCGGCTTTGTTCCTCTGCTAGTGGCCGGGACTTGATACCAGAACCTGGTGAGAGAAGCGGTAGGCGCCAAGTGTCGAGTCGACCGTCCAGAGCATCTCCACGCGGCGATCGTCGTCAGCGCTCAAGAGGACGATTGCATCAACCCAAGAGAAAGTCTGGTCAATATACCTGGCCAGCAGCTCGACCGATCGCCGATGAGATTGGTCAGGCAAACCTCTTATCTCAAAGAGCTTTGAGTCCGCCGCGAGTAGACCGAAGACCGCCAGCGCCTGTCGTGCATCGCGGCGACCGCTTACGCGGCGGTCGTAACGCAGCTTGGTGAAGGCCTCTCCAGCCACGACCTCAGGAACCACGATGGGTGCGTGTAACTTTCGCTGGGCATCGATGGCGTTGACCGCCCAGCGGTGGTACCGATCATTGCGGTTGAGGAAAGCAATCAGGAGCCCGGTGTCGGTCAGCGAGCTCAGCCGCCGTACACCGTTTCGTCAATGGTTTCGGAAAGGTCCGGAGGTCCTTGAATGACTCCGGCAAAGGCCATCAGCCGATCGATCTGGCTGGCCTCGGCGGCCAAGCCCGTCTCGACCAGATGGACAATGAGCCCGCTCTGAGTGGTGCCGCGCTTGCGTGCTGCCTTTCGAAGCCGTTCGTCAAGGCTGCGCGGAAGCGTGATGTTCTTTCTCACATGGGTTGCCATGGATGCCAGTATACACACCAATCCCTTCACGCTACACACTGCAGCTCAGGCTGGTAGACGCACCGTGGTGGACCCTCAAGATCCCGCGAAGGCTAGAGCGCATGCTCGCCCAGTCATGCACATCAGTTCAGGGAGATAAGTGGGATTCGAACTGTCGAATCTGGAAACGAAGACGGCCCGAGCTGACGAAGTTTCACGCCCCGTCGGGCCGGGGTGGCGACACGCACGCGCCGGCGAACACCTCGGGCATCCGCCATGTCGCATTCGCAGTCGACGACATCGACACCGCCGTCGCTAGCGTGCGAGCCCGCGGCGCGGAGCTGGTTGGCGAGGTGGAGCGCTACGAAGACAGCCATCGGCTCTGCTACGTCCGCGGCCCGGAGGGGATCATCGTCGAGCTGGCGGAGCAGATCGGCTGAGGGCTCCGGCCCGCGCGGTCAGGCAACCGCACGAGCAACTGCCCGCAGCCGCCGCTCGATGTCCCGAAAGTTCGAGCAGGACCAAATGAGTGCTACCCGCAATCCTCTGTTAGGTACCGGTGTTTAGGTACCAAGGCGGTTCAGATTCAGGTATTTGTCGCCTATTTAGCCGATTCCTGCGTGCCTAACGTGGGCGGTAGAAGAGAAATGAGCGACAACAACAAGGTCTACAAACAAAAGATGTCAGAGCGCCGGACAGTCCGAGACCGGGGCGCCCTACCGGGCCAGCTCGTGGAGCTGCTGCGTGTTGTGCAGCGATGCGAGGCCATGTGGGCACTGGAAGACCGCATCGAGCGCTCCCGCTGACTATCCCCAGCCAGCCGAGGCGGGCTCATCAGGAAAGACTCCGGCAGGTTCCGTTGCAAGTGTCGCTTCGGCACCTTATATCGCATGACGCTTAAGTGCCCGCCCTCGATGAATTGTGAGCGGGTGACTTCCGTGAAAGAGTCTCACTACCTTGTCGGGAAGGCCGTCGCAAGAATGTGGCTGAGAGTCTCAACGTCTTCTGAGTTGAGAAGTCGAAATTGGGTCACCAACTCCTTGATCGAGCGAAGTCCCGCCAACCGAACACCTCGATACGATCGAGAAGCCCGCAGCGACCATTCGGCGTCCACGAAACAAAGGACCGGCTGAACAGGTACCGCGACAAATCGTGCTCCCGTGGAGACGAGAACCTGTTGCACTGCTTCGACCTGCCACGTCATGTTGTCCGCAAGGTGAGAGCGGTCGCGCCCGCCAACGTAGAGCCGCTCATCTCGTTGGAACCATCCACCGCGATCCTTTATCGAAATAAGCCCGCGATAGAGCTTTGCGTCGATCACGAACACGCCTGCCGGCGCGATTACGATCTGGTCGATATTGCCGCGCGTGTGTGGAACGCGACGATCACTGAGCACACGCACGCCCTCGACTCCCCGTAGAGCCTCTGCGACTTTGGCTTCGCCAATTGACCCACGCTTCCATGCGTTCGTAGACGGCGCGTCGCCGCCGATTGCGAGAGCAAGTCCACCCAGTGTGTTGCCAAGGCTCCTCCTTACTCGCTCTTCACGAATCGCCCTTCGACGCTCGTATTCGCGATTGGCTGACGCGCCGGCAATTCCTTCGTCAAGGGGTCGGGGTTTCCGGTTTACCGATTCGGAGGCGCATTCCACGCATCGGACGGTGACAGTCGATTGGTGATACATGGCAAACGTGCCCTTTTTGAGTTCGGCGCCACACAGGATGCAGGTGCCGGTGTAACGGAGCCTGACGCGTCTGAGGAGGCCATCTGAATTGGACGGCGGGGCCGGTTTCGAGCCCTCCTTCGCCGGGAAAGTGCGCCATTGTGCGCCATCCCACCACCAGCGCTTGTCGGGAGAAACCTGGCGCCAGGCTGTCGAGTCCCACCACCAGTTTCCGTCCGGTGAAAGCTGTGGAGAGGAAGTCAATTGAGTAAGAACCCGGCTTGCAAAAACATCGGCAGCAACTGTAGCTGCGGCCCGGTGATATTCGACAAGAAATGGCCGCAAACAGTAACGACGAACGAAAGTTCAGGCCCTCGTTGGAAGAATTAGCCTCGCTGTAGTTCCTCGACCGTCAGAGGCGATCGACAACTCTCCCGAATGCGCAATGGCGATGTCGCGGGCGATTGCCAGACCCAGCCCGCTGCCAGTTGAGTTGCGGCCTTTCGCGAAGCGCTCGAAAACATGCGATATGAGGTCCGGCGGGATTCCTTCACCCGTGTCAGTTACCGAGAGCCCGGATGAGTCGACGGTGGCTTTGACGGAGCCGCCAGAGGGTGTGTGCCGGATCGCGTTCGAAAGCAGGTTTCCGATCACCTGGCGCATCCGGGATGGATCGACGTCCATGGGGGGCAGGTTCTGGGCGATCTGGGTCGTGAGAGAGATGCCAGCCGATTCCGCCTGTGGGCCGAACGATTCCACAGTGTCTCGGACAAGCGCGCCAAGATCGATGGGTTCCTTGTGCAGGACCAGGTTGCCGGCGTCGGTGTCGACCAGCGTTTTCAGGTCTTCGACGAGGCGATCGAGAGTTTGTGTGGCGTCCAGGATGGGGGCCAGATGTGCTTCGTCGGCCGGGTAGACGCCGTCCGCGATTGCTTCGGCCTGACCACGGATGACTGACAGAGGCGTGCGCAGCTCGTGGGTTACATCGGCCATGAAATTGCGGCGCTGTTCGTCGATTGTCTTTAGGCGCGCCGACATCGAGTTGAACGCTCGTGCGACCGAGCGGATGTCCGACGAGCCCCATTCGGGGACTTGCGCCGAGTAGTCGCCCGACTCAATCCGGCGAGCTGCCTCGATCAGATTGTTCATCGGGCGCGTCATGCGTCGGAGTCCGCCTGATACCCCGATGATGACCAGGACGATCACAAACACGATTGGGAGGGCGAAGAACGGATGAAATCCCCCGCCACCCCGCCCGAAAATCGCGCCGGCGAGGACGCCAGAGAACAGCGCGACGAGTAGCGCGGTCACGAAAAAGCAGCCGACCCACCTCACGAACTGCGGCGGGCCGTAACGCCGGCGTGGCGGGAAGGGTTCGCCTTCCGGCCACCACGGCGGGCGGCGACCAGGCGGTTGGCCCCACCTTTGATTCATCGCGCGGAGGGTTCGGCGAACCGATAGCCAACCCCAAATACGGTCTCGATGTGCTGCGCGCCGATCTTCTTACGGATGTTCTTGATGTGCGCGTCGATTGCGCGCTCGTAGGACTCGAAGGCGACGCCACGCACGGCGTCCAGGAGCTGCGCGCGCGTGAACACTCGGCCGGGCTGGCGCGCCATCGCGGCCACGATCTGGAATTCGCTCTTCGTCAAATCGATGCGGCGGCCGCCGAAGCGGGCTTCGAAACGCGGCACGTCCAGCTCGACATCGGAGCCGACGCGGATGAGATCACTGGGCGCTGAAGCGGCTTCGGCGCGGCGCAGCACGGCTCGCACTCGGGCCACCAGCTCTTTAGGGCTGAACGGTTTGGTCAGGTAGTCGTCGGCACCGAGTTCCAGCCCGACGATCCGGTCCGACTCCTCGGTCCGCGCGGTCAGCATGATGATCGGTACCTCGCCCTCACGCCGCAGCGAGCGGGCGACGTCTAGCCCATCGAGTCCTGGCAGGCCCAGGTCCAGCACAACCAGATCCGGCCGGCCCGTGCGTGCGGTGCGCAGGGCGGCCGGCCCATCAGACGCGGTGAGCACGGTGAACCCACCGTGCTCGAGATAGTCGCGGACGAGCTGCACGATCCGCGGCTCGTCATCAACGACAAGGATGGTCGCCACGGCGACCATCCTAGGTTCGGACACCGCTCCTAGACGGAGCGCGTGTCAGGGGGAGGGGGTGTTGGTGTCGTGCCTGAGGAGGGTGGCTGCTCGCCGTGCTGGCGCTTGTGCCACTCCTGGGCTCGCTCCTCGAACGAGCCGTACCCGCCGCGGCCCATGCCCTTGCCGTAGCCCCATCCGCCGCCGCGCCACATCCGGCCGAAGAAGGCCAGGCGGAGGAGGAAGAAGATGCCGAACAGGATGAACAGGAACCAGAGGATTCCAAAGCCGGCGAAGAACGGGTGGAAGCCGTAGCCGTACCCGTAATACGGACCTGGGGCGGTCGCCGTGCCGGCGGGCAGGTGCGTGTTGACACCGTCCGACCAACCCACGTTGTAGGCGATCACGCCCACGATGACGAGCACGATCACCGTGACCAGTGCTCCGATCAAACCGAATCCGCGTCTCATTTGCGACTCATCTCCTTGCATGTGAATGAGGTTTGCGACGCCTCTCATCTTTCCCACGACTTGTGAGGGAGTTGTGAATGAGTTGCGTGGGTGACGTGGAAATTGGCCGTCCCTTCGGGCCACCTTTCTATGAATGACGAGGAGTTAGAGCTAGTTTTCTAAAACCCGCCTTCCAGCTCGACCAGGTCGGCGCTTCGCATCCATAGGGCCGCCTGCGCGGTTTCGTCCAGCGACGACTTCGGTGGGTCGATTCGTCGCGAACCCTTGAAGAACCAGCCCGAGGTGCCGGCGTGGGCTGGGGAGAGGGCGAGGTCGGCCAGGTCATTGGCGGCGCGTTCGGGGCCGCGCGAGACGAGTCGCGTGGCGAAGCGGATCACGCCTGCGGCCTCGCGCATCAGGTCCGAGCGCACCAGGCCCGGATGAAACGCGTTCGCGCGCACGTCCCAGCGCTTGCTGCGGCGCGCCAGCTCGAACGTAAACATCAGGTTCGCGGCTTTGGTCGCGCCGAACGAGTGAAAGCCGTTGAACCGATCCCGATCGAGCAGCCGGTCGATGTTGACCTGCGTCGTCGACGGCGCGGTGACGGTGATCACGCGGCCACCGCTGGCCAGACGGTCGCGCAGCAGGTTGGTCAAAAGAAACGGCCCTAGATGGTTCGTGGCGAGCATCAGCTCGAACCCGTCCACGGACTTCTGGTACCGCGACGTGAAGACAGACGCGATGTTCAGCAGCGCGTCGATGTGGCCGGCGGTCCGGTTCAGCTCCCGCGCAGCGGCACGTACCGAGGCAATCGAGGACAGATCAAGCACCGGCCGTGACAGCCCGATGACGTGTGCTCGGCGCTTCTGCAGCGCCGCAACGGTTGCGGCGCCGATTGCTCCCGTCGCTCCCGTGACGACAACCGTTGCCATGATCTAAGCGTGCTGATCGTAAGCGCGCACGACGGCTACCCACGCCATCTCAACTCGGGCGCCGACTTCATCGAGGTCGACGTCCGACGGACTGAAGAAGGCGTGGTGGTCATCGCGCACGACGTGCTCCGGCCGGACCGCAACTACGTGAGTTTGGACAAGGTGCTGGAGGCGGCCTGCGGAAAAATCGGCATCCAGATCGACCTGAAGGAGAGCGGCTACGAGGCAGAGCTGATCAATCACGCGCTCAAGAAATGCGCACCAAACAAGGTCGTCGTCACCACGCCGGACTACGAATCGATCCGCCGGATCAAAGCTCAGTTTCCAGAAATCCTCGCCGGCCTGACCCGCCGGCACGTCGAGCAGACCGACGCCGACTTCCTCTGCCTCGATCAGCAGTACGTGACCAACGAGGCGCTCAGCTTCTGCGAGCAGAACAACATCGATGTGTGGGTATGGACCGTCGACGACAGGAGCCTCATGCGACGCCTGGTCGCCAGCGGCCGAATCCAGGGCCTCATCACCAACCGTCCCGACCGGGCCCTCAAGCTGAGGTCGGCCAGATCGTGAGGTCCTGCTGGCAGCAGAACGTGCCGAGGTCGGGCGTCCAGTGGAGGATGAACGGCGGCGCCGCGTTGCTGACCCGGAAGCAGATGTTGATTGGGCCGAAGACCTTGCCACCGCTGAACTCGTGACGCGCGAACGTGTTGCACCCGGTGACGCCGGTGATGGGGATCGACGTCCGGCGCCCGGCGTCGATCAGCTGCAGGTCGTCGGGCGACGCGTAGGTGGCGACGCTCGAGTTCTGGAACTTGACGGTCATCCGGACGATGTCGTTCTGGACGCGGACGTTGGAGATCCACAGCGTGTAGCCGCTGAGGTTGACGCATGGGCCGGGCGAGCAGTTGTCGGGGTTCAGGTTGCTGTTCGGCGTCGTCGCCAGCGGGGCTTTCAGTGCCGTATAGGCCGCGCCGGCCACCAGCGCGGCCAGCATCAGGCCGGCGGCGATTCCCAGGGCGGTGAGGACACGGCGGGCCATGTGGTTGGTTAACGCAGATTATTGACCGGAGGTATCGCGATTGGGCCCTGCGCGGGCCCCATCCATGCCTTATGCCGGGACGAGCTCTCCGTCTCTGGCGCCCATCCGCTCGTCGGTCAGGACCTGGCCGTCCTTCAGCCGGATCTGCCTCCGCGCCGCGCCGGCGATGTCGGTGTCGTGGGTGACGAGCACGATCGTCACCTGGTCCTCGGTGTTGAGGCGCTTCAGGAGCTCGACCAGCTGCGCGGCAGTCTCAGTGTCGACCGCCCCCGTAGGCTCGTCAAGCAGGATCAAAGACGGCCGGTTGACCATCGAGCGCGCGATCGCGACCCGCTGCATCTGGCCGCCGGAGAGCTCGGTCGGCCGGTGCTTGATCCGGTCGGTCAGCCCGACCCGCTCGATCAGCTCGACCGCCCGCTGCTTCCCGTCCTTGCCATTTTTGACGTAGCGCAGCGGCAGCATGACGTTCTCGAGCACGTTCAGGCCGGAAAGCAGGTTGTACTCCTGGAACACGAATCCGACCTTCAGCGCCCGCATGTGGGCGCGGTCGCGGTCGCCGAGCTTCGCGGTGTCGACGTCGTCGATGAACAGGCTGCCCGCGGTCGGCTTGAGCAGCAGCCCGAGCAGGTCGAGCATCGTCGTCTTGCCGCTGCCCGAGCGCCCGACCACTGCGATGAACTCGCCCTTGTCGATGTCGAGCGTCACCCCGTGGACCGCCTTGATGACCTCCGATCCCCGCTTGTAATACTTGGTCAGCTCGACCAGCCGAACGTTCGCCATCTACTCCATCCTCAGCGCGATCACCGGGTCGAGCCGCGCGGCGCGCCACGCGGGCAGCACGCCTGCAACTGCGCCGAGCGCGGTCGCGAAGCCGATGGCGAAGATCGTGAGGGCGGGTGTGATGAGGAACAGGGACGAACCGTCGGCCGGCGCGAAGAACGTGTTGCGCAGCACAACAACACCCACCCCAAGCCCATAGCCCACAACGCCTCCGATGAGGCCGATGAGCGTCGCCTCGATGAGGAACTCGCCCATGATGTCGCGCGTCGTCGCGCCAACGGCCTTCTTGAGGCCGATCTCCCGCACGCGCTCGGCGACCGACATGAACATGGTGTTGACGACCGAGAGCCCGCCGATGATCAGCGCCAGCAGCGCGGCCGCGGTGGTGATGGCGGTGAAGATCGCCCCGCCGGACTTGAAGCCGTTCACCAGGTCGCTCGGTTTGGTCGCCTTCACGCCGGTGACCTGCGAGTTGATCTGGTCGGCGATTTTGTCCAGCGCGGACAACGAGGTGCCCGGCTTGCCATAGACCGAGATGCCCTCGGTGATCTGGGTCACGTCGAACGAGCTCTGCAGCGCGACTGGCAGGCTATCCCTCAATAGCGTCTGGCCGTCGGCGAGGTTGATGTAGGCGAAGGTGTCGGGTGCGGTCTTCGTCTCGTTGAGGATGCCGACCACGGTGAACGTGTGGTTGACGAAGTCGGGCTTCGCGTCGGCCGGCTTCACCGGCAGATCGATCGCGTCGCCGACCTTCTTGTTGAACTCCTTGGCGATCGTGGAGCCGAGCGCCACTTCGCCGCGCGAGTTCGCGGTCGCACCGCGACCCTGCGCGTAGGTCAGCTTGAGGGCGCTGTAGTTGTTCTCCTCGGGGTCGCCCGCAACGATGGTGTCCGGGATTCCGAAGCTGACCACGAAGTTGCCGCCCGGCTTGGCGGAGAACTGATAGCTCGGAAATGCCGCCGCCACACCGTCGACCTTCTTGATCTCATCGACCTTGGACATCGGTAGGAAGTTCGCAGCGGCGCCATCGGGGGGCCCCACTTGAATGCTGCCGCCGAAGTACTTCACGCCGCCGTCGATCAGGGCGTTGAAGTTCTCGGCCAGCGCGCCCATCGTGGTCAGTGCCAGCACGCCGATCACGATGCCCGAGATGGTCAGAAAGCTACGGAGCTTGTGGCGGGTTACGTTGCGGAGGATCTCCAAGAGACTGTTGAGGATACGGGGCCCTTCATTAAACGCGGGTAAAGGATCGGCCGCGAGACGGCTGCGAGTCTAAAAGCCGAACTCGCCGATGTGGAGACCGGGAGCGCTCATGTCGACCTCGACCCAGAAGGCTTGTTTCTGCACGACCGCCGATAGCTTCACGCCACCGCTGACCTTCTCGTAGACGGCGAAATCTTCGTTGGGCAGCGCGCCGAGCTCGGTCCAGCCGTTCGCGGTCATGTCCTGCCGCGTCGCCTCGTATATCGCCTTGACGTTTGGCCCGACGTGGCTGACCGACAGGTTTGCGTTGGAGCACAGCCACAGGTTGTCCGCGTCGTCGTTCTCCCACGTGAACAGCTGGCCGTCGGGCTTGAATTCGACGACGCCGTCCTGCTTCATCAGCTGGAACTGCGCGTTGCCCGGGTCGCACTTGTTGCTCCACGTCGTGCCGAAGAGGGTGGAATAACGGCAGGCCGCCGATCGCTATTCCGAACATTCCGACGATCCAGTTGAGGCGGCCACCCATGCCGCCGGGGGTATACACGACGGAAGGCCGATTAGCCCCATCGGCCGGCTCCGCCGGCCACTTCCCCGCGAGCGGGGAAGAGTTCCTCCCGTTGCAAATACAATGGCCACGCCATGAGGGGATGCGGTGTTCAGCCTTCTGCTCAAAGGGTTTCTTCTCGGCTTTGCCATCGCCGCG
>VBEG01000095.1 GCA_005882115.1 Chloroflexota bacterium
GGGATCGGCTCCGGACGGCTCAGCCCCTTTGGCGCTGAGCGGAATCCGAGCCCGCTTCCAACAGGCCGCGACCGTCCGAGGAGGACCAGCAATGAAACCCCGACGCATCTTTCTAGTTGCAGCGGTCCTTGCGATCGCGTCCCTTGCGGGAGCAAGCGTCACATCGGCTCACACGCTCGTGGACCCGACTACGTTGACCCCGCCCCTCAAGGCCTTCCGCATTTGCTATCAAGACGGCCCGTGGGTGAAATGCGACACCAGCACCCCTACGACCAGTTTCACAAACCAGGCAAACACGGACTTCGATCTGCCATGCGGGACGATCTATGAGAGCGGGACGGTGACGACCCACGCCACGCGGTGGTACAAGAACCTTTTGCTCGTCGAACGTAATGCCCAGGAGCAAATCGTCGGCACGTGGAGCCTCTCGCCGGTAGGATCAAGCCGTACGGTCGCATTTGCCGCGGATGACAATTGGCACGAGACGTTCCTCGTTCCCGGTGACCTCTCGAGCGACTCCATCGTCTTACACGGCAGCTCCCTTCGCGTCCCGGCCCTGGGCGCTGAGTTCCACGACAGCGGCATCACCATGGCGGATGGCACCCATCACGGGCACACCTCGTTCACAGACGCGGCCAAAGCGCAACTCTGCGCCCTTCTTACGCCGTAGCCCAGGGGCACATGCCGCCCTGCCTGTGCCTTCGTAGACCCCGCTGGCTTTGAGGCCGGCGGGGTCTGCGATTCGTCTAAGTCACGCGTCTCCTGGGGCTACTGATGGCCCGCATGCGGGCAGCTCATGTCGCGACATCAACGCCTCAAGCAGGAGCATGGCGTTGTGTGACAACCGTGCATGGCACCGCTCATCACCTCCGCATTGAGAAGCGTTGCCACCTCACACACTTGCATGTGGTGTCAACGGGCCGCGCGCGACGTTGCGCCAGTCCTGGGGCCTCCGCATACTGATCTCATGGCCTCGTACTCCGTCAATGAGCGTGCAATCGCTCAAGCTCGTCGACTGATCGACGCCCGCCAGTACGTTCTCGACAGCGACTGGGGCGAAGTTCAGCCGAAAGCCGCGGAAGAGAATGCGTTCCTGGAAGGCCACTCTTGGGACGACTACGCCGAATGGCACCTCGGCCTTAACGAGGAAGCGAATGACGAGACCAAGAGCCGATACGCGTTCATTTATGGCGATTTTCGCCGCGTCCACCGAACCGGGCTGATCGCCTGCCAGTACAGAGCGGCCGAGTGGCGCCACAAGGAGATTGAGCTTGCCGCGCACGAGCTTCTGCAGCGGCTAGACAAGACCAGCACGTAGCCCGGCCGGTTGGTCGATACCCGCGCCCCCCGCTCCCAGGCGCGTTCGTGGGACTCGCCGCCACGCGCGCGTTCGCCGAGCCGTAGCGCGACCGATTAGTTCACGGTCCGCGTAGCGTCCTAATTGCCATGAGAAAGCTGATCGTCCTCACGTTCATGACCCTCGACGGCGTGATGCAGGCACCTGGTGGCCCCGAGGAAGACCCTTCGGGCGGCTTCAAGTTCGGCGGCTGGTCGGTGCCCTACTTCGACGAGTTCGTCGGCAAAGTGATGTCCGAGCAGATGGGCCATCCCTTTGATCTTCTGCTGGGGCGCACGACGTACGACATCTTCGCCAGGTTCTGGCCGGAGCAGACCGACGAGACTGGCGCCGCGATCAACAAGGCGACGAAGTACGTCGTATCGCACAAGCCGGTGAAGTCCGACTGGAAGACGACGGTGCACATCGGCGGCGACGTAGCCGGCGAGATTCGCAAGCTCAAGTCCGCGAATGGCGCGGAGCTCCAGGTTCACGGCAGCGGCAACCTCATCCAGACCTTGCTGAAGAACGACCTTGTCGACGAGCTCTGGCTGAAGACGTTTCCGGTGGTGCTGGGCACCGGTAAGAAGCTGTTCGCCGATGGCGCGATCCCAGCGGGATTCAGCGTCGAGAAGGCCAGCGTCTCGCCGAGCGGCGTTGTGGTCGCGACCTACAGGCGTGCGGGAGAGGTTAAGACAGGCTCCTTCTAGTCGCCTGACCAGCGGCCCGCTGGCCTACATCTGGTCGCGACGTCTGGGCGAGTTGAGATTACTGACCCGCGTTGCGAGGGCTCGGCCCGCTCAGCCGCGAAGTGACGGATTCGACTCAGTCCGGGTACTCGTCTTTGCGCCAGCCGCGGGGTTCGGCGGGTTGGGGCTTTGGCGTTCGGTCGAGCAGAAAGCTGTAGTACGGCGCGACGAACGGATCGGGCGCCGTCACCGTGTACGTGTGGTAGACAGTCCCATTCTCGCGCGCGAAGGCGATCCAGCCGGGGTTCTCGCGCAGGCCGTCCTTGAGCTCGGCCCCGACCTGGCCTGACCATTCCTGGAGCCAGTCGGGTGGGTTGTCGAGCATCTCCTTGACCTCGGGAATCTGCTGTGCCTGCTCCTCGGTCAGTGCAAGGCCGAAGTCGAACGGGAAGTCGGTGTTGTATGTGGAGACGTAGGGGAATTGCCAGCCCATTCGCCGCTTGTAGGCGGTAAGCCGCTCGATCGGCGCCCGCGAGAAGCAGATCAGAGTCACATCGCGGTGGTTCAGGTGGACAAGGGAGCCGTCGAGCCCGTCGCCCAGACTCGTGCAGCCGGGGCAGGCACCGACTCTGTAGTCAGGGCCGAACATGATGTTGTAGGCGAGGAGCTGTGAGCGGCCGTCGAAGAGTTCGGCGAGGGTCTTCTTGCCGTCCTCGCTGTCGAACTCATACTCCTTCTCGACCACGACCCACGGGAGATCGAGACGCTTCCTCTTGATCTCATCGTTTCTCTGCCCCTGCTCCGCCTCGAGCTTGGCGAGCTCGTCCCGGGCGGCCTGCCATTCCTCGCGGGTTCCGATCTTGTGCTCAGGCATCTCTGCTCCTCCTATTCGAGGTTAGCTCCCGCCGGATGGCTGCACCGCCGGCCGGTAGCTACCATGGTCGAGGAATATGACCGCCGGCGGCGCGGAAACTCATCGCTGCTCGCAGCAGGGTCACAAACGCGAAGGGCGGCGCGGGTCAGGCTATCGGGCGGCTCTTCGCTAACGAGCTTGCCCCCGACCTGGCTCACGGTAGTCGCTTGGATCTCGATCGGCACGGCTCTCATAGCCGGTGGCGTGATTGGCTTCGACATCTTCGTGCGTGGCCACCGGCAGACGCATGGTGTGATGAACGCGGTCTATCCGATCACCGCGCTGTACCTCGGTCCTCTCGCGCTCTTGCTCTATTGGCGGTGGGGACGAAAGGATGCCGGCACTCACGAGATGATGGCCATGGGCCAGGTGGCACACAGGGGGCACGGGAGGCCGCGCTGGGTCACGATCGCCATCGAGGTGTTCCACTGCGGCTCCGGATGCGTCCTGGGTGACCTGATTGGCGAATGGACGATCTACGCGCTCGCCCTCACCGTCGCCGGCCGCGCGCTGTATGCCGAGTACATCGGCGACTACATCCTCGCGATCTCCTTCGGCATCGTGTTTCAGTACTTCGCCATCGCTCCGATGCTGGG
>VBEG01000096.1 GCA_005882115.1 Chloroflexota bacterium
CATGGGTTAATTGTCTCCGCAAGGCCATGAACGAGCTGCCAGACGACTTCGCGGACAGCCTGAGCCGCGTCCTCGATCCACGACACCGTGAGGTCGTGGCCGAGATCATCGAGGCCGCGACGATGCTGGACGACGTCGGCCTCCGCCGCTTCCTGCAGCTGTTCGCGGCCCGCGTTCGCGCCTCGGATGCGCCGGTCAGAGCCGAGGAGCTGCGGGAGTTCCTCCAGCAAGCCGCCCGCGCACGCCGCTGATTCGCCGCTTGATTCGCTCGGAGTCCTGCAGCAGCGCCCAGTAGTTGTTCCAGGCAACGTCCAACACGGCGACGGCCGTGTGCGCTTGCATCCGCAGCCGGGTCGCGCGAGCCGCCTGCTGCTGGGCGTAGCACCAACGGTCCCAGGCTCGCTCGACGGTCGAGTCGACGAGCTCGATCCAGTCGGCGTCCTCGCCATTGCTGGGAGGCGGAAGGGTCAACACCTTCCACTTCTTGTCGTCGCGGACGATCGTGAACATCGGCTGACCGCTTGGCCGTCCAGCATGGCGAAGGGGTCGTGGGTTGCGCGGGTTCGCAGCCATCAACCTCTGCTGCACGGCGAAGACCAGCTCGTGCGCGGCGTCGAGAGTCTCCGATGGGAGCGGAGGGTTGCGCCGGCCAAGGCGGATCTGGAGTGCGCGGATGGCCTCGCGCAGCCGGGGTGGCGCCTCTACGAGGTCGAGCAGGCGAAGCGTTTCGACGTCATCGAGCAAGATGTCGGATTCCGCAAGGAGAACCCGTCGCTGAAGCTCGGCGGTCTGCGACATGCGCAGCAGGTTAACCGTGGGCTGCGCGCTGTCAAGAGTAGCTTTACAAGTCAGGCAATTCCAAGTAGCCGCTTGCCGTTGTCGACGAGCACCTTCTGCAGCACGGGCTCTGGGATGTCCAGGGTCTTCAACTCGTCCAGGCACCGCTGCGGCTGGATGAAGGGATAGTCGCTGCCGAACACGAACTGATCCTGGAGCCGGCCCTTCATGTCGCGTATGACCTCGGTCGGGATGTAGCGCGGCGCAGACCCGGAGATGTCGATGGAGATGTTGGTCTTGTGCAGGGCCATCGCGAGCAGCTCCAAGTGCCACGGGTAGCCGAAATGCGCGGCGACGATTTTGAGGTCGGGAAAGGTGGCCGCCGGCGCGTCGAGCCAGATCGGTCGCGCGAAGTCGATCCGGATCCCCAGGCCGCCGGGCTGGCCGGCACCGATTCCGCTTGTCCCAGTGTGAAAGAGCACGATCAAGCCGAGGTCCTGGCATTTCTCATACAGCGGCCAGTGCCTCTCCTCGTTCGGCGCGAACGCCTGCAGGGATGGGTGCAGCTTCACGCCCTTCAACCCGAGCTCGGCGATCCGATCGACCTCCTCGACCGCGCGGTCGCCCTTCAGCGGGTCGACGCTGCCGAATCCAACAAAGGTCTTGGGATACATGCGAACCGCTTCGGCGACCAGGTCGTTCGGCACCCGCGGCCGGCCGGTGGCGGTCTCGGCATCCCAGGCCAGGAGCACGGCGACGATGTCCATGGCGTCGTATTCCTGGGCCAGCTCGTCCAGCGTCTTGCGCGCGACCTTGGAGCGGAAATAGGTCTCCGCCGCCTCCACATAGCCCCTCATCGACACGTCGAGCCAATCGGGCGTGGGTAGGTGGACGTGAAAATCGATCGCCTTCACGGCGAGACTAATGCTGATGGACGCGACGTTGCTCGTGCTGGCGGGAGGAGACAGCCGCCGCATGGGACGCCCCAAGGCCTGGATCGAGGTGGGGGACACCGTGCTCCTGCGCTACGTGGTGGAACGGCTTGCTCCCGCGTTCTCGGAGGTGGTGGTCGCTTTCGGTGAACCGGAGCAGATGGAGCAGCTCGTGCCGTACCGGGTCGTGTTCGACCGCAAGCGTGACGCCGGCCCGCTCGCCGGCCTCGAGGCCGGCTTGATCGCGGCACGCCACGACGTGCTGTTCGCGGTGGCCTGCGATATGCCGTACGTGACTCCAACAACCGCACAGCTTGCCGTCGCTGCCGCAAGAAACAGCGATGCCGCGATCGCTCGCCACGACGGCCTCTTCGAGCCGGTCTGCGGGGCCTATCGCAAGACCGCCTTGCCGGCGATCGTCGGCGCTCTCGACGCGGGCAACTACACGGCGCACGACGTGGCCCAATCGCTCGATGTGACCTGGCTCGAGGGGCTCGACCCGGCGGAGTTCGAGAGCCTCAACACGCCGGCGGACCTCGAGCGATTCCATGCCGCTTTTTCGGCGCAGCGATAATTGGGCGGCATCCTTTGAAGATCGTCGTTACCGTCAAGCAAGTCCCAGATCCGAACTCCAACCTCACACTCGAGGCCGACAACTCCATCTCCCGAGAGAAGGAAGTCGTGCTCGATCCCGGCGACGAATGCGGAGTCGAAGAGGCTCTTCAGCTCAAGGAAGCTCACGGCGGCGAGGTCGTGCTCGTGTCGATGGGTCCCGAGCGGGCGAAGGATGCGATCCGCAAAGGGCTGTCGATGGGCGCCGACCGCGGTGTGCTGATCTCGGATGCCGAGCTTGCGGGAGCCGACGCGCTCCTGACCGCACGGGCGCTCGCCGCGGCGATCAAGGCCGAGGAGCCGGATCTCGTGATCTGCGCGACCGAGTCCTATGACGGCAGCACGGGAATGGTCCCGCCGATGCTCGCCGAGCTGCTCGGATTCCCGCAGCTGACCTTCGCCAAGAAGGTCGAGGCCGATGGTTCGAGTGTGAAGGTGCATCGCCAAACGGCGGACGGCTACCAGGTCGTCGAGGCCTCCACGCCCGCGCTCATCACGGTCACCGCAGCGATCGCCGAGCCTCGCTACGCGTCGCTCAAGGGCATCATGGCCGCGCGCTCGAAGGAGATCAAACAGCTTTCGGTCGCGGACCTGGGCGTCGAGAAGAGCCAGGCGGCCGAGACGATCGAAGGCGTCACCGACGCGGAGACCCGCAAGGCCGGCGAGGTCATCGAAGACGACGGCACCGCGGTCGACAAGATCGTGCAGGTCCTTAGCCAAGCGAAGGTGCTGTAGGTGGCCGCGATCCTTGTCTACGCGGAGCTGAACCAGGGCAAGGTCGCAACCACGTCGCTCGAGCTGATGACCAACGCTCGCGAGCTGGGTGACGTGTATGCCGTCGCATTGGGCGCCGGCGCCAAGGCAGCCGCCGCAACGCTCGGCAAGCACGGCGCCAAAGCCGTGCACGTCAATGAGGACCCTGCCTTCGACGACTACATCGCGGAGCCGGCGACCGACGCGCTGGCGGCCCTGTATGAGAAGGAAAGGCCGGACCTCATCCTCTTCGCCTTCACCTCCGACTCGCGCGAGGTCGCCGGCCGGCTGGCGGCCCGATTGGGCGCGGGACTCATCTCCAATGCGAGCGACGTCGTCGCCAAGGGTGGCGGCTTCGTCGCTCGCGTGCCGTACTTCGGCGGCGCCAAGGTCGCGTCGATGAAGGCGAACGGCAAGCCGGCGATCGTCCTGGTCCGACCGAAGTCGTTCGAGGTCTCGGAGAAAGGTGGGACCGCGGAGATCAAGCAGCTGGAGTTAACGGTCGGGGAGGGGTCGAAGCGCGCGCGCATCGCAGAGCGGGTCGTCGAAGCCTCGGAGAAGGTGAAGCTCGAGGAAGCGCGCGTGGTCATCAGTGGCGGACGCGGCATGGGCGGGCCTCAGAACTT
>VBEG01000089.1 GCA_005882115.1 Chloroflexota bacterium
CCACCGTCAACGCATTGTTAGGCGTGGCGCGCGACGCAGGTGCGCGCACTGTCGTGGTCACGGCCCAGCCCGACGGTCCCGCGCCACGCTCCGCCGACACGGTGATCCACCTGCGCGCCCAAACGATGGCGGACGACCGCGCCGGCGACAGCGTACTGCCGATGGGCAGCCTTTACGAGGCGGCCCTGCTCGTCTTCTTCGACATTGTTTCTATCCTGCTGCGCGAGCGCACGGGCCAGACCATGGAAGGTATGCGCGGCCGGCACACCAACCTCGAGTGAGGACTGAACGCGCGGTTGCGGGCGCACGGCGCGCCGCCGCGGGGCCGAGCTCTGACCTGCTCGTGGACCTCGCCACTCGTTTCTACGTCGCGGGCCAGAGCCAGATCGAGATCGCGCGCGCCCTCGGCCTCGATGCGTCAACGGTCTCCCGCTATCTGAAGCGTGCGAGGGACGAGGGCATCGTCCACGTCGAGATCAAGCGGCCGCGCAGCCTGCAAGGCGACCTTGCGCTCGAGCTGGCGAGCACGTTCCACCTCAAAAAGGCGGTCGTCGTCGCGGGCCCGCCTGGCCCAGGGAGCGGGGACGCGGTTGCCAAGGCGGCGGCCGACTACGTCAACAGCCGACTGCTCAACGGCATGCGCCTCGGGTTGTCGTGGGGCCGCATGCTGTCGGCGGCGATCCACAAGCTCCCGGTCGGTACGGTGGCCGAGCTGGACATCTCGCTCCTGCACGGCGGCATGGGTCGCGGCGGAACGGGAATCCAGGGCCACGAGCTGGCGAGGCATCTCGCCTCCCTGCATCCGCGAAGCCGCGTGCACTACCTCCACGCCCCCGTGCTCGTGGATTCGCCGGACATCAAAGAGGCGATGATGCGCGACCGCTCCATCCGCGCGGCGCTCGAGTCGGCGGCCTCCGCGGAGGTGGCGCTGGTAGGCATCGGCACGCTCGACGACTCAGCACCGCTGATTCGGGATCACCACATCTCGCCCCGAGACCGGCAGCGGCTCTTGGCGCAGGGCGCGGTTGGGGACATGTCCACTCGCTTCTTCAACTCAGAGGGCGAGCCGGTCCACGTACTGGACGATCGGCTGATCGCGGTCGAATGGGAGCAATTGAAGGGGGTTCCGCTCGTGATCGCCATGGCGTCGGGCCTGGAAAAACGGGCTGCCATCCTGGGGGCGCTGCGAGCCGCGTGCATGGACGTCCTGATCACCGACGAGTTGACCGCGCGCTCAGTGCTGAAGGCGGGTCGGACCGGCTGATGGCCGGCGGCCTGGTGCTCGTCACCGGCGGGCTCGGGTTCATCGGCGGCTACGTCGCTCGCGCTCTTCTCGACCAGAAAAGGCGTGTCGCGGTCCTGACCCGCGGCCGGTCGACGTCGGTCGAGATGCGATACGTGCTCCGCGAGCACCAAGGCGGATTCGTGACCGAGGTCGCATCCGTCGAGGATCTGCCGGAGCTGGTCGATGTGTTTGCACGCCTGGAGCCGGAGACGGTGGTCCACGCGGCGAGCAACGTGGAGGTGGCCGCCCTGTACCGAGACCCCTACCGAGCGTTCCAGACGAACGTGACAGGAACGGTCAACGTGCTCGAGGCCGCCCGGCGGTCCGGCGTCCGGCGCGTCGTCGACATCTCGTCCATTGGCGTGCTGCCGCCCATCCGGTACCAACCGATCGACGGTGCCCATCCTGTGATCGTGCCTAGAGGGGGGCCGGGCACTGGGGCGTATGGCGCCGCCAAGGTGTCAGGCGAGGTGTTCGGTTTTGCCTACGAGCAGGCATACGGCCTCGACTTCCGCGTCGTCCGGCCGTCGGCTGTCTATGGGTTCGGCATGCAGTGGCACTCGGCGAACTACATGAAGCAGTTCGTGGAGCCGGCGGTCAGGGGCGAGGCGGTCAAGCTCGCCTCAGGAGGCCGGCTGCCACGCGACTACACGCATGTGATCGACGTCGCGGAGCTCACCGTCCGGGTGATCGCCTGCGGCGATGACACCGACCGGGTCTTCTACGCGGCCACCGGAGGGCCGCTCGTCACAGCGGCCCAGGCGGCCCGGCTGGTGGCCGAGCTCATACCCGGCAGCAGCATCGAGATCGCGGACATGATGACCCCCGACGACGAGGTCGAGGCGTCCTTTCGGGGCGTCATCTCGATCGAGAACGCCAGGATCCAGCTCGGCTGGACGCCGCGCTACGCGTCGCTTCGGGAGGGGATCGGCGAGTACATCTCTGCATACCGCGAATTCCTCGCCGCAGGCGCTGGACTGCCCTCTTGACAAAAACACAAGGGCACCCATACTTGGCACGATCGTGGCCGGGCTGCAAGATCATGCAGTCTGTTAGGTGGGATCAATTGGGAGGGGAAAGACGCGATGGCTGAATCGACCGCTGGGCAAATGCCGGTCAAGACGGACCTGAGGCCCGAGACGCTGGGACTTGTCAGCGTGACCATGCAGGCGATCACTCATATCGCTCCGGCGATCGCCGCCCTGTTCTTCACCCAGTTCCTGGTCACCCTGTCCGGGGTCACGGCTCCACTCGCGTATCTGCTTGGGGTCCTGATCGTGCTGATGCTGGGCAACACCCTGATCCAGTTCTCGCGGCAGCTGCCTTCGGCCGGCGGCTACTACACCTACGTCAGCCGGGCGCTCGGGTCCCGCGCGGGGTTCCTGACCGCCTGGATGTTCATCCTCTATTCGCCCATGGCAGGAGGGGTCGTCTCCGGCTTCTTCGGCTTCATCGCCGCCGGGGAGTTGAAGGCCAGCTACGGCTGGGATGTCCCGTGGCTGTGGTGGTTGTCGGTCATCGTGATGGGGTCGATCGTCGCCGCCCTTCAGTACCGCGGCATCGAGCTTACGGCGCGGACGCTCCTGATCACCGGAGGCGCTGAGATCGTCATCGTTCTCGCGCTGGCGTTCACGGGCTTCGCCAGCTCCGGGCCCGGCGGAATCTCGCTGGCGCCTTTCAACCCGGGCAACATCGGCGCAGGGACCGCCTTCGGGCTTTCGGGCTTCACGCTCGCGATCGTACTGGCCGTGCAGGGCCTCACCGGCTGGGAGGCCGCTGCGCCCCTCGCCGAGGAGACGAAGGACCCCAAGCGGAACGTGCCGCGCTCGGTCCTGCTGTCGATCATCATCCTCGGCGTCTTCCTGGTGTTCACCTACTGGGGAATCATCACGGGGTTCGGCGTGGACAACATCAAAGGCCTCACCGGCTCCCCTGACCTGCCCGGACTCGCGCTCGCGCGCAGGGTCTGGGGTGGAGGCTGGTGGCTGATCCTGATCGCATTCATGTCATCCACTCTGGCGGTGACACTTGCGACCGCAAACGTCAGCACCCGGATGTGGTACAGCATGGGACGCAACGGCGCGTTTCCCAAGCTGTTCGCCAAGGTCCATCCCGCCTACAAGACTCCGACCAATGCGATCTTCGCCCAGTACGGACTGACGCTCGCCACCGGCCTCATCGCTGGCGCCTGGTTCCACCCTGACGTTGCATTCTTCCTGCTCACCGGGCTGGTCCTGGTCCTCGGCGTCTCGTTCGTCTACCTGATGGCGAACGTCGGCGTCATCGTCTACTACTGGCGAGAGCGCCACCCGGAGTTCAACTGGTTGTGGCACGCCGCCCTGCCTGTTGCTTCGAGCCTGGTTCTGGTCTACGCCCTCGCCGAGTCCTTTCCACCGTTCTGCCCGTCGCAGAACTGCCCCGTTGACCCGTACGCCAAGGCTCCTCTCGTCGCGGGCGGATGGCTCGTGGTCGGGATCCTGCTCCTCGTGTACTACGCCATGAGCAAGCGCGAGCAGTGGCTGAAGACGGCGGGGGCGGCACTGGGTGAAAGCGAGGACGACCTGGCCACCGCCAAGGTGGGCGCCGCGGGAGCCAGCGCCAGGGCTTAGGTTTCAGGCCAGGAGACGCCATTGCCCTTGATCAACGGGGCGGCGATGACCCGGCGCGATTTGATGCGCCGGGTCGGCCGCCTCGAACAGGTTGCAGGCGTACGACTCGTGTCGCTCGGCGATGGCGTCGAGCGCGGGGTTCGTGTGCTCGAGTTCAGGACAGGCACGGGATTCAGCTTCGACGTGCTCGTGGATCGATCGATGGACGTAGGAAGATGCGAGCTGCGTGGGCAGTCGCTTGCGTGGCTGTCGCCAACCGGCGTGGTCGGTCCCTGGTACTCGGAACCGATGGGCCTGGGATGGTTTCGCAGCTGGGGCGGCGGCATGGTCGTCACCTGCGGCCTCGACCACACGCTCCTCGGCGGCGTCGATGACGCCTCGCAGTTCCATCAGCTCGTCCGGCCGACCGAGGAGTACGGCCTGCATGGGCGGATCGGCTTCATCCCCGCGCGCCTCACCGGTTACGGCGAGCGGTGGGAAGGCGACGAATGTGTCCTGTACGCCGAGGGCGTCGTGAGGCAGGCGGCCGTGTTCGGAGAGGCCATCGAGCTGCGGCGCCGGATCGAGGCGCGGATGGGCGAAAGTCGCTTCACGATCCACGACGAGGTGACCAACGTCGGGTTCGACCCGACGACGCACATGTACCTCTACCACGTGAATGTGGGCTGGCCGGTCGTCGACGAGGCGTCCGCCTATCTGATTCCAGCCCCAGACGGTGTCCCGGTAGCCGCATACCCGACCCACGACTATCGCAGGCTGACGCCGCCGAACCCCGCCTTCGCGGAGGAGTGCTACGAACACTCGGTGGTGCCGGAACGGGGTGGCACGGTGCCGGTGGGGATAGTCAACCGCCGGCTAGGCCTGGGGCTTTACCAGGTGTACCGCAGCGATCAGTTTCCCTTCCACACCATGTGGCGCATGCTGGGCGAAGGCATCTATGGCGTGGCCATGGAGCCGACGACCAACCGCGACGCGGGCCGATTCGACGCCCGGGAGCGCGGGGAGCTCGGCTACATCGCTCCGCAGGAGTCGAGGGGATACGACCTGGAGATCGGCGCCCTCGACGGCGCCGATGCGATCGAAGCGTTCGCGCAGCGCGTGGAGGCGGTGACCGAGCCGCACCCAAGGCAGGGGAGCAGGTCCCGTGCCTGAGCTTGTTCACGCCGGCGGTGTGATCGACGAAACACGCGAACGCGTCAAGCTCGCCTACGGCAAAGCCATCGGCAAGCGCCGCAGCGAGGTCATCACGCCGGCGCTGATCCTCGACCGGCACGCCGCGCGTCGCAACATCGAAAAGATGGCGAACCGCCTCACGGACCTTCCGGCGAAGATCCGCCCCCACATCAAGGTGCACAAGAGTCCCGAGCTCGCGCGCATGCAGGTCGAGGCCGGCGCGATCGGCATCTCGACCGCGACTGTGTGGGAAGCGGTGGTGATGGTCCGCTCAGGCCTGGACAGTATCTTCATCGTCAACACGGTCGACGGTCCGGACAAGCTGGCGACGATCGCGGTCCTCGCGCGCGACGCCGACGTGATGGTCGCGGTTGACGAGGCCGAGAACGCGGCGCGGATCGCGCGTGCCGCCCAGGCCGCCGGCAGCACGGTCGGGGTGCTGATCGAGGTCGATACCGGCATGGACCGCGCCGGTGTGGACACGGCCGAGCAGGCTCTCGAGCTCGCCGGAAAGCTTGTGCAGATGAAGGGCATCCGGCTTCTCGGCGTGACAGGTTACGAGGGCCATTGCTCACTCACCCCCGAGGAGGACCTGCGCGCACAGCGCCAGCACCAAGCGATGACGTTCCTCACCCGGACAGCGGAGGACCTGCGGACGAAGGGCTACCCGTGCCCGATCGTCTCCGCGGGCGGGACGGCGACGTGGAATCTCACCGCGGCCGACCCCCACGTGACCGAGATCCAGGCTGGGTCGTACGTGGTCATGGACAACTTCCACGGCGCCATGGTCGGCGACTTCGAGAAGGCCCTCACCGTGGCGACAACCGTGATCAGCCGGCCGCATGACCGCGTCATCGTCGACGCCGGCAACAAGTCGCTCGGAGCGCCCGCGCTGTCGACCATCATTGGCCACGACAACAAGGGCATTCGGTTCGACGAGGAGCACGGGATATTTGTGTCACGGGATAACGAGCCGTTGCGCGTCGGCGATGTCGTCGAGCTGGTCCCGGGATACGCGCCCGGGACGGTCAACTGGTACGACGCGTACCACGTCGTCGAAGACGACCGGGTGGTCGACATCTGGCCGGTAATCCCGCGGGGACCGGGACACGGAGGGCTCATCGCATGACGGAAAACATGGCGAGGTTCGATGGCAAGGGTGTGGTCGTGACCGGCGCCGCGCAGGGCATTGGCCGCGCGGTGGCACGGGCCTTCGCAGCGGAGGGCGCCGGAGTGGTGATGGTCGACAACGAAGCCGACGTGCTCTCGGCCACGGTCGAGTCGATTCGCAATTCGGGCGGCAAGGTCGAGGCCGCGCCCGGCGACGTGAGCAGGCGTGCTGACGTGCGCCGCGCAGTGGACCTCGCGGTCGAGCGCTTCGGCCACCTCCACGCCGCCGTGCAGGTCGCGGGCATCGCCGACTTCGTGCCGTTTCTCGAGTTCAGCGACGAGAGCTGGGACCGCATCCTGAACGTCAACCTGCGCGGCGCCTGGTACCTCGCGCAGGAGGCCGCGCGAGTGATGGTGCGCGACGGCATCCGCGGTGCGATCGTCCTGACCGCGTCGACCAACGCGTTCCAGCCCGAGGCGGGCGGCCTTGCCTACAACACGTCGAAGGCCGGCGAGGTCGCGGTGATGCAGACGGCGGCGCTGGAGCTCTCCCGGCTGGGCATTCGCGTCAACGCCATCGCGCCCGGCATCATCAACACCAGGCTTTCGGCCTTCGTCATCAACCATCCCGTGCAGTCCAAGGTTTTCCTGGACCGGATACCGATCGGGCGCTTCGCCGAGCCGGAGGAGATGGCGCGGCCGATCCTCTGGATGTGCTCGGATGATGCTTCTTACCTGTCGGGTCATCTCATGGTGGTGGACGGCGCGATGACCGCCGGCCTTCCGGAGCCGGGCGAGATGGACACACCGCTCCCGGGTGCCATCCGGCCCGCAGAGTAGGTCGAGGAGGCCGCGGATGGCGAAAACGGAGCAGCGCGCGAAGAACATCTCGGTCGCCGAGTTTGAAGCCATGTTCGAGTCGGTCAAGAACTGGGGCCGCTGGGGGGCGGGTGACGAGCGAGGAACGCTGAACTACATCAGGCCCGAGCACATCAGAAAGGCGGCAGCCCTCGTGCGCTCAGGCCGCACTGTGTCGATGGCGATTCCGATCAACACGGTGGCCGGTCCCGACAACCCCCACCCGGCGATCCACTACATGTCCCAGAACCACGACATTCCAGTCGGCGAATCTAAGGTCGGCTTTGCCATGGACTTCCTCGGCATGGAATGTCACGGCGACTGCCACACGCACATCGACGCCCTCAATCACATCTCCTATGGAGGGCTTCTGTACGGCGGACGGCCGATCTCAGACGTGACCAGCAAGGGTTCGCCCGGCCTGGCTATCACGACCTACGCCGACGGCGTCGTCGGGCGGGGCGTGCTGCTCGACATCCCACGCCTGCGCGGCGTGCCGTACCTGGAGCCGGGCGACGCGGTGACACGTGCCGACCTGGAAGCTGCCGAGAAGGCGCAGGGAGTGAGGCTTGCCGAGGGTGACATCTTCGTTTTTCGCACCGGCCACCACCGGCGCCGCCTGGAGAAGGGGGCGTGGGACAACGGCTACGAGGGGGAGGGAAAGGCCGGCCTGCACGTGGACGCGATTCCCTGGATGCATGAACGCAAGATCGCGGCCTTCTTGCCGGACGGCGACGGGGAGACCGTCCCAAGCACGGTCGACGGCATCCTCTACCCGATCCATCCGCTGCAGGTCGCGGCGATGGGCATGGTCGTGTCCGACAGCCTCAATCTCGAAGACCTGGCGCGCGTGTGCGAGGAGGAGAAGCGTTGGGAGTTCATGGTCGTCGCCGAACCGCTGCGGCTGCCCGACAGCACCGGCTCCCCTTTCAACCCGATCGCTTTGCTGTGAGCTGAGAAGAAAGGAGGTTACGCATGCAGACACACGGACAACAGTCGACTTCGCAGGTCGTGCCGCCGGGTGGCTTTCCGATCAGCCAGATCGCGATCGTCGTCCGCGACATCGACGAGGCGCTGGAGCGATATCACCGTTCGCTCGGTTGGGGTCCCTGGAACGTGTACGAGCACAAACCGCCGGCCCTGCACGACACATACCTGCACGGCAAGCCGACCCACTTCACGATGATCGGCGCTGAGACGCACGTGGGGCCGATCGTGGTCGAGCTATTGCAGCCCGACGAAGGGCCATCCATATATAAGGAATGGCTCGACGCCCACGGGGAGGGCCTGCACCACATCGCCGTGATGCGGCCGACCCCCGCTGAGTCGGACGCGACTGAGAAGCACTTCGCCGGCATGGGCGCGAAGATCCTGATGGAGGGCCGGATCGGCGAGACCATCCGCTTCTACTACCTCGACACCGAGCCCATGCTCAAGGTCATATTCGAGTCGGGCACGGGCCACGCGGTCGACCTGAAGCCGGCGCGCGTCTACCCCTAGCGGGTTCGAAACGGACCGATGAAGATCGTCGCCGTCGGCGATTCGTTCGTGCACGTCGAAGTCTTCAGGCAAGGCTTCGCGGACCTCGAGCATGCTCACGAAGTCCAATACATGCAGCTGGACGAGTCGAAAGCATTCAGGCCGACCACGGATTCGGAGCGTTCGATCCGAGAGTTCCTGGGCACGCCTTCGCAGCTCGCGGATCGCGTTGGCGACGCGGACATCCTGGCCGTGCACGGCGCGCCGGTGACCGATGAGGTGCTGGGCGCCGGGTCCCGGTTGAAGCTCGTGTGCTGTGCGCGGGGCGGTCCCGTGAACGTCGACGTCAAAGCCGCGTCAGCACGTCGCCTGCCCGTGGTCAACTCTCCGGGCAAGAACGCCGATGCGGTGGCCGACCAGACGATCGCGTTCATGGTCATGCTCGCCCGAGGCTTTCCGCGGGCACAACGATTTCTGCTCGAAGGGGGACGTCTCGGCGAGTCCGCGTATGAGGGGGCGCGTTTCTTGGGCCACGAGCTGGGCAGCCATGTGCTTGGGCTTGTCGGCTACGGAAACGTCGGCCGGCGCGTTGCTCGCCGCGCGATCGCTTTTGGGATGACCGTCGTTGCATACGACCCGTTCTTACAGGCGGACGATCTTGGTGGCGTGCTGCTGCTGCCCAGCCTGGCGGCACTCCTCGAGGTCGCCGATTTCGTCTCGCTGCACGTGCGCGCGAGCGCCGACACCGAGAACCTCTTCGGCCGGTCTGAGTTTGCGGCAATGCGGCCCGGCTCCTACTTCATCAATACAGCTCGCGAGACGCTTGTCGACGAGGCTGCTCTCGACTCGGCACTGGCCTCGGGGAACCTGGCGGGAGCCGCGCTGGACGTAGTTCGTCCGAATTCGGCGGGCGGTCCTCATCCTCTCCTGAAGCACGCGAACGTGGTCATCACGCCCCACATAGGCGGCGCGACGCACGAAACGCTGCTGCGCGGCGTGACGATGATCGCCGCGGAGATCAAGAGATTCGCGGCGGGCGAGCCGCTGCAGGCTGTTGTGAACCGGACGGCGATTCAGGTGTGAGCGAGCCCCTGCTGCTGGCGCTCGATGCGGGCACTGGGAGCTGCCGGGCGGTCGTGTTTGAGACGGGTGGCCGGCAGGTGGCGATGGCCCAGCGGGAATGGAGCCATCGAGCAATGGAAGGGGTTCCAGGCTCGCAGGTCTTCGACACCGCCACCAACTGGCGGCTCATCTCGGAATGCATCCGTGCGGTGCTGCAGTCGCCAGGCATCGATACGAGCGCGATCCGTGCGGTCAGCACAACGAGCATGCGCGAAGGCATGGTGCTCTACGACAAGAGAGGACGTGAGATCTGGGCCTGCCCCAACGTCGACTCGCGAGCCGGCACGGAGGCCACCGAGCTGGTGCAGCGCGGGCTCGCCGAGAAGATTTACCGCCAGGGCGGCGACTGGGTGGCGATCACCGCACCCGCCCGGCTGCGATGGATCAAACGTCACGAGCCTGCCATTTTTCGCGACGCCGCCCACATCAACATGCTCGCCGACTGGATCGCATACCGGCTGTCGGGCGAGTTCTTTACCGACCCGTCCATCGGCTCGAGTTCCGGGATGTTCGATCTCGCCACCCGTACCTGGTCGCCGGAGATCATCGAAATCTGCGACATGAAGCGCGAGCTGTTCCCGCCGGTCCTGGAGCCCGGCACGGTCGCCGGTCATGTGAGTCAAGGCGCAGCCGCGGACACCGGACTCAAGGCCGGCACGCCGGTCGTGGTCGGCGGCGCCGATACGCAGCTCGGTCTGGTCGGAATTGGAGTTGTCGGGGAAGGCAACTTCGCAGTGATCGGGGGCACGTTCTGGCAGCAAACGATCGGGCTCAGGGAGGCGATGATCGATCCCGAGGCAAGGCTCCGTACGCTCTGTCACGCGCTTCCTGGTCAATGGATGATGGAGGGCATCGGCTTCTACTGCGGGCTGAGCATGCGGTGGTACCGGGACGCGTTCTGCGACCTGGAGAAGCTGGAAGCCGAGCGCATAGGCGCCGATGCGTATGCGCTGATGGAGAAAGCGGCCGGCGAGGTACCCCCCGGCTCAAATGGCGTGGTGGCGATCCTGTCCAACTTGATGGTGGCAAGCCGGTGGATCCACGCCAGCCCAGCTTTCGTCCAGTTCGACGTCGGCGACCCGGCCCGGTCGGGCCGGAAGGAGTGCATCAGGGCGATCGAAGAAGCGGCGGCGTACGTGTCATACGGACACTTGAAAGTCATCGAGGAGGTGACATCGCGATCGTGCAGTGAAGTTGTCTTCACAGGAGGGGCGTCGAAGGGCACGCTGTGGCCGCGCGTAATGGCCGACGTGCTCGGCCTTCCAGTGAAGGTTCCGAAAGTCAAGGAGTCGACCGCTCTCGGCGCCGCGATCTTCGCCGGCGTCGGCGCTGGCGAGTACGCGGACGTGGCGACGGCGACCAGCGCGGTGGCCGGTTTCGAGACCACGTTGGACCCTGATCCCTCAGTTCATGCCCGCTATGAGGAGCTTTATGCGGACTGGAAGCGGATCTACGACGGCCAGCTCGCGCTGGTCGAGCGCGGACTGCTCAAACCTCTGTGGAGGGCTGCGGGCACGTAAAGCGTCGGGGGCCGCTGGTTGGTACGGCAACCGGGGTGGCAAACCTTGGCGTTCGGCGGCACTAGGCAGCAGTCAGCGAATTCAGACCGCTTTTCTGAACCTGCCGCAGCGATCTGCCAACCGCAAGGTTCAGGGTTCGAAACCCTGTCCCGGACCCATTTGGCATCAGGCGTCGCTCCCTAGATATTGCGATGCATGGAAACAACGGAGCCCACATGTTGCTCCCCGTCGCGATGTGTGCCGCGCGACCCAAGAAGGATTCGAACTCCTAGTGCGCCCGCGCGTCCCCCTAAGGTGACCGAACGCGAGCCGGCGGCGCCGGCAGCCGATCAGTCGGAAGCAGGCAGGCTCCTGGATTCGACTCTGCCCTTGCGTTGCGAGGGAAGCAATTCGCGCAGAGTGCGGGACATTCGACACATTGACTGCACCCTCAGACTGTGACAGTTCAAGTTAAGCCGTTGGCC
>VBEG01000090.1 GCA_005882115.1 Chloroflexota bacterium
GGCATCGCAATTATGGACATCAACCTTATTCCGGTGAATAACGTAAGGGTCCCCGCCCGACTGACGATCTATTGCGACCTGCCGGGGCCGGGCCGGTTCTCTGGCGGGGAGGAGGGCTTCGTCCTCACCGTCGACGGCAAGACTTTCGAACAAGCAGGGGTCGGGGCCTCGCTGTTTACCTTCGGCGCACCGTCCTAGGGCGGCGAAGACCGAGGCCA
>VBEG01000091.1 GCA_005882115.1 Chloroflexota bacterium
AGAGGAGAGAACGTCATGCGTGTAGCCGATGCATTTGGACGCAAGCAACGGGGAGCGCTCCGGTTGGGGCTCAGCGTGGGTGTGGTGCTCAGCCTGTTCGCCTTGACAACCGCGCCGGCCGCTGCGGACGCCGGCCTCCACCTCAGCGGCGGTGGCACTGCAACGATCTCTCAAGTTGGATTCAACGTGACCATCGAGAGCGGGGGAGCCGCGTCAGGCAGCTTCAACTGCCTCATGGCGGGACGCTCGGCCTTTGTGCTCGGGGCATTCGGGCTAAATCACTTGATGAAAGTGGAGGCGCACCCGACAAAAGCCAGCGTGACCGGCGCCACGGTCTCATTCTCGGGCCCGGGGTTTCTGATCATGGATGGCAACGCTAAGCAAGCGGTCGACATCGAGGTCTCGGCCAACATCAGTACGCAGCAATTCCAGCTCACGGTTGTTGATGTCGGGGCAATGCCGATCGAGCACATGCTGACCGGCCATTTCCAGCTCCGCTGAGTCGCGTGGACGCTGGGGGCCGCCCAAAGCGGCCCCCAGCAACCGGAGAGCTGTCGCGCCGCCAATTCCTCGTGCGCGCCGGTATTGGTACGGCAACCCTGTTGATACAGCCTGTGTCGCTGTCGGGATTTTTCCGCAAGGTCGGTCGCGCGCGCACTTGCGATAATCCACACCTGCGCCTACGACGCCTGGGCCGCATATGACCACTACGCAATCGGCACGCGTTTGGGCGGGACTCTCCGCCGGCCGCCTCGCGAGCGGACCTTGGCCAGCAAGAACATCGCGATCAGCTACGCCGCCTACCGCGCGGCGGTCGATATCTTCCCTGCCGACAAGGTCGCTGTTTTCGACCCGCTGATGCGCGATCTCGGCCTTGACCCAAATGACACCACGACCAATCCCACGACGCCAATCGGCGTTGGGAATGTTGCCGCCAACGCAGTCCTCCAATACCGCCACAGGGACGGCGCCAACCAGCTCGGCGACGAGCCCGGCGGCGTGCCGGGCGTGCCCTACTCGGATTACACGGGCTATCGGTCGGCAAATGCCCCCATGGACATTCGGGCCGCATTCGACCGGGCGGCGGTTCATGACCCGAACCTGTGGCAGCCGTTGCGCTACGTCGACGGGACTGGAGCC
>VBEG01000092.1 GCA_005882115.1 Chloroflexota bacterium
CGGGCTGGAACCTGGTGCTTTTCCCGGAAGGCAGCCGGACACCGGACGGCCGGATCCAGGAGTTCAAGCCCGGCGTGGGATTTCTCGCCAAAGAGACCGGCACGCCGGTCGTGCCGATGCACATTCGCGGCGCCTACAACGTGATGCCGCGCGGCCAGACGCTACCGCTGCCCGGCCCCATCAGGGTCCGCATCGGCAAACCGATGGTGCCCCAGAAGCAGGAGGGCACGCGCGAGTTCACCGCGCGGGTCGAGAAGGCAGTGCGCAGCCTAGCTGCCGAAGACCGGCAGCCCGAAATCCAGGGCACCTGGATCGAGCGCTGGCGAGCGTCCAAACCCCGCGACCTGAGGTACGGAGACCCAGACTGATGGGCGTGGCGGCTGACCTCGTCCGCGGCCGCGGCGCATTCGACAAGCACGACTGGACCGAGGCCCACGCCAACCTTCGCGCGGCGGACGCACGCTCCAGGCTGGAGGCGGAAGACCTCGAGCGCCTGGCGATTGCAGCGATGCTAACGGGCCTCGAAGAAGAGTCCGCCCAGGTGTTTCAGAGGGCGCACAACGCTTATCTCAAAAGCAACGAGACGGAGCGTGCGGTGCGTTGTGCCATCCACCTGATCATGAGCCTGGTCAATCGCGGAGAGATGGCCCAGGCGGGCGGTTGGCTGGCGAGGAGCCGGCGTCTGCTCGACGATGGTCAGCGGGATTGTGTGGAGCAGGGCTACTTGCTCGTGCCGGCTGCTCTGCAGACGTTGATGCAGGGCGATGTCGCGACCGCGAGCGAGATGTTCGAGCGCGCGATCGCGATCGCATCGCGCTTTGAAGATCACGACCTCCAGGCGATGGGGCGGTTGGGTCGTGGTCAATCGCTGATCGGACTCGGTGACGTCGCCGCGGGTGTCGCGTATTTCGACGAGAACATGGTCTCTGTCACTAACGGCGAGATTTCGCCAATCATCGCGGGTGTGATCTACTGCGCCGTCATCGAGGGCTGCCGCGCGATCTTCGATCTGCGGCGGGCGCATGAGTGGACGGAATCCCTGGACCACTGGTGCGAGTCGCAGCCAGGCCTTGTCCAGTTCCGCGGCAACTGTCTGACCTACCGCGCGCAGATAATGCAGCTGCACGGTGAATGGACCGAGGCGATTGCGGAGGCCGGCAAAGCATCCGCCCGGCTCTCGACGCCCCGCCTCCAACCGGCGGCCGGCGACGCGTTCTACCAGCTCGGCGAGCTGTACCGGCTCCGTGGAGATTTCTCAGCTGCCGAGGCCGCGTTCACGCAGGCGAGCCACGCAGGAAGGTCGCCGCATCCCGGACTTGCCCTCGTCCGTCTCACGACGGGATATGTCGCCGAGGCCGCCGCCGCGATGCGTCGGGAGCGCGAGGAGGCGCAAGTGCTCGTGAGCAGGGCCTCCATCCTGCCTGCCTTTGTAGAGGTGATGCTCGCCGCGGGCGACCTCGCGGCGGCGGGGGAGGGGGCGGAGGAGCTCATCGCGGCGTCGGCCACCCTCAACGCTCCGTACCTTCGCGCGCTCGCCGCGTACGCGAAGGGCTCAGTCCAGCTCGCCTCGGGCGAGCATCGACAAGCCCTTGATTCCTTGCGGGGCGCTGTCACTTTGTGGCGCGAGCTCGATGCGCCCTACGAAGCCGCGAGGACGAGAGCTTTGATCGGCCTTGCCTGCCGAGAGCTGGGCGACGCCGAATCCGCCGCGATGGAGCTCGATGCAGCTCATAGAGCTTTCACCAGCCTGGGCGCCGCTCCCGACGCCGCCCGAGTGGAGGCGTTGTCCGGCAAGCCGGCGAAGCCGGCGGGGGGCCTGTCCGCGCGCGAGGTCGAGGTCGTACGCCTCATTGCCGCCGGCAAGTCGAACCGCTCCATCGCGACCGAGCTCTTCATCAGCGAGAAGACCGTGGCTCGCCACGTGAGCAACATCTTCACCAAGCTCGGGGTGTCCACCCGCGCCGCGGCCACCGCGTACGCGTACGAGCACGGACTGCAAGCCCGCCGTACATAGAAATACCCATTCGTCGCGCCCACAAATTGGGCATTTCGCTCGATGCCAGGCATGCCGCCGCGCACCTACGTTGATCGCCGACGAACGAAAAAGGAGGCGAGCAATGGACAGGCATTTCGAAACGGTCATCATCGGCGGCGGGCAGGCGGGGTTGTCGGTGGCCTACCACCTGGCGCGACAAAACCGCTCCTCCGTGATCCTGGACGCCAACGAGCGCATCGGCGACTCGTGGCGCACGCGATGGGATTCGCTTCGCGTTTTCACGCCGGCGAAGTACAACGGTCTGCCAGGGATGCGATTCCCGGCGCCGAGCCTCTCGTTCCCGACCAAAGACGAGGTCGCGGACTACATGTGCTCGTACGCGGCCAAGTTCGACCTCCAGGTGCGCAACCGCGTCTCAGTCGAAGCTGTCACACGAACCGCGCGCGGATTTGCGGTTATGTCGAACGCCGGGACATACGAGGCGGACACCGTCGTCGTGGCCACGGGCGCGCACCACGCGCCGAAGATCCCGGGCTTTGCGAGCCACCTCGATCCTCAAATCACTCAGATTCATTCGAGCGCGTACAAGAATCCGACCCAGCTGCGCCAGGGCGCCGTGCTTGTCGTCGGCGCGGGCAACTCCGGAGCCGAGATCTCGTTCGACCTCTCACAAACGCATCGGGTCTGGTTGTCGGGGAATCCGCCAGGCCAGCTGCCCGTCCGGCATGGGCCCGCCGCTGCCGCCTTCGTCTTGCCCCTGGTCAAGTTCCTGGGCACGTACGTTCTGACGGTGGACACTCCGGTTGGTCGCAAGGTGCTGCCGAAGATGAAAACCGCGCCGCTCATCAGGATGAAGATGAACGATCTCCGGAGAGCCGGGGTCGAGCAGGTGGCGCGTGTGACCGGTGCTCAGGATGGCGTGCCCCTGCTGGCGGACGGCCGGACGCTGGACGTCGCCAACGTGATCTGGTGCACAGGGTTCCGCTCCGACTTCCGTTGGATCCAGCTCCCGGCCGCGTTCGGAACCGATGGGCGGCCGCTCCACTACCGCGGTGTCGTCGCCTCGGAGCCAGGCCTTTACTTCGTCGGGCTGGAGCACCAGTACGCGGCTGTCTCGGACGTGCTGCCCGGGATCGGGCGCGACGCGGGATATGTCGCCCGGCACATCGCCGGTCGCGAAACGCTAGCCGGGCGGGTCGACTCGGAAGACGGGATGGTCAGGCGCGATATGGCGGAGCTCGGCGTCCGATGATTCGGCGCTGACGCCTCCAAAGAACATCCCAACCTCGAACTTCCATCGCTTCAGGTATTCGCGAAGGATTGGAACCTTCTCGTCGTCGGGGATCTCGCTCGCTCGAAAGGGTTGGGCTTTGTTCCCGAGCATCAGCTCGCCGGTGGCTGAGACGCGGATGTTACGCACCCACTGCGTATGTCCGCGAGGCGCGACCAAGTATTGCTTGCCGTTGTAGGTCAGCAGGTTCACAGGTGAGCTTCGCCACTCGCCCGACTTGCGTCCGCGGACTCGGAGCACGCGCGAACCCCAAACGCTAAAGCCCACTCGTGTGAGGACCGCGACAGCACGATTGAACACATGCTTGGTGAACCAGTCGGGCCGCTGGTAGTGCTCGTGCTGCACGGCGCTTACGATAACCACGCATGACCTACTCGATAGTTGCGCGCGACAAGCAGACCGGTGAGCTCGGCGTCGCCGTTCAGTCGCACTACTTCCAGGTCGGCCCGACGGTTCCCTGGGCGCTCGCGGGCGTGGGCGCGGTGGCGACTCAATCGATGGTCAATGTCAGCTTCGGGCCTCTGGGAATCGACTACATGCGAGCCGGTTACGCGGCCGAGCAGGCGCTGAAGGCGCTGCTCGCGGGTGACTCCGAGCCGCAGTCGCGCCAGGTCTCGCTCGTCGACGCCCAGGGCAACGTGGCCACCCACACGGGCAGCAAATGCATTCCGGCGGCCGGGCACCGCATCGGTGACGGCTTTAGCTGCCAGGCCAACCTGATGGAGAAGGACACCGTGTGGGACGCCATGTTCGAGGCTTATGGGCAGAGCAAAGAACCTCTGGCCGAGCGATTGCTCGCCGCGCTCGACGCGGCCGAAGCCGAGGGCGGCGACATCCGCGGCAAGCAGTCGGCGGCGATGCTCGTCGTTTCGGGCAAGCCGACCGGCCGGTCGTGGGAGGACCGGGTGATCGACCTACGTGTGGAAGACGCTCCGGATCCGCTCCTCGAGTTGCGACGGCTGCTTCGGGTGAAGCGCGCGTACGTGGCGATGGGCGACGCGGACCACCTGTCAGACGCGGGTGATCAGGCGACGGCCGCGGTCAGGCTGCAGGAGGCGATCGCTCTGGCGCCCGAGATGGTCGAGATCTATTTCTGGGGCGGGCTCACGATGGCCCAGCAGGGGATGTTGGACGACGGGTGCCGGCTGATGATGCGGGCGGTCGAGAAGGACCGGCGCTGGATCGAGACGCTGCACCGGCTCGTCGCCTCCGACCGCCTGTCAGCGGATGTCGCGAGCGAAGTCGAAGCGCGGCTGACGACCGTCGCCCGTCGTCCTTAGACTTCACACGTCTTGGGCAAGAACAAAGGCCGGCGCGCCCCGCGGCGTCCCGAGAAAGCACGCAAGCCCGACCGCGATGATGGCGATCCGAAAGAACAAGCCGTCGTCATGGACGCGGTCGTTTCGCTCGCGCTGCCGAATGCGATGTTCGAGGTGGAGGTTGAGGGCGGCCACAAGCTGATCGCGTATGCGGCCGGCCGGATGCGACGCTACTTCATCCGTATCACACCTGGCGACCGTATCCGCGTGGAGCTCTCCCCGTACGACCTCACCCGCGGGCGCATCGTCTACCGCTACAGGGATTGATCGCCGACCTCCTCGAATCGATCTCTAAGGCGCGCGTCTTCGACCTCGAGCAGCTTCGCTACGCGGGCGCGCCCTCGCACCCCGCGCATCAGCCAGGCTTCAACTACTTCCTCCACCGTCATCACGCACGGGGTGCGCCTGAGGCGCGCACCGGCGCGTCGGGCATCGTCGTCATGCCCGAGCACTCGGGCACTCACATCGATGCGCTCGCCCATCAGGCCGAGAACCTCACGCTCCACGGTGGCATCCATGTCGACGAGGGGGTGCAGACGTCGGTCGGTTTCAAGAAGCTCGGCGTCGAGACGATGGCGCCGTTGGTCTCGCGCGGAGTGCTGCTCGACGTCGCGGGCGAGCGACGGCTGGACCCTGAGCACGCGATCACGCCCGCGGAGCTGGAGCACGCGGCTCGGGCGGAGGTGCGCCTCGGGGACGTCGTGCTGGTGCGCACCGGCTACGGCGCGCTTTGGTCCAATCCTGACGAGTACCTCCGCGCCGCCGGGGTGAGCGCGGCCGGCTCGAGGTGGCTGGCCGAGAAGAAGGCGGCCGCGGTCGGCGCCGACAACATGGCCTTCGACGTCATGGGCCCGGCCGACCCCGAGCTGAAGGTCACACTGCCCGCGCACATCCTGCTCCTCGTCCGGGCCGGGATACCGATCATCGAGAACCTCAATCTGGAGGAGCTCGCCGCAGCGAAGGTCGACGAGTTCGTGTTCGTCTGCCTGCCGCTGAAGATGCGCGGGGCGACCGGCTCGCCGGTCCGGCCGATCGCGATCGCGTAGCGACTAGATTGGTTAGTCATGGAGCAATCTGACTTTCCCGCGCCGGCCGATGGTTTCGTCGTCACGCACTTTCTAGTGGTGTCGGATCAGGACCGATCCCGCGAGTTCTACAAGAACGTGTTCGGCGCCAAGGTGGTGCTGGAGCGCGATCCGGTGATCCTGAAGATTGCCAATACGTGGCTGATCCTCAACGCCGGCGGGGGACCGACGGACGACAAGCCCACGGTTACGCTCACAACACCGCCCGACCCGAATCGCACCAGCGCGTTTCTCAACATCCGGGTGGCCGACATCGCGCGGGCATACAAGGAGTGGTCGGCGAAGGGAGCGCAGTTCCTGACCGAGCCAAAAGACCACGGCCGCGAGATCAGGGCGTACATCCGTGACCCGGACGGCCACCTCATCGAGGTAGGCGAAGCAAGACGCTGAGGGGGGATCAGGGCAAACTCTTCCCCGTTACGGGGAAGTACCCGGCGTAGCCGGGGGATTGGGCAGACCGTTCTATGTCTGTGGGACTCGTGGGCCTGTTCGCCATCCTGGCGACTCTTTTCGTCGCCTCTCCCGAGCCGCAGCCGACCGAGCGCGTACTGAACGTCAGCTGGGCGCACCAAGCGCACAACCTCTCATGCGAAGCGGCGGCCTTGAAGATGGCGCTCTCGTACTACGGCATCGACACCGACGAGCTGAGGCTGATCTCCTTCATGTCGCGCGACAGCCGCCCGGCGAGGTTCGACACATCAGGTCACCTCATGCGGTGGGGCGACCCGGCGGCCGGCTTCGTGGGCAACCCCGACGGCCGCATCCAGCGCTACACGGGCTACGGCGTTTACTACCAGCCGGTGGCGCTAGCGGCGATGCTGGCCGGAGCCAATGTGGTCGAGGCGGGCTCAGGCCTTTACGGCTCACCTGTCCCACCTGCGCACATCTACCAGGCTGTCCTCGACGGCCATCCGGTCGTGGCCTGGATCAGCAACACCTACCACCAGGTCGATCTGGCGTGGTACGTCGCGTATGACGGGGCCACAGTCCGCTACACGCTGACCGAGCACGCCGTGACGATCATCGGCGTCAGGCGCGACGCCGTCCTGATCAACGACCCATGGTTCGGGCGCGCGTGGCATCCGAAGGAACAGTTCGAGTCGGCCTACCGGACCTTCGCCGACATGGCTATCGTCCTCGGTGCACCAAACTCTTCCCCGCTTGCGGGAAGGTACCCGGCGTAGCCGGGGGATGGAGCCTGCTTAGCGCCTACCCACCGTCTGGAAGCAATCGAGGCAGTACACCGGTCGCGCGCCCGTAGGGACGAACGGCACCTGCGTCGGCTTGCCGCAGTTCGAGCAGATCACGTCGTGCATGACCCTCGCGCGGCCGCCGCCGTTGCCGTCCGCTTGGCGTCTCGCAGCCCGGCATTCCGGGCAACGCCTGGGCTCGTTCTGCAGCCCGCGTGACTGGTAAAACTCCTGCTCCCCGGCCGTAAAAAGGAACTCCCGCCCACAGTCGCGACACGTCAACGTCCGATCCACGAAGCTCACCGTCACCGAACTGGCCTCCCCTTGAATTCGCGCTGAGGCCCCGGACAGATGGCGGCCGGACTACCCTCGGCGTGCGGTGGCGATTCTAACTCGCCTGCCGAACATTTGGAGGCATACCCTTACAAGCCTTTACGCGCTTGCCACGGCCTTTTCCCTGTCTTCCTGTTCGAGCTCGACGGGAGGCGCCTCGAAGCCCAGGTCACGACGCGCCCCCGTCAGCGGCACCTCCCTCATGAAGAAGGTGGCGACCAGGGCCAGGACAAGGATTCCGCCGGCGAAGATGTAGATGTCGTGGAGCGTGTCGGAAAGGGCAAAGCGGATGGCCCCGACGACGGCCGGCGGCAGCTTGGCGAGCAGCGTCGGGTCGAGGATGGCGTTGGCGCCGCCCGAGGGCAGGCCTCCCGCGAGAGGCGGAAGGTGCAAGTCAGATAGCCGTGTGCTGAGGTAGTCGGGCAGCCGGTTCGCCAGCACGGCGCCCAGGATGGCGCTGCCGACGGTGCCGCCGAGGTTGCGCCAGAACTGGATCTGGCTCGAGGCAACGCCCAGGAACTCGCGCGGCAGCGCGGTCTGGACCGCCGTCAGGTACAGCGGGAAGGTGACGCCGAGCCCAGCGCCGACCACGATCAGGTCGACAACCACCCGCCACTCCGGCGAGGATGGCGTGATCTGGGACAGCATCCACATGCCGACGATCATCACCACGACGCCGACGGTGCCCAGGAAGCGGTAGTACTTGATCCGCCGCATGATGAAACCGGTCGCCGTGCTCGCTCCGAGCAGGCCGAACATCATCGGGGTGATCAACGCGCCCGAGTTGGTGGCGCTGATGCCGAGCACACCCTGAAAGACGAGCGGGGTGAAGAGGATCGAACCGAACATCCCGAACGCGGTGATGAACCCCACGATCATGCTGACGCTGAACGTCGGGTTCTTGAACAGGTGCAGAGGCACGATCGGGTGCTCCGCCCGCGACTCGACGAACACGAACGCCGCGAGCATCGCCGCGGCGATCGCGAGCAAGCCGGTGACCTGGGGTGAGGTCCAGGCGTGGTCGCGCGTGATGGAGAGGGCGATCAGCAGCGGGACGATGCCGGCGGCCAGCGTCGCAGCGCCCCAGAAGTCGATGTCGCGCCAGGAGGCCTTGGAGCGGACGTAGGGGAGACCCGCCAGCACGACCAAGACGGCGATGATGCCGACCGGGATGTTCACCTCGAACACCCAGCGCCAGCTGAAGTGGTCGGTGATGAAGCCGCCGGTGGTGGGGCCGATGATCGAGGACAGTCCAAACACGCCACCGAAGAGTCCGGCGGTGCGGCCCCGCTGGTCGGGCGGGAAAAGGTCCCCAATGACGGTGAACACAGTCGCGAACAGCACACCGCCGAACAGGCCCTGGATGCCCCGGAAGACGATCAGCTGGTTCATGTCCTGGGACAGGCCACAAAACGCGGAGGCGATGACGAAGCCGATCATCCCCGCGAGCAGGAAGGGCTTGCGCCCGAACAGGTCGCCGAGCTTGCCGGCGATCGGGGTCATCGTCGTTGACGTCACGAGGTAGGCCGTCGTCACCCACGCGAGGCGGTCGAGGCCGTTGAGGTCGGCGACGATGCGCGGGATCGCGGTACCGACGATCGTCTGGTCGAGCGCCGCCAGCAGCAGGGCGAGCATGGTGCCTGCCGTCGCGAGAAGCACGCGCCGGCGTGAGAGTCCTTGAGTGATCATTTGCCCAGCTCCTTCCTGGCGTTCTCCACCAGCAACAGGCACAGGTGTCGAAGCTGCGCCAGGTCGTCTTTGCTGATTCCTTCCACGATCTCGGACTGTCTCTCCAGGCCCTCGCGCCAGATCGACTCGATGCGCTGGCGGCCGGCGGCGGTGAGGCGGGCTCGGATGGAGCGCCTATCAGTGGCGTCAGGGACGCGCTCGACGAGGCCGTCCTTCTCCAGGTGGTCGACCAGGCCGGTGATGTTGCGAGGGGTGGAATCCAGGTCGTTCGCCAGGTCGCCCAACGGCATATCACCGCATCGGTAGAGCCGAAACAGAACGCCGAGCCGGCCCTCGCTGAGCCCGTGCTGCTCGGCCCATCGCTCCTGCAGCAGGTGCACCGAGCGACCGGCAAAGTGGACAGCGGACAGCGCCTCAATGGCGCCCAGCTCGACTTTGAGAGGGTCGAACATCGCCCGAAGGTCGGGGTGGAACAAGCGGCCTTTCTCGTCTTGTTCCAGCTTCCAGCCGATCCGAGAGATCGTGTGCTTCAAATCAGTGTCGTTCATAGTGAATGACTTCATTATTACCACATACAGGGTTTCGGTCGCGATTATTCTCCGAAAGTGATCGTGGATGCCCACCTCGACATCGCCTGGGGCGCGGTGTCCCGTGGCCACGGCTTCCTAGGGCCGCCGCCCCCAGGTTTTTTGATCAGCCGGCCGACGCTGGTCGCGGCCGAGGTTGGTTTGATCTTCGCGACGCTCTACTGCGCGCCGGCCCGGGCGGGCCGGGCGATGCGGACCCGATTCGTCTACGAGAGCGCCCACGAGGCCAACCTCATGGCCACCGCGCAGGTCAACTACTACCGCTCGTGCGGCCTGGAGCTGATCACCGACGGCAGGTCACTCGCGGCGTACGCCCGAGGCTGGAAGAAGGGGAGACTCGCCGCGGTCCTGCTCATGGAAGGGGCCGACCCGATCGAGACGCCCAGCCAGCTCGGCGCGTGGACCGACCGCGGCGTGCGGATCATCGGACCGGCGTGGGGAGGGACACGCTATGCGGGCGGCACCGGCGCGCCCGGCGGCCTCACCGAACTGGGGCGTCAGCTTCTGAAGGCGATGCGTCGCAAGAAAGTCATCCTCGATCTCAGCCACCTGGCCGACCAAGCGGTCGGCGATGCATTCGCGATGTGGCACGGTCCGATCATGGCTTCACATGCCAACTCGCGGGCCATCGTGCCGGGCGACCGACAGTTGACCGACGAGACCGTCGCTGAGATCGCTCGCCGAGGCGGCATCGTCGGCGTCAGCTTCTACCAGGCCCACCTGCGCAGCAGAGGCCGAGCGACGCTGGACGACGTGGTGAAGCACATGGTCCACCACGCCTGGGCGGCAGGCGGACCGGAGGCCGTCGGGATCGGTACTGACCTCGACGGTGGCTTCGACTCGCGCCAGGCCCCGATGGACAGCCTCGCGAAGTTGAAGGAGCTGCCGGCGCGCCTGCGCCTCCACTTCAACCGGTCGCAGGTCGAAGGAATCATGGGCGCCAACTGGCTGGCCTTCCTGGAGCGATCTTTACCCGACTGACTCCTCCCATCCATCGGGAGGTGGCCCGGAGGCCGGAGGGCTGCCTAGATCTGTTCGGCGACCTGCTTCGCGGTCATGAACGCAAACCCCATCCCGTGCCCGGTGAACCCCGCGCAGATGTAGACGTTCGGCATTCCGTCGACGGGTCCTGCCAAAGGCAATCCAGATTCGGTGAAGCCCATCGTGCCCGCCCAACGGTGCGTGACCTCATTGTTGACCCCCAGGTCGCGCGCCGCCTGCTCGAGGTGCTCCTGGATCTGAGCCGTCGGCTCCTCGTCGGTGGTCTGCTCCGTGTCGAGTGATGTGTCACGCCACCCGCCCACCAAGACCTCGCCAGTCGACAGCTGCCGCCAGTAGTGGTAGCCGAAGTGCGAGTACACCGGCAAATCCGTGATGGCTTTCGTCTCAGGCACGGTAGCGAGCATCTGTGCGCGCGTGGGCTCAATCTTCACCCTCGGCACCAGCTGCGACGTGTACCCATTCGTAGCCAGGATCACGACGCCGGCCTCGCAGGCGACCTCGCCCGCCGTGACGGTGACGCCGTGAAGGTTGGGAACAAGACCGGTCACCTCCATGCTTTCGCGAATCCCACCTGGCTTCGCCTGCCGTGCAAAAGCCGCAACGAGCGCCACAGGGTCAACCTCCCCGTCGCGTGGGTTGACCAGCCGCGTCCCATCCCACAGCGCCGAGAATCCGTCGTCCTGGAGCAGCTGCTCGGACTCGATAAGCAGGGTGCGCTCCTCGTCGCTGTCGGGCAGGATCGCGCTGCCCAGCCTGCGGTAGCCGAACGAATGGCCGCGCACCGCCTCGATCATGCGGTCGTGGTTTTCATTGGTTAGCTCCCAGACGTCGCGCGCCTTCTGCCGTCCGTACGTACGGACCGCCTCCGCGTAGCTTGACGCCACACCGGCCAGCAGAAAACCTGCGTTGCGGCCGCTCGCGCCCCACGCGATGTGATGGCGCTCGACAAGCACGGCGTCGATGCGCCGCCGGGCGAGATGCCACAGCAGGCTGGTGCCGGCAATCCCGCCACCGATCACCAGCACGTCCGCCTTCTCCGGCAATGGCCCCGGGTACTTTTCCGGCGGTGGCGCCCAGAACGGCGTGCTCATGGCTCCCAATAGAATCAGGTTGCAAGTGGATTTCGAGAGCTACGACGTCCTGGTAGTCGGCGGAGGGCTCGCCGGCCTCAGGGCAGCGATAGCTGCGGTCGAGGCCAATCCCAGGGTAAGGGTCGGGATGGTCTCCAAGGTGTACCCGATGCGCAGCCACACCGTGTCCGCCGAGGGCGGCGCCGCGGCGGTGATGCGCCCCGAGGACTCGTACGAGACACACGCCTTCGACACCATCAAAGGCTCCGACTACCTTGCCGACCAGGAGGTCGTCGAGGCATTCGTGCGCGAGGCCCCGGTCGAGATCATCCAGATGGAGCATTGGGGCTGCCCTTGGAGCCGGGACCCTGATGGCAAGATCTCGGTCCGCCCGTTCGGTGGCATGACGACCTGGCGGACGTGCTTCGCAGCCGACAAGTCCGGCTTCCACATGCTGCACACGGTCTTTCAGACCTCCCTCAAGTACCCGCAGATCGCTCGCCACGACGAGGCATTCGTGACCAAGCTGCTGATCGAGGACAGCCGGTGCGTCGGCGTGGTCGCACTCGACATCCGCACCGGTCGCTTTGACGCGATCACCGCGAAGTCGGTGATCCTCGCGACCGGCGGACTCGGCCGCGTGTACGCCTTCACCACGAACGGCAATATCTGCACCGGCGACGGGATGGCGCTCGCCTACCGCGCCGGTGTCGGCCTCAAGGACATGGAGATGGTCCAGTTCCATCCCACGGGCCTGCCTTTCACGGGCATCTTGATCACCGAGGCAGTCAGGGGAGAGGGAGGCTACCTTCTCAACAACGAAGGGGAGCGCTTCCTCAAGCGCTACGTGCCGAACAAGATGGAGCTCGGACCTCGCGACATCATCTCCCGAGCGATGATCACCGAGTTCGAAGCCGGTCGCGGATTCGACGGTCCGCACGGCAAGTACATGCACCTCGACGTCCGCCACCTCGGCGAGAAGATGATCGACCGCAAGCTGCCGTTCATGCGTGAGCTCGGTCGCGAGTTCGTCGGCATCGACATCGTCAAAGATCCGATCCCCGTCCGGCCTGTCCAGCACTACATGATGGGCGGCGTGGACGCTGACATCTCGGGCGTGACGCCGATCCTCGGCCTCTACGCCGCCGGAGAGTGCGCGAACGTTGGTCTGAACGGGGGCAACCGTCTCGGCTCCAACTCATTGTCGGAGTGCCTCGTCTTCGGCGCCGCCGCCGGCCGGCATGCGGCGCAGTACGCCAGCACCGCCAAACCGGTGTCAGCGAACCCGGTCGATGCAATGCTGTGGGACGAAGCGCGCCGCGTCGAGTCGGGCTACCTCGAAAAGAAAGATGGTCACGAGCGCATGGGCGCGATCCGCGAGGAGATGCAGCGCGAGATGGACGCGGGCGCGGGCGTCTTCCGCACCAAGGAGGGCCTGGCGAAGTTGATCCGGCAGCTCGGCGGCCTTCGCGAGCGATTCGAGCGCGTCAAGATCGAGGACTCGAGCCGCACGTTCAACACCGAGCTGCTCGCGGCGCTGGAGCTGGATTTCATGCTCGAGGTTTCGCAGACCATCGCCGTCTCGGCGCTCGCGCGCGAAGAGTCCCGCGGCGCCCACGCCCGGCGCGATTTTCCCGAGCGCGACGACGCCAAGTTCCTCCAGCACACGCTTGCATTCCGGCGAGAGAGCGCCCGACCGCGCCTCGAGTACCGCGACGTCCACATCACGAATTTCCAGCCGCAGGCGAGGACTTACTGAATATGCCCGACAAACGAATCACCATCCGCGCGACTCGATACGACCCCGACAGGGACGAGAAGCCCCGTCTGCAGTCCTACGACATCCCGTTCTACGACGAGAGCATGGTCGTCCTCGACGCCCTGAACTACATCAAGTCGGACATCGACGGCAGCCTCAGCTACCGCTGGTCCTGCCGGATGGGCATCTGCGGCAGCTGCGGAATGATGGTGAACGGCACGCCCAAGCTGACTTGCAACGCATTCTTGCGTGACTACTGGCCAGGTGCGATCACCGTCCAGCCGCTCAACAACTTCCCGTTGATCCGTGACCTCGTGATCGATATGGACGACTTCATGCACAAGCTGAAATCGATCAAGCCGTGGATCATCCGCAAGCAGGAGCTTCCGCTCGGTGCCGGCGAGCACCATCAGACGAACGAGCAGATCGACGACTTCAGACAGTTCAGCGAGTGCATCAACTGCATGCTCTGCTACGCCGCGTGCCCGGTCTACGGCCTCAACAACGAGTTTCTAGGCCCGGCCGCAATCGCTCTCGCGCGCAGGTACAACCTCGATTCGCGCGACCAGGGGTTGAAGCAGCGATTGCCCGTGATCGGTGACGCCGAGGCGATCTGGGAGTGCTCGTTCGTCGGCGAATGCTCGGTTGTGTGTCCGAAGGGCGTCGATCCAGCTCGAAGCCAGACAAGCGCCGAGGGAATATCCCTGGCGCATGCCGGCGAGCTGGTGGACGCGCAAGCGCCACTACTTCCTATATGTGGCGCGCGAGTTCACGGCGCTGCCGCTGGCGATCTGGCTGCTGTGGCTTCTCTATGACATCACCCAGAAGACGACGACCTTCGGCACGGCATTCGCCGTCTTCAGCATCGTCTGCCTGCCCTTCGCGCTGTACCACAGCTTTACGTTCCTCAGCCTGGCTGGCTCGATCATCCACCTGAAGCTGCTCGACCGACCGGTGTCGTCCCGCGTGATCGTCGCCTCGCAATTCGCGCTCTGGATCGGGGCTTCGGTCGTGATCGGCTTCCTTCTCCTGCGGCTGGCCCAATGAGCGAAGAGCTTCACCTCCCCGCTCGCCGGGGAGGTCGCCGCGAAGCGGCGGGTGGGGACAACGGCACAAGCAGGCCGGCTCTCGCCCACCTTTTCTGGTGGTTCATGTTCGCTCAGGGCGGCGTCATCGCCGCCATCCTGCTGCCGGTCCACATCCTGTTCCAGGGAATCCTCGGCCCGCTGGGTCTCGTGCGCGTTGTCAGCCTCCACAACCCCAACATCATCGGCAACCCCATCGTCAAGCTCTACCTGCTCGTCCTGATCGCGGTGCCGTTCTTCCACTTTGCGCACCGGCTGCGCTACCTGCTGGTCGACTTCGGCGTCCCGGCGGCGAAGAGCCTGCTCGCGCAGGTCGTGTTCTACGGCGGAGCAGTTCTCGTCATCATCCTCACGATCTACGTCCTCCTGACCACGGCGCCGATCTCTTTCTAGAAGATGATGTATACCGTCGAGGCGATCCCAGCTCCCGAGCTGGGCAATGCAAGCTTTCTCGTCGCCGACACTGACCACGGTGTTGGCCTCGTCGTCGACCCGCTGCGCGACATCGAGCGCTACCTGCACGTCGCGACAAACCTCAACGTCAAGCTGACGCACGCGCTGGACACGCATCTCCACAACGACTACGTGTCGGGCTGCCGCGAGCTGGCAGCGGATGTGGGCGCGAACGTCTCAGCTCTCGAAGTCGGTGCCGACCTCGAGATCGGCGGGATCACCATCCGCGCGATCCACACGCCCGGGCACACGCCGGATCACAAGGCATACCTGCTCGGCGAAGGCGGCCGGCACCGAGCACTTTTCTCTGGCGGCGCGGTGATGCTCGGCGCGATCGCGCGCACCGATCTCTTCGGGCCGCACCTCGCGGTTCACCTCGCGCTGGAAGCCTTGAGCACTCTCCAGGTCCGGTTGCGCGGCCTTCCCGACGACATCGCGGTGTTTCCGACGCATGGCGGCGGGTCCTTTTGCGGGACTGGCGGACGCAGCGGCCATGAGACGACGCTCGGCCAGGAGCGCAAGACCAATCCCTTCTTTCTCACGACGGAGGTGATGCCGTTTCTCGCCCGGGCGCTGAATCAGCATCGCTACCCGACCTACTACCGAGACATGGGTGCGATCAACAGGGGAGGGGCCACGCTCATCGGCAAATCGGTCCCGCCACTCGCCGCCCTCACCGCCGACGAGGTCGCGCGGATGATGGACGATGGCGCCGCGGTCGTGGATGTCCGCATCGGCCGTGACTACGATCGCGGCCACATCCCGGGCAGTTACAACGTCGGGATCGACGGCCCGGTCAGTGCGTGGGTCGGCTGGCTGATCGCGCGCGGTCGTCCGCTGATCCTCGTCGGCGGAGGTGACAAAGAGCTGCACAAGGCGCAACGGCAGCTGCTCAGGATCGGCTACGACACCATCGCGGGCGGCCTGGACGGCGGTATCGAAGCGTGGCAGTCATCGGGGCGGGAGGTTTCGACCTTCGAGACGATCGACGTCGAAGACATGGCCCAGTGGGTGCTCAGCGCGGAGCCGATGACCGTCGTCGATACTCGCGACGAGCACGAGTGGGTGGCAGGTCATGTTCCGGGTGCGGTCCACATGTATGTGCCCGACGTGCCGCTTCGGGCAGATGAGATCCCGCGCGACGCGCCGGTCGCGGTGCACTGCGCGTCAGGCTATCGGGCGGGGATCGCGGCGAGCCTGCTCGAGCAGGCGGGGCTGAAGCGGATCATCCACGTGAACGGCGAATACAGCGACTGGGACCGCCTCCACCTGGCGGAGTCTGTCCCGAGCTAGGGGAAGCTCAACTCTTCCCCGCCTGCGCGGCAGTACCGCCCGAAGGGCGGGGTGGGGCTGACCCGGCTATGTCTTCTTGGCCCGGCGGCGGGCAGCCGGCGCACCCGGCCGTCTCCGGCTCTTCTTGGCCCGCCAGATCTCCTCCGACGGCCACTGGCTGCCCCATTCAGCCGTCACGTATTGGTAATAGGGATGGTCCACCGCGTCCTCCGTTGCGTACAGCTCGCGAAAGTCCAGCACGTCGAATCCGGCCCGGCGCAGGATCTGGAACAGCTCCGAGTGGCTGACGTGGAACTCGGTGCTCGCCCCGACCTCGTCGTCCGTCCAGTCGAGGCGGTGCATTCCCTTCAGCGGCCGCACGAGTTGCGTCCCGATCCGTTCGGTGTCGGCCGAGCACACCATCTCGAGGTCCGTCGAGCGCATGAAGACCAGCTCGCCGCCCGGGCGCAGAAGGCGCGCGGCCTCTGGGATCCACAGGTCCGGATCGCACCACAAAGAGGCGCCGTATTCGGAAAACGCCATGTCGAACGATTCGTCGGGGAGCGGGACCGCCTCCGCGTTGGCCTTGAGAAATTCGAGGCCCAGGCCGAACTTCTCGTTCATCTCACGCGCAGTGTCCAGCTGTGCCGGCGTGATGTCGACGCCCAGCACCCGGCGGGCGCCGTGCTTCTTCAGCCATGCCCCGAAGTAGGCGGTGCCGCATCCGAGCTCGATGACCTCGAGCCCGCGCAACTGCGGCAGGACCTTGATCTCAGACTCGGGCGTGTGCCATCTGCCCCAGGTGATCTCGTCCTGCGCCCATGACTCGGTCGCGCTGGCGGCCGTGTAGTTGGCGTTCGACACCGTCCACACCTCGCGGTTGCGGACTGCATACTCAGGGAGGCGCTTAGGCATCGGTGGTCGCCGCCTCCAGCAACGCCGCGAACTTGCGCCGGGCGGCCTCACGCCGCGTCGGGATGTGCTCGCGAGGCCACATTCCTTTGGGTGCCTGGTAGCCGGCCAGGATCTGCCGCGCTACCGACACGCGGTGCACCTCGTCCGGCCCGTCGTAGATCCGCGCCGCCCGCGCGTGGCGGTACATCTCCTCCAACGGAAGGTCGGCAGAGAACCCGAGCGATCCATGGATCTGGATCGCGCGGTCGATCACATCGTGCAGCACCTTGGCGCCGAAGAACTTGATCAAGGAGATCTCCTTGCGCGCGGCCGACGCGCCTTGCGTATCGATCATCCACGCCGCATGCAGAGTCATCAGCCGCGCGGCCTGCATCTCGGCCGCCGAGTCCGCGATCCAGTTCTGGATAGTCTGATGGCTTGCGAGCTTCTTGCCGAACGCCTCGCGTTGCAACGCGCGCTCGCACAGCATGTCGAAAGCGCGCCGTGCCTGGCCGAGCCAGCGCATGCAGTGGTGGATGCGACCCGGCCCGAGCCGCGCTTGAGCGATCAGGAATCCCTGGCCGCGCTCACCGAGGACATTCGCGCTGGGCACGCGCACGTTCTCGTAGACGATCTCGGAGTGCCCGTACCCAAATCGTTCGTGCTCGCCACCCAAGGTGGGAATGTTGCGCAGCCTCTTCAATCCGGGAGCGTCGGCGGGGACGATGATCATCGATGCTCGCTCGTACGAGTCGGCCTCGGGCTCGGTGACGACCATCGCGATCAGAAAGTCCGCGATCATGCCATTCGACGTGAACCACTTGTGGCCGTTGATCACCCACTCGTCGCCCTGCAACTCCGCGGTGGTGGAGAGCAACGTCGGATCGGAGCCGGCTGTGTTCGGCTCGGTCATGGAGAAGGCAGAGCGAATCTTTCCGTCGAGCAGCGGGTAGAGCCACCGTTTCTTCTGGGCGTCGGTCCCGAAGTGCGCCAGGATCTCGGAGTTTCCCGAATCCGGCGCCTGGTTTCCGAACACGATCGGTCCCCAGACCGAAGCACCTTCGATCTCGTGCATCAGCCCGAGCTTCACCTGGCCGTAACCCTGCCCACCCAGCTCTGGCGGAAGATGCGTGGCCCACAGCTTCTGCCTCTTGACTTCTTCCTGTAGTGGACGGATCGCGCGCGTGAATCTGCCCTCGTCGACATCGAGGACCTCGAGCGGATAGACCTCGTCGTGCATGAAGCGGCGCATCCACTCGAGCTTTTTCTCGAACTCGGGCTCGGTCGAGAAATCCCAGCTCACAGCAGGCCGATACCTTCGTCGATCATGCCCACGATGGTATCGGTCAGTCCTTCGTACATGGGATCGGGGCGGCGACCTTTGCGATGGAGCATGAGGTTGTAGCCGAATATAGACGCGTACTTGTAAAGGCTCATCGCCGCGTACCAGCGCATCTCTTCTGCGTCGACGCCGTACAGGTCGTAGAGCTGCTGCATCGACACGTCGATCGCTCCGCCGGGGTTGGGGGCGCCCTGGTACTTGCGGCGGATCGCGATGATGCAAAGGCAGCCCAGATCGAGGAGGGGCTGGCCGATCTCTGCGATCTCCCAATCGAGCACCGCTGCGACGTCGTGGCCGTGGAACAGCATGTTGCCGTAGTGGTAGTCACCGTGGACGAGCGTGGGCGCACGCTCCGCAGGGACGTTCGCGGCAAGCCGTCCGCCCAGTTCCCCGGCGCGCATGGTGAGCTCTTCCGGCGCGCGCTGCATCAGCATCCCCCAGCGCATCATCTCCGCCGGCAATCCGACTGGATCCTCATCGCCGATGCCGGTCTTGTCGAGGGGCAGCGCGTGCAGTTGCTTGAGCACCTCGACCGCTGAGGTGGCGATGTCCACCGCCTTCTCGCTCTTGGCGGCCTGTTCGATACGAGTTCCGTCGACGCGCTCCATCAGGATGAATGGACGGCCATCGATCACAGGGTCGCTGCTCATCATCCGGATCGCCGGCGTCGGAAGGCCCGCGTCGTGCAGAGCGGACATGATGTTGCCCTGCCTGACGACGTCGGCCGGGCCAGCGATGCGTGTCCCCGGCGGAGGGATCCGCAACACGTAGTTGCCTCGCTCGGCCGTCACGAGATAGGTGAAACCGGAATGACCCTCAGGGATCGCATCCACGGCCTTCACCCCGAAGCCGAGCCTCGCCTCTAGGTCGGCCCGGATTAACTCCTCCCCATTCATGGGGACGTGGCCCGCAGGTCCGGAGGGGCTTCCAGGTGCGCTACGTCACCGAAGGTGCCGACCATGCGTCGATCGCCGAGCACACGCAACGTACTGATGCTCGTGTAGTAGGGCAGCAACCGCAACCGGCCGGCATCCAGCTGCATCGCGTCCGTCAGGCACGCGATGATCGACGCGCCGTGACTGACGACCACGACCCGGCGGCCTTCGTGCTCGCGGACGATGTCGTCGACCACCCCGCGCATCCGCGCCACCGCTGAGTCCGCCGTCTCCTTGAATTCGAGTGTCCCGTCTTCGGAGATCTCGAGCGGCATCTCGACGAGGCGTGGATCGATGCGGACGTCAACACCGAACGCACGCGCAGTATCGAGCGCGCGGCGATAGGGACTGCAGTAGACCGCGGCGGGTTTCGCGTGCCTGACGCGGACCGCGAGGCGTTGAGCCTGGCTTCGACCCAGCGCGCTGAGGGGCGGATCTTCGGTCTCGACCATATCCTGGTAGCAGTCGGCGTGGCGGACGAGCCAGATCTCGGTCACACCTTCGACGCCGATCAAAAATGCGGCCTCCAGAGATCGCATGGCCCTTCTGATTTGCTCAGATGCGGCGGCCACGGCTAACATTCGACCACATGCTCCGGGTTGTGGGCATCGTTGCACTATTCGTCCTGGCAGCCTGCGACCAGACCAACGCCAAGGTTGGGCCGTCGCCTTCGCCTGTCATCGCGCAGGGCAGCTGGACTCAGAACCTCACGCTCACCGGCGAGCTGCCGGGGCGCATTACGACGATCGTGGCCGACCAGGGAACACAGCAGACGTTTTGCTCCGGCGCCAAGGCGCGCAACGGAGAGACCTGGGCGTCGACTTTCTATACAACTGTCGACTCGAGCGGCAACGAGTGGCTGCTCAGCATCAACGTGGCGAATTTCCGAGGGCCAGGCACCTACAGCAATCGGGATGTGCAGATCTCATTGCAAGCGCCTGACAACTCGAGGGCGTGGCTGAACCAGGGCGCGGATCCGAATGCAAAACTCGCGGCGGACAAAGTGACGTTGACCATGGACCGCACCATGCAGTCGGGGACCATCGACGCGCTGCTCACCAGCGCCGTCACGGGCAAGCGTGGCGCGGAGCACATCACCGGCGCGTGGAACTGCCGCGGCTGAAGGGGTGGAGGTACATTTCGACGGCCACTGCTTCGGATGTGGCCCGCTCAACCCTGACGGGCTGCAGCTGAAGTTCGAGCCCGGACCGGACGGCTCGGTCGCCGAGTACGACGTGCCCGAGCGCTTTCAGAGCTGGGCCGGGATGGCCCATGGCGGCATCGTCGCGCTGATGCTGGACGAGGCCGTGGGCTGGGCGGCGTGGCACGCCGGGCATCCGGGCGTGACCGGGCGCCTTCAGGTGAGCCTGCGGCGGCCGCTGAAGTTGGGCGAGCGCGTCCGGATCGTCGGCAAGGTCGATCGCGTCCGCCGCACCCTGGTCTATGTCAGCGCGCTGGTCGAGAATCGTGACTCCCACTCCATGGTGGCCGACGCCACGGCCACGCTGATGGAGGTCAAAACCGTCGTCGACCCGATCGGCCGCTAGTCACAATTCGTTTCGGTACTGTGGGCCATCCAGATGAGTAGCGCCGACCTTCCCGTGAGCACCGGCCGGCGGCTGCTGAACTCGCTCCGCACCGGCCGGCCGCTGCAGATCGCCGCTGGCGGCCTGGTCGCCCTTGCGATCGTCATCGTGCTGGCCGTCCTCTACGGCGACCTGCCGGAGTTCGTGCACGCCGGGACTCGCCTGCTGCGCGACTTCATGCGGCAGAACTCGTTCCTCCCGGGGTTCGCTCTCCTTTATCTAGAGGAGTCAGGCGTCCCGCTGCCCGCGCCCGGAGACGTGTTCGTGATGTATGTGGGTACGCGCATCCCGCACACCCCCGTGGCGTGGGTCGCCGCGTGGTTTGGCCTCGTCCTTTCGGTCGTGCTCGGCGCCACCAACCTGTATCTCATCTCCAAGCGCTACGGCCGACGCCTCGCGGAAAGCCAGTTCGCCGAGTACGTGCACCTGAGCCACGAGCGCCTGGCGAAGGCGGAGGTGTGGTTCAAGAGGTACGGCGTGCTGGCGATCATCTTCGGTCGCCACATCCCTGGCTTTCGCATCCCGATCACAGTGGCCTGCGGAGTCTTCCGGATTCCCTATCGAGTGTTCGCGCCGAGCGTCGCGGTCTCGACAGCGATCTGGGCCGGCATCGTGTTGTACATCGGAGTCAACTTCGGGCCGAAGTTGGAGAATCTCCTGCGCGCCCACACGTCTCTCTATTTCGTGTGGGGTGGGCTTGTACTGGCGTTGATCGCGAGCATCTTCGTCCGCCAGCAACTGCGAGCCCGGAGCGCGCGAGCCGTGGCAAAGCTCGAACGGCCGGTAGAATCACCGGGTTCGCCGAAGCCTTAGGGTCTAGATCGAGCGTCGGGGGCTGGCGCAGTTTGGCAGCGCGCACGGTTCGGGACCGTGAGGCCCCGGGTTCAAATCCCGGGCCCCCGACCAAAAATCGTATTCAAATCGAGGTCTTCGCCTGCTCCGTCTGGCGCGCGGCGGTCACAGGGAGGTCACAGATTTTCTTGGAACTAGGTGGCGGCAGCCCC
>VBEG01000123.1:0-2404 GCA_005882115.1 Chloroflexota bacterium
GTCGCCGTTCCTCGACCACAAGTTGATGGAATTCGTGGCGCGTGTGCCCGCCAGCCTGAAGAGCCGTGGTGGCGAGAGCAAGCACCTGCTCAAGTCAGCCCTTCGAAACATCCTTCCTGACGAGGTCCTCGACCGGCCGAAGATGGGATTCGCCGTCCCCCTAGGCCACTGGTTGCGGACGAGCCTGAAGGAAGTGCTTCTCGACACGGTTCTTTCGCATCGGGCACTTTCGCGGGGCTACTTTCGGCCTGAGGCGATCCGGGAGATGGTTGAGACGCATCTGGCTGGGCGCGATCAGTTCAAGTACCTCCTATGGGACTTGCTGATGCTTGAAGAGTGGCACCGGACGTTCATCGACCAACCACCGTTGACCCGACGCCGGCTGGTGGGAAACGCCCATGCGCAGTAGCCTGACCAGTCGCAACCTTTGACCGAACCCGGATTCGACCGCCCGGTTCGTGTGGTATATGTGATCGGGTCGCTCGAGATCGGCGGTGCGGAAACGCAGCTGGTCCGGCTGATCAACGGGCTCGACAGAACGCGCTTCACACCTTCTCTGATGTGTCTCTTCGGTTATGGGCCGTTGCGGTCCGAGCTGGACGACAGGGTAAAGGTTGAATCGCCCCTCCTGCCTCGCCCGAGCCGCACGAATCTCGGCGTTTCGGCCCGCACTGCAATTCGAGCCGTGACCTCGTTACGGGCCTTATTGGCTCGGGAGCAGCCGGACATTGTGCACGGATACTTGATGACCTCATACGTAATCGCCGCACTGTCCACCTGGAATACCGGCCCTGGTGTGGTGATCGCGTCTCGACGAGGTCTGGATACCTACCCGCGGCACTCATCGAGATGGCTGCGGTTCGTCGCCGGCCCCGCCAATCGATTAATAGATTTTCACCTGTGCAACTCGGAGGCCGTGCAAGAGCTGGTCATTGCGGACGAGAATGTCCCGCGTTCCAAGACTGGAGTCATCTACAGCGGCATCGATCCGCCGTCTGTCACTAACCAACTCGAGCTGCCGGAGCAATGGAGCAGGGGCGGAGAGGACGGGCGTGTCGCGATGGTGGCCAACCTCAACAGCCACAAGCGACACGGCGACGTTCTGGACGCGGTCAGGTTGATAGTCAAACAGCGGCCGAGGTTCAAGCTTGTCCTTTTCGGCGACGGCGCCGAGCGAGCATCGATCGAGCGTTCATTGCGTGAAAAGGGCCTGACAAACAGCGTTGTGCTGGCAGGAGCCCAAAAGGACGCTGCGAAATTCCTGTCCGGGTTTGACTTGACAGTCCTGGCGTCGAGTAAGGAAAGTTTTCCGAACGCTCTCCTGGAGTCGATGGTTCGGGGCATCCCGGTCGTGGCCACCCGTGTGGGAGGAATTCCCGAGCTCGTGCGCGAAGGCATCGACGGCATCCTGGTCGAATCTGGCAGCCCCGAGCAGCTGGCGGCGGCGATGCTCGAGCTGCTCGACAAGCCGCAGTTGCGCCAGCGGATGGGCGATGCCGCTCGCAATCGCGTCCTAAACGGCTTCTCTGTCAGGGGGATGATCATCCAGACCGAAGACCTTTACGAGAGACTAGTGAGACAGGTCCGAAGCCGGCAACCGGCTCACAACGCTCTGTAAGCGGCTAGCAGCCCTGGCCTCATTGGATCATCCGCTCGTTTTCCGCGCTCGTCGTAGCGACCGTGCCTGGACCGCCGACCAGCATGCGGCGAACATCCCTATGAGCCATCCGAGCCACCCCTAAGCACGGCTGCAGCGTTGCGCTTTTCGCGATCCCCAACCATGTCGCCTTGCCGAGACCACGGGGTTACCATCGCGGGATGGCTGCGGTACACGAACGCCGGCAAACCCCGCCGCACGTTGAGCGTGCATCACGCGTGGAATGGCGTTTGGATCGACGGCTGCGAGTGATCCTGGAGGTGATACCGGCAGCGGCCGCGGTGGCCGCGGTCGTGATCGTCGGCGTCACCATGTTCCAAACATTCTTCGGCGACGCGAACATCTATCTGCCTTTCGCACGCAATACCGCACGCGTCGATTTCTTCAGCTTTAACCCACACATGTTTTCGTCCGGCGCCACATCGCCGTTATGGACACTCGTTCTCGGCATACCGTTTGCCGTCGGTCTAGGGGTAACTGGGGCGAAGGTCTTCTCGCTGTTAATGACCGCGGCATCGGTCTTAGTCGTGATTGTCGTCGCTTACAGAGTCACCGGCTCGCTTGCGGCCGCGGGCCTTGCGTCGTTTTACCTCGTAGGCGCAGTGGCCGTGTGGGGCGTGGTCATGTTCGATTCGCCGCTGGTGGTCATCCTCGTCGCGCTTTCCATCCCAATCGGCCAGGCGGTGGTCGACTGCTTGCGCTCCGGCCGCGATCTGTCGCCCCGCCTGCGTCTCGTGCTCGGTGGCG
>VBEG01000123.1:2409-5425 GCA_005882115.1 Chloroflexota bacterium
AAGCGGGGACGCCGCCTTGCGATGCTCGTCATGACAGCCGTTATTGCTGCAATCCCCTCGCTTGCGTACTACTCGTATTCGCAGGTCGTGCTCGGCACGTTTTCGGTCGCGGGCCGGGCCCGCGCGTTCACCCTTCTCGAGGCGGCGAGCCATCTTGGGCCCGTTGCATATTCGACCCCGATGCTTGGTTACTTCGGATCGATCGCTTTCGCCTTCGTCCTCACCGCAGTCGGTGTCACCCGTTTGTGGAACGACGGCTCCACACGGTGGCTCGGCGTCTACATCGCTTCGGGTATTGTCGCCTACGCGATCGCGCTGACACTCGTTGCGCCGGTGACGGCGTTCATGTCGCGATACTTTGTGCCCACCGCACCGCTGATCGTCGTGGGCATCGCACGTTACATCACCGCAATGCGGGCCGAGTGGTCGCGGCGAAGCCCAGTCCTGGGCGGCGTCGCCGCCGCGGCTCTGCTTGCCGCGACGGGTTTTGTTAGCGGCTCTACGCTCCTGGTCGCGGTCGAGAGCGCTATCGTCGTGGGCCTTGCCCTAGTCATCGCCGCTCTTATCTTCGGCCGGGGCCTCATTCGCGATTATGCCGCCTACAGTTTGTTGATCGTGTTGGTCGCTGGGAGCTATGTCCCGATCCGGCGCTACGCCATCCACGACCACACGCTCGGTCTGACCCTTGCGCTCGTACTCGGCCTGGTCGCGACGAGCCTGGTCGTGGTCGCGAGGAGGGTTATGGCTGACTTGCGGCTGCGGGGCGATGTGGCCCGCTCTGTATCCGCGATCGCCCTTGGGCTCACAGCGCTCCTGCTCGCCGGCCAGCTCGCCAGCGCTGTGGCGGATGCGCGGGCGCAGAGCAGGTTTGGCTACACATTTGACCAGATCGAGGAGCGCGAGGCGATCGATTACCTCAACCAAGTCGCGAGGCCCGGTGACTCGGTCCTCGGCTACGAGGTGCAGGACCGATACCTGCTCCGGGCGGACGTTCGCTTGCTCAGCCTCGACGGCCTAACCGACGGCATCGCGACGCCATACCTGCAGGCAGGCGACATGCAGGACTTCATCCGCATCGAGCATCCGCGCTTCTGGATTGCAAACGACGCGATCGAGTACCGGCCATCGCTAAAGCGGAGTTTCCTCTTCGCGGTGTATGAGACGCTGAAGAACGACCCTTCGAAGACGCAAGTCGATAGCGACGGCGTCACCTTTCGTGTTCTCGAACGACGGACTAGCCCCTGGCCCAAAGCGTCTACAGGATGGTGGAGACTTATCCTCGCGATCGACGTGACCTGACCTGGGCAGTCAGCGCTTGGTGCCCTGCACTGACACTGGAACGCTAAGTACCCGGATGTCCTTCAGCCCGTGGGCTTCGAACCATGGAAAGACCTCCTCGTAGGAATGCTTCCACTGGTATTGAGGCGAATACCAATCGAATGTATCCAGCACCCTCCACCTCGGCTTGGGGTGATTGCTGACCGGCAGGATCCAACGCAGGAATAGCCCCACGCCTGGAATCTTGTAGACGTAATAGAGGGGGATCGCGGCGTACGCGAGCGAGTGCAGCATGCGCTTAGGCAGCCTCGGCGTGAACCGGCGATACAAGTCCGAAAACCGCCAACGGAACGCGTCGTACCCGTTGTACAGCCAGATCGCGATCTTTCCATCTGCTCGTAGAAGCTTCGGGAGATTATCGAATGCCGCCTTCGGGTTCGGTGTGTGGTGGAGCACACCGATACTGAAGATAACGTCAAAGGTTTCTTCCCGAAACGGCAGCTGGAATATGTTCGCCTGGGCGATGTGGATGTTTTCCCGGCTCCCGATGTTTCGCTGTGCGGCGTCTACTGCACGGCTGAGATCGACCCCGACGACCGTGGCGCCCCATTTGGAGGCCACGTCCGAGAATCTGCCCATGCCACATCCAACATCCAGAACGCGCTTGCCACGCAACTGCTCAGGCGTGAAGCCTGTTTTCGATCGGAACGTCCGCTCCGACTCGTCGCTGCTATCGGTGTCCAGCTGGGTCAGGGCGTGGACATTCCACTCGAAGCCGAAATTCTGTACATACGCCTCGCTTTCCACGAATCGGGGGACGCTGCCCACGATAGGAAACTCATGTCCCTGTTGGCACACAAGCTCACCTGTCTCGATCTCCTGAGCCAGTTGAGCTATGACCGTTAGCTGAAGCTCTGAGCCACACCGGGGACACACAAGGAGTTGGACGAAAGTGGGTTTCAGAGGGCCTCCGGCACGAATGCGTGCATAGCGTGTCGCCGCTATGGTGCCTGATGGCCGTGTACCGGCGCCGGGGTGTCGTTTCGGTAAGCTGCCTGGCGTGCGAAGCGCAAGTACCAAGGCGCACGTTCATCCGACCGCGGATGTGGCCGCCGACGCCAAGATCGGATCCGGCACCCGGGTGTGGAACCAGGCTCAGATTCGTGAGGGCGCGGTGATCGGCTCCGAGTGCGTTGTTGGCAAGGGCGCCTATGTCGATCAAGGGGTCCGGATCGGTGATCGCTGCAAGCTCCAGAACGGGGTCTCCGTTTATCACGGTTTCGAGTTAGAGGACGGAGTGTTTCTCGGACCAGGGGTCATGCTCCTCAACGACCAGCTGCCACGTGCTATCACGCCGGACGGAAGTTTGAAATCGGACGCCGACTGGGTGGTCGCCAAAGGCAGGATCTGCCGAGGCGCCTCGATCGGCGGGGGAGCTGTTGTGCTCCCGGGCGTCGTCGTGGGCGAGTTCGCCATGATCGGCGCCGGCGCAGTCGTGACCAAACGAGTACCACCCCACCGGCTGGCGTATGGAAACCCCGCGCGCGTGCACGGCTATGTGTGCCGTTGCGGCAATCGCCTCGAGGAGTCTGGCAAGGGCTTCAACCCTTGCCTAAACTGCGGCTTCGAGCTTCAGGTGTCCGACTGACGGGGTCGGTCCGTAACCTGGTCGACGGAGTACGCTTTCGGCGCGTAACAGAACATTCTGAGCGGGCCATCATCCAGTGACTCCACCAAC
>VBEG01000124.1 GCA_005882115.1 Chloroflexota bacterium
AGGCCGGCGCCCACCACCACGCCCAAGGCGGTCGGTAAAAACGCGAAGCCAGCCTGCAGCGGGCTGAAGCCCAGGACGGTCTGCAGGAACAGTGTCAGCAAGAACAGCATCCCCGAGAGGGCCGCTCCGATTGCCAGCGACAGTCCGTAGGCACCGGACCGATTGCGGTTCGCAAAGATCCGGAGCGGCATCAGGGGGTGCCGGCCGCGGGACTCGAGCGCGACGAAGGTCACGAGAAGGGTGACCGCGATGGCCAATACCGCGCGGGTCACGTTGTCGCTCCAGTCGTGCGTCGCTACGCGCGCGAGGCCGTAGACGAGGAGGGAAACGCCCGCGGTTACCGTCAGCGCACCGGGAAGGTCGAGACGCCCGGGCTTGCCTTCGCCGCGAATCAGAACTCGTGGAGCCGCGAAGGCCAGCAGCAGGCCGATCGGTACGTTCACGAACATGATCCAGCGCCATGACAAGTAGTTCGTGATGACGCCGCCCATCAGCAGTCCGATCCCGCCACCGCCGGCAGACACGGCCGAGTAAACGCCGAGGGCGCGGTTACGCTGGGCTCCCTGTCGGAACGTGGCCGCCAGGAGAGAGAGCGCGGTCGGGGCGAGGATCGCTGCGCCGACCCCCTGGGCGGCCCGGGCGGCGATCAGGAAGGTCGACGAGGTGGCTAGGCCGCCGGCCATCGAGCCGGCGGTGAACATCAGGGCGCCGATGATGAACATGCGGCGCCGGCCGAACAGGTCGCCCGTGCGACCACCGAATAGAAGCAGGCCGCCAAACGCGATCGCGTACGCGTTGACAACCCACTCGAGGTCGGTCGCGGCGAAGTGCAGCTCGCGCTGGATGGACGGCAGCGCGACGTTTACGATCGCCACGTCGAGCACGACCATCAGTTGCGCGAGCGCGATCACGACGAGGGCGAGATTCAGGTTGCGAGGCGGCGATTTCAGTTGGATTGCGCTTTTCGTGTCCACCACGTTTTGTTCCTGTGTTTGGTTGACGTCGTCTGGCAAGACTCGCATGCGCATGTACTCGTTGATCCCGATCAGGCGGAACTGCGCCAGCTCGTAGCGCGGGAACGCCGGCTTGGCGGTCGCGTAGTCAACGACCTCCGGCTCGACCACCCGGTAATGGCGACCCAGGTATGTGATCCGCCCCTCGCCGGCGGCCTTCACGTTCTGATACCAGGCGGCGTTGTCGCTGAACGTCCGCGGGATGACGAAGCCGTCGCCCAGTGGCCGCATCCCGATCGGCGTGGCGTACTCGCGGCCCGAGCGCCGGCCGCGGTGGCGCAGGATGCCGACGACCGGCATCCAGCGACGTCCTGCAATAAGCAGGACGAGCGGGTTGACGAACCGTGCGGCGAACCGGACGACTCGGCGCGCGCGTGGTCCCAGGTAGATGGTGTTGATTGCTGTGCTTATTGGTTTGCCTCCATGGCTGGTTTGCTCGCACGCTTGGAGCTACCGTGGTCTGTGAGGCCGATGCCTCTGTCCGCCTCGGTGATGAGAACCGTCTTCTTGTTGCTCATGCACCTAGGACGGGGCAGCCGCAGGAATGTGACTTTCTGGGCCGATGTCACGTCTCGGACCCCAGCCCCGTCCTTATATGTGTGGCGGTCTCAGTGATCGAAAGCAACGAACGTTTCATCGACGCGTGGACGAACCACCACCGTTTCCTGCTGGACGTCGCCTACCGGCTGCTCGGCAGCTACAGCGACGCTGAGGACATCGTGCAGGAAGCTTTCTCGAGGCTCCTCCGGACGGACCTCGACCCGATCGAGGACGTGCGCGCTTGGCTTGTGGTGGTCGTGAGCCGGCTGTGCCTCGACCAGCTCCGATCGGCACGGGTCAAGCGAGAGGCCTACATCGGCCCGTGGTTCCCCGAGCCGCTGCTCTTCTCCGACGACGCGGCGACCGATCCCGCGGACGTCGTGACGATGGACGAGAGCGTGCGCTTCGCGCTGCTTGTCGTCCTCGAGCGTATGTCGCCCGCCGAGCGCGTCGTCTTCGTGCTGCACGACGTGTTCGACTTCCCGTTCGAGAAGATCGGTCCGATGGTGGGGCGAACGATAGCGGCATGTCGCCAGCTCGCGAGCCGCGCGCGCAAGCGCGTTGACGAGGAGGCGGGATCAGCGCGCTTCGCGATTGACCCCGCTGAGCAGCGCCACGTCGTGGACGCGTTCATCGCGGCGTGCGCCGGTGGCGACATCAAGGCGCTGCTCCCGCTGCTCGACCCGTCGGTCGTGGGTTGGGCCGACGTGGGCGGAACGCTGCCTGCGATCAGCCAGCCGAACGTTGGCCGCGAGACGGTCGCCGGGCGGATTATGCGGTTCTTCGGCGCCGGGTCTGGCAACAAGCTCGTGGCGAAGGTCGTCAATGGCGAGCCGAGCGTCGTCGCGCTCTTCGAGGGTACTGTGGTTTCCGTGCTCGCGTTGAGCGTGACCAACCACTTGATCTCCAGGGTCTATGTCGTCTCGGATCAGCGCAAGCTGGCCCACGTCAAGCGAGTGCTCGAACAGCAGTAGCCACCACGAGGGTGTCGAACCAACCCTGACTGGCTCGCGAGTTCTATCGGTCGGTGTTTCGGCGGGCAGGTTGTGCATGGACTTACCGGACCGAGGCAGCTCCTAGATGCGGGGCAGCTGCTTGAAAACTTCGATTGCCGACCGCCGGGTCTCTTTGATGCTCTCAGGTGACATGAGCCAATGGCGAACCTCTCGGCCTGTCACCAAAGCCGGCGGCATTAAACGACTAGGGCCTCCTTCTGGGACATACGCGTTGCGGGGGGCTCGTGCTGGGCTGGCCGAGCGGAGATGGCAGCTTGTTGAGCCGACTCTGGACACCAACTTGACGTTGCGATCGGAGCTTTCATGATCGATCCAGTGATTCCGATTCAGGGCAGGTGTCCAGGCGCGGGTAGCGGGGGGTCTATTCCTTGGCGCCCTGCGAGCCATTCAAGCCACCGACGCTCTCCTTATG
>VBEG01000125.1 GCA_005882115.1 Chloroflexota bacterium
GATGGCTCGGTATCTGGAGGCGAGCGTGATCGCGGCTCCCGTCTGGCACAACTTCATGGAATGGACGCTTACTGATCACTTGAAGCGACCGAGCCGCGAGTGGTACGCCAAGCCTGCCGGCTTGAACCAGTCGGTTGTGAGCGGCAAGGTGCAGTGGTTCCTGCCCGGAACCTCGCCATACCAGCCAACGCCTCAACCTCAGGGCATCGTCGGCCGAGGCCACTGAGGCGATACGGCGCATCTGTTAATCGCCAGGTTCAGCGTTCGAGTCTCTGTCCCGGAGCCAATGTTCAATGCATAGGAATATCAGCGAGACCTGCGAGCAGGATTTGGCGATCTGGTGCGCGTTCTTGCGGCAATTCGCATCGCGAGGTGAGGTCAGCCGGATTGCCAAAGCGGCGCTGCGTACAGGTCCGCGTCTTCGCGTGAAGAATGCAGCGTCGGCGACCACAAGAGATGATCTGGCCCCAATTGCCTGGGCACGGCCGAGTCAAGGTCGTGCTCACGTGACGTGATGAAGAACGTCCAGATACATCCCGAAACCAGAGGCAGTCTGCCACTGTGATGCATCTTCGATCGCCACGGGCCAAACGACTACTGCCCTCGTTGGCTTTCCAAAAGCCCGGGCTGATCGCGAAGCTGAAGCCGGCCTGATGGTCCTCGGCCTTGGCCGGCGCGTACTGGTGCCAACCGTCGGGATGATTCGCGCACGCGCGGTACCCAGCGAATACCTTCAAGACTAAATAGAAGCCGAGCGTATTGGCCTGCTTCCAACGGTGCGCCATTCCACAGCTATCGTTTGCATCCGCATACACGAACAGGACGGGTCGCCCGCTTACGCGTAAATATCCGGGCTGGCTTGTATAACGATCTCGCATGTAGACGAGGTCCGAGGCGATTTCGGAAGTAGGAGGGTCGGCGTACCCCTCCGGCTCGTAGTAGAGCGCCCATTCGAATCCTGTCACCCCAGCGATCTGAAGCAGTTTCGCTACACGGCTGTCAGTGGTTGACTTTTGGCCCCACCACGAGACGATTCCGGCACGGATCCCGGCATATTGCATGGCCTGAACTTGTTGCTTCACCGTCGTGGTGTTGGTCTCGTAATAGCCGAGCGTAGGACTGTAGTGCGTAAAAGGGTCCATTCCTTGCTGGCGCCAGGCTTCCGGGAACCAGGGATAGTAAAAAGCCGCTCGGATCGGTAAGGCCAGGCTCGGGAGACCTGGTGACGGAGATGGTGGGCGAGCAACCGTTGCAGACGGGGATCCTTGTAAAGCGGACGGCGAGGACGACCCGCCCGTCACAAGACCAGGCGATGTGTCCGAGCCGAGCGGTGTCAAAACAATCCACACGAACAGGCCGGCGCCACCCACCAGAGCGGCTGTCAAGCCCGCTATCCATTTCCTGTGGGCCCATAAAAAAGAGAGTCGTGTGGAGTGCCTTTGCGGGCCAGATACGCGTTGGTCGTCATCCACGCCCACAACAGTGCATTATCGGCACACGCGCTTGGCTCGCGATGCCGGACCGGTGTCTTTGCCGGGCTAACCGCAAGCTCGTTCGCATCTCGGCGATGGCGGCGGTTCCCGACTGAAATGCTTTGGGATCCTAGATTGTTGCGCGAGCGTATTTGGCAATGCGCGTGTCTCCTTTAGGGCATTCTTGAGGCGATCCCGAACCCAGTAAGCGCTCGCGGTTCGGGGACGCGTCGGCCGAGCGCGCCTGACACCGGCACGTTCTACGCTGAGAGCATGCGAATCGACAGGTTCGCTTTCGGCACCATCCGCATCGACGGCAAGATCTACGAGCATGACGTCGTCATCGACCGTGGCGGAGTTCGGCCACGCAAGAAGAAACCCTCAAAGCACTTTCGCGATGAGTACGGCCACACGCCACTCTCGGTGGAAGAGGAGATCCCGTGGAAATGCTCGCGCTTGATCATCGGAACCGGCGCACACGGAGCCCTACCCGTTATGCCGGCCGTGCTTGAAGAAGCCAGGCGCCGCGGAATTGAGGTCATAGCGATGCGGACAGACAAAGCGGTCGAGTTTCTCCGCGACGCGGACAGCAAGACGAACGCATTGCTGCACATCACCTGCTGACTGGAGATCCGGGCTCTTAAATCAAGTGGAGCGGAATTCCGCTTGCGGTTGGCTTTGCTGTCTTCATCCCCGAGTACACCGGGTCCCAGGCGCGGCCTGTCGCACACCGACTCCTGATCACGTTGGCATGCGGGCTCATGGCGTTGAACGTGCCCGGCTAGCGTCGCTGGCAGCGCTGACCGGTCTCCTTGTAGCGTGTGGGAAGGAGTCGATGGTGGCGGCCTCGATCACTGTTTCAAGCCAGGCCTTCAGCAGCGGCGGCGCCATTCCGGCCAGGTACACCTGCAGCGGTGCTGACGTCTCGCCTCCCCTCAGCTGGACGGGCGTTCCAGAAGGCTCGCATAGCCTTGCACTCACGGTGATCGATCCCGACGCACCTGGCAAACCCTTCGTGCACTGGGTGATCTTCAATCTGCCTCCAGCGTCGTCGGATCTATCCGAAGGTGCTGCCCCGCCAGGTGACAGTGTTCAGGGGCGAAACGATTTCGGCAGCAACGGCTATCGTGGTCCTTGCCCGCCGCCGGGCTCGCGCCACCATTACCACTTCCACGTCTACGCGCTGGACACCATGACATCTTTGCCCGAGGGCTCATCCAATTCTTCATTTCAGGACGCGATCAAGGGGCACGTGCTTGCGACGGGTGAAATCGTCGGGACATTCAAGCGGTGACAACGGGAGTGTTGATTGCATGACAAAGCGAACGTGGATCGGAGCAACGGTGCTGGCCGCGGGTTCGGCAGTGGCGACCTATTTTCTCGACCCGGACAACGGCAAGGCTCGGCGCATCCGGGTTGTTGAACGATCCGGTCACCTTGTGCGAGTGACGGCCAGGCGTCTTGCGCGCGAGTCCCGATACGGGTTCCACACGCTCGTGGCCAGGGCTCGCCACCTGGTGGGACGTGAGCGGCCGGAGTTTGCTGACGACCGGACGCTTCTCGACCGTGTCGAAAGCGAGCTCTTCCGCGACCGCTCGATCCCGCACGGACGCCTGAACCTCGAGGTCGAGGGTACGACGGTGGTTCTTCGTGGGCAGCTGGACGACGCGGATGCCATGTTCAAAGTCGAACAGGCCGTGCGCAAGGTTCCTGGCGTAACTGCCGTGAAGAGTCTGTTGCACATGCCCGGCACTCCGGCTCCAAACAAGGCAGATGCGCTCGCCGCCAGCGGCCGGCGTAGGCCAAGAGTGATCCCAAAGGACCGGACGTGATGGGCTACAGCATTCGCATGTGCCTCTCGCGACATCAAACCTGATCAGCAGCCTGATGGCACGTATGCCTCGCCACCTGAATAGGGCAAGCGGAACGGATGCAGCGCTCCTAGCCGAAGATCTCGCCGCCCGAGACCCCGAACGAGATGCCTCGGACCGCCTGCGCCGGCGCCGCCCGGCGTAGTCTTGAGCAGGTCATTGACCTCGATCGCCGAATGGGCTGGGTCCATTCGCGAGCGAAGGCTACTTCGAAAGCAAATTGCCAATTCGCCGGGTCAGGTGTAGGCTCGGGACAATGCGGCGCCCACGCGCGCCGCGATAGGGCCAACGCGGCAAGGGAGGGGCCTATGAACCTCACTAACGAGGGGCTGCGGCTGCTTGCAGCCTCACCTATCGCCCGCCACCAGGGTGGTCACGCGCACTTCTGGGAACGGGCCTTATCGCGTCGTCAGTTTCTGTCGGCAACCGGGCTGGCGGGCGGTGCTGTGGTGACATCCAGCGTCTGGATGCCACTCATTGCCGAGGCAAGCCGACGCTCAGTTCCGCCGCGGCCAATTCCGTACGGCACGACGCTTGGGGGCACCCTCTTCCGTTTCCAGTTTCCGGTTGCGAACACGGATGTGTCGAGCATCTTCGACTTCAAAGGCGTCGTCGGTGTAGCCGACATCAGCGGCCCTGGAGCAGGAGTGCACGACGGCGCGGCGCTTCCTGCAGATGCGCAGTTTGGATCT